>NZ_SPFO01000009.1 GCF_005845035.1 Collinsella aerofaciens | reverse complement strand
GCAGGCCCCGCCGACCGATTGCAAGCGGTCGGCGGGGCCATTGTGGCTCTTGACAGCGGATTGGGTCATATGAGCGAGCGGTCGCCAGAGCGAACAAATTGGCATGAAAAAGGCGAGGCATAGACCTTCTGGTCATGCCTCGCCTTTTGAATGACAAATTGTCGTCCTGGGCGGCGCGCAGCGTCAACTGGTTACGCGGTTCGTAGAACCGCGTAACTCCCCTAGCTCATCATGGCATTCATCATCTCGTTGGTTGCGGAATCGTCAGCAGACCACTCGCCGTCGTCATTGCAGGAGTACTTGAAGGCGACCTTGGTGTCCTTGGTCTTAGCAGCCTTGGTCACATCGACCATAACCTGACCGGCCATCTTGTACAGCTCGTCATCGGAAGGCATCGAATCGAGCGCGGCGACCTTCTCCTGGTACTGAGTGGCAAAATCCTCAACGATCTGGTTCATGGACTTGCAGGTAATGGTGACCTCGGCAGTTGCGGTGCCCTTGTCCTCGTCGACCGTCACGTCGCCGATCTTGTAGTCAAAGCCCTCGAGATAGCTCTTGGCGTACTCCTTGGGATCGATGCCCAGCTGCTCGAACTCGTCACCCGAGGCCTCTTCCAGGCCGGCGAGAAAGTCGTCGCCACCGTTCTTGACCTCGTCAAACTGCGTCGTAAGATCCTCGGTGATGAGCTCCTCAACCGAAGGACCTCCGCAGCCGGAAAGCACAACCACGCACGCGACCAGAACAGCCATCAGGGGCGCAAGCAGCAGCTTCTTCTTCATGACATTCCTCCCAACAAGCGGCACCGCGCTTCCCGACGCGGTGCACGTCGTAACAATAAGGCCATACTAGCCGCTAACGAACACCCCCGGCAAAGCAAAGGCGCAGTCGGCTCGATTTAACGTCCGAACGGTTTACCGGTCCGCCCAACGCGCAATAAAACGTTCCGCCGCATTGTAATAAAAAAGAGTGGTCGGACAATTCGACCACCCTTGCACATCCTTTGGATGTCGCAGTTTACTTGCGGACGACCTTAACGATGGCGTCACCAGCAGCGACGGCAGACTCGGCCTCGACGGTAAGCTCGACGTCGGCGAACTCGGCGGTGTTGGACACAGCCACGACGACGCAGTCCTTGTAGCCGGCAGCAGCGATCTTGGCGCGGTCGATCTTGAGCAAGGGCTGGCCGGCCTTCACGACGTCGTCGGCCTTGACGAAGCCCTCGAAGCCGTCACCGTTCATGTTGACGGTATCGACACCAACGTGCACCAGGACCTCGATGCCGCTATCGGACTGCAGGCCCACGGCGTGACCCATGGTGACGGTCACCTTGCCGTCGCAGGGAGCGTAGACCAGATCGTCCTCGGGCCACACGGCGCAGCCCTTGCCCAGAACCTCGCCACCAAAGACGGGATCGGGCACGTCGGCCATCTTGATGACCTTGCCCTTGACGGGCGAGCACAGCACGTCGGCGCCGGCAGAAGCAGAGATGGAGGCCGGAGCAGCGGCAGCCGCGGGCTCAGCCTTCTTCTTAAACATGTCAAACAGACCCATACGTTTTCTCCTCTTGATTAAGCGCAACGTTATGCGCATGCCTATGGTGATTATAGTGCCAAATGATCAAATTGCTAAGGTGAGGGCTCGAATCGCAAGCCCTTCCAAGCCCTTCCCAAAACCATTTCCCCAGTGGCGCTCATATTGTCGATTACTCCAGGCCCTCGGTGCCGTTGGACTTGATGATCTTCTGGTATGCAAAGAAGCTGTCCTTGCGGCGGCGCTCGTAGGTACCGGTGCCGTCGTCGTACTTATCGACGTGGATGAAGCCGTAGCGCTTGCGCATCTCGCCGGTGCCAGCGGAAACCAGGTCGATGGGGCCCCACCAGGTGTAGGCAATCAGGTCAACGCCGTCGGCAATGGCCTCGCCCATGGCCTTGATGTGGCTGCGCAAGTAGGCGATGCGATACGGGTCGTGGATGGAGCCGTCCTCCTCGACCTCGTCGTAAGCGCCCATGCCGTTCTCGACCACCATCAGCGGAATCTCGTAGCGAGCATAAATCTCGTTGAGGGCGATGCGCAGGCCCAGCGGGTCGATCTGCCAGCCCCAGTCGGTGGACTCCAGATAGGGATTCTTTCCGCCAAAGGTCATGTTGCCCTCGGTCATCTCGTGGTCCTTGTGGGTGCCCACGGTGCCGGACATGTAGTAGCTAAAGGTGTAGAAGTCGACCTTGCCGTCGGCGATATCCTGCAGGTCGCCGTCCTCCATCACAAGCTCAACATCGTTCTCGGCCCAGAAGCGCTTGGCATAGAACGGGTACTTTCCGCGCACCTGCACGTCGGAGCAGTACCAGTTCATGGCGTTCATCTCCTGCTGCGTGGCGAACACGTCGGCCGGATCGCACGTGGCGGCATAGGAAAGGATAAAGCAGTCCATGTTGCCCATCTTGAACTGCGGGTAATGCTCGTGGGCATAGCGCACCACGCGACCGCTGGCGACAAACTGGTGATGCAGCGCCTGCATACGGGCCTGCGGCGTGGTGTGAACCGCCGAAGCCGGGCCCTCAAAGCCCTGAATCATGCTGGTCTCGAAGAGGTTGCCCATGTCCTGAGTACCGCAGTTGATCTCGTTGAAGGTGAGCCAGAACTTGACCTTGTCCTGGTAACGGTCGAAGACGGTTTGGCAGTACTTCTCAAAGAAGCCGATGAGCTCGCGGCTCGCCCAGCCGTTGTACTTCTCGACCAGGTGATAGGGCATCTCGTAGTGTGAGAGGGTCACGAGCGGCTCGATGTTGTGGGCGCGCAGGCAGTCGAAGACGCGGTCGTAGAAGGCGAGGCCGGCCTCGTTGGGCTCAGCATCGTCGCCGTTGGGGAAGATACGGCTCCAGGAGATGGACATGCGGAACATGTTGAAGCCCATCTCGGCGAACAGCGCGATGTCCTCCTCGTAGTGATGGTAGAAATCGATGCCGTCATGGTTGGGATAGAAGCGGTTGGGGTCGATGTCGACCGTAATCTGACGCGGTTCCTTGTAGCTGCCGCCCAGGAAGTGGTCGTCGACGGAAGGACCGCGGCCGTCCACGTTCCAAGCGCCCTCAAACTGGTTGGCGGCGGTGGCGCCACCCCAATAGAAGCCCTCGGGGAACTTGATGTTTGCCATGAGCATCTCCTTTGCATCGCGGGTCGATAAGCTGAGTATCGCCCACGCGCGCGGCAGGCAGGGGCAGGGGTGCCAAACCCGACACTTCTTTTCGTTCTCAAGTCCTGCCGCCGCCCCGTCCCTGATACTTCCTGATACCGACCGAAACGTGCCAAAATAAACCTGTCCCTTTTTGGCAGGTTTGGCGAGTGTGGGAGTTCGTATGGATATCAAACGCAAGATTTCCGAGGCACAGGGCCTTACCCCTACCGAGCAACAGCTCGGCATTGCAGCCCTTGCCATCGGCGAGGACATCCGCGGACTTTCTATTAAGGAATTTGCCGCGCGCACCAATGTTTCTGTTGCGAGCGTGCACCGTTTTTGCAAAAAGCTCGGCCTCGAGGGCTTTAAGGATCTCAAAGTCGAGCTCATCCGCCTGGCAACCGAATCGGGCAATCGGCGCGACGTGGACATCAACTTTCCCTTCGACGCCACGTCCACCCCTGCGCAGGTTATGGAGCGCATGGAGGGGCTCTACCAGACCACGCTGGCCGAAACGCAGGAACTGCTCGACCCCACGCAGCTTGACCACGCCGCCAAGCTCATCGCGAACGCCCGACAGGTCGACATCTACACGGGCTCGCACAACCTCTATCCAGCGGGAATGTTCCGCGATCGCCTGCTCTCCGCCGGTAAAAGCGCGACGTGCCACAACGGTGGCGAGGCCCAGGTGCGAACGGCGCTCGCCTCGGGTCCCGACCATGCGGCAATCGTCATCTCCTACAGCGGCCTTGCCCCCAACCTCAAGGACATCTTGCCGATCCTCAGCAGTCGGCATGTCCCAGTCATCGTCATCGGCACACCTTATTGCGCGCGCATTCACCCCGGCTTTGCCGCCTACCTTACGGTGAGTGACCACGAGAGCATGACGCATCGCATCACGCAGTTCGCCAGCCACATCGCCGTGCAATACGTGCTCGATTCGCTCTACAGCAGCTACTTCGCCAAAGATTACGCCCGCTGCTCCGAGTTCCTAGAGCGCTCATTCCCCTACACCCGCCTCCCGGGGCTTAAGTAGCGACGAGCGTGGTTCTCGGACGCTTATCTAACGAGAGCAAGTAGTCATTTAAGAACGTCCCCAATGACTACCCATCCGGAGCAAGGCAACACCGCAGGTAGAGGACGGACAGCGAGCGACGTCCAGGGCGAACAAGTTGGCATGAAAAAGGCGAGGCATTGACCCTCTGGTCATGCCTCGCCTTTTGAATGACAAATTGTCGCCCTGGGCGGCGCGCAGCGTCGGCCGGTTACGGCGTTTGGCAAAACGCCGTAACTAACGAGCTCCGTACTGCTCGTAGTAAGCGTCGATGGCGGCCTTGAGCTCGTCGTCGATGACGACCTTACCGTCAATCTCGTGGTTGTAGAGGGTCTCGACGACCTCGGCCATGGAGACGATGCTCGCGACGGGGAAACCGTACTTGGCCTCGATCTCCTTCTGCGCGGTGGTCACGCCACCCTTGCCGACCTCCATGCGGTTGAGGGACACGATGAGGCCCTTGATCTCGACGTCGGCAGCAGCCTTGACCTTGGGATAGGTCTCGTCGATGGACTTGCCGCTGGTGGTGACATCCTCGACCATGACCACGCGGTCGCCGTCCTGGGGCTCGTAGCCCAACAGGTTGCCCTTATCGGCACCGTGGTCCTTGGCCTCCTTACGGTCGCAGCAGTACTTGACCTCCTTGCCGTACAGCTCGTGGTAGGCAATTGCGGTCACGACGGCCAGGGGAATGCCCTTGTAGGCCGGCCCAAACAGCACGTCAAAGTCGTCGCCAAAGTTATCGTGGATAGCCTGGGCGTAATACTCGCCCAGCTTCTTGAGCTGATAGCCCGTCACGTAAGCGCCGGCGTTCATAAAGAACGGGGACTGACGGCCGCTCTTGAGCGTAAAGCTGCCGAACTTAAGGACGTCGGACTCGACCATAAACTTGATGAACTCTTGCTTGTAAGCCTCCATGCGGGCTCCTCTCGTAATCGCGTACGTGCTCTCCAGTTTAGCGCAGGCAGGGCGTCGATGCGGGCGCGCTTTGAGGCCACGGCATTCTGTAAGAGCTTTGTCGGAGACGATGGTTTTCTGAACAATGGGGGTTGACATGTCAAAACCCCTCATCAAGAATACGGGCGGATTGAAACGGGTACGAGATACCCAAAGCGCGCTGCGCCCGGCCTTAAGGAGGTGTGCCATGGAAGGCAGTCCTAGTCGAAAAACCTGCATGTCGCCCTCGGCACGCCGTGAGGATTCCGTATTCGCATAAGCGCCACGAACCGATCGTCAAAACCACCACAAAGGTGCCTGTCCCCTTTGTGGTGGTTCGCGAGCTTGACGTGAGCGACATCTAGGTTTTTTGAAGCAAATACGACACGTACGCTAACTCCCTTCAACAAGGAGGACCCTATGCTGATGCTCAAAACCGCCACGGTACTCGAAGCTATCTCCAGGCGCCGCCGCACGGCGCGCCCTGCCGCTCACACCGGCCTGTCCAAGAACACCATATTCGCCGCCACCCATAGCGCCGAGGACGCCCTCGTACTGCTTGACGCCACGGCAAACGGCCTCACCGCCGAGCAGGCAACCGAGCGCCTGGACGCCTCCGGCCCCAGCACCATCGAGGCACCGACCAAGACGCTCGCCCGCCGCATCGCCGACGCGTTCATCGATCCCTTCGCCGGCATCCTCGCCGCGCTCGCGCTGGTCTCGCTCTACATCGACGTGCTCGCCGTGCCCGAGCCGCAGCGCGACCCCTCCACGGTCATCGTCATCGGCATCATGCTGCTGGTATCGGGCGGCATGAAGTTTATCCAGGAAGCCCGCAGCGGCAATGCGGCAGAGGCCCTCAAGGACCTGGTCTCCAACACTTGCACCGCCCTGCGCGACGGCGAGCGCGTCGAGATCCCCTTCGACGAGCTCGTCCCCGGCGATGTGATCCGTCTCTCTGCCGGCGATATGGTGCCGGCCGATGCCCGCATCATCACCGCGCGCGATCTGTTTGTGATCGAGTCCGCGCTCACCGGCGAGAGCGAGGCCGTCGAGAAGACAGCTGCCATCACCGTCGTCGAGGGTGCCGACGGCTCCGCGCTGCCGCTCTCCGCCTGCAAGAACATCGTCTTTACCGGCACCTCCGTGCAAAACGGCACCGCCATGGCGCTTGTCGTTGCCACCGGCTCGGACACCTACCTGGGCAGCATCGCCAAGATGCTCAACGGGCGCGGCGAGAAGAGCGCGTTTGACCGCGGTGTCTCGAGCGTCTCCATGCTACTCGTACGCCTCATGCTCGTTATGGCGCCGGCCGTCTTTGCCATCAACGCCGCCACCAAGGGCAACGTCATCGACGCGCTGCTGTTCGCCACGAGCGTGGCCGTGGGCATCACGCCGCAGATGCTCCCCGTCATCGTGACCACGAGCCTGTCGCAGGGCGCCAAGGACCTCGCCCGCCGCCAGGTTATCGTCAAGGAGCTGCCGGCAATCCAAAACCTCGGCGCGATGGACGTCCTGTGCTGCGACAAGACCGGCACCCTCACCGAAGACCGCATCGTGCTCGAGCGCTACCTCAACACCGACGGCAACGAGGACGCACGCGTGCTGCGTCATGCGTTTTTGAACAGCTTCTTCCAGACCGGCCTCAAGAACCTTATCGACCTGGCCGTAATCGACCGTGCCGACGTGACGCCCTCGACCGTCGCACCCGATTCCATGCTGGGTCAGAGCCTGCGCGACCGCTATACCAAGGTCGACGAGGTGCCCTTCGATTTCTCGCGCCGTCGCCTGAGCGTAGTTGTAGCCGACGCCCAGGGCAAAACCCAGATGGTTACCAAGGGAGCTGCCGAGGAAATGCTCGAGATCTGCTCCTTTGTCGAGGTCGATGGCATCGCCCAGCCGCTCACCAAAGACAGGCTCGCCCAGATTCGCAAGCAGGTCGCCGGGCTTAACGCCGAGGGCCTACGCGTAATTGCCGTGGCGCAGAAAACCAATCCGCGCTGCGTGGGCGAGTTTGGCATCGCCGACGAATGCGACATGGTGCTGATGGGCTTTTTGGCCTTCCTCGATCCACCTAAAGCAAGTGCCGCGGGCGCCGTCACCACCCTCGAAGCCAAGGGCGTGGCGGTAAAGGTCCTGACCGGCGACAACGATCGCGTCGCCGCCACCGTCTGCGAGCAGATCGGCATCGACGCGAGCAACGTCTTGCTCGGCTCCGAGATCGATGCACTCGATGACGCCGAACTTGCCGAGCGCGCCGAGATAACTCACCTTTTCGCCAAGCTCTCGCCACTGCAGAAGGCACGCCTGGTGCGCGTCATGCGCGAGCTGCTCGGCCACACCGTGGGCTTTATGGGCGACGGCATCAACGACGCCGCCGCCATGCGTGCGAGCGATTGCGGCATCTCGGTCGATTCGGCCGTCGACATTGCCAAGGAATCCGCCGATATCATCCTGCTTCAGAAGGACCTGGGCGTGCTCGAACGCGGCATCATCGAAGGCCGCCGCACCTACGGCAACCTGCTCAAGTACCTCAAGACCACAGTGAGCTCCAACTTTGGCAACGTGCTGTCCGTGACCGTCGCGAGCCTGTTCTTGCCGTTTTTGCCCATGAGCGCCCTGCAGCTGGTACTGCTGTCGCTGGTCTACGAGATCGTGTGCATCGCGCTGCCGTGGGATACCGTCGACGACGCCTGGACTGCCCGCCCGCGCGCCTGGGACGCCGCGTCCATCAAGGGCTTTATGCTCGAGCTGGGCCCCGTGAGCTCGCTGTTTGACATCGTGACCTTCGCCGCGCTCTTCTTTGTGGTGTGCCCCGCCGCCGTGGGCGCAAGCTGGTCCGAGCTTGCCGCCGCGGGCAACGCCGCGGGTATGACGACCTTCGCCGCAATCTTCCAGAGCGGCTGGTTTGTCGAGTCCATGTGGTCGCAGACGCTCGTGGTCCACATGTTGCGCTCCCCGCGCCTGCCGAGCCTGCGCGACCACGCCGCGTCCGCGCTGTGCGCTCTCACCGTACTAGGCCTGGCGCTCGTCACCTGGCTGCCGGCAAGCCCCATCGCCGATGCGCTCGGCCTTACGACGCTGCCCACGAGCTTTTTCGCACTGCTCGTCGGCATCGTCACCGCCTACATCGCGCTCACCCAGCTAGCAAAGCGCCGCTACATCGCCCGCCACGGCGAGCTGCTGTGACGCGCGACCCATCAAGCGGTCAAAAAGTCCCGCCTCAAATTAAACCGCCCCCATTTCCTGTGCTAAGGGAATGGGGGCGCTTTACGCCGGCCTTTATCTTTTTTTGACAGCCTCGTTTGGCTCACGCTACACCAGGCGAATGGCCTCCTGGACAGCACCGTAAAGGTTGGCGTCGTTGCCGAGCTCGGCCACCTTAATCTGCGGCACGGGAATGCCGGCAAGGGTCCCTTCGTAACCCGCGAGGGCCAGCGGCATCTGCGCACGCAGGGCATCGACGAGCTCGGGATGGCACGAGATGCCGCCTGCGATCACAAAGACCTCGGGGTCGAGCACGGCCTGCAGGTTGATGAGCTGTCCGTCAAAGGCACGAGCGTAGCGGTCGAGCGCGCGCTGTGCCGCCTTGTCGCCATCCGCGATCCACTCAAAGACGCGGCGGCCGTCCACCGGAGAACCCGCAGGCAGCCCCTTCTCGGCAACGGCAGCATCGCGGAGCGCACGCCAACCACCCGAATCGGCAAAGGAGTTTCCCATGTTCGCGGCAGTCGTGACATCGTTGCGCAAGAAGCTGAACTCGCCTGCAAAGCAGTGCGCGCCGCGCAGGACCTTGCCGTCGAGGACGATACCGCCGCCGATGCCCGTGCCGATAGCGAGCACCACGCCAAAACGCGTCCCGCGCAGGGCGCCAGCCGCATACTCACCGAGTGCACAGCACTTACCGTCGTTATTGACGGCAACCGGCACCCCCAGCGCCTCGCGCATGAGCTTTCCCAGTGGGCAGCCGTCCATAAACGTGAGCGCACCGCCGCGATGGATCGTTCCCGTGACATCTCCCTCGTAGATACCGCCGGGTGCGCTCACGCCTACGGCGCTCACGCGTTCACGGTACGGCTCGACGAACCCGATTAGCGCCGAAACCGTCTCCTCAGCCGTGGTAAAGCCCGTCGACAGGCTCCCGCGCTCGCGGATGGAAAAATCCTCGCCCAGCACAGCCCATTTAACGGCCGTACCGCCCACATCGATTCCAAAGAACTCCTGCATATTCGCCCCTCACGCGCCATGGCCCCGGACGCGCGTCGCCACGACCACCACAGGGGCTGTCCCCTTATGATGGTCATGCGGTAAATCGCGCCTGGAGCCGATTATCTCTCTGTTTTACGCCTCTACTTTGGTCAGACGAAGCAACATATCGCCGACGTAGGTCTCACCGTGGGCCACATAACCGCCACGCAAACTGCCCTCCCAAAGAACGTCCCCAATGACCACTCATTTAAGTCTGTCCCCAATGAGTGTCCCCAATGAGTGCGGCGGAATGAAAGGGGCTGGATTGTAAATGTTGGAGAAGAGCCGTTAGCGCCTGGGGGTCAGGATCACCAGGGCGTCGTGCTCAAAGGGATGCTGAGCCACGCGCACGGTGCCGTCACCGTTGTCGCGGACGGGCAGCTTAGCGATGCGCTTGTCCTCCATGTCGAGGACCGTCGCCGTCCAGCCGCATGCACCGTCGAGCTTAAACTTGAGCGCCGTGGTGCGCGGCAGGTACGTGACGACACGATCGCCAACGCGCGCCACGCGAATGGCCTCGCGTGCATCATCGAGAAGCTCCTGCGCGGGGACCACGGCAAGTGCGTCGTCGCCAGCCGTAGCACCCAGACCGGCAAGCACGTGCTCGATCGCGCCAAAGTCCCAAACGCCCGCAAATTGCAGGCACTCCTGCCAGCGGAACGGCATGTCGAAGCCCTCGCCCAGCACCGAGCCCTGACTCTTGCTGGTCTGCCAGTTCCAAACACCGTGCGCGCCATAGGTCACACCCGCGCTGGCGCCGGCAAGGATCGACGACCACACGCTCGCGCGGCAGTCCTGCGCGGTAAAACGCCAGTACACGTTGCGCGACGCACCCATCTGCTCGTAACAGGGCTCGGAGTTGACCATCGGCTTTTTGGGGTAGTTGGCGATAAAGTCCTGCGGCAGGCGCCATGCCTCGGGCTGGCCCTCGTAGTTATGACCGGGCTGGAACATGTAAAAGTCCAAGCGATCCAGGTACTGTGCCGGGATGGTACGGTTGCCGCGGTTGATATGCATGGTGCGCAACGCCTCGGGCGCGCGTTTGATGACCTCGTCGAGGGCGTCCTCGTAATAGGCGATCGCCTCGTCGCTGGTAAAGTCGGTATCGCCCGTCACCACGTAGACGGGGTCGAACTCGCCCAGGTTCTCGACGACGCGGGCAACGTGGGCACGGACCTCCTCGCGCGGCATAACCTCGGCACCGCAATGCTCGGCAATCTTGGCGCCCCAGGTACCGGGCACGTAGTTGCACCACATAAGTACGAGCGCCGGACGAATGCCATGCTCGACGGCAGCGCGACACATGGC
Source organism: Collinsella aerofaciens (assembly GCF_005845035.1). Taxonomy (GTDB): domain Bacteria; phylum Actinomycetota; class Coriobacteriia; order Coriobacteriales; family Coriobacteriaceae; genus Collinsella; species Collinsella aerofaciens_I. The sequence continues at coordinate 69,110 of NZ_SPFO01000009.1, read as the reverse complement.
AGCGGCGCGATCCCAGTACGCCTGGTTGGGACGGGACCAATCAAAATGCACGCCGTCCTCGCTGGCATAGGGCCAAATGCCCAGATCGGGGCAGCAGCGATCCCACTGCGGCAGCGTGTTGATCTGCAGCACGTTCATGCCCTGCTCGGCGCGACGGGTCAGATAGTAGTCCCAATCGGCCTCGGTAATGCTCGTAAACGCGCTCCAGCACGTATCGGCAAACCAAAAGAACGGTTTGCCCTCGCACAAAAAGCCGTCCTGACGACCGTTAACGGTCAGCTTTCCCAAACTCATCTGCATGTCCTTTCGTTTGATAAAGGAGTTGCGAACCGGCAGATTCTTTCGCGGTAACCCCGCGCGAAAGCCTCCGTCGTTTAGCAAGCCCTTGTGGGCGGGCACCTCCCATCCCAATCAGTCTACCTTGTAAGAAGGGCCCCGCCGGGCTTGCGCCTGACGGGGCCCTGTCGTGTAGGTAAGGTCGTATGTGACCGAATGGTTTGGCCTTAGGCCTCCATCTCGGCGAGCTCCTCCTTGGAGAAGCCAGTGGCAAAGACGACGGCAGCTGCGATGACAAAGGAGATTGCCATACCGACGATAGCCCAGACGGTGTTCATCTGGCCACCCTGCAGGTAGTTGGTGAAGACCAGGAAGTTGGAGGCACCGCCGGCCAAGTAGTAGGTAACACCCATGAGGCCGGAGAACACAGCGCCGATGGCACCGCCGATGAACATACCGAGCATGGTGCGACGGAAGCGCATGAGGATACCGAAGAGCGCGGGCTCGGTGACGCCGCCGGCGATGGCGGAGATGACGTAGCCCAGGGCAAGACCCTTCTCGTCGGGGTTCTTCATCTTGAGGAAGGCACCGAAGGCGCAGCCCCAGACGGCGGCCATAGCGCAGTTGGTGGAAACGAAGACGAAGGGATCGTAGCCGGCGGCGATGATCTGAACCTGAGCGAGCAGGATGACGGGCATGTGCATGCCGCAGACCACGAAGAGCTGCCAGAAGGCGCCGAGGATGGCCATGACGATCAGGATACCGATACCGCCAAGGTCGGCAAGACCAAAGAGGGCATTGGCGATGACGTTGCCGAGCTCGTTACCGATGGGAGCGAGGACGATGAAGGCGATGGGGATCGTGACAATCATGGTGCAGAACGGCGTGAAGACCGTGGACAGCACGTCGGGCATGACCTTCTTAAAGAACTTCTCGATGAAGTAGAGGACCGGCACCGAAAGGATGATCGGCAGGACGGACTGCTGGTAGTTGGCAGCAGCGATCTGGATGCCGTAGACGGAAATGATTCCGCCGCCCTCCTGGGTAGCGACGCTCACGACAGACGGGGCCATGAGGGCGCCGCCGAGGAGCATGCCGAGCACCGGGGTGGCGCCGAGTTTCTTAGCGGCGGCATAGCCCAGGTAGATGGGGATAAAGGTAAACGTGGCCTCGTACAGGGTGGTGTAGAGGAACGTATAGGTCGGATCGGTATCGGAGATAACGCCGAGCATGGTGGGACCAAGAACCGCGGCAATGGTGCGGAACAGACCGCCGGCCATGAGCAGCGGAATCAGCTGGGTCATGGAGCCCGACAGATAGTCGAGGATGATATTGGGCAGGTTCTTGAGCTCGAACTTCTCCTTAGGAGCGTCGAGGTTCTCGTCGACCGCGGCACCCTGCTTGACGCCGGACATGGCGACGAACTCGGCGAGCACCTTGGGCACGTTCTGGCCGATGATGACCTGGAGCTGGCTGCCGGCGAACTGGCAGCCCAGAACACCCTTGACCTTCTTGATCTTCTCCACGTCGGCCTTGTTGTTGTCCTTGAGCGTCAGACGCAGGCGCGTCATGCAGTTGGTGGCGACGGTGACATTTTCCGCACCGCCCACGAGCTCGAGGACATCGGTGGCAATCTGCTTGTTATCTACTGCCATGGGACCCCTCCCCATATCATCGTGTGCCTAATCGCTTGGGCGCAGGCACGCCTTTGGCCCGGTGACTATAACCCCTTACGGTTACCGAACCCTTGGATACGCTGTCGTAAACAATCTGTTTACTGAACGTTTACAGCGCTTAGTTTACACGCAGCGTTGAATTTGTGGCAGTTTTGCCGTTTGCAGTCCGGTGAACGGTAGGAAATCGGGGGTGAACGTAATTGAATGCCAAGGCATTACATATAGTGCTGTTTATTTATAAATGGCCGTCTACGTGGGATTTTATATAATCTGTCACCCAAATTCCTTGTTGACTCATCAACAAAAGCCCTGCTAGATAGTAGTAAACGAGTGTTTAGTAGTTCATTGAGTGTTTGATTTGACCGTTTACCGAGTTCATCTGCTTATTCTCTAATTCTGCTTTACACTAAACATGTTTAGATTGTATTGCCGCGATTGTTTAGTATTTGCGACACAAAGGAGGCAGCTCATGGAACTCAAATCGTGTACCTACGCAACCGTCACCACCTTGGGCGACTTTGGCCCCTGGATCAGCAAGGTCGTTCTCGACCTGCCCTGCACCGTGCGCGCCAACGATATCGATGCGAACACTTTCCATATATATGCAGAGCGTCACGAGCGCACGGGCGAGGTCCTGATGCGCAAGGAGCACGGCGCCGACCATGCCGCGCCCTCCGTGGGTTACATCGACGTTCTCGCCGCGTATCCGTGCGACGAGAACGGCCGCAAGCTCGCCGTGGGCACCCATGTGGCACTCGAGGTCGCCGAGCAGCGCCTGACCAAAAAGATCGAAGGCAGCGTCCTGGGCTCGCGCATGCTCGATGACCAGCTGCGCATCACGCAGCTCGCGGCTCTTCCCGGCAACGACGGCGACGACCCCACCTGCGGCCTGGTCTTCGATACCTGTCGCGGCGACATCTGCCCCGCGCTCAAGGGCTGGAGCAATGCCGTACAAAAGACCGCCGTCAATGGCATCGCACTCGAGTACGGCTTCTTTGAGCCCAGCTTTAAGGCAGAGGACTCGGCCTGCTTCAATCCCTTCGCGCCCGAGGCCATGGTCGTGCCCCAAAAGGCCCCGCTCGTGGTGTACCTGCACGGCGCCGGTGAAGGCAAGGGTTCCACGCAAGGCGAGGGCCCCGCGCGCGCCTATATCGGCAACCGCGTGACTGCCCTCTCGCAGCGCCAGATCCAGCGCTACTTTGGCGGCTTTGCCTGGGTGCTCGTGCCGCAGTCGCCCACGTTTTGGATGGATAACGGCGCCGAACAGCTCGGTCACTCCAACCAGAGCATCTACTCCCCCGTGCTCAAGGCACTCATCGACGAGTTTGTCGCCGAGCACGCCGACCGAATCGACACCGACCGCATCGTGGTCGCCGGCCTTTCCAACGGCGGCTTTATGACCCTGCGCCTGTGCGCCGACTACCCCGATTTCTTCGCGGCAGGCCTTCCCTGCTGTGCCCCCTGGTACAACGCCACCGACGAGGACGTAGCTGCGCTCGCCAAGACGCCGCTGTGGTTTACGCACTCCAAGGGCGACGAGCTCGTGTCTCCGCAACAGACCGTGCTGCCGCTCACGGCGCGCCTGCGTGACGCCGGAGCCAACGTGCACCTCACCTACTTTAGCCATGTCGAGGACCTGACCGGCGTGTATCGCGAGGCCGACGGCTCGCCTAAGAAGACGTTCAACCACGGCGTGTGGATCCACCAATTCAACGACCTGTGTTATCAAGACTTCGACGGGGGCAACGTACTCATCGACGGCGAGCCGGTGGGCTGCTGGGAGTGGTCGGCCAGGGTCAATAGATAATCCATCCCGGCGCGGGGACCGGGGCTTAGTTTTGCAAACGTCCTCGGGCATGCATGGGCCGGCGCCTTGCGCTTCGCGCTGCGCCGGCCCATGCCCCCTGCGGAATGTTTGCAAAACTAAGCCCCGGTCCCCGCTGCGTTGCCATTGTCGTTGGCCCTGGCCGGGCGCTTCCGGCAGCACGCCGGGTCGGCGGCGATGGGGGCGTGGGTCCCGTCTTGCCTTGCGCGTAACTGGCTGAATTGATTTTGATTGGAGCTGTTCCTATGTCCCAAGAGTTAACTCGGGTGATTGTTACTACTGATATGGAAGTCGACGATATGAACTCGCTCGTTCATTTGGCTCTGTATCTTAATGTGCTTGATGTTCAGGCTGTGGTGTATACGGCTTCGCAGTATCACTTTCTTGGCGATGGCGTCCATACGCTCGGCGAGGTTAATTCGCATTGGCGGACTAAGGGGCGTCGCTCTTACGAGTGGGCTGTTGTGCCTCATGAGCCCGATCCGCTGGCCGGGGAGCTTCGTGAGTATCGTCCGTTTCCCGAACATTGGATTGAGAGTCTCTGGAGCAATGAGTATGCCCAGGCTTGGCCGCAGTTGCAGGCGAATGCGAACGCCGCTGGCGAGCCGCCATTTCCCTCGCCCGCCCAGATGATCGAGCGCACCTTTGTGGGAAATGTTGCCTTTGAGGGTGATGTGACTGAGGAAACTGAGGGGTCTCGCGTAATTGCGCAGGCGATTTTGGATGATGATCCGCGTACGTTATGGCTGCTCAGCTGGGGCGGCATGAACACCATCGTTCGCGCCCTCATGAGCATCGCCGAGCGTTATCGCGCCACGCCCGAATGGCCCGCCGTGCAGCAGCGGGTCTATCAGAAGGTGCGCGTGATGGGCGTTGCCGATGGCATAGGGCAGGACAACTCATGGCTCGACCATGGACGCGAGCTCTTTCCCGAGCTCATCTTTTGGCGCGTGCCCTATATGTATGGCGGCTATGTCGACGCCAAGATGGCGCAGCCCGATTCGCTGCCGTTGTTTCAGGCTCCTTGGCCCGAGCAGAATCTCACGCAGGGCAACGGCCCCCTCATGGCGCGCTATATGCTCTATGGCGATGGCAAGGTCTACGAAAACGAGCCCGAGCGCTTTCAGTTTGGCAAGCATGCCCGTCTGGATTGGGGTCTAGAAGGCGTGCCCGCGATGCAGTTTGAGCGCTGCGACTTTATGGGCGAAGGCGACAGCATGACCTATATTCCGCTGCTGCCGTTTGGCCTGCGCGGTATCGATGACCGCGGCTTCGACACACTGCTCGGCCGCATGTTCCTCGACGGTCACCCCGACTCGGACGCACCCACTGGTTTTGCCGCCTTGGGTACACCCGCGAGCAGCAACCTCAATCCTTACCTGCGCGCCTATCAGGAAGACTTCGCCGCCCGCGCGCAATGGTGTGCTCATGATCCGGCCATCTGCTCGCATCCGGCACGTGTTGTCGAGGCCACGGCCGACCGCAGTGCCACAGCAGGCGAGCGCGTCGCCCTTGCAGCGACCATCGTCGACCCCGACGGCAAGGGCTTTGATGCACATTGGGATGTCGCCATGGACCCGTCGAGCTATGCAGGCGTGCAGGATCTTTCGGTGTGGCAGGAATGCACGGTGAGCACCACTTTTATCGTGCCCGCCGACGCGCAGCCCGGCGACCGCTTTGTGCTCACCCTCACCGTGCAGACGCGCACCGAGCGCCCCTGCAGCCGCTACGCCCAGGTCGCCGTGACCGTGGCGTAGCAAGGACGGCACCCACATTCGGCAGCCGCCACATTCGGCATGGAGTCTCCCCAACTGCCACTCATTTAAGTACGTCCCCAATGAGTGTCCCCGGCGACTAGTCGTTTAAGAACGTCCCCAACGACTAGTCAAAAATGGGCCATGTGTCCCAGTTGTGGAGACTCCTTGAGCCGTCTGGGTATCGTGAAAGATCGCGCACTCCCCCATCATCAAAAGTGACACACGCTACCTGTTGATGGGAGGCAGCCATGGGCTTCTTTGACAAGATGTTCGAGAAGAAAGAGTGCGCGATTTGCGGTACCGAGCTGGGACTTTTGGGAAAGACCAAGATCAGCGAGGGCTACCTGTGCAAAGAGTGCGCCGGCAAGCTCTCCCCCTACTTCCACGGCTACCGTTCCAGCACCGCGGACGATATCCGCGAGCAACTCGCCTACCGCGAGGCTAATGCCGAGCGCCTGGCCTCGTTCAACCCCACGCGCACGCTCTCTGCCGGGCGCACCAACATCATGCTCGATGAGGACGCGGGCCTGCTGATCATCACTTCACAGAGCCGCTGGCGCGACGCCAATCCCGACATCATCGAGTTCTCGCAGGTACTCGGCTGCGATATGGATATCGACGAGCATCGCACCGAGATCTATCGCGAGACCAAGGACGGCGAGCGCGAGAGCTATAACCCGCCGCGCTACGACCTGGATTACGACTTTAACCTGACCATCCACGTCAACACGCCGTACTTTACCGAGATCAACCTGCGCGTGAACGACTCCACCATCGATCAGCGCGGCTCCATCGAATACCGCGAGGCCAAGCGCCAGGCAACCGAGGTCCGCGACGCGCTGGTGCAGCTGCGTCAGGAAACGCGCGACAGTGTCGTGGCCGCCAAGGCCCCCAAGACCGCGGTCACCTGTCCCTTCTGCGGTGCAACCACCATTCCCGATGCCAGCGGGCGCTGCGAATACTGCGGCGGCGCCATCGGCGCATAGTCTCCGGCACGGAAAGGACCGATCATGGCCTTCGAGAGTGTCAACTATCAGTGCCCCGCGTGTGGCGGCCCCCTTCACTTTGCCAGTGCCGAGCAAAAGCTCGTCTGCGACTACTGCGATTCGCGTTTTGAAGTCGAAGAAGTCGAGGCCCTCTATCGCGAGCGCCAGGACAAGGCAGATGCCAAAGCCGATGCCGCAGCCGCGGCCCCCAAGCCTGCTGTCGACGATGCCGTGCAGGAGCTGGCTCAAAACGCCGGCTACATCTGCTCGTCGTGCGGCGCCGAGCTCGTGTCCGACGGCACCGTCGCCGTCACCACCTGCCCGTACTGCGGCAACTCCGCCGTGGCACCCGGCCAGCTCTCGGGCGACTTCTCACCCGACCTGGTGATTCCGTTTAAGCTCGGTCGCGACGACGTCACGGCCGCACTCAAGGAACACTACAAGGGCAAGATCTTGCTGCCCAAGAGCTTTGTCACCGGCAACCATATCGACGAAGTCCAAGGCGTTTACGTGCCGTTTTGGCTTTACGGCGCCCGCGTGGACGGCGAAGTGTGCTTTGATGCGACCAACGAGACCGTGACTGAGGAATCCGATCGCACCGTCACGACCACCGACCACTACGACGCCTACCGTAAAGGCAATATCTCGTTTGAGCGCGTGCCCGTCGACGGATCGTCCAAGATGCCCGACGGCCACATGGACGCCATCGAGCCATTTGACTACGACGCCCTGCGCCCGTTTTCGGTCGCGTATATGCCCGGCTACATCGCCAACCGCTACGACGAGGATTGCGAAATCTGCAAGGCGCGCGCCGAGCGTCGTATGGAAGAAAGTACGATCTCGGCCCTGCGCGAGACCGTCGTCGACGAGTATGACGACGCCACGGTCGAAAGCAAGCAGCTCGACTACACCTGGGAAGACAGCGACTACGCCCTGTTCCCCGTCTGGATGCTCTCCACCTCGTGGAACGGCAAGAGCTACCTGTTTGCCATGAACGGCCAGACCGGTCGCATGGTCGGCAAGCTCCCCTGCTCCAAGCCCAAGCTCGCCATCGCCTCGGTGCTGTTCTTTGTGATCGGGTTTGTCCTCTCCCAGATTCTCTTTATGGGTGGGAATGCCTTCGATCCGGATTACCTCACCTTTGATGTCGAGGGCATCCTCATCAACATCGTCGCGCCGCTAATCATCGTAATCATCGCAGACGTGCTGCTGGTGGGCCAGCTCAAGACGGCCAACGAGGCCACCCACGCCGATTGCTACTGTGGCAAGCTCGACTTGACCGAGAAGCACGACACCTTCAGCCACACCGAGACCACCGTTGTCATGAAGGACAACAAGGACGATTAGCCATTCTGACCAATACCACCCGGCCTTTGACGAGAAAGGAAGATCACCATGGGACTCTTAAAAGCTGGATTGGGCGCTGCCGGCGGCGTCATGGCCGACCAGTGGAAGGAATTTATCTATTGCGAATCGATGCCCGCTGACGTCTTGGCCTGCAAGGGCAGTAAGCGCACCGGCGGCCGCAGCTCCAACACGCGCGGCGAGGACAACGTCATCTCCAACGGCTCGGTCATCGCCGTCAACGACGGCCAGGGCATGCTCGTGGTGCAAAACGGCAAGATCATCGAGGTTGCGCTGGAGCCTGGCGAGTTCGTCTTCAACACCGGCAGCGAGCCGAGCGTCTTTAGCGGCAACCTGGGCGACTCCATCAAGGAGACGTTCGCCAATATCGGCAGCCGCTTTACCTTTGGCGGCGACGCAGGCAAGGACCAGCACGTCTACTTCATCAACACCAAGGAGATCATCGGCAACAAGTACGGCACCGCCTCGCCTGTGCCCTTCCGCGTGGTCGATAACAACATTGGCCTGGATGTCGACATCTCCGTTCGCTGCAACGGCGAGTATTCGTACCGCATCACCAACCCGCTGCTGTTCTACACCAACGTGTGCGGCAACGTGACCGATAGCTACACGCGCGATAAGATCGACAGCCAGCTTAAGTCCGAGCTGCTCACCGCCCTGCAGCCCGCCTTTGCCAAGATCTCGGAGATGGGCATCCGCTACAGTGCCATCCCCGGCCACACCACCGAGCTCGCCCGCGCGCTCAACGAGGTCCTCTCCGCCGACTGGCGCGACCTGCGTGGTGTCGAGATCGTGAGCTTTGGTGTTAACTCCATCGTCGCCTCGCAAGAAGACGAGCAGATGATCAAGGACCTGCAGAAGGCCGCGGTCATGCGCGATCCCACCATGGCAGCCGCCAACATCGCCAGCGCCCAGAGCGATGCGATGCGCGCAGCAGCCGCCAACCCCAACGGCGCGATGGCAGGCTTCATGGGCATGGGCATGGCGGGCGGCATGGGCGGCATGAACGCCAGCCAGCTGTTCGCCGCCGGCCAGGCACAGCAGCAGGCCGCCCCACAGCCGACTCCGACACCCGCCCCCGCACCGGCTCCTGCCGCTGCCCCCGCGGCCGGCACGTGGACCTGCAGTTGCGGTGCCACCAACACCGGCAAGTTCTGCCCCGAGTGTGGCAGTCCCGCACCCGCCCCGGCACCGACCAAGTGGTTCTGCCCCAACTGCGGCAGCGAAAACGGCGGCAAGTTCTGCAGCAACTGCGGAACGCCCAGGCCCTAGCCCCTCTACCTGGTAATTGGCGGGGAGGTCCGCCACCCCCGCATTTGCTTCTATGGGTTTCGTTCGATAAAGGAGGACACCATGAAGACAACGTTCAAAAAGTCCGTACTCGCATTCCTGACATGCGTCCTGGCGCTCGCCTTTGCCCTGACGGGTTGCAGCGGCGGCGGCAAAGACCCCAAGGCCAACTTCGTCGGCAGCTGGCAGTACTCGGGTGGAACCTTGGACGGCGAAGAGCTCACCGATGAGTACATGGATATGCTCAAGGAGTGGGGCCTCAACTGTATCCTGATCCTCGACGAAGACGGCACGGGCGTTCTCGACATGTTCCTTGAGGTCGCCGACCTGAAATGGGAGGCCAAGGACGCCACCACCGTAACGATTACCGCCGAAGATGAGTCGCACGACCTGAAGCTCAAGGACGACAAGCTCGTCCTCGAGGTGGATGGCGACAAGCTTATCTTTACGAAGTCCAACAAGGATCTGTCCGGTACGGTGAAGAAGGATCGCGAGAACGCCGAGAAGGAAGAGGAGATCGATGAGGCCGTCGAAGACGACGATGTCCAGAGCGTCGAAATCTCCCCCGCCGTCACCGTCGCCGATGACGATCTGTGCACCATCACCATCACCGAGAAGTTCAAGGACGACTGGGGCGACATCGGCTTTGTCGTTAACATCACCAACAAGAGCGACAAGGACCTGACCTTCTACGCTCCCTCCGGCAAGACCAATGTCAACGGCACCATGAAGGACCCCTGGTTCTCGGCTCACCTGATGCCCGGCACCAACGCCACCGAGGAATTCACGTTCTCGAACGGCGAGCTTGACAGCCTTGACGACCTGGTCAACACGACCATCGGCATCGACGCCTACCTGACCGATTCCTACGAGGACGTCGCCTCCTACAGCGCAACCATCGCGTAACGGCAGACCACGACAGCCGCGGATTGGCGGACGCATCCGCGCACACCAGACGGGGCCGCAGGAGTTAATCCTGCGGCCCCGCCGTTTTTATGCCGATGCGTAACGAGCGCTAGCGCTCCATATTGGGAACGATGCTGCCCTCCGTTACCGCGTGCACGGCAAGACGCATGATGTTGTCGTAGCCGGTCTTGCTTAGGATCTCCGAGATGCGACGCTTGATGGTGCCCTCGCTCATAAACAGCTCGGCCGCGATCTCGCGGCGGCTTTTGCCCTCGCAGGCAAGGCGCAGGATCGACAGCTCGACATCGTCGAGAGCTGCCGTGCCCGAAAAAATGCTCTCGGGCGGCTTGGGAAACGTGCAATAGCCCGCCAGCGTGGAGCGCATCACGGCGAACAGCTCGTCGATACCGACGTTCTTGTACACAAAGCTATCGACGCCCGCCTCGCGAGCCTGATCGACAAAGGTGATCTCGGGCATGCCGGTCATGATAATGATGCGACACTCGGGCAGCTGCTCCTTGATACGCGCCGCCGCCACGATGCCGTTGGAATCATGCTCGGTGCATACGTCCATCAGTATCATGTCCGGGCGCTCCTTGAGCGCGACACCCAAGGCCTCGGAGGCATCGGCGATGGCGGAAACAACAGTCATATCGAGCTGGTCGCCAACGGAGCGCGCCAGGCTCTCGCGCAGAATGGCCTGGTCTTCGACGATCAACACGCGGATCATGAGCTTCTCCTTTGGGACGTGGCGTTGGTGTTAAGCGGAATGGATACCGTAAGCGTAAAGGGTGGGGCGGCATGGACCTCAAGGCTGCCGCCCAGATTCCGTGCGACATGCCTCATACCAGGGATACCCGTTCCCTCGCGATACGATACGGGGGCCGGCGCGCCGTCATTAGAGATGGTCATGCGCGCGATGTCGCATCCGTTCGACTCCTCCTGCCACAGGTGCACATGGACCTGGTGGGCCTGCGCGTGCTTGGTGGCGTTGGTCGAGGCCTCGCGGATAATCTGCAAAAAGGCCGCCGCGACACGCGCGTCCTCAGGCAGCGCACCCTCAACATCGATCTGCACACTCACCAGGCCAAAAGCATGGACGATATCACCCAGCTGCTCTGCAGGCTCGCTGGCACCGCCACTGCGCAAATCGGCGGCGATTGAGCGCAGCAACGGGTCAATCTGCTCGAGCGACTCATCGTCCAGACGCCCCTCCTCCAAATAGCGATGAAGAATGGACAGGCGCTGCCCGATCACATCGTGAACGCGGGCGCGCATACGTAGGTAGGCCGCATTGTCGGCAACTTTTTTGACTTCTTCGATCTGGGCTTGGAGCTCTTGGCCCGCAAGCTCAAGCAGGTGGTTGGCTTGCGCCAAGCGGTCATGAGCATGCGCGTACTCTGTCACATCAAGACCGATAATGCGCTCGAACGAACGGCCCGAAACCATAACACGATCGCACAAAAATAGGCGAATCTCGGCGGGAGAGACCTCGACCACCGCCCGCGCCTCACCAAAGCGGTCCAGATTAATCCGCACACGGTTCCTGCTGCTTTCGGGCATTTGCATGCTGAGTTTGCGCAGGTCGTTCCATGTGCTGCTCATGTCGCGTAGATCGGTTGGCATATGAAGTTCCACCAGGTTTTTGCGCATGCAGCGGTTCATGAGCAACGGACGGCCCCTCGGGTCTAGATACAGAATGCCCACGGGAATCACGTTGATGGTTTCAATCGTCGAGAATGCGGTGATATCCTCCTGGCGGTTACGGACGTCCATCAAGAGCGCCGCGATGGAACGGAACAGGAAGAACGCTCCCTCTGCGATAAGGACAACGGTCCACGCCGAGCCCATGGCAAGCACCACCGGCGGCGTAACGGCGACAACAAGCAGCAGCTCGACCAGCATGACGGGGCGACGATAGTGCACCATAAGCACCACGCCATAGGCAAAGATCGCGGCATTGAGCCACAACGCTCCGCCCATTGCCCTGGCGCAAACGTCAAGCGGCGCCACCAGATGCGAGCCAGACGACGCGAACAGGATAAGCGCCGAAATCATCAGATGAAGCACAAGGCTCGCCTCGTAGGCGCAAATCACCTTACGGTTATAGGGCGAGCGGCGCGATGCGATGAGCGGGACGTGGATCGTCTGCAGACACGCAGCCAGGGCAAAGACAACATCGAGCGCAACGATTTGGGGAAGAATGAGCGAAATCTGCATCGTCACTCACCCGCCCTCGGCATCAAGACGATCATGCGCAGCTGGCCGGGCTCGCCCTCAAATCGGTATGCCACGTTGCGCCCTTGCAGAGCGCTTTCGAGCTCTTGCGCAGCGGGCGTCTGCGAAAGATCTTCATCATCGTTGGAAAAAAGCGTGGCACGCAGCTCGACACTGCATCGGTCATGGTCGCCCAAGTGATACATAAGCGCCGGATGGTCGGTGGTGTAGGCAAAAAACGCAAAGTCATACACGCAGTCGTACAGGGCGCTTACCGTACTGGCGTGCAGCGGGCGCCGTATGGCGATAATCGAGGCGCAATCGATATCGATGGTGCGCAGGTCGCTTGCGAGCTCGTTGGCAATGAGCTGAATGCGGCCGCGATCAAAACCGCTCTCCCCGTGCTGTGCCAACGTGAGCGACCCCTTGCGCTTGCAATAGGCGACGAGCATCTTGGCGCGCTGCAGCATGCGGTAACGCTCGTGCGAAGACGCTTCGTCGGTCAACGGCGGCAGCGAGCTCAGCAGGTCGTACATCCCTTCGAGCGCGCGGGCAAGCGCTTGGTCCACGTCTTGGACCAGCAAGGTCTCGGCTTCTTGATCTGCCAAATGCGTCTTAAGGTCGTAGTCGGCGGCGAGCAGCTCGTTTTGACGCTGCAGCTCCATGCGACGATGCGCCAGCTCACGGTTAAGCTCGTTGAGCTCCGACACGTCTTGGGCAAGCAGCGCCGATCCACCCAGCAGCGGAAAGGTGCGATACATTACATCGGGATCGGACGCCACGGCAAAGGCATGGGCGCGGCCGTGCTCCTGGGTCCGCAACTCCTCGCGCACGCCTACCGGCATTGGCTTTGACACCGGCGTGGCATAGACTTCCTGCAGATCGCGCGTTAGAACTTTGAGGTCGAGCGGCAAGGTGTCGAAGATGCCGGCGATGTCGTGATACGACGGAATGACACCGCAATCGAGACAGATTTCCATCGCCACCACGCACAGGACGCAATAGACGAGCGAAAAGTTGAGCCTCCATGCCCAGGGCACGCGCAACGCATACGAAATGGCAAAGAATGCGCCACCCAGCAGTACGAGCGCCGCCGTGCCCGAGAAACGCTGGATGCGAAAGGATGAGGACCGACCAACCAGGATAAAAAAGGCCACGAAGTCAAAGGCCGTCCACGCGAGGACGGCAAAATAACCCCAGCCGTAGGTGTAGTCGTTGCTCCAGGTGTCGCTTGTGCGGTCAAAGTGGAAGACCTGCTGGTGAAAATCGTTGGTGAGCACAAATCCGATAAGCAGGATGGCCACAATCCACAGCGCGGCGCAGTAGCGGCGACCCAGGCGGTGTTGTTCCAGGCCCGCAAGGCGCAGACCACACAACTGGTAGAGCAGCGGAATGAGCGTCATGGGCACGTAGTACAGGTACCACAGCACGGTGGCATAGAACGGCGTGAACGACTTGTACTTGAGAATGACTTCGATCATCCACAAGGCGCAGATGGCGGCGATGGCAACAAGGCGGCGGCGCAACACATAGTCCAAACAGCGCAGATAGACCGATACGCCCCAAATCGAAAATACAATTGCGGCGACAAGCAACGGGAGAGAGCTCGAATGGACGAGCGCATCCACGACCTCTTCGGACACCTCGTTATAGGCGGGCACGACGTTAGAAAGTTTGGGTTCGAAGGCGAACAGCGCCGGCAAGACCGCCAAAAGCATGAGGAACAGTGCGGTGATAGCGCCCGCAATAATGAAGACGCGGTGACGATACGCCTGATGCGTTATGCCAACCAGGAATCGCGGCATGGCGAAGAGCCTGCCGCCCCTAGGATCCGCTACGGGCGCGGATCGGGCGGCCGCATGGCCAGTATGTCGTGCGCGGGTACCCATAGTGCTTTTAGTGTACCGACAGGCGGGCCCAAAAAGCGGGCCACATGTCCCAAAATCCGCAGACGGCAAGGCGCCCGGCGAGCATTAACTACTCGCCGGGCGCCTTGGTCAGGAGGCTATGGGGATGAGCACGCGAAATTCACAGCGGCCAGACCCGCCCCCTAAGGGCCTGAGGTGCTCAAGATTGGGAGCGACAAGCCCGACGTAGCGTACTTAGGTACGCGAGGAGGGTTGGAGCCCCAAGGTTGAGCGCCTCAGTGCCCTTAGGACAGGTCCTCACCATTAGAAGCAATAACTTTCTTGTACCAGTCAAAGCTCTTCTTCTTGGAACGCTTGAGGGTACCGTTGCCGGCGTCGTCGCGGTCCACATAGATAAAGCCGTAGCGCTTGGACATCTCGCCCGTGCCGGCAGACACCAGGTCGATCGGGCCCCAGGTGGTGTAGCCCAGCAGGTCAACGCCGTCCTCGGTCACCGCATCGCGCATCGCGGCGATATGCTGGCGCAGGTAGTCGATACGGTAGTCGTCGTTGATGGAGCCATCCTCCTCGACAACATCCTTGGCGCCCAGGCCGTTCTCAACCACAAACAGCGGCTTCTGATAACGGTCGTACAGGTCGTTGAGCGTAATGCGGAAGCCTAGCGGATCGATGGCCCAACCCCACTGGCTCTCCTGCAGGTAGGGGTTCTTGGCGCCGGCGAAGGCGTTGCCCTGGGTGCGCTCGACATCGGGGTTATCGGCACCGGCAGAGCAGCGGGTGCTGTAGTAGCTAAAGCTGATGAAGTCGACGGTGTTGGCAGCCAGGATCTCGCGGTCCTCGTCCGTCATGCCCACATCGATGCCCAAGCGCTCGAGCTTCTTGACGGCATAGGCCGGGTAGTAGCCGCGGCTCTGGACGTCGACGAAGAAGTAGTTGTCCTGGTTGTCGAGCTGCGCCTGGCGCACATCGCCCGGACGGCAGCTGTAGGGGTAGTAGCTACCTGCGGCGAGCATGCAGCCGATCTTGACCTCGGGGTCGATCTCGTGGGCAATCTTGGTTGCCCAAGCGCTGGCGACGAGCTCGTTGTGGGCGGCCAGGTACTCGACGGCCTCCTTGTTCTCGCCCTCCTCAAAGACCAGACCGGCACCCATAAACGGCAGGTGCAGAATCATATTGATCTCGTTGAAGGTGAGCCAGTACTTCACCAGGCCCTTGTAGCGGGTGAAGATCGTGGTCGCGAGGTTCTTGTAGAAGTCGATGAGCTTGCGGTTGCGCCAGCCGCCGTACTCCTTGATGAGGTGAATCGGGCAGTCGAAGTGCGTGATGGTCACGAGCGGCTCGATGCCGTGCGCCTGGCACTCGCGGAATACATCCTCGTAGAAGGCCAGGCCAGCCTCGTTGGGCTCGGTCTCATCACCGTTGGGGAAGATGCGGGTCCATGCCAGGCTCATGCGGAAGGTCTTAAACCCCATCTCGGCAAAGAGGGCGATGTCCTCCTTGTAGTGGTGGTAGAAATCGATGCCGGTCTGCGCGGGATAGTAATAGCCGTCCTCGAAGTCGAGCATCTTGCGCTGGCCGGAGACCACCGCGTAGCGCTCGGGGCCGTGCGGAGCCACGTCCACGTTGGCCAGGCCGCGGCCGTCCACGTTGTAGGCGCCCTCGCACTGGTTGGCAGCCGTCGCGCCGCCCCACAGGAAGTCTTTACGGAAAGCCATGCATCGATCCTTTCATACGCTGCTTGTCGTGGTTTCAGTATCCCCGCAAACGGGGTGCCAACCAACGGCAACGGCACAGGTCGACACTTCTTTTCGCACACGGTGGCCCGGCGACCGCCCACAGCTGACACTTTTTGATACCCGCCTGCCCAAACCACCACAAGGGGGACAGGCACCTTTGTGGTGGTTGGGGGCGGTTTGTCTTGATCTGTAACAGGTAGAAACGATTTAGCCCGCTAGATGTTACAGATCGAGACGGAAGATTCTAGTCGCAGGCGATGTCGAGGTTCTTGCCGATGAGGCCTACGTAGCCGCCTTCGCCGGCGGGATATTTGACTGAATAGGAAAAAAAGGAAAAAATAGGAAAAAAAGGAAAGGAGACTCATGACTGAAACCATCTTCTCCCCCTCATTTGGAAATCGCCCGTCCTATCTGGTGGGGCGCGGGAGCGTGATTTCGACATTCATCTCCGGCCTTGAGCAGGAGCCGGGCAATCGAGACCGAGCCATGCTCATGCTCGGCCAGCGAGGCAGCGGCAAAACGGTTCTGCTGTGGGAACTTGCCGATCGCGCACGCAAGCTCGGCTTTGTTGTCGCCACGCCCACCGTAGCCTCCGAGGATATGCTCGAGCGTATTGTTGAGAAGATCCAGGAAGCGGGCGAGCCCTACGCCAACAAGCATCGGCTCCCCAAACTTGCGGGCGGCAGCCTGAGCGTCTTCGGCTTCTCAGCCGGCCTTGAGTTCACGCGCGATGTGCAGGAAACCAAAAGCTTCCAGTTCAAGCTCACGCAGCTGGCGCGCAAGCTGACCGAGCAGGGACACGGCATCCTCATCCTCATCGATGAGCTCCAGGCCAATTCGCCCGAGATCAGACAGCTCGTCACCGCCTATCAAGAGCTGGTCGGCGAGGGGCTCAACGTCGCGCTCGTCATGGCGGGCCTCCCGGGAGCAGTCTCCGCGACACTCAACGACCGCGTACTGACATTTCTCAACCGCGCACGCAAGGTCACGCTCGAACCGCTTTCAGTTGGAGATGTGGATGCCTACTATCAGCGAGCTTTCGAAGAGCTCGACCTTGATATTCCAGGCAATCTTCGGCTGGACGCTGCTCGCGCAACTCAGGGCTCGCCCTACATGCTGCAGCTCATCGGCTACAACATCGCCAATCGTTGCCAGGCAGGAGAACACGTAACGCCAGAGCAAGTCGACGGAGCAATCGAAGCGTCAAAGGCCGATTTCGAAAACGATGTGTGCGAAACGACGCTCGCCGCGCTATCGGACCAAGATGTTGCGTTTCTCGCTGCAATGACCGATGACGAAGACGGCGTGTCGCGCATTTCCGATGTGGCCGAGCGCATGTCAGTCACACCCGACTATGCGCAAAAGTATCGCCGGCGCCTCATCGACGCCGGCGTAATCGAACAGGCGCGCCGCGGTTACGTGCGCTTCGCCGTACCATATATGGCTGACCACCTGCGCAGCCAGCTCTAGACAACCACCGCAATGGGGACAGGCACCTTTGTGGTGGTTGGGGGCGGTTTGTCTCGATCTGTAACAGGTAGGCCGCCAAAACCGGGCTTGGTGTTACAGATTGAGATTGTTCGGTCTGTCCCCTACAGTTTGTCTAAATCTGTAACAGGTAGAGACGATTTAGCCCGCTAGATGTTACAGATTGAGACGGAAGATTCTAGTCGCAGGCGATGTCGAGGTTCTTGCCAATGAGGCCTACGTAGCCGCCTTCGGCAGCCTTGGGGCTGTCGGCGTGGCAGAGGACCCACTTGTCTGCCTTCCAGTAGCAGTAGCTGTCACCGGCGGCAGGCATGTCGGCCGCGGCCTCGGGGCGCGGACCATTGGTGCCAGCGGGCAGCGCCACCATCACCTGGAAGCCACCGTCGTCGACCATGCAGGGCGTGTAGTGGAGCGTGGTGTTGAAGACCTCGACGACCGTACCCGCCGGCACGCGGAACGCCTTGACGCACGCAGTGTCGAGCTTGCCGTCCTCGATCTCCCAGCGATGCGCCACGAGCAGGATAAAGTCGCGGGCGCCCAGGTTGAATTCGCTGGCGCGATGATACTCCAAGCAGTTGAGCTGCGTGTTGTGGCCGTTGCACCAGCCGAGCTGGAAGGGACGACCGCCAAACATGAGAAAGCCCAGCTTATCGGCATCCTTGACGCCCTCGAGCTCCGGCGCGCTTGCTACGTACTTGCTGCCCTCGGGGATGGGCGTAGCGGAAAGCGCCCCGACGAGCGGAGCGGTCAGGTTGGACGAAACGTCGTTCCACACGCGGCCATAAGATTTGAACTCGGGATCTGATACAGAGTAGATATGCATGCTCGCTCCTGTTCGTTTATGTGACAGTATGAACATTCTAGAACTATCTCGTTCCGTTTTGAGCGCCCAGCATGAAAAAGCGCCCACAAAGAGCGGGAGCGCTTCTGGCGCAAACGCTATTCCTGCCAGCAGCCTTACGCCTGCTGATAGTGCAGGTGAGCCTCATCGATATCGGCCAGATCGCGGTCGAGATAGCGGCGGGCGAGCCAGTTGGCCATGGGAAGGTTCTGGTCCAGGTAGTTGCCGCACTCCTCGGGAGCGGCACCGGGGACATCGCCTTCAAATCCGGCAACAAACTCGAACAGCTCGCGCACGAGCGGCAGGATCTCCTCGCTCGTCACCTCGCCAAACACGACCAGGTAAAAGCCCGTGCGGCAGCCCATAGGCCCAAAGTAGACAATGCGGCACGACCACTCGGCATGGTTGCGCAGGAACGTCGCGCCCAGGTGCTCGATGGTGTGGCACTCGGCCGTGTTCATGACCGGCTCCTTGTTGGGCGTGGTCAAGCGCAGGTCAAACGTGGTGACGGCGACGCCGGTCGCAGGATCGCGGTCGACGCGGCTCACATACACGCCAGGCTCAAGCAGCAGATGGTCAACGGAAAAACTCGCGATGCGCTCCATGGCAGATCCTCTCGGTAGTCATTTTGGGACGGGATTCTTTTTGCTGGTCGCAACAATCGCACCCATGATAGCAGTCAAAAAAGCCCCGTCCCAAATTGACTACTTTAACGGGCACCTCCCACAGAGAGGGTGCCCCCTACAGCGTTTGCAAACAGGTCGCCACGGCACCGTAGATGTTGGCATCGTTACCGAGCTGCGCGGGGACCACATGCGGACGCGGCATGTCCTTCAAAAAGCCCGTGTAGTGGGACATGACGTCGTCCATCTTGCGATTCAGGGCCTCAAAGAGCTCAGGGTGGCAGCTAATGCCACCGCCGATGGCGAACACCGCCGAATCGATGACGCACTGCAGGTTAACGAGCGCGCGGTCAAAGAGCTCGGCATAGGCATCCAGCCCGCGCTGCACCGCCGCAACCTGGTCCGGCTCGCCGGTTGTGAGCAGCTCGAAAACGCGGCGGCCGTCAAGGGCCTCAAGCTCGCCCTCGTCACTGATGCCAAGCTCAGAAGCCACGTTGTCGCGCAGCCCGCGCCATCCACTCGACGCCGCAAACGTGTCGTGGCAGTCCAGCGGCTTGTTGATGTCATTGGACAGGAAGCTGAACTCACCCGCAAAACCGCCCACGCCCGTCAACACGCGGCCATCGATTACGATGCCGCCACCGATGCCTGTCCCGATCACCACCACGCAACCGACGCTCGTGCCGCACAGTGCACCGGCGGCATATTCGCCCAGCGCACAGCACTTGCCGTCGTTCGCAACGGTCACCGGCAGGCCCAAGCGCTCGGACAGCGCACGACCGAGCGGGAAGCCGTCCATATAGGTGAGTGCACCGCCGCGGTGGATGGTGCCGTCCGGATCGACTTCGTGGCTGAAGATGCCGCCCGGGGCCGAGATGCCCACGCCCGCGATGCGCTCACGGTAGGGCTCCACCAGCGCCACAAGCGCGTCTACCAGCTCATTCGGCGAGGAGAACGCCGTCGGCACGGAGCCACGGTCACCAAACTCGTAGTTCTCACTCACAACCGCCCATTTAACGTTCGTTCCGCCGATATCAATTCCAAACAGCTGCCTCATGGCCGCCTCCTTTTTGATGATGCGCTCGTTGACGCCCTGCTGCGCAGCGCAACGCGCGCGAGCGTGCCGTTTTCGGCGACGTCGCGGGCCTTACGCAGCGGACACGCTACGGGATTGGAATAAAGGTCGCGTTACCGGGCCCACACGCTCGCAGGAGCCTCCATAAAGGCCATGAGCCTGCGGTTGAGCAGACGACCCCAAAACGTGCAGATACCGCCCGCCAGGAGCGCGGAGGCTACGGTGCCGATACCGATGCCCACCGCAGCACCCGTACGCACAAGCCCGTAGACCAGTGAGATGCCCACACAGCTCCCGTCAAAGAAATACTTCGCCTTACCAAATTCACAGTGAAACACCTGGGAGAGCGTCTGCACCATGCCGTCGGGCGCAACGGGAACGAGCCGCGCGGAGACGATCGGCGTCACGCCGAGCGCTGTGAACGATACGGCGATGACCAGCATGACCAGGCCATCGATGAGTCCCGTTGCGGTAAATGGAAACAGCCAGATATCCAGCACGTCGATGAAAACGCTAAACAGCAGACTGACGGGTATCTGCAAGAGAATCTTGACATCCGGGTAGCGCACCAGGAGAAGCTGGGCAACCACGAATACGCAATACACGATAAACGATGCCGTACCGAGGCTCAAACCCTCGATGATATACATCAGGTACGGCACCGTACTCATGGGCGCTACACCAAGCCCCGTGCGTGCATTCATTACAACGCCGCAGCTCAGGAATAGAATCCCACATACGTAGACCATCATTCGACGCGTTGGACTCTACCGCATCACATCACTCTCTCGTTCGCATCTTCACCTATCGGCACGAATAGCGCTCCGTAACATCGCCCCAAGGCGTCACTCGTACGCAATCGTCGCCTCGACGGCATGGCGCCAGCCGGCGATCTTTTTGGCTCGCTCGTCAGCGGGCATGGCAGGCTCCACGATGCCGCGGGCGCCGTAAACGTCGACGACATCGCGTGTGTACATGCCCAGCGCGATACCGCAGGCCCAAGCCACGCCCAAACCGCTCATCTCGTCATTGCTCGCAATGCGGATGGGCGAGCCGACCAAATCGCTCTCAAACTGCATCAGGTACGCATCGCGCGTGGGGCCGCCGTCAACACGAAGCTCGGCAAGCGCCGCGCCCGAATCCTCGACCATCGCATCAATGACGTCAAAGATCTGATAGGCGATCGACTCGTCGGCAGCCTTTACGAACTCCGCGCGGCCCGTGGTGCGTGTCATGCCAAAAACGCATCCCTCGGCATCACTTGCCCAGTGCGGCGCACCCAGGCCGGTAAACGCCGGCACAAAGTAAACATGGCTCGCCGGGTTGGCGGCGTAGCACAGGTCGGTGACCTCCTCGGGGTTGTTGATGAGCTCCAGGTCGTCGCGCAGCCAGGTCTTGACGGCGCCGGCGTAGCTCACGTTGCCCTCGAGTACATACTCGGTCACGCCATCCATACGCCACGCAAGCGAGCTCGAAAGCCCGTGCGAGCTGGCGACAAACTCGTTGCCGACGTTCATCATGACCGAGCTACCGGTGCCATAGGTCGCTTTGGCCATGCCGCGGCTGTGGCAACCCTGCGCAAACAGGGCCGCATGGCTGTCGCCCAGCACGCCGTGTACCGGCACGGGTGCGGGCAAAAAGCCATCCAGGTCCGTTGTGCCAAACAGACCGTCGGAATCGGTCACCTGCGGCAGACAGGCCGGATCGATGCCAAAGGCCTCGCACACCGGCTCGCTCCAGCAGCCACGGCGCAGGTCG
Source organism: Collinsella aerofaciens (assembly GCF_005845035.1). Classification (GTDB taxonomy): domain Bacteria; phylum Actinomycetota; class Coriobacteriia; order Coriobacteriales; family Coriobacteriaceae; genus Collinsella; species Collinsella aerofaciens_I. The sequence continues at coordinate 47,423 of NZ_SPFO01000009.1, read as the reverse complement.
AAGAGCTGCGTGCGGCTGGCATTGGACCAGTCACAGCGAAACTCCGCGCCGCCCGTGAGCGTCCAGACCACCCAGGCATCGATGGTGCCCAGACACAGCTCACCCGCGGCCGCGGCCTCGGCAGCCGCCGGAACGTTCGCGAGGATCCAAGCCATCTTGCCCGCCGGATAGTAGGGCGAGAGTACCAGACCCGTCGTGTCACGCACCAGTTCTGCCACGCCTTCGCGCGCCGCAAGCTCATCGCACAACTCGCGGGCGCGGGCACACTGCCACACCACGGCGTCGCACAGCGGCTCGCCCGTCGTGCGACTCCAGGCAACGGTGGTCTCGCGCTGGTTGGAAATGCCAATACCGGCAATGTCGGCCGGATTGACCCCGGTCTCCTCCACTACGGCACGCGCCACGGCCAACACGTTGGCGGCGATCTCGACCGGATCATGGCTCACCCAGCCGGCATCATTGACAATCTGGCGATGCGAGCGGTCGGCACGATGAATCAGATGGCCGCCCTCGTCCACCAGCAACGCCTTCGTGCCCTGCGTGGATTGATCGATTCCGATGATGTAGCGGCCCATGGCCACCCCTTTCAAAATGAATGTGACAAAGGGACTGTCCCTTTGTCACATTCCAATTACTCTGCGGGAAGGAACTCGGCAACGGTCTTGGCAATGCCTTCGCCAGTGAGGCCGTAGTGCGCAAAGACCTCGGGGCTCGTGCCGGTGATGACCGGCGCGTCGGGCAGACTCAGGCACTTGACCGGACGCGGGCAATGCTCGCCCACGACCTGCGCGACCATGGAGCCCAGGCCGCCAAAGGGGCTGTGCTCCTCGACGGTCACGACGACGCGCGTGGCACCGGCGGCCTCGATCACGGCCTCGGCATCGAGCGGCTTGACGCAGTACATGTCGAGCACGGTGGCGGAGATGCCCTGCTCGGCGAGCAGATCAGCGGCGTCCACGGCATGGCGGACCATCTCGCCGGTGGCGACAATCGTCACATCGGTGCCGCGACGCACCCAGGTGGCGCGGTCCATCTGAAACGGGCACTCGCCCTCGGCATACACGTCCTCGACCGGGTTGCGGCCCACGCGGATATAGGCCGGCTTGTTGTCGGCAACCAGTGCGCGCACGAGCTCGGCAGTCTGAAAACGATCGCTCGGCAGATACACGCGCATGTTGGGAATCGCGCTCATGGCAGCGATATCCTGCGCGGAGTGATGGCTCATGCCCAGAGCGCCGTAGGACACGCCGCCCGAAATGCCGATGAGCTTGACGTTGGTGTTGGAGTACGAGACGTCGACCTTGCACTGCTCATACGAGCGCGTGGTCACAAAGGACGCCGGCGAGGCGGCCCAGGCCTTCTTGCCGCACGAAGCCATGCCGGCGGCGATACTCACCAGGTCCTGCTCGGCGATGCCGACCTCGACGGACTGCTGGGGATACTGATCGAAGAACGGCGTGAGCGATGCGGAGCCGCGGGAGTCGGAGCACAGGACGACGATGTCCTTATCGGTCTCGGCGGCCTCGAGCAGCGTGTCGCAGATAACCTTGCGGTTGGCGATCTTGTTAGCCATTGATGGCCTCCTTATGGGCAGCGAAATCGGCGATGATCTGGGCATATTCCTCATCGTTGGGCAGGTGGTGATGCCAGGCGGCTTTGTCCTCCATAACGGGCGAGCCATAGCCCTTCACCGTGTTGAGGATGATGACCGTGGGCTTTCCGCAGGTCTCGGCCGCAAGCGTCAGCGCGGCGTCGATGGCCCGAACGTCGTTGCCCGGAATGGAGAGCACGTTCCAGCCGAAGGCAGCCCAGCGCTCCTCCTGCGAATCCTGCTTCATGACGTCCTCGGTGCTGCCGCTGATCTGCAGGCGGTTGCGGTCCACGAGCGCGCACAGGTTATCGAGCTGGTAGTTGCCACCGCTCATGGCGCCTTCCCAGACCGAGCCCTCGGCAAGCTCGCCGTCGCCCATGATGGTGTAGACGCGGTAGTCGCGGCCGTCCATCTTGCCGGCAAGCGCCATGCCGACGGCCACGGGCAGGCCATGGCCCAGCGAACCGGAGTTCATCTCGATGCCCTTGAGCTTGTTGTTGGGGTGGCCGATGTAGGGGCTGCCGAACTTGGAGAAACGGGCCTTGACGTCGTCGAGGTCCAGATAGCCCTCGTGGCACAGCACCGCGTAGTAGGCCTCCATGGCGTGGCCCTTGGAGAGCACGAAGCGGTCGCGGTTGGGATCGTCGACGGTCTCGGGCGAAATGTTAAGGTGGTTGGCATAGAGGGTCATGAGGGCGTCGATCACCGACATGTCGCCGCCAATATGGCCGCCGGCGCCAGCCATGATGATATCGACGCAATCACGGCGAAGGTCCCAGCGCAGGGACTCAAGCTCTTCGATAGTTGCCATTTCTACTCTCCTCGCAGGTAGGCTTTGACGTCTTCTTCAATGGGGTCGTACAGGTCGGGCTGGATGCCAATGTACTTGCAGGCCTCGTAGAGCACCGGCACCACGTTGGCGTGAATGGCCACGCAGTGGTGAATGTAGGGGCCCTCGACGATCTTGGCCTCAAGGCGCTTGAGGTTTTCGACCTCCACCCACAGGTAGGTGCCCATGCCGGCCGGGCCGTCGATGCCGCGGGCGTTGCCCAGCAGCAGCGAATACTCGCCGTTGTCGCCGTCAAAGCGGGCAAGGGTGAGATCGCCGTGTTTGGCCTCGGCCGTCAGCGCGCCGGGGTGGTCGAAAGCCAGCGGGTAGGTGAGCTTGGGCTTGACGGCCGCGCAGCTGCAGGGCCAGGGGCCGCAGTGCTGCAGCAGCTCGCCGTTCTCGTTATCGGGATGGCGCACGGTCCAGTCGGCGAACATGCCGCGGTGACGGCCCAGGTCGGCGGCCTCGACCATCAGCGCAGTGATGGCGCCGTGGATATCGGTCTCGCATACGATGGGAATGCCCATCTCGTTGAGGATGGCGTTGGCGGCGCAGGGCATAATGCCCAGCTCGTCCTGCAGGGCGTTCCAGCACTGGATGGCGCCGGCGTTGCAGCCGTACTTCTCGACCAGGCGCTTCATAGCGATGGCGAGCCCTGCGACCGCGGGGACCTTGTCCTCGGGTATGCAGATCTCAAAGCTGTGACGAATGTGGTCGAGCATGGCGGCCATGGCCTGCTCGTCGGCCTGAGCGTCGTGCACAGCCTGAACGAGTTCGGTCATGGGGATGGGCGAAAGCTGAATATTGAACTTCTCGAGCAGCTCGCCCTCGTTGCACATGGTGGACCAGAAGTCGAACGGACGGGTCGCCATCTGCAGGATGCGAGTGTGCTTGAAGGTCTTGACCACATTGCATACGGCCAAAAAGTCCCAGACGCCGCGCTCGAACTCGGGGTCGGTCAGGCGGCAGTTGGTCATATAGGTAAAGGGAACCTGGAAGCGGCGCAGAACCTTGCCGGTGGCGAACAGGCCGCACTGGCTATCGCGCAGGCGGGTGCCATCGGGCTCGGGACGCTCGTCACGCGGACCCCACAGCAGCACAGGCAGACCGAGCTCGCGGGCAAGACGGGCGCAAACGTACTCGGTGCCAAAGTTAGCGTGGCACAGCATGATGCCGTCGACGCCTTCGGCGCGGAACTTCTTGACGATAGGCTCGATATGGCTGTCGTCAAAGAGCAGGCCCTCGTCGTTAATGTCGTCGATGTCCACGATGTCGACACCGATCTCGCGCAGGCGGTCAGCCGTCAGGCCGCGATACTTAAGCGCGTCCGGCGCGCTAAAGATGCTGCGGCGCGTGGGCACAAAGCCGAGCTTAATCTTATCCATGTACGTCCTCCCCTAGTTGTATGTTCAGTAAACAGACGCGTGTTTCGTTTTGTTCTGTTTACTAAATGTTTTACTCTTTTGTTTAGAAGTGTAACGCGAAATACCCGTAAACGGTAGAGAAATCAGCCTAAACGGTATGTAAACAAACTGAACATACAAGGGGAACAAAAGAGGGCCCGAAGGGCCCTCCCTATCCGCACATGTATGTAAACGAATCAACACCGCCCTGTTACCGCGAGTACACCACCCACGGTGATAAGCCGGCAGCAAAGTCCGTGGCTACGCGCCCATCTTGCGATAGACGTCCACGAACTCCTTGGCAAGGATGCCAAAGCCCTCGGCGCTCATCAGCTGATCCTCGGCATGGACGACCAAAAGATCGATGCTCAGGTTCTCGCCGGCGGCAGTCTGCTGGACAAGGCCACCATGGGCAGCGTGGCCCTCGGCATAGTGCTGCTGGCCTTCCGTGATCTTTGCCTCGGCCTCTTCGAACTTGCCGTCACGAGCTAGATGAATCGCATCGATATAGCAGCTGCGCGCGCAACCGACGCCTGCAATGATCTGAAAACTCTGAAGCTGAATCTCTTCTGCCGTCATACTTACAGCCCCATCAGTTCCTTGGCCTGAGCCAGAGCCTTGACGCCGTCCATCATGCCGTAGGTGGTCATGGGAATTACGCCGACCGGAACCCCGGGGCATGCGGCGCAAACTTCATCCTTGGCATAGCCAACCTGCGGCCCAAGCAGAATGCAGTCGGCATTGCGGCCAATGGTGGCAGCCTCGTTGACGGCGTGAGCGGACACCTCGCACTCCAGGCCCTCGGCGTCGGCGGCCTTCTTGATGTTCTTCATGATGATGCTCGTGGACATGCCGCCAGCGCACATAAGAACGATGTTTTTCATTGCAGTTCCTTTCCTGTAACCCCTCACAGGGACTTATATGTTTCGGCGATCAACGCGATCGGCCGAACCTTCGAACTTGTGGACAATGACCTACTCGGCAGAAGCCTTTGTAGCAGCTTCCTCGGCCAGTGCCTCCTTATCGGCCATCTTGACGAACGGGATAAACAGCAGTCCGACCAGCAGGATTGCGGCGAGGACGATTGCGACCAGGCCAATGCCGCCCGTAAAGAAGTTGCTGATGGGCAGCGGCACGACAAACGGCATGGAAATGGTCGGGTTAAATGCATTGCCCAGACCGAGCATCAGGCCGACGGCGGCAGCAATGCAGGCCACGGGCTTGAGCAGGATGTAGGGGATGAACATATAAGGGTTCATGGCAATGGGCGTACCGAAGATGATGGGCTCGGAGATGTTGAAGAGTGCGGGCACCAGGGCAATCTTGGAGAGGGCCTTGTAGCGCTCGGACTTGGCCGTGAGCAGCGCAAGCTCCATGCCAAGGGCGTCAACAGAACCGACAGAGAACATGATGATGAACGACAGGTACGGCAGTGGCTGGCCGGCAACGAATGCCTCGGTGTTGGCAAGAGCGCAGGCCTGGATAACCGGCATGTACACGCCCATCAGGACGCTGGGGTGGATACCAAAGAAGAACAGCAGGTTGCACAGCGTAAAGTAAATGACAACGGCCCAGGGGCTGGAGCCCAGGAACATAACGGGAGTGGCAATGGTGCTGTTGATGAGGTTAAAGACATCGCCGAAGCTCGTCATGCCCATGCCCCACTTAACCAGAGCAGCCGTGGTGAAGATAACGATGGCGCAGAACATCGGTGATAGCGAATCGTTAACGAACTGAGGGACGGAATCGGGCATGGGGATGGCGATGTGCTTCATAAGGAAGTTAAGCGCCTTCGGCACGATCAACGCCACGAGCAGCGCAACGAACAGACCCGAGCTGCCCAGATAACGGGTCGCGATAAACGTCGAGCCGTCCTCGGCATGGCCAAGAGGAATCAGCAGGAGCAAAACGCCAATAGCCGCAACCGTCGACGTAAGGCCTTTGTTCTCGAGCACCTTGCCGTAGGAGTACGAGACCGAGGCGCACATGTAGATGGCGCCGAGGTTCATGGTAACGACGAGCACGTCGGTAATCGTCGCCGACATGCCGGTGCTGGCAAGGAACGCCTGCAACGGCGGGATCGGCAGCCCGTTGATAATGGAGAGCAGCGCCACGCCCAGCGTAACGGGCATGGTCGCCATCATGCCGGACATAAGGCCCTTTACGACCTTAAAGCTGCTCACTTTGTGGGCAATGGGGCCCACGTGCTTCTCGAGGAAGCCCTGCATCGAATCGAGAACGCTCATTTTTGTGTTCACTGATCCTCTCTAAACGATTCATCTAGCTGTCAAACGGGAAATTGCGGCCGACTCTTTCCCGCCTATGACCAATGGAAATATGGTTACGCCTTGAGCTCGAGGACGAGGAGCCAATCCCCAACCCCGGGTTTGTCAGGCAGGATGATGCTGCCCGTGGCGGCAAGGGCGTCCTCGCCGTCACGGTATGCGCCCGTGCGAGGGTTAAACCATCGGCTTGCATAGGCAGCGCCCGTCGGCACGCCCTCGATAGCAAGCTTTTGGCGCACGGTATCGCCAAAGTACGCGACGATGCGCGAAAGGTCCTGGTTGGCGGTTGCCAGCGGAGCCTTGTTGGCAAACAGGTTGCCCGCATCGGTCGTTTCGTAGGGAGCGAGCTCCCAGAAGTGATTGTCTTCGTAGAAGGAGCGCATGTAGCCCATCTGGACCGCACCTTCTCCGTCTACCGCCTGGGCCCAAGTAATGCCAAAGCGGTTGAAGATCGCCATAAAGGGGTCGAGCTCCTCAGGGCTTTCCCACACGTTGTCCCAGATTCCCTGGGCTCCGTAGGTATAGCCGGCGCCACCGGCCTGCATGCAGATATACGCCACACGGCGCAGCATGTCTGCGGTGCACAGGCGCGTACCCATCTCCTCGAGCGTCGAGCAAAACTCGTAGAGCGCCTCGCCCTCAACGAAGGGTTTGTCGTCATGAGCTGACAGATAGTCAAAGTAGTCGCTTGCCTTGATTATGTAATCGCCGTGACCGGCTTGGTTGAGCGTAAAGTCCATCCAGGGCTCATCCTGGTAGTAATCGGCAAAGGGGCGCTCGTTGGTATAGTGCGCTGTCGCCAGATGACCATAACCGTCGCGTGCCTCAATCTCCAAGGCGACCTCACGCCAGCCGTCAATCATGGCGGCTCGACCTTCTTTGTGGTAACCGGCAACCTCACCGGCAAGCGTCCACACCATCGGATACGCACCATAGCGCGCCACCAGGTAGCGGGCGAGGTGCTTTTGGTGTTCCACGGCATGCTCGCCGAGAATGGCAAACGCCCACGCTTGCCCAAGCGCATTGACTAAGCCCGCATCGGCGATATAGGCCATACGGCGGTCGAGCTCCCGCTGGTAGAAGGCCACATTAGGCACATCTTCCACACCCTTGGCCATGCCACCGTCAATCCAATAGCGATCACCTGCGCCCATGTCAGAGCGCAGGTTGGTCTGATAGACGGTAAAGCCCTGCTTGGCACGTAGGTCGACCATGCCGCGAAATTGGCTTGTCATGCCGGGGTGGTTCGACGCATCCCAGCTCTCGCGGTAGGCAAACTCCCAATGGGTATCGCCCAGCCAAAAGAACGGCGTACCATCTGAATAGGCAAACATGCGCGAATCGTCTGCAACGCGGATAAAACCGTGGCGATACAGATCGAGGTCGCCCGCGTACGGCACGGCCACGACGCGGCCCGTGCAGCCATTAAGACCGGTCTGCTCGGGAGCCTCGATAACATAGTTCCAGGCACCCAGCTCGGTCGGGGCAAACGACACGCAGTAGGTACGCCCACCATCCCAGTAGGCCTCGCGGCGAATTACCCTGCCACTCGGGCCGGTGAACTCCGCCCAAATCTCAACGTCTAAAAACGGGTTATCGAACGAACAGGCGCTCTCAAACGTCAGTACAACCGGGCGCCAAATCTCGGCAACAGCGGCTTGATTCAACGTCATATCCATTGCAGACCCCTCTCCGGTCTTAGTCCTGCTAGTTCAGTCCTCGCTCACGAGCGGATGCCATGGCAAAGTCAACGATCGCTTGGGCATCCTCGGCACAAATAAAGCCTTGTGACACCTCGATCGCCGTATCGCGCTCACACAGAGCGCGATAGTTTTCGAGCGACCCGTACAGCTCTTTGAGCATCGATGCCGAGAACGACTCCATGTGGCCAAACAGCCCGTCCTTATCGCTCGTTTTATCGACCGTGCCCTGCCCCGGCTCCACCAAGCTCGTGTTGGAGTAGCGGGCAAACGGATGCTCGAGCAGGCAGGTGCGAAGTCCGCCCTTGGTATTTCCCAGGGCATCCTTTACGTTCTCGCCGCTCGCGTCCAGCTCAATGCGTGGACAGGTTGCCGGAGCCGCACCCGTACGGACCCAGCGGAACAGATTGCGGAATGCAGCATGGAACAGATACTGCGACGGATAGGCGTTTGCCTCGGCATGCTTACCGACATACACCGGCAGATGGTCGATACGCTTGAGATCCTCGTCGTCTTGGTAATAGTCGACGTAACTCCACTGCGTATCGTGGGAAGCACCCGTCACCTCGTACAGCCGGTACTTAAAATCGGGATCGTCGCTATCGGGCATAAGCGTGCGCCAACTCTCAAAGCGACCGTTCTCGCTTTCGGTCTGAAGGGCGATAAACGGCTCCTCGACGTGCTCCACACGCAGTAGATGGTGTGCGTATTCCCGGCAGCATTCATACTGGTTGACGGGAATGCACATCGAATGGATGCCGCCGCCAGACAGGTATCCGTCAAACACGCGGCCGTCACGGCGCACCTCCTCGCGATAGGCAAAACTGTTAAGGTAGCGGAACAGATAGGCGCCGGACTGAGACCATCCTGTAAGGCAAATTGCCTGGCGAGGATAGTCGCGGACCGGGTTAAGGTCGGAGTCTCCGCGCAAGAGCCACGCAAGATCGGTCAGCATATCCCAAAACAGGCCAGTCTCGTAGGAGATGTCCATGTCGGGAAGCGCGCCGTCGCGTTCGAGCTGTTCCGGATCAAAGTCAAAGGGCCGCTCGGGAGTTGGGTTTGCCCAGCTCATGAAGGCATAGCGATCGGGATTGAATTCCTTGAGCTTGGCGATGGTATTGGGCTTGCTGGTAATGCCCACATAGATATCGCCAGAGCGCACAAACTCGCCGTGACCCAGAATCCACATGCGCTCGATTTCCATAAACGATGTGGGATTGATGATCTCCACGACCACATTGCCACTCGCTTGCGCCGGATTTTTCGGAGCACGAACAACGATCCGATTGGAATAAGGGGCGTCGGCAGTCATGACCTCCACGCCGCCGTCTTCGTCGGCGGTGCGATACACGTTGGCGGTACCGTCAACGCGATACTCGCGCTCGACGTAATCCTTTGCACTCAGATGACAGTAGCGCTCGGCGCTCGAAAACGGATAGCTCTCATCCGTAATGGGCATTTCAAAAATACCGCTGATTATCTCGTCCCCCTTGCTGTTGCGTTTGCTGAGACAGACTCTACTGGGGACGCTACTTAACTTCTATTGATTCTTAAGTTGAGTTACTAATTATTTAGCTTAATAAACAGCCTGGTGTTAAGCTTATGGTAAGTTCACAAACGTTAGGAACCACCATGGCCGTTACTGCAAAACAAATCGCTGACCAGCTGGGAATTTCGGCAGCGGCCGTTTCCCTTGCACTTAACAATCGACGCGGCGTAAGCAAAAAAAACACGGCAGCTGGTACTGAGCACCGCCGAAGCTCTGGGTTACGACTTTAGTAAGATTAAGTTCGAGCGCCAAAAGAGCGGAACCGTTGCCTTGGTTGCCTTTAACCGGCGCCGCATCTTTACGACCCCCTTCTTCGCCGATATGCTCGCCGGAGTCGAGGGCACCCTTAGACACGCGGGATTCTCGTTTTCGCTGGTGAACTACTCGCCGTTCGAAAACACTCAGCAACAGATCGCCGACATCGCCGAAGCGCAATACGATGGTGTCATCATCCTTGCAACTGAGATGTTCGAGTCGGATTTTATGCCGTTTGCATCGCTGGACTGTCCCCTGCTGCTGTTGGACTCATGCATGAGCGCTGGGGTCGATACGGTCAAGATCGACAATGCCGCCAGCATGATGCTAGCCGTGCAGTACCTGTATTCGAAGTATGGATCTGTCCCCGGGCTGTTAACGACGCCCGTTACCGTGGGCAACTTCACCGAACGACGCTTCGCCTACGAGCACGCCATCGGTCAGCTATCGGGCTCGGAAAAGTGCGGCACCGTCCACGAGCTCGCCGTCGCTCCAGACGAGGCATACGCCGGCATGCTCGACATTATTGATTCGGGCGAACCCCTCGCCCAAAACTACGTCGCTGTCTTTGACGATATAGCTATTGGGGCCATGAAGGCCTTTATCGAGCGTGGTTATCGCGTGCCCGATGACGTACGCATCGTCGGCTTCGACAACAACGCCGGCGGAACCTACGTGCAGCCACAACTGACCACGCTCAATGTTCCTTCGGAGTATATGGGCGCCATCGCCGCACGGCGCCTCGTCGAGATTATCGACGAGGCCGAACACCACCCGCTCAAGATCGAGCTGGGGGCATCGCTCATCAAGCGCCGTTCTGCCTAGAGCTCGCGCACGCTCTGGCGCTCGACAAAATAGGTCGACACGGCCGTTTTGCAGGTATAGCTCTTGGGATTGCGGATGTTGCCCACCAGACGGCGCACCGCGATCTCGCCCACCTCGTGCTTGGGAACATGCACCGTGGTGAGCGGCGGGTTGGAGAAGGCGCCCACGGAAAGATCGTCGAAGCCAATCATCGAGACATCTTCGGGCACGCGAATGCTATGCTCACTCAACGCGCGCATAGCACCCACGGCGAGCACGTCGTTCTCGGCAAAGAAAGCCGTCGGCAGATCGTCGTGCGAGACCGTATCGAGCCAAGCACCCATGTCACGATAGGCGCCCTCGAGCGTGGTGTCCAGCGTGACGCGCCATGTCGGATTGGTCTCAAGGCCCGCGTCCTCAAGCGCTTGGCGATAGCCACGCTCGCGGTCCTTAAAATTGCGGATGCGCAGGTCGCCTGCCAGGTAGCCGATTTGCTTGTGACCCTTCTCGATAAGGTAATCCACGGCACGAAGCACCGAATCGGTGTTGGCAATGACCACGGCATCGAAGTACTGGCGGTCGCTCCAACCGTCAAGCACGATCAAGTGGGCGGCAGCGTTGGCGAACAAAGCGTAGTCTTCCTCGCCCAGCTCGGTGCCCATCAGCACGATGGCGGCAGCCGGGTCGGCGATGAGGCCCTCGACCTGCGGACGTACGGCGTCCAGGTCGCTAAAGTCGAGCGAGACAAAGCTCGTACTCATGCCGTGGCGGCGCGCTTGGCGCTCCACGCCCTCGATGACCGCAGGGTGGAAGGTGCTCTCGTCCAGGATGGCGCCCGTCTTGCGCGCGAGTACAAACTGGATGCTCTCGAGCTGCGTCGACTGCTGGTAGCCGAGCGACTGCGCACACTCCAGGATGACCTTGGCGGTCTCCTCGCTCACGCTGCGCTTGCGGTTGAGCGCATTGGACACGGTTGCGGGCGAAAAACCGGTGATGCGGCTGATCTCGCGGACGCTTGCTTTGGCCATTGTTCCCCCTAGCAACGGTCGTGGTGGAGCATCGGGGCTCGATGGCTCGGCAAATAAACGACCGCAAATTCAATCTAAACAGAGTAGTAAATATTTATGAGCTAGTTTAGCCTGTTGTCAAGCGAAGTGGCACGACTATTCCCCCAACGGGCACATTTACTCGGTAGCTAAAAAAGCCCCGTCCCAAATTGGCTACATGGGACGGGGCGTACGAAACGGTTAGCCTAGGACGCGGGCCATGCGCGTCTTGAACCCGGCAAGGAAGCGCGGGGCGTCAACGGTCAGTGCGACAAGCGCGCTCTTGTCCGGATCGGCCACGCGGCGTTCGTCGCAAATGGTGCGGCCGCGATACTCGCCCAACAGGTCAACGCGTAAATTGCAACCGAGCGCGCCCACGAGCGTGGGGTCAATCGCCACGGCAACGGCCAGCGGATCGTGCAGCGCGCAGCCGCCCAGGTAGGGTGCGTTCATCTCGTACGAACCGATATAGTGCTCGACCATGCCCGCAAACGCGCAGCCCGCCATGGTGCCCGAACCCGTCCAGCCCGCGATATCGCGGCGCGTGAGCACCACACGGTGCGTCACGTCCAGCCCCACCATGGTGAGCTTGCGGCCCGAACGTAGCACGGCATCGGCCGCCTCGGGATCGCTTGCCATGTTGGCCTCGGCGCCCGCACTCACGTTTCCGGGCACGGTCAGGGCGCCGCCCATCACGACCACGCGACCGATAGACATCATCGCCGCCGCATCGCGCTCCAAGGCAAGTGCCAGGTTGGAGAGCGGACCGGTCGCCACGTAGATCAGATCAGGGCCATAGGTGCGCGCGGCATCGATCAGATAATCGACCGCCGCGTTACCGTCGGCCGACGTCGCCCCTACCGGCTCGTACGGCGACGCGGGCACGCTCGCCCCGCCAATGCCGTTCTTGCCGTGGATGAGCGTGGTGGACGCCGGCGGTGTATAGGGCTCAGTCGCCTTAATGGGACGATCGGCGCCCAGGTACACCGGAATCTCGGGGCGACCCAGCAGATCGAGCACTGCCAGGCAGTTGTGCGCCGATTGCTCGACGCGCACGTTGCCAAAGCACGTGGTGATGCCCACGAGCTCCACCTCGGAGCTCGCGATGGCATAGGCAAGCGCCATCGCATCGTCCACGCCCATATCCAGATCAAGGATCAGCTTCTTGATTGCCATTGTTCTACTCCGCTTCTCCGTCTTTATCGTTTAACCAAACCAATGTTCAACTTCGGCGCGCGTGGGAATCGACTGTTGCGCGCCCAAGCGCGACACCGTCACCGCCGAGGCGCGTGCACCCGCCGCCATGCACTCAAAGAGCGGCAAGCCCTCTAGGCGAGCCGCTGCCAACGCGCCAATAAACGTATCGCCGGCGGCCGTGGTATCGACTACCGTGCTCGAAAGTGCCGGCATGCGCAGCAGATCACCGCCATCGCCGAGCGTAACCGAGCCGGCGCCGCCCAACGTGATGACCGCAGCTCCAGCACCCTTGGCGAGCAGGGCATTGAGCGCCGCGGCGCAGCTCTCATCGTCCTTGGGCAGGATACCCGTCAGAACCTGGCACTCAGTCTCGTTGGGGCAGACCAAGTCGACCGCAGGCCAGGCCTCCGCAGGCAACTCACAAGCAGGCGCTGGATTAAAGATCGTATAGAACCCCAGCTCGTGAGCGCAAAAAAGCGCCTCGGCAGTCGCTGCAAGGTCACATTCGCCCTGGGCGATAAAGACGCTTCCGGCAGCCGGGGCAATATCGCTGGCGTCTCCGTCGAGCCCATCGGCCACCAGACGCCCCAGCGCGCAGGCAACGTCCTCGCCCGCGAGTGCATGGTTGGCGCCCGGCGACAGCACGATGCGGTTGTCGCCCTCGCAGCGAATGATGGTCGCCGTGCCCGTCTCCACGTCGTCGCGCCGCGCCACAAAGTCACAGTCCACGCCAGCATCTTGGAGCCCCGCCACGAGCGATGCACCGAACGCGTCGCGGCCGACCGCGCCAATCATGCACGTGCGCGCACCCATGCGCGCGGCGGCGACGGCCTGGTTAGCGCCCTTGCCACCGGCGTTGGTGATAAAACCGCTGCCACCGACGGTCTCACCCGCGCGCGGCATGCGCTCGCACGCCACCGAAAGGTCCATGTTCATGCTGCCGAACACCGCAACGATGCCGCGATCTGCCATGGGAACCTCCTCATCTGCGGGCCTTATGCCCACCGTCGGCCGTCGATCGTGCGCCCTCGCACCTCTATAACTTTAGTTCACTTTGATGTGAACGCGCCCTTGAGGTTGCGCCAGCAGCAAGCATTCACAGGAGCAGGCAGCTACAATGAATATGTGCTGATTATTCTCGTCATTGGATGATGTTTTATGGAGCAATTCCCACCATCGAGCCCACGCGGACCGCGCCGCGCGCCCGATAACCAGGCGCCGCACGAACGCCCGCGCGCCGACCGCCGCACCGGCGAGTCGCGACGCGGCCCGAGCCCGCATCGAACGCCCACCAACAAGGGCGCCCGCACCAACAGCGCCGCAAAAGAACAGGCGCCCGCTCGTCTCAAGTCCCGCTACATTCCCGCCCTCGACGGTCTGCGTACGCTCGCGGTCGTCGCGGTGGTGCTCTATCACCTCAACCTCACGTGGGCTCAGGGCGGCCTGCTCGGCGTCACGATCTTCTTTGTGCTTTCGGGCTATCTGATCACGCGCTTGCTGCTCAACGAAGTCGCTAAGACCGGCCGCATCGACCTTAAGAGCTTCTGGATCCGCCGCATCCGTCGCCTGGTCCCCGCCGTGGTAACGGTAGTGTTCGTGACCTGCGCGCTGTGCACCATCTTTAACCACGTGATGCTCACCAAGATGCGTCCCGACATCCTGCCGTCGCTGCTGTTCTTCAACAACTGGTGGCAGATTGCCCAAAACGTCTCGTACTTCAATGCCCTGGGCGACCCCTCGCCGCTCACGCACTTTTGGTCGCTTGCCATCGAGGAACAGTTCTACCTGATTTGGCCGCCACTGCTGTTTGCCATGGTATCCATGCATGTGAGCAAGCCCAACACGCGCCGCGTGGTTCTGGGCCTTGCCGCGGTATCTGCCCTCGCCATGATGGTGCTTTACAACCCTGCCGCCGACCCCAGCCGCGTGTACTACGGCACCGACACCCGCGTGTTCTCGCTGCTGCTGGGTGCCTGGATGGCCTTTATCCCCGATCGCGATCTGGCGCCCGTGCGCCTCGCACATCGTCTGGGGCTCGACCGCCTGGTTGGCGCCGCCAAGCACGGCAAGAATGCCGAGGGCAAGCCTGGCGAGAAGGCCGACGAATCAGCCAAGACCGCCCCGGCACAGCCGAGCGCCCTCGTGCGCTTTTGGTCCTCGCCCGCATCCATCGATGTACTGGGCGTCGTGGGTCTGGTTGGCCTTGCCGCCATGGTCGCGCTCACCAACGGCTACACCGCGTTCCAGTATCGCGGCGGCACACTGCTATGCTCCATCCTCACGCTCATGGTCATCGCGGCCTGCGTGCAGCCCCAGGGAATGGTTGCCCGCGCGCTGTCCGCCGAGCCGCTCGTGTGGGTTGGCAAGCGCTCGTACAGTATCTACCTGTGGCACTATCCGCTGCTGTTGCTCATGAACCCGGTCGCCAACATCAACGATACGCCCTGGTGGCAGTACATTTTGCAGGTGCTGCTGGTGGTCGCCGTAGCCGAGTGTTCCTATCGCTTTATCGAAACGCCATTTAGGAAGGGTGCCTTCGGCCGCACCGTCGCCGAATTCCGCGATGGCACCACCACGCCCGCCAACTGGGCACGCGCGCACGTCCCTGTCTGCGCAGCCTGCGCTGTCGTGTTGGTCGTTGCACTGGGCGGTCTGATCTTTGTGCCCGAGACGTCTGCGCTGAGCGGCGAGGGCGCCGAAGTTCTGAACAAGGAAGCCAAGAACACCGCGCCCGCCGACCAACAGGCGGCCGACGACACCGACAAGGACAACGACGGCTTCCCCGATGGCTCCTATGACCTGTTGATGATCGGCGACTCCGTGTCGCTGCGCGCCGTTGATTCCTTTGACGGCGTGTTCCCGCACAGCCATATCGATGCCGAAAAGGGCCGCCAGTTTGATGCGGGCCGCGCGACATTTGAGGGCTATCTCCAACAGAACCTTGCCGGCAAGATCGTGGTCTTTGCCCTGGGCACCAACGGCTTGGTAACCGACGACCAGATCGACGCCATCATGGCCGATGCAGGAGATAAGCGTATTGTGGTGTTTGTGAACACGCGCAGTCCGCAGCCGTGGGTTGGCTCTACCAACCAGGCCATCGCCAACACCGCTACGCGCTACAAGAACGTGCGCGTTATCGACTGGTACGGATACAGTGCCAATCGCAACGACCTGTTTGATGGCGATGGCACGCACCTGTCGACCACAGGCGTGACTGAGTACCTCAACTTGATCCACGATGCAGTCAAGAAGGACCTGCCCGTGCATCCCGAGGATCACGTCAACGATCCGCAGCCGGCGGCCGTCAAGTCTGCCACCGACGCGCTCGTCAATGCGCTCGCTCTCAAGCCGCACACGCTGGGCACCGACAAGTAACCTGCGACGCAAACTTCCCACATCCGGAGGGGGTGCCTGCCACGGCAGGCACCCCCTCCGGATGTTAGGGACGTTCCTTATGTGCCGGCACCTAGGGACACTCCTGGCACAGCCGAGGAACGCCCTCCTTGCGACCGAATTCTGAGCGCCTCGCCACCCCGAGCGTTGTTTCTAAGCCCACACCCGCAGCAAACAACCCAAAATCACTCTTTTCGAGCCGACTCCAAGAGGTCGTGGACAAAAAGTGGCAAATATGAGTACTGTTACCGTTTTAGTAGCAGGCAAAACCACCCAAAATGACGTCCGAGCGAACCCTACAACCCCCTAAAGCAGCCAACCTGACTGGTTTAAGGCGTATTGGAGCCAATATTAATGAACATACTATAGGTTATGTTTATTATCTTCTTGGATGTAAATGCTATTCACTTAGCAACAGTACTCATATTTGGCATTTTTTGTCCACTCACATATTACTAACCCCCTATAACAGGCAAAATGCAGGCCGCAACCCATGGCAGCGGCCTGTTTGGAGTCCAAAAGAGGCGCTAAGCGCTGTAGCCCATCGCTTGCAGCACAAACATGACGACCGTCAGCACCGTAATCACGGCGATAGTCGCCCAAGTGAGCACGTTCCACACGCGGCCGTTGCGGTTGGCACCCATAATGTGACGGTCAGCGGCGATAACCACCTGGAACACCAGAACCACGGGCAGCAGCACGCCATTGATGACCTGCGAGGTCATCATAATCTGGAACAGATCGACGCCGGGCATAAGCACCAGCACGGCAGAGATACCGATGATGGCCGTAATGATGCCGCGATAGACCGGGGCCTCGTCCCAGCTGCGGTCGGCACCGCGCTCCCAGCCAAATGCCTCGCAGATAGCGCTCGACGTAACGCCCGGCAGCACGCAGGCGGCCAAGAAGCTCGCCGCGACCAGGCCCGAGGCAAACAGTACCGTGGACCACTGACCCGCAATAGGCTCCAGCGCGCGGGCAGCATCGGCAGCATCGCTGATCTGAATACCCGCCGGGAACAACACCGTACCAGTCGTGATGATAATAAAGCCGGCAATGACATCGGCGGCAAGCGAGCCGCTCACGGTATCGATGCGCTGCAGCACGATATCGTCCTCGCCCGCGTTCTTATCGACCACGTTGTTCTGCGCCAAGAAAATCATCCACGGCGCGATGGTGGTACCGATCGTCGCGACCACGAGCGACACGTAGCTGGGGTCATTTTGAATGTTAGGCACGACCAGGTCGACCGCGACCTCACCCCAGTTGGGGCCAGCCATAAACGCGGCGACAATATAGGTCACGAACACGCAGCTCACCAGCAGCAGAATCTTCTCGATGCGCTGGAAACTACCCGACATGGTAAGCATCCACACCAGCAGCGCCACCAACGGCACCGAGATGCTCGCCGGGACACCAAAAAGGGCAAGGCCGCTCGCGATACCCGCGAACTCCGAGATAGTCACGGCCGTGTTGGCAATCAGCAGCGCCGCCATGGCGAGCACGCTCTTGCGCACGCCAAAGCGTTCGCGGATGAGCGACGCCAGACCCTTAGCCGTCACGCAACCGCAACGGGCCGCGGTCTCCTGCGTCACGATGAGCAGCACAGTCATGACGGGAAGCATCCAGAGCATCTTGTAGCCATAGCTGGCGCCCGCGCTGGAATACGTGGCGATGCCGCCGGCGTCATTGCCCGAAAGCGCCGCCAGCAGACCGGGACCCATAGCGCCAAAGATGGCCGCGATGGTCAACTTTTGCTTGGTGCCCGACTTTTGCTTGGTATTTTGCACGCGACCACCTAACCCATGACCGACATGGTGAGCAGCACCGCAGCGGCGCAGTACGCTACGCACGAGATCATGACGGCAATAACGTTCATGGCGGTGCCCGACGTGTTGAGGTCATGCTCGTCACGCCAGAACAGCACCATCAGGTAAATCACGGCGCTCATGTTGCCAATCAGGCAGACGATGGCCGCAATGTTAAAGCAGCCGGTAAAGAGCTGTTCCTCAAACATGGGCGCGTCGGGGAACGCGGCGGTGCGCACCAGCTGGGCGCACAGGTAGGTCACGAGCGACAGGATCAGGCCCATGCCCGTGCTCTGGAAGAAGAACCCCAGATACGGCTTGGGCTCGTCATCGTGACCGTCATACTCCAGGAAGTAGTTCTTGACGAACGACACCATGCGCGAGGCCGCCAGCAGCACGAGCGGCATGGCGCACATGGGGAACACCACCAGATGCGCGGAGCCGAGCGCCGTCCCCAGCACCGTTGCCATGATGCACGAGGCAATGCCCCACACGACAACCCAGTACTGGCGATGCACGAACCAGCTGAGCACATTCGTCGAGTCGTCGGAGGCGCTATCGCCCGAGCCGACGCCTGCGATCTGCAGGTCCTCCTGGTGCTCCTCGGCGATAACGTCCATGGCGTCATCAAAGGTCACGATACCCAGGATATGACGGTTCTCGTCGCAGACAGGGATGGCAACCAGGTCGTACTTGGTCATCTCGTCCGTCACGTCTTCCTGGTCCTCGTCGGGCGACACATAGACCAGGTCGCGATAGGCCAGCTGACCCAGCGTGGCGTCGCGGTCGGCCACGATCAGCGTGCGCAGCGAAAGCACGCCGGTCAGCATGCCGCTCGGATCCTCGGTATAGACGTAGTAGACGCTCTCGAAGTCCTCGTCGAGCTCGCGAATCGCCTCGATGGCGTCACCGACCGTTGCCGTAGCAGGCAGGGAGACAAACTCCGAGGTCATGATGCGGCCGGCGGTGTTGTCCTCGTAGCCCAGCAGATTACGAATCGCCTTCTCCTCCTTGACGCCCATCAGGCGCAAGAGCTTCTCGGCCTTCTCGTAATCGAGCTCGTCGATCAGATCGGCGGCGTCGTCCGGGTCCATCATGGCCAGCATCGACGATGCGTCGGTGTCGGACAGACCCTCGAGCATCTCGGTCATAAGCTCATCGTCATCGAACTCCGAGATGGCCTCGGCGGCCTGGGCAGTATCGAGCTGCGCAAACACCTGCGCACGTAGGCGCGGGTCGAGCTGCTCGATAATGTCGGCGATGTCGGCAGGGTGCAGCTCGCCGAGCGTCTTGTGCGACACCGAGAGTTGAATGTTCTTGGTCGAGCGGTCGAGCAGGTCCATGTAGGACCAAGCGATGATGTCCTCACTGAGCGGCTTGCCCAGGTGCTTCATAAAGCCTTCGACGATATGCTCGAGCGCGGGGCTGATGGCGCGTAGCAGACCGCGGGCACCGACCTCGGCGCCCAGCAGGCGCAGCTGATTTTCGCCCGACATGGAAAACTTGATGTCGTTGACGCGCACGACCTTCATGCCCTGCGTGTCGACAATCTGCTTGTTGAGCACGTCGCGGGCAAGCAGGAGCTCGGTCGGCTGCAGGTACGAAAAACGGATTTCGGTGGCCGGCGACTTAAGGTGTACGCCCGTCTCGTCGATACGGTCGACCCATTTGCGCCAGCTGATCATAAACGGCGTCTTGCCGGGTCCGCGGAACGCGAGCGACGTCACGTGCGGAAAAACTTCGCCGGTAGCAATGCCAAAATCGTTCACAACGCCGAGCTTTTCGCCGTCGACGTCCAAGACCGGCAATTTGAGCATCTCACTCAGATAATTCAATGGTGCTCCCCATCATTATTCCTCCGGACGCGGCCGCGCGTGCGGCGTCCGGGGGCTTCTGGATATGTATACGCATGCGCGGGCGGCACGCCGCTCGACGCTTACACCCCGTGCATGCGCAGAAAGCACCTGCATGGGGTCATCGACTGTATGGTCGAGGTTTGGATTTCACCTGTAACCTTTCTCTTGACCCTCATTAACCGCAGTAACTATAGCATCAGCATCGCCCTGCGGCATCGAATTTATGCGCTGCACATTGCAGGCATACCAAACGCTGACGCATCCGTGACATAGTCATTGGGGACGTTCTTAAATGACTACCCAATGACTACTCTGTGGTGTCGTCGTCCTCGACAAGTTGGGGGAACACGGCGTCCTTGGGCATGGTGGCCTTCGTCAGCGAGGTGAGCTTTTTGCTCAGCGACGTGTCCGTCTTGACCAGGTCGCTGAGCGTCACAATCTTGTAGCCGTCGGCAATGAGGCCGTCGATAATCTGCGGCAGCGCCTCGAGCGTCTGCTCGGCGCATTCGTCTCTATCGGTGAGCAGCACGATATTGCCCGGCGTCACCGAATCGAGCACCGTCGAGACCTGCTCGTCGGCACCGTTGAGCAGCCAGTCGCCCGAGTCAATATTCCACGAGACCACGGCGGAGACCAGGTCCATCGCATCAATCCAGTTTTGCTCGTCAAAGGCAGCGTAGGGAGCACGCAGCAGCATCGTCTTCACACCGGTCGCCGACTTAATCGCATCGGTGCCTTTCGTGATCTGTTCGCGTACCGCCTCACGGTCCTGACCCTTGAGCGAATCATCGCTGTAGCTGTTGGATCCGATCTCGTACCCGGCATCGACAATCGCCTTGGCCGCGGCAGGCGAGGCCTCGGCCGCATCGCCCGAAAGGAAGAACGTCGCGGTGACGCCCTTTTCCTTGAGCACCTGCAAGATCTGCTTGGTAGCGCCGCTCGGACCCTCGTCAAACGTCAGCGCCACGTACTTTTTGTTGCCCTTGGGCGCCACGCTGGCGCACGCAACAACGCAATCGGTGGCGGGCACAACCTCGCCGCGGTCTTGCGTCTTGCCCGACTGCTCACCAACCCACACCTCGGAGCGGCCCCGGACACCCCACGTCTGCACATACTCGATAGCGCCCGTACCCTCGACCTTGAGCTTGGGCTCGATAACCATAGCCTGAACCTCGTGCTTCTCGTAGGTGTTACGGCCATCCTTGACCGTCACCTTCTCGCCGCCCTCAAGTTCGCGGCTATCCCATTTGCCCTGCTTCACGCGCTTGCCGTCGACCTTCACCGACAGCTTTTCGCCCCCATGGCGCTTGAGCACGCTGTCATCGACGGCCAGCAGGTCGCCTGCGTCGTAGGTGTCAGTCAACTCCTGGTCGTCGATGAGATTCTGCAACGTAGAGCCCACGCGCACCGCGGTCTTTTGCCCGTTGAGCTCCACGTCCACGCTGCGGTTGACGTAGCCCACGACGGCAGCGATAAACAGCACGAGCGCGCAACCCACGGCGATAAGCGCATAGGGCAGACGGGACGGTCGGCGCGGCGAGCGCCCGTTGCCGATGCGCGCGCTGCGATCGCTAAACCCGCGGCTATGGTTGAGGTACATCGCGCCGGGCTTACGGCGGCGACGGCGCTGACCGCTGGGCAGCTGCCCCAGGTCGCGGCGCGCCGTCGGACGCGCACCCGAACGCCCGTTTAAGTTGGATCCGTTTTGGCGCATGTGCCCTCCCCCATAAACACAGCAAGCCGGAGCAACAGGTCTCCGGCTTGCCTCCCATCATTTGGTACGTCGCTATTTTGTAGCTTTTGACGAGCCTCCGCTCGCCTTTTGGTATTCGTCCTTAAAGGCCTTGAACATGCCGCGCGTCTTACCGAGCTGCTTGCCCAGTGCGCGACTGCCCTTGTCCACGGCAACCGATCCCTTGTCATCGAGCACCTTGGCGCCCTTCTTGACCTTATCGCCCACCACGACACTGGCCTCGGCAGCCTTGGCGGCCGCGCCGCCCGAATACCCGAGCGCCTTGACCTCGTCCGAGACAATCATCGCGCCGTTCTCGTAGCCGCGCAGCATCGTCGGCGGCACCTGCGTGTCACCAACCAAAACACTCGAAGCAGCACCGGCGGTCACATAGAATGCCTGCACGATGCCCGAGCGTGGCTTGAACTCAACGTCCGAGCAATAGCCCACGACGTCGCCCGATTCCGTGCGCACGTCCATACCGACCCAGATAATGCAATCGTCCAGGTTGATGTCGAGGCGCTTGGCGGCGGCGGCATCGTACGTGTCCTTGACGTCATCGACCGCAATGGCGCCCTCGTAGACACCAATGGCGTCGAGCGCTACGAATCGGTCGGGGCGCTCGATCATGCCCGCGATATCGGACTGGCGGACCATAAAGCCGACCACGCGCGTACCGCCCGGAGTAAAGACCGGAAAGTGAATCTTTCCGAGCTTTTTAGGGCTGCGCGGCGTGCCGTCCTTTTTGGTGCGCTTGTCCTCGGTAGGCTTGCGATAGATCTTGGCGCCGACAAAATCCCCGGCGCGCATTATGCCTCGGTCGAGGGCTCCGCAGCCTCGGTATCAGCCTCGACGGCGTTCTCGACCACGACGTCAGCGGCAGGCGTCACGTTGCCGCCCGAAATGGCGTCGTTGAGCTGCTCGCGCAGCTGGTCCATGCGCTCGCGGGCCAGGTCGACCTTGGCGCGCAGGTCATCGGTCTTGGCGTCGACCATCGGGCCAAAGTCATTCACCGCAGCACGGGCCTCCTCGGCGCTGTGCTCGTAGGTGTCGCGCATATTGTCCCAGGCGTCGTTGGCGATATCGGCAGCCATGGCGCGGGTCTCGGCGCCCGAGCGCGGGGCCAGAGCAACGCCGACAATAGCGCCGGCAGCGGCACCAAAAAGTGCGCCGGAGACAAAGCTGAAAGTCTTACCCATGATCATTCCTCTCCTGCAGGCACGTCGGTGCCCACCGTTTGAATGCTGTCCATTATACCCGCAGCGCATCACTTGCCGCTCCGCTCATCTGCGTACGGCAAAGGCGCAGGTACGTGATGGTGATAAACGCGTAGGCCTACTCTTGGGGCATAGCCGGCATGGCCACCGTGGCACCCGGGTCCTCGCCGGCGCCGTCCACGAGCGGCAGGCCGCCCTCATGCGCAGGTCCTGCCGGAACCGTCGCAGCACCGCCAAAGACGGCAGCGGAGGCCTCATGGTTCTCGGCAACCGCGCCCTCGGTATCAATCGCCACCTGGGGCTCGTCGTCAAAGTTGGGGACGCCCTGGGGCTCGGCGGGAACGGGCTCGGCGGTCGCATCGGCAACGGGCTCGGCGTCGACCGGCACATCGCCCTCGTCAGCGCCCTCGTCCTCGGCAGCATCTTCGCCGTTCGCAGCGGCGACGGCCTCGTGAGGATCCTTGCCCTCGGCCTCGGCGCGCATGCCCAGTACCAGGTTGCGCAGGCCCGCGACCGTGCCCTCCACGTCGGGGGCAGGCTGGTCGGCGTGCAGGTACGCCCAGTCCATCATAAAGGTTGCCGACGACAGCGCACCGATGGCCAGCGCGTCGTCGGGGCACGAAAGCTCAACCTCAAAGACGCGCTCGTCGTGCTCGCTTACGCGCGTGCGGCCGCACGAAATGCTGCCGGCAAGACCGGTCTCGTTCATGAGCTCGACCGTCACGTGCTCCAGCAGGTGGCAGAGCTCGGTCTGACCCATGCAGTCCTGGAACTCGCGGCCGGAATCGCCCAGGCACAGGTGCTTGGCAATCGCCGGCACCAGGTAGTACACGCGCGCCGTGGCCTCGATGTCCTCCGAGGTCATGAGCGGCATGCCGGGGTTCACCAGCACGTGCGCGCAGATCTTGTCCTCACTGACGGTGACCTTAAGGATGTTGAACAGGCCTGCCATAACTCTCCCCTACTCTTCCTTGCCCTACTCGTCGCCGTCGTGCGGATTCGCGGAACCCGCACCCGACGTCGTCGGCTCGTTTACCGAAGACTCGGAATCCTTCTTATCGGTTTCGGCCGGAGCGATCACGCGAATGAGCGAGATGCGCTGGCCACGCATCGACTGCACTTTAAACTTGTACCCCGCGACCTCAAACACCTCTCCGATGTCGGGCACCGAGTCACAAAGCTCCAAGATCCAGCCGGCGATGGTCTCATAATCATCGCTTTCCTCGAGCGGCCAACCAAGCTCAATCGCGTCATCGCACGAAAAACGCCCATCGACGAGCCACTCGCGGCGCGAAAGGCGCGTGAGGTACTTGTTGTCGGGGTCGAACTCGTCCTCGATCTCGCCCACGATCTCCTCGACGATGTCCTCGATGGTGATGATGCCGGCCGTGCCGCCGTACTCGTCCACGACCACCACGATCTGGTCGTGCGAGGTCTGCATCTCGGACAGCAGCGGCAGGATGTCCTTGGTGTCGGGCACAAAGGCGGCGTCGCGCAAAAAGCCGGCGATGGGCTGGTCACCCTTGCCGTCGAGCGCGGGCTGGATCAGGTCCTTGATATGTGCGATACCCGCCACGTTGTCGGGATCCTCGTGGTAGACGGGGATGCGGCTGAAGCCAGTCTGGCGCATGGTGGACAGCACGTCGGCGACGGTCTCGTCGTCCTCGCACATGGTGGTGTCCACGCGCGGCACCATGACCTCGCGGGCAACGGTGTCGCCTAGGTCGAAGATCTCGTGGATCATGCGCTTTTCCTCGTCGAGCAGGTCGTCCTGCTCCGAGACCATGTACTTGATCTCTTCTTCAGAGACGTTCTGACGGTCGTCGGCACTCTTGATGCGCAGGATGCGGGCCAGGCCATCGGAGCAAGCGCCAGTCAGCCACACGAGCGGATGGGCGATCTTTTGGAAAAACGACAACGGTCCCACGACCTGCTTGGACACGCCCTCGGCATTGGCCAGGCCGATGCGCTTGGGCACAAGCTCGCCGATCACGATGGACACGAAGGCGACCGCGACGGTGATGATGACCGGCGCCAGGCCGCGCGCGATGGCGGAGAGCGGCGCGATGCCAAAGCTCATGAGCCATGTGGCGAGCGGGTCGGACAGGCTCGTCGAGGCAACGGCGGACGAGGCGAAGCCCACGAGCGTGATGGCGACCTGAATGGTGGCCAGCAGCTGGTCGGAGTCGGCGGCAAGCTTAATGGCGTGCTCGGCGCGCTTGTCGCCCTCCTCGGCATCGTGCTCCAGCACGGCGCGCTTGGCCGTGGTGAGCGCCATCTCGGACATAGAGAAGTAGCCGTTGATGAGGGTCAAAACGAGGGTAGTGATAAGGGAGATGGTTATGTCCATCGGGAGTTTCTCGAACCTCCAAGATTCGGGACGTTAGGTCAAAACGTTGATGACGGATACGGCAATTGCACCGGCGCCCAAACGAGGACGCGGGCGCGCAGGCGTGATCGCTAAATTACGAAGAGAATCACCGCCATGAACTGGAAGATACTGCCGGCGAGCACCCACAGGTGGAACACGCTGTGCAGATAGCGCACGTTTTTGGCGATATAGAACGGCACGCCCACGGTGTAGCACACGCCGCCGACGGCGAGCAGGGCAAGTGCCACGGGGTTGAGCAGTGCCACCAGGTCGGGCAGCTTAAAGACAACGAGCCAGCCCATCAGCAGGTAGACCAGGCCACTTACCCAGTGCGGTTGACGCTCGCGCATAAAGCACTCGAGGGCGATGCCGATAATGGCGATGGCCCATACGGCAAAGAACAGCACAGGGCCGCCGTCGTTTGCGAGCGTGATAAGGCAAAACGGGGTATAGCTGCCGGCTATGAGCAGGTAGATGCAGCTGTGGTCGATGATGCGAAACACGCGCTTGGCGCGCGCGGGCTGAATCGCGTGGTAGAGCGTGGAGGCTAGGTATTCGAGGATGATGCTGACGCCATAGACAATTGCCGCAGCCATGTGGGCCGGGCCTCCGCCGCGCAGGGCAGCGAATACGATCAGGAGCACCAGGCCCGCGATACCCAGCAGACAGCCGACACCATGGGTGACGGAGTTCATGATCTCCTCACCCACCGTGTAGTGTGGAACGGCCGCGGTCTTGGGTCGCGGCTTAGAACTGTCGCTCGAATCGGACATGCCGGTTACATCCTCCAACGTAAAGAGTTCTCAACACTATATCAAAGCGTCTGGGTGCGTGCGAAATTTGCACCATACGTGACCCTTTGTTTACCCATTCTTTGCCTGTTGACGCATCAACGGTGAACGTCCATAATGCGCTTGCATTAAATGTTGATGTATTAACATCTTATAGGAAAGCTTCTTATGTCTCAAAACGCACGTTCCCATCGAAAGCTCAAGATAGCCGGCATCGTTGCGCTGGTGCTCGTTGTCGCGCTGCTGGGGTTTGCCGGCAACTTCTTGTTCGACTTTGCCCTGAATCCCCAAGCGCCCTACACCATGAAGATGATGCAGGACGGCAAGGACGCCGAAAAGGGCGAGCAGATGGACGTCGAGGAGACCGAGGCGCGGGCGTGGTTTAAGGAAAACCGCGAGAGCAGCAGCCTCGCCGCGGACGACGGGACCGAGCTTGCCGCCTGGTATTTTGCTGCGTCGGAGAGCACGCACGACTACGCCGTTTGCCTGCATGGATATACCAACGAGCCCATCGGTATGGCCCGATACGTCAAGCGATTCCACGACCGCGGCATGAACGTGCTCGCACCTGCCGCCCGCGCCCACGAGCGTTCCGGCGGCGATTATATCGGCATGGGCTGGCCCGAGCGTCTCGACATCGTCGCATGGATCGAGCGAATCGTTCAGGCTGACCCCGAGGCGCGCATCCTGGTCTTTGGCGAGTCGATGGGTGCGGCAACCGCCATGAACGTCGCGGGGGAGTCTCTGCCCGCAAACGTAAAATGCATTATCGAGGACTGCGGTTATACGAGTGTTTGGGACGAGTTTTCTCTGCAACTCAAGGACGTGTTCGGCCTGCCCAGCTTTCCCTTGCTCGATGTAGCAAACTTGGTGTGCAACGTGCGCGCGGGCTACGACTTTCATAAGGCGAGCAGTGTGGAGCAACTCAAACACGCGACAGTTCCCATGCTGTTTATCCACGGCGACCAGGACACCTTTGTGCCGTACAGCATGCTCGACCAAAACTACGACGTGTGCGCCAGCAAGGTCAAGCAAAAGCTCACTATCCATGGCGCCACCCACGCCAAGAGTGCGCAAGTTGACCCCGAGCTCTACTGGAATACGGTCGACGACTTCCTCGACAAGAATTTTTAGGCAAAAAGCAACGTCTGGGGTTTTGTTGCCAAAAATCGGTTTGCGGTCGGCGGTATTCGTTTTTTCACCGCACTTCCGAAAAGCCGCCCGCGAGCGTTGTGCTCGTGGGCGGCTTTTGCTCAACTTACGCTACAAAGGCGCTTATTTTGTCCAATAGATAGGCGCTACTTAACCTCGATGAGCTCGTACTCGCTCGTGCCCAAGCCGATCTTCTCGGCATGCGCGATGCACACGCGCCAGTCGGTGTCGGGATGCGTAATGCAGAAGGGGTCGTGCGCCTGCTCGCCCTCCAGATGCTCGTGGTTATGCTCCATCTTGGCCGCGCTATCGGTGAGCTCGGTGTTGGGCAGCGGCTCGGACGCCATGACGGCATCGGCGCAGGCCTGGTCGATGGCGACCGGGTCGAAGCTCGCGAACATGCCGATGTCGTTGACGATAGGTGTGTCGTTTTCGGGATGGCAATCGCAGTTGGGGCTGATATCCATGGCGAGCGAGATATGGAAGCTCGGACGGCCGTCGACAACGGCCTTCGTATACTCGGCGATCTTACAGTTGAGCACGTCGGCCGCGGCCTCATAGCCGGGCTTGATGGCGTCCTGGTTGCACACGCCGATGCAGCGGCCGCAGCCCACGCAGCGATCGTGGTTGATGGCAGCCACGTGGACCGTGCGGGTGTTGCCGTTGGCAAGCTCGCGCTCGCGGGTGTCGTCGAACGAGATGGCGCTGTGCGCGCAGATCTTCTCGCAGGCACGGCAGCCAATGCAGTGCTCGGTCGCGACGTTCGGCTTGCCGGCGGCATGCTGCTCCATCTTGCCGGCACGGCTGCCGCCTCCCATGCCCAGGTTCTTCATGGCGCCGCCAAAACCGGCCTGCTCATGGCCCTTAAAGTGGGTGAGGCTGATCACGATATCGGCATCCATGAGCGCCTGACCGATCTTGGCCTCGTGTACGTACTCGCCGCCCTCGACCGGGACGAGCGCCTCGTCGGTGCCCTTGAGGCCGTCGGCGATGATGATCTGGCAGCCCGTGGCATACGGGGTAAAGCCGTTCTGGTAGGCGGTATCGATGTGCTCGAGCGCGTTTTTGCGGCTACCGACATAGAGCGTGTTGCAATCGGTGAGGAAGGGCTTGCCGCCCAGCTCCTTCACGACATCCGCGACGGCGCGGGCGTAGTTGGGGCGCAAAAAGCTCAGATTGCCCAGCTCGCCAAAGTGAATCTTGATGGCGACGAACTTGTTCTCAAAGTCGATCTGCTCAATTCCGGCGTGACGGATGAGGCGCTTGAGCTTGTCGAGCTGGCTCTCGCGAGCATGCGTGCGCAGGTTGGTGAAGTACACCTTAGCGGGTGCTGCGGGTGCAGTTGCGGTCATAGATCTATCCCCTCGGTCTATATGGCGTTACAGACATAAGAGGATGGTACCCGCTGAAGTAGGGTCAAAGTCAAGCGCGAAACCCAGTCGTTGGGGACGTTCTTAAATGACTACTCTTGGACTTTGAGGGCTTCGGCCAGACTGACGCGCTTGATGGAGCGCGTGTGTAGCAGCGCCACGACCAGGTAGGTCGCAAAGCCAATGCCGACACATGCGGCCATGGACCAAGCGGGCACGTAGATCTCGATATTGCCGTTGTAGGCGAGCAGCATCGAGCGGAAGATGGCCGTGAGCGAGCCAATAATGACCGGCAGGCTCAGCACGAGCGACGCCGCCACGCACAGCGTGATCGAGCGGATGTACAGATGCGAGATCTCGCTATCGCGATAGCCAAAGACTTTCATATAGCTAATCGAACGGGCGCTGTGGTCGATCACAGCCTTGGTCAGCAGATACATAAACAGCAGGAAGATAAACACCGCGAGGCCAACCATCATGCCGATCATTTTGCTCATCATGCCGATGAACTGGTCGCCCACGGCGCGCATGTCGTCGGGCGTGGTGTCGCCGGCAAAGTAACGAGCATCAAAGTCGAGCTTCTTGTCGCTCACGTAACCGTTAAAGTAGGCGGTGTCGTTGTCGAACAGCTCGTTGAAGTCGTCGATGCTCATGTAGATATTCATGTCCGACTTGGAGCCCCAGGCACAGTCCTTGCCCGCGTACTCAAGGGAATAATGCTCACCCTCGTACTTGTCGCGGAGCGCAACCTTTTGTCCCTCGTTCCAGCCAAACTTATCGAGCAGACCGCCGCCAAAGACGACGCGCCCATCGCCCACATCGAGGTCCTTCCAGTAGCGCGAATCGGGCGAGACGCCGTAAATGGAAATCGTCTCCTCGCCATTTCCATCGCCGCGGTCGTATTGCAGCTGGTAGACGGCATATTTCTCGGCCTGTGCGATTGTGCTCGCGCCGTTGTCGGTCGTATTGACCGGGTGGATATCGTCGTTGTCAGTGTCGATCTTAGAGGCCTTGTCGATCAGGCCGATGGCCTCATCGCGGTCGCAGCCGAGGGCATCGGCAAGATCGTCAAGGCGCGCGTAGAGCGCATCCTTCTTGTCCTGGACCTTGGCGAGCGCGTCCTGCGCCGCGGCCAGGCTCTCGGCAGACGGAGATGCGGTTGCAGCATCGGCTGCCGCCTGCGCCGCATCGGCCGCATCGTCAAGCTCGTCATCGGCATCCTGGGCGGCGGAAAGCAGCGCGCCGTCAACCGACTGCAAGCGCTCGAGTGCCGACCACTGCTCGCGCTCCTCGGCAGTTCCCTCGAGCTCCAGCGGCGCCTTGAGCGTGTACTGGTGCTCGGCGACCAGACTTGTCTCGAGGTTGTCCGCGTAGTGCGTCATCGTGGGCAGAATCGCCAGGCCAAAGAGCAGCAGCAGCGAGGCGAACGCAATGCCCACGAAGAGCGTGGCGAAGTTGCCCAGGTTGCGCAGGAAGATACGCAGGCGGAAGCGGGAAACAAAACCCATGCGCTCCGGCAGTTGCATACCACGCTTGGTACCCGACTTGCCGCTCGCTTCGTGACGAAGGAACCGCAACGGCGTCTTGCCCATTTTGCGAAGCAGACCCACCAGCGTGATGAGGATGAGCGCGACGGCGGGAACCACGGCGCACTTCACAAAGATCTCCCAGCTCCAGTACACCTGGAAGGGCGGCAGGCTGTACGACCCGTAATAGAGGCTGCGCATGGGCTCGGTAAAGAACACAACGCCGAGCGCAGTGCCCAAAAGCGCCGCGACCACGCCCACGATGGCGGGAAGTGCCAGGTAGTGCAGCACGATCTCGCGACGGCGATAACCGCTGGCGAGCAGCGTGCCGATGATGGCGCTCTCCTCCTCGATGGTGGCGTCAGTGAGCACCACAAAGACAAACGCCATGATCACGATGATGATGTCGAGCAACGTCATCCACATCATGGAGTCGCCGTCCACGTCGTCGCGCGCGTAGCCAATGCCCTGGTTGGAATCGGCGTCGATCAGATCGTCCACACGCGCATCGGCATCGGTCAGTGCCTCGACCATATCCTGCTCCGCATCGATGCGATCCGCGGTGGGGAGGTCGCGATCGGCAAAGGTGAAGGAGTAGGTGTAGGCAGGCGCGCCGCCGGCATCCTCGAGCGCGGCAAAGCCGGCGTCGGTAACC
Source organism: Collinsella aerofaciens (assembly GCF_005845035.1). Lineage (GTDB taxonomy): Bacteria > Actinomycetota > Coriobacteriia > Coriobacteriales > Coriobacteriaceae > Collinsella > Collinsella aerofaciens_I. The sequence goes on along the minus strand of NZ_SPFO01000009.1, from coordinate 16,893 downwards.
TCGGCAACACCATAGGTGACGGTGTTAATTGTAAAGTCGGAGTTGTTGAGGAACAGCGCCTGGCTATCGGGCTGTGTCATGATGCCGCAGATGGTGTAGGTGCGGCCCTCAAGCTCGACCTTATCGCCCACGGCGAGGTCGTTGTTGGTGGCGAAGACACGGTCGATGGCCACCTCATCGTCCGCCTTAGGCTGCCTACCTTCGCAGTAGGACGCGATATCGACCTTGGTGCGGTGCGCATAGGTGCGCAGCGTGCGCTTGGTGCCGTCGTCGCCGGCGGTCTTTTTGATGATGGCGTCGATGGAGAAATTCTTGTAGAGCGTGACGCCGCCGGCATCGTCAGCTGCGCCCTCGGCTGCTTTGAGTTGATTGTCGGTAGCCTCGAAGGAGGTGGTCACGCGGCCGTCTTCGATGATGTACTCGTCGCGCATGCCGTCGATGAGGCAGCCGATGGAGTGGGCCGCGAGCAAAAAGCCCGAGGTAAGGGCGATGCTTCCGCACATAAGCAAAAAGATGCCCAGGTACTTGCCGATATTACGGCGCAGCTCGCGCGGGAGACGTTTTGCGAGAGGTGTCATGGTGCCGCCTACCAATCGAGCTCGGCGGCCGCGACGGGCGACTCGTTGAGCTCATCCTCGACGATGCGCCCGTCGCGCAGGCGCAGCACGCGATTAGCCATGCGCGCGATGGCGGCGTTGTGCGTGACGATGATGATGGTGCAGCCGTAGGTGCGGTTGACACCCTCCATGAGCTGTAAGATTTCCTTGGACGTCTTGTAGTCAAGCGCGCCCGTGGGCTCGTCGCACAGCAGCAGGCCCGGGTTTTTGACGAGTGCGCGGCCGATGGCACAGCGCTGCTGCTGGCCGCCCGAGACCTGGCGCGGAAACTTGTTGCGGTGCTCGTAGAGGCCCAGCGAGCGCAGCAGGTCGTCGACATTGAGCGGGTTTTTGGACAGGTGCGCCGTGACCTCGATGTTCTCCTGGATGGTGAGATCGGGCACCAGGTTGTAGAACTGGAAGACAAAGCCCAGCTCGCGGCGGCGATACTCACCCAGGTCGGCGGGCTTGAGCACGGTAAGGTCGCAGCCGTCCACCATGATGGAGCCGGCGTCGGCATCCTCCAGGCCACCGATCAGGTTAAGAAACGTCGACTTGCCCGAGCCCGAGGGCCCTAGCATGACGCAGATCTCTCCGCGGTTGATGGACGTGTCGATGCCGTCGAGCACCGTCAGGCGTGCATCTCCATCGCCGTAGTGCTTTTTGAGCCCCTTGACCTGGACGTAGGCTTGCTTCGTCGCCATGCTATCCCCCATTGTTAGCCTTGTACTACTTTATGAGGGTAATAGTAAACCTTGGCGAACTATTTTTGGGCGAGAGCGGGGTTTTGTTTCAGACTAGTCATTGGGGACGTTCTTAAATGACTAGTCGCTGGGGACACTCTTTCGCCGCCCGGCAGTTGGGGACGTTCCTTTCCTACCGGCAGTTGGGGACAGTCCTTGGCAACCCGACCGGCAAGCCGGCGGTTCGGCAAAGACTGTCCCCGATGACTAGTCGTTTAAGTCTGTCCCCAATGAGTACCCAATGACTAGGTGGCTAGGCGCGGGATTTGTTGCGGGCGAGGGCCAGGCCTGCGGCGGCAATGGCGGCGGCGAAGAGCACGGTGACGCCCAGGTCGCAGGCGATGTCGCCCAACACGGCAGACGTCAGGTCCGAAGCGAGCGCCTTGCCGATCGCGTCGTTCACCCAATACGTCGGCACAAAGTGCGCCACCGTCTGCACGGCCGAGCCCATGAGCGACAACGGCATCCAAGCGCCGCCCAAAAACGTCATGAGCATGCCGAGCAGGTTGCCCATACCGTTGAGCAGCTCCTCACGCGCACCCAGGCTCGAAAGGGCAAAGCCAACGGCCAGAGGCGTGCACGCCAGGGCAAACGTCGGCGCCAGCGCCAGGCACACGCGACCCACGCCGACCTCGGCAACCGCGCCGGCAAAGCCCACGACGCCCATCATGCTCGACACAAACCAGATGCAGACGGTGAGCACTGCAGCAGCCGCGAACACGGCAAGCGAGCGCTGGCGCTCGGAGACCGGGCCGGCCTCCATGCGACGCACACGCTCGGGCTCGTTCATGCCCGAGAACACCAGTCCCACCGACACGATGACCGACGAGATGATCGCGTACGCGCCAAAGTTGAAGTACGACTCGAGCGTGGCGGCGGCAGTCGAGTCGACCTTGACCTGCTCGATCTGGACCTCCGCGCGCTTTGCAGCGGCATGCTCGGCGGCCTTGGCAACGTCGCCGTTAGAAGCAGCGGGCTCAAGCGCCGCCGCAGCGCCCGCGAGCGAGATCCAGCGCGAGGCCTCGGCAGACGAAAGCGCCGCCGCCATGGTGCCGGAACCGTAGGTCACGTCGAGCTTGGGCAGGGCCTCCCCCGCGCGGGCAGCCGCAACGAGGTCGTCCTCAAACTCCTCCGGGATAAAGAACACGCAGTCGGCGCTGCCCTTGGCGCTGTTGCTCTTGGAGAGCGCGTCCGCAAGGTCGTACGTATCGTCGCCGATGCCCGTGACCAGCTCAAAACGCGAACCCAGATGCTTGGTAAGCGCACGCGAAAGGTCGCTGTCGTCGCGGTCGACCACGATCACGTTGGCATCGTAGGGCTTGTACTCGGTGAGCTGCGACGAGTTCCAGCTCACCGATGCCGCGATGAATACGCCCATGAGCGAGATGAACACCGTATAGATGAGCAGGTAGAACGGGTGCGCCAGCGCCATGCGAAGCGCAGTCTTAAAGGTGCTCATAGCGGCTCCTTCCAAAGGTCAGCGTGGCGGCGGCAACGAACAGCAGCGCTATAAGGACCAGCGCGCCGGAGCGAACGACAAAGGGGCCCAGGTCCTCAAAGAAATACAGGCGGTTGAACATGTCGCAGATGAGCTTGACGGGGTTGAGCCAGCACTCGGCCGGGCAGGCGCGGGCGACGTCGTCGGCAAGTGCCATCGCCGGCTCGCCGTAGAGGCCGGCGAACAAGGCGCACGTGGTGGCAAAGCCCGTGAGGATGCCCGACTTGGACGCCTTGCCGCCCTTAACGGGAAGCGTGCCCACAAAGAGTCCCAGGCCCGTGGCGGCAAGCGCGGAAGCGGCACCGCCCACCAGACACAGCCCCTCGCGCCCGCCAAAGTCGACGCCCACGACCAGGCGCACGTAGCCGATCGCAATCGTCATCGAGGCGAAGGAGACCAGCCACGAGCCCACAAAGATACCGGCCAGCGACGCCGTCTTGGAAAGACCGCCCACACAGCGACGCGCACCAAGGCCCGACAGATTGGGCTGCAGATCGACAACGCTCAAGGCGGCAAACTCGGCAGACATCATCGCGACCAGGCCAAAAAGCGCGTAATAGTAGATGACCGTGCCGTCGGGCGTGGTGCGCGTCAGGCTTACGCGGCGGGTGCCGCCCTCGAGCGACAGGGCGCGCGCAACCGCCTCCGGGTCGGCGAGCGCCGCCGGGTTGTCTTGGGCAATCTGGGACATGAGCTCGGCATTTTGTGTATACGAGCTTGCCACCGTCTCAAGGATGCTGCGGTCGGTGAGCACCGACGAGGCGCGCGAGCTGTCATAACTCGAAAGCAGTGTGAGCTTGGGCGTGCCCGCGACATCAACCGTGTAAATGCCCGCGACCTCGCCGGACTTGAGCGCACGGCTCGCGGCGTCCACATCCTCGCACTCGTGAATCTCGAGCAGTTGTTCATCGCCTTCCTTGGCAAGCGACGTCGCCACGTCCTTAAAGGTCGAGGCGTCCCAAGCCTCGTCCGCCACGACGGCAACCGGCACCGGGTCGATCTTGCCGTCGGAGCTCAGATTCGCAAACATAAACATGAACATCGTGGAAAGCGCGATGGGAAAGAGAGCGCCCCAGACCCACGTACTCGGCCGGCGCAGCAGCGTCTTGACCGTGGTGATGATGGTGTTGAACATGGCCGCCCCCTAGTCGCGCAGCTCGCGGCCGGTGATCTCGAGGAACACGTCGTTGAGAGTCGGCGGTTCGGAATAAATGCGGCCGAGCGCCACGTCACGCGAGCGCAGCGCATCGAGAATGTCCGTCAGGTTATGCGGGCTCGCCTCGCACGAAAACGTGAGCTGGCCCGCCGTCGCCGACAGGTCCAGGACATGCGGCAGGCTCGCGACGGCACCGAGCGCCGCGCTCGGCACCTCGCCGACCTCGATCACGATCTTCTCGCCCATCTGAATCATGCGCTTGAGCTCGTCGTTGGTGCCCTGCGCCAGCACGCGTCCGCCGTCCATGATCATGATGCGGCTGCAGATCTGCTCGACTTCCTCCATATAATGGCTGGTATACACCACCGTGGCGCCCTCATCGCGCAGGCGGCAGATGCCCTCCAGGATGGCATTGCGGCTCTGTGGATCGACCGCCACCGTGGGCTCGTCAAAGAAGATGAGCTCGGGCTTGTGCGCGATACCGCAAGCGATGTTGAGGCGACGCGCCAGGCCGCCCGAGAGCTTGCCGGGGCGAAACTTGGTAAAGTCGCCCAGGCCGACAAAATCGATCGCCTCGTCCACCAGCGCGCGGCGGCGTTTGCGGTCGTTGACGTAGAGACTGCAGAAATAGTCGATGTTCTCGCGCACGGTGAGCTCATCGAACACCGCCACCTGTTGCGGCACCACGCCGATGCGGCGCTTGAGGTCGTAGCGGGCGGGCGTCATGGGCTCGCCGAACAGCTCGATGGTGCCCTTGTCGTAGGCGAGCAGCTGCAAAATGCAGTTGATGGACGTGGTCTTGCCCGAGCCGTTGGGGCCCAGCAGGCCAAAGATCTCGCCAGGGGCGATGCTCAGGTTAAAGTGGTCGAGCGCGATAAGATCGTCGTAGCGCTTGACGAGGTTTTCGACGTGGACGATATCTGTCATGAGGCGGCCCTTCTGTTGGTCGTAGCCCGGTACGATTGCATCATCGCAGGAGCGGGCGGCGCACACCAGTGAGCTTTGTCACGAGTGCGGGGCTTGGTCGCGCGGCCCGCCGGTGCCCCCCGCTTTGCCGCGTGGGAGGAATGTCACGGTTGCTCCGGGTGGCGCCTCCCCCATGCGCGGCATCGCGTACAATACCCGTATGAACAGGCTTTTCGACAAATCGATTGTGCTGGCGTGCTGTATTGCGACCGCCATGGGTCTTGCCGTGGACGCTCGTCTGGTTGTGGCGTTTTGCCTTGGCGTTATAGCCACCTCGGCGTCGGAAGTCGCACGAGAAGAACACGCCCATCGCGCGAGCGAGGCCGCGAGCTACGCCTACATCATCGCGGCCATCTTCGTGCCGTCATTTATGCCGTTCGCACCCCTTGCCTTCTATGACATCGCGCGACGCGTTCGCCGTGAACGAATCTGGCCCGCGCTGGCGATTGGCGCCGTGTTTGTCTGCGCGCTTGTCGCGGACCTTCGTGGCGGCGTGCTCACCACCCGAACGCTGCTGTTAACCGCCATCCTTTCGGTCGCCGCCACGTTGCTGTCGCTGCGCACCGCGCAGCTGGAGCGCGAACAGGAACGCATGCGTCGCACCCGCGACAAGCTGCAAGAACGCGCCCTGGCACTCGAGGCACGCAACCGCGACCTCGCCGACCGCCAGGACTACGAAGTCGAACTCGCGACGCTCGCCGAACGCGCCCGCATCGCGCGCGAGATCCACGATAACGTGGGCCACCAGCTCACGCGCGCTTCGCTTCAAACCGAAGCCCTGCGCGTGGTCCATGCCGACGAGCCCAGGGTTGCCGCCGATTTCGCCGACGTCAAACGCACGGTTGACGAGGCGCTCCAACTCGTGCGCGCCAGCGTTCACGCGCTCAACGACAATGCGACCAACCTCTCCGTGCAGCTCGAGCGCATCGTTGAAGGCGCATGCTCGGACAGCGGTCCGCAGATTGAGCTTGAGGTTTTGGCCGAGCATGCGCCCGCCAACGTCGCCAACTGCTTTGCGGCGGTGCTGCGCGAGGCGCTTTCCAACGCCATGCGCCACGCCCATGCCAAAACCATTACCGTGCGGTGCATGGAGCATCCGTCGTTTTACCAGCTCGTCGTTACCGACGATGGCGCGGGCGGGGTCCAAGCAAGCGGCCGCGGCGCTGCGGAGGGCATGGGGCTCGCCTCCATGCGCGAGCGCATCGAGGCGCTTGGCGGCGCCTTCACCGCCGGCCCGCGTGCCAGCGCCGGCGGATGGCGCGTGTTTGCCACCGTCCCCAAACAGCAAGGAGATGACGCCCGATGAGGCTCATAGTTGTCGACGACGACCGCTTGGTGGTCGATTCGCTCAAGATTATCCTGGGCGCCCAGACGCAGATCGAGGTGGTGGGTACCGGCGCCAACGGCAACGACGCGGTTTCGCTCTATGCCGAACACGCACCCGATATCGCGCTGCTCGACATTCAGATGCCGGGACGCGACGGCCTATCGGCGGCGCACGAGATTCTTGAGCGCGACCCTTCGGCGCGCATGGTGTTTCTGACGACATTCTCGGATGACGAGTACATAGTGTCGGCGCTCAAGCTGGGCGCCCGCGGCTACCTGATTAAAACCGATGTCGCCGCCATTCCACCGGCGTTGGCACAGGTCATGGACGGTAAACGCGTGCTCGAGGGCAAGGCGATCGAGGATATCGACTTTGATGGGGCGGGCGTCGAAGCGGGCACGCCCCGCCGGCCCGCGGCCTTTGCCGGCCTGACCGACCGCGAGTTCGAAGTCGCCGAGCTCATCGCCCGCGGCCTCGATAACAAGGAGATTGCCGCCACCGCCTATATGGGCGAAGGCACCGTACGCAACCACATCAGCTCGATCCTTGCCAAAATGGGCCTACGCAACCGCACGCAGATCGCCATCGCCTACCTGCGAGGGTAATTACCCAACGGCCAACCGCTCCGACAGAGCAAAATAGCTGTTATCGATTTAATGCCATTTCAAAACTATGCCGGTTTACGGGGCTAAGCTCAGGGCCCCCATCCATACCCGCGTTTTCCGTAAAATGACGGCTTGTCTACCTGCGGTTTTATTTTCACGGATATCGGCATGGTTGGGAGCGCATGACTTAGCCCCGTAAACCGGCATAGTTTTGTCCGAGCGGCTCTGCACGAGCGCCTCCGCAAGCCTCGCGGGACCAAAATGATCCGTTTTCCTCCGTCCCCAAGGAATCACCCGGAACCGCTCGCCACGAAACCTGCCCATCTACTACGTTTGACTCGATACCCTTGACCATACCCCCGTTTTCCAGAAAATCGCAGGCGTTCTACCTGCGGTTTTCTTTTCGCATTTTTTGCCGTGGTTGAGGGCCACCGCCCAAACGTCGTAGTAGATAGGCCCATTTCATGGCGAACGGGCCACACGGATGTCCTCGCGAGGCCAAAATGATCCGTTTCCCTCTGTCCACGGGAGATCAAGTGATGTTACGAATATGGTGTCATTTCAAAACTATGCCGGTTTACTACGATAAAAACGAGATTCCCGACCACGCGTGATTTTTTCGCAAAACTACAAGCCGTCTACCTGCGGTTTTGATTTTGCCAAATGCGGTGTGGTTGGAGGTGGGCGATTTATCGTAGTAATCCGGCATAGTTTTGTTCGCGACGGCACAACCGCGCGTTTAAGCGCGGGGCCGGTGGGGCATTTTTGCCCCACCGGCCCCTATCCCAGCTCTATTCCGGCGTTACTCCGGCTTGGTTTCTACCGTGGGAGTCTTATCCGCCGCAACTGGAGTACGGGCGGTGTCCATAGTCAGGCAGTGCTTGGGGCAGCTCTCGATGCACTCGCCACACACCACGCAGGCGTACGGGTCGATCGACCAGGTACCGCCCTTGCGATCGACCGCGAGCGCGCCCGCCGGGCAGCGGCGCGCGCACATGCCGCAGCAGATGCACACGTCCATGTCGTTGACGATATGCCCGCGCAAGCGCTCGGGTGCCGTCAGCTTCTCCTGCGGATAGCGCACCGTGACCGGCTGCTTGACCATAGAACCTAAGGCCGTCTTGGCAAATGTCAGTAAACTCATGCCGCGCCTACCTTTCCGTGCAGCTAATGCAGGGGTCGATGGTCAGGATAATCATGGGCACGTTGGCAAGGAGCACGCCCTGCAGCGCATGTGTCAGACCCGCCAGGTTCTGCGACGTCGGCGTGCGCACGCGGAAGCGGTCCAGGTTCTTGGTGCCGTTACCGCGCACATAGTAATACGCCTCGCCGCGCGGCTGCTCAATCACAACCTCGCCGCGTGCGCCGTCGGCCGGCGTGAGCTTGGTGCGCCCGCCGATCCCGTCGTGCGGAATCTTGCCCACAAGCTCCTTAATGATGTCCATGGCCTGCGTGACCTCGGCACAGCGTACCTGACAGCGGGCATAGCAATCGCCATCGGTAGCAACGATGGGCTCAAACGCAGCCAGATCCGCATAGGCACCGTCGTCAAACATGCGCACGTCGTAATCCACGCCCGATGCGCGCCCAAACGGACCGACCATCGAAAGCTCCAGCGCATCTTTCTTGCTGATCACACCCACGCCATGCAAGCGCTCGCCGCAGCTGTCATCGTCCAAAAACGTATGCACCAGGGCCTCGTAGTCGGGACGCATGGCATCGAGCGTCTGGACAATTCCGGCCAGCTCGGAGTCCTCGATATCGTGCTTCAGGCCGCCGATCTCGTTAATCGACAGAATCACGCGACCGCCGCAAGTGCTCTCGAAGATCTTGAGAATCTGCTCGCGCAGGGTCCACGAACGATAGAACAACGCCTCGAAACCAAAGGCGTCGGCAAGCAGGCCCAGCCACAGCAGGTGCGAGTGAATGCGCGAAAGCTCGTGCAAAATGGTGCGGATATACTGCACGCGGCCGGGCACCTCGATGTCGAGCATGCGCTCGCAGGCGCTGGCATAGCCATAGCTGTGACCCACGGCGCAAATGCCGCAGATGCGCTCGGCGATGTAGCCAAACTGGTGCATATCACGCTTTTCGGTGAGCTTCTCGAGTCCGCGGTGCACAAAGCCGATCTGCGGAATTGCCTCGATGACGCGGTCGTCCTCGATCACCAGGTCCAGATGAAGCGGCTCGGGCAGCACCGGGTGCTGCGGGCCAAACGGAATAACGGAGCGATGTGCCATGGACCTTACGCCTCCTTTTTCTGCTTGTCGCGGGCGGCCTTAGCGGCAAGCGCCGCGCGGACCTTGGCCGCTTTCTCGGGATCCATGGCGGCGAGCTTTGCCTCCATCTCGGCAGCCTTGAGCGCGGCCTTCGCAGCGGCCTCATCGTGCTGAGCATCGGAGCCGGCAGCCGCAGCGGGCTGAGCAGCGGCGCCCGCGGCGTCGCCAGCGCCCGCAGTGCCCTCCCCCGCAGCGGCCGTGGCAGTAGCAGCCTTCTCGGCCGCGGCCTTGCGCGCCTTGGCCTCGGCAGCGGCACGGACCTTCATGGCTTTCTCGCGCGCGGCCTTCACCTCGGGCGTGATAACGCTCATGGGCTCGGCAGTCGAGACCTGGTAGAAAAAGCCCTTAAAGTCAATCTGCATATCGGTGATGACAAGACCAAACAGGTCGTGCGCCTCGTTCTCAAACGGGAATACCGCCGGATAGTACGAGCTGATGGACGGAATCTCCTGGTACTGGTCGATGCCCTCGACCACCAGGTTCTCAATCGCATAGCTGCCGTCCCGCGCAATATGCTCCTGAGCAGCACGAACGTTGATAAACGTATAGACCAGGCGATACGAGCCGTCGTCGACGTTGCGCTCGGCGTGCATTTGCACAAAGCGCGCGCCGACGCCCTTGAGCGCCTGGACATGCGACAGGAGCTCGTCGATCCCGACGGTAGTATAGATAGCCTTTTGCATTACTCGGCCTCCTTTGCAGAGGTGGGCTTCTCAGCAGGCGCGTCGCCAGCGGCGGGCTCCCCGGCAGGCACGTCACCGGCATCATCAGTCCCGGCCACCGCAGCCACAAACCCGTCCTCGCCCAGCTCAACGCCACCGTCCCAGGTTGCGGCGCCGCCCACGGTAAGCGGGTCGCCGCCGGCGCGCATCACGGCCTCCTTCTGGTCCAGGATGCCACACGCCTCCACGATGGCATCGATCACCGTCTCGGGGCGAATGGCGCACCCGGGCGCGTACACGTCCACGGGAATCGCGCGGTCCACGCCGCCGATCACGTTATAGGCATCGCGGAATACGCCGCCCGAACACGCGCAGATACCGCAGGCCACCACGCACTTGGGCTCGAGCATCTGGTTGTAGATCTGGCGCACGACGGGCAGGTTCTGGGCATTGACCGACCCCGTCACCAAAAAGATATCCGCATGCTTGGGGTTGCCGGTGTTGACCACGCCAAAGCGCTCCGCATCGAACAGCGGCGTGAGCGAGGCCAGCACCTCGATATCGCATCCGTTGCAGCTCGAGCCGTCGTAATGAATAACCCACGGCGAGCGCGACATTTTATGATCCATGGATGCCGCCTCCTAAATAAATACGTCGACGAGGATGGGCATAAGGTTGAGCAGGCCAAACACCAGCGCCACGCCCCAGCCGAGCTTAACGCAGCTGCGCCAGGTGCTACGGGCGAAGGTGTTGTCGATCAGGACCTCGACAAAATACGTCGCGGCCATCACGACCAGGGCTACAACCCAGCTCACGGGGTTGTCCCAGACAAAGAACATGCCCACCCACATCAAAAACAGCACGGTCTCGCACCAGTGCATAAGGGTCATCTTGGCCAGCGTGCCGCCGCTCATCTCGGTGGCGACGCCCTGGACGATCTCCTGATGCGCATGATGCGAGTACGAAAGGTCAAACGGCGACTTGCGCAGCTTGATGGTAAGCACCGCGAGCAACGCGAGGAAAATGGGCGCGCTGTGCACGATGATGGGGACCGACTGCCCCGTCACGGCGATGGAATCAAAGCTGTCGGTGGCAAGGTACAGGCCCACGCTCATCAGCAAAACGGCGGGCTCGTAACTCATAACCTGCAGTAACTCACGATCGGCGCCAACCTGGGCAAACGGGCTTTGCGTCGAGGCGGACGCCAGCACCACAAAGATCGCGGCGAGCGTCACCATAAAAGCGCACAGTAGCGTGTTAGAGCCCGACACAAAGATGCCGCCGCCCACCACGGTAAAGATGAGCGCGCACGCCATATAGGTATCGTCCATGGTGTTTACGCTGGCGGGGGCCTTGCGCAGCAGCTTGGCAACGTCGTAGAAGGGCTGCAGCAGGCGCGGGCCCACGCGGCCCTGCATGCGGGCGGACAGCTTGCGGTCGATGCCGTCGATCAGGCCGCCCACAAGCGGCGCCAGTAAGGCAAATGCCACGGTGCCAATAAAAATGCCCACGACGCCCGAACCTTCAAAATACTTGCCGCGCAGCACCGAGGGCGCACTCATGGCAAGTCGCTCGGGCCCAATCCACGCGCAACACAGCAGCGCAAACAAGATAATGCTGCAGCACACGACGCTACCCGCGGGGCCAATACGCTTCTCGCCAAGGGCGTCCTCCGAGTACCAATTGCGCTTTTCGGCCTTCACCTCGTGTCCCATCGAGCCGCGGAAATGGCGATATTTGTCGGTCCCCACGCCCGAAAGGTACACGTTGACGTGCGGTTTGTTGCTCACGCGGAATGAAGTCAGCAGCACCACGGCGATAAACGCCACGATAACCACCATCAGGTACATGGCGTCCTTGCCAATAACGTACGGCACGCGGCCAAACACCATGGCCAAGTAAGGCGACACCAGACCGCTCGAGATAACCGGGAACGCCACGCAGCACAGAATCAGCAGCGCGGCGATGGTGTTGAGGGCCATCCATTCGGTCTTATGGACATTGACCTCAACGTTTTGAGCCGTGGGGTCGACACCCGAAAGCTTGGCAAGCCACTTGCCCCAGAAGAAGAACGTCGCGGCCGAGCCAAAGGCCAGCACCATGATCATGAGCACGTTGCCAGTCTGCGCGAACGCCACCAGGGCGCCCCACTTGGACACGAGCATGCCAAACGGCGCCACAAACATGCCCATGATGCCCAGCATCATCAGACGCGTCAGGTGCGGCATGCGGCTGAACATACCGTCCATGTCCTCGATATCGCGGCTGCCGATATGATGCTCGGCCGTGCCCACGCACAGGAACAGCAGCGACTTTGCCACCGTGTGGAACAGGATCAGAAAGATGGCCGCCCATACGGCCTCGGGCGCGCCGACACCCAGGCAGGCACTGATGAGGCCCAAGTTGGAAATGGTGGAGTACGCGAGCACGCGTTTGGCGTTGCTCTGCGAGATGGCCATGAGGGCAGCAAGCAAAAACGTGATGGCGCCCACACTCGTGACCATAAAGCCGGTTACGGGATAGATAGCATAGAGCGGGCTCAGCTTGACCATTAGGAACACGCCGGCTTTAACCATGGTTGACGAGTGCAGCAGGGCGCTCGTGGGAGTGGGGGCAACCATAGCACCCAACAGCCACGTGTGGAACGGCATCTGTGCGGCCTTGGTGAGTGCGGCGAGCGACAACAGGATGATCGGCATCACCAGCAGTGCGGATTGCGCGGTACCGGCGCCGGAAAGCTCGATCATGCCCGAGATGGTCAGCGGCATGCCGTTAACGTGCAAGAACATAAGGCCCGCCAAAAACGCGATACCGCCCAGCATGTTAAGGATGATCTGGGTGAAAGCGTTCTTGATGGCCTCGGGCGTGCGCGTGTAGCCAATCATAAGGAACGAGCACACGGTGGTGATTTCCCAGCCGCAGAACAGCCACTCAAGGTTGTCGCTCGTCACGATGACGAACATGGCCGAGAGGAACAGGAACATAAGCGCCAGGAACTGCGGGCGACGGTCGGGCGCGGTCTGCCCGCGCAGTGCGGCCTCGTGCTCGTCGTGGGCCTGGAAGTCCTTCATATAACCCAAGGCATACACGCAGATGAGGCTGCCAACAATGCCGACGGCGAGGACCATGATCACGCTCATGTAGTCCAGGTAGAGCGGCGTCGCCGTGACGGCTTCGACCGCGGGCAGCGTCATGGCTGCAAAGGCGAACGAGCCCACCAGCTGGACTATGCCGAGCACCATGGCGAGCGCGTTCCTATATTTGTACGCGTTGTACAGGATTACGGCGCACAGGATGACGTCGATGACGGAGCTGATGATCGAGAGCACATGCGAGGTGCCGGAGGCAACCTCAAAGCTCTGCGGACCCATGCCAAAAAACATGACGGCGACTACAACTGTCACCGCCATAATAATGCCGGAGCCTATGAGCCCCACCGCATCGCGGGCGCGGTCACCGCGCGCGAGCAGCATGCCCAGCGCCGGTACCAGCGGAAACAGGGTAAGGAAATACAGTAGCGTCATACCATCACTCCCCCATGCAAAAACGCTGCAATTGTTTAACGTTATAGCTCAATTGAGGAGTAGCGGCGACAGGTTTTCGGTCAACTGGGGAGTTTTAGGCGTACGAGGCAAGGAGCCTGTCCGCATTGGAGTAGAGGGGCGGCAAGAAAAATGCGCCCCTGTGGGCGCACCATCCCGTTTGCTATTCCGCCTTTTTAACGCGCGGCTTGCGACCGCGCGGCTTATCGACCAGTGCGGACTCACCGCTCTCACGGTACTGACGGCACCAAGCCTTGACCGAAGACTCGCTGGGAATCTTGTGCTTGATCATGGCCTCGCGAACCGTCAAGCCGTTTTCCAGACGGTCCTTAACCACAGCGAGCTTTACGTCGTACGAATAGGTGTGATGATGCGAACCGGCATTGAGAACGGCGTCGGCACCGCCCACGGCATACGCGCGGGCCCACTGACGAGCCGTGGCCTGGGGAATGCCAAGCTCCGCAGCGAGGGCGCGATGACCGACCCCCTCTTGGAGGATCTCGACGGCGCGCTGCCTAACCTCGGGCGCATGCGTGCGAGTCCTAGTTGCTTCCGACATACCTGCCACTTCTTAGCCTTAACCGTTAATCTGCCTTCTTACGTGCAAGTTAGATAGTAGCATTTTACTGTTTGCTCAAAGCAGTTAATTAAAATAGACGCGGCGTTATCTGGGCATTTGGCACCAAATTACGACATTTCTTTATCGATTATTTACGCTGGTAGCTGACTCACGGCTAATCGTCATTCGCTTGTCAACAAAATTGGCATCTCTTTATGTCCTTTGGTATAGAGGATATGGTTATTAACCCCTCCCCCAATAATTTTGAGTGATCTGCGAGGCAGTAGACGTCCTCACTCCTCATGATTACCGCGCATTGCCATCCACCGGAGCAAAACAAAAAGGGCGAGACCTGCGCGCTTGCAGGCCCCGCACCGGTTGACATCCGACGGGACACAGCCGGGCGAGACGGATCCGTGCTACCGCCCCGCCTGGCCGCGAAGTTAACTACAGCTCGTTGGCCGCGTGATATGCCGTGCGAATGGCGCTCGCGATGTCGGCGGTGCGCTCGCCCGAGCAGTCTCCCACGCAGGTCACGGGCACCGTCACGCCATCCAGGTCAAACGCGTTGGCCTTGGAGCCCACGGCCATCACCACGTAATCGCAGGCGATCTTTACCGGCTCCTCGGCGCCGTCCTCGGTAGTGCGAATGGCCTCCACGCCCTCGTCGGTAATGGCGGTCAGGCGGGTCTTCACGTGCTGCTCCACGTTGTGCTCTGCAAAGTCGCTCATAATCAGCGGCAGAATGGTCTCGGACTCGCCCGCGGCAATCTTGTCGAGCATCTCGACAATCGCCACCTCGCAGCCGCGCTGCAGCAGGTACTCGGCAGTCTCGGTGCCCACCAGGCCACCGCCAATGACGGCGACGCGGCCCGTAAGCTCCACCTTGCCGGCCAGCACGTCCCAGCTCGAGACGACCTTGTCCGAGTCGGCACCCGGAACGGGGATGACCACGTCGTGCGCGCCCACGGCAACAATCGCAGCGTCGGCGGCGTTGAGGTCCTCAGCGGTAGCGGCATGGCTGAGCTCAACCTTCACGCCCAGGCCGGGCAGAATCTTCTCGTAGTACTCAACCGAGCGCATGATCTCGTCCTTGCGCGGAGGCGCAGCCGCCAGCACAATCTGGCCACCCAGATGATCGCTCGCCTCGTAAACGGTCACGTCGTAGCCGCGCTTGGCCGCCACGCGTGCGGCCTCTAGGCCGGCGATGCCGCCGCCCACCACGGCGATCTTCTTGTCGCCCTCGCCCGGCTTAATGGCTATGGTCGCCTCGTCGCCGTTCTCGGCATTGAGCACGCACGAGATGTACCTGCGATTTTGAATCGCATCGACGCAGCCCTTGTTGCAGTTGAGGCACTCGCGAACGGGCTCGCCCGTGGCGGCCTTCAGCGCAATGTCGGGGTCGCACATGAGCGAGCGGCCGTAGGCGATGATGTCGGCCGCGCCGTCTTCCAGAATCTTCTCGCCGGCCTCGACCGAGACAACACGGCCGACGGTTGCCACCGGCACGGAAACCAGGGCCTTGACGCGCTCGGCCACGGGCAGCGTCCAGTTGTAGGGCATGGCGCCCATGGGCGGAATGGTGTCTCCCATGTTGCCGGTGTGGTTGGCCTGCGCGACCTGGATCATGTCGATGCCCGCGCCCTCGAGCAGCTTGGCAAACTCGCAGGCCTCGTCGGGCTGCAGGCCACCCTTGCCGCGCGGCGTGCCGTCGGGGTTCTCCATGATCACGGGGAGCTTGTACTCCACCATCAGCTGCGGCGCGGCTTCCTTAATGGCAGCGACGACCTCCAGCGCGTAGCGAACGCGGTTCTCGAACGAGCCGCCGTACTCGTCGGTGCGCTGGTTGAGGATGGCCGAGCACAGCGAACCTACCAGGCGGTCGCCGTGGACCTCGATGGCATCGATCCCGGCCTGCTGCGCGCGAGCGGCCGAGGCGGCGATAGCCTCCTTGATCTGGGTGAGCTGCTCCACACTCGCCTCGTTCACAAAGTGCTGCATGTCGTGGTGCAGCTTGGCGTAGGCCTGGTTGCGGATCTCGTTGGACTCGGCCATCTTGGCGGCAAAGGTCTCCTCGTCGCCGGCGGCCTTGGCCTCCTGCGCGGCCTTGGCGGCGGCCATGGATCCCATGACCATGCGGCCGACACCGGGCACGTCGTACTCGGGGTGGAACAGCTGCAGCGCGACCTTGGCGCCGTGCTTGTGGACGGCATCGGCCAGGGCCTTAAACGTGGGGATTTGGGCGTCGGTCGCCAGCTTGGGCGTGGGGCTTGCGGTCATGACGGGAGCAACGTCGCCGATGACGATGTAACTCACGCCGCCACGGGCCAAGCGCTCGTAAAAAGCCAGGCTGCGCTCGCCAATGGAGCCGTCACGCTCCTCGTAGCCGGTGGTCAGCGGCGGAAACATAATGCGGTTCTTGAGCTCAAGGGGGCCAACCGTAATGGGCTGGAGCAGCTTGGATGCAGGTGTGGTCATGGACATTCCTCTCTTGTAGGCGCGGCGGCGATGATGCCGCGTAGTTGTCTAGAGGATATGGCATGGGAGCACGGCGGCACAACGGAAATCGGCGAATATCAGGTGGCGGCAGGTGGATGGGGCGAGGCGGCCCGTCGGTTTGTCTCAATCTGTAACAGTTACGCGACAAAACCGGGTCTTACTGTTACAGATCGAGACAAACCAAACCCGCCTGCTAAAAAATCTCAATCTATAACAACAACTCGGCAAAATCCGTCCCTCGTGTTACAGATTTAGACAAACGAAGACCGTCCTGCCGAAACATCTCGATCTGTAACACTTAGCCGCCCAAATCGGGTCTAGATGTTACAGATCGAGATTTTGTTTAAGAAGCCGAGAATTGGACCGAAAACACAGTCCCGGGATAATCAGAACCACCCTTAAAAAGGGTGGTTTGCTCTTAGGGTATAACCCACGGGCCCCGGGCTCGCGTCTAAAGGCGC
>NZ_SPFO01000008.1 GCF_005845035.1 Collinsella aerofaciens | reverse complement strand
GCTGGTCGAGGCCGCGTGGCACTACCTGACGTGCTCGGGGCGGCCGAAGGAGCCCGCCAGGGGCCAGGCCCCGGACCGGGGCGCCCGGAGGCATGCCGCCAAGGGCGTGCGGAGGCTGGTCGAGAGGCGGGAGGCGCTGCTCGCGCGCGGGGTCCACGGCAACAAGGCGAACGTGGCCACGGCGCGCGAGCTCGCCTGCTGGGTGTGGGCGGTCGGCCTCATGGCCGAGGAGGCGTAGGGGGCGGTCCCCCGCACATAAGCCGATCACCCCGGAAGCGGTTCGATCCGAAGCCGTTGAGGCGAACCTCAGGTCCCTTTTCTGCGAGCGCCCAGGGCGCCACACGCGTGCACAGACTGTCGGTTCGACGTAGAAGCCTCAGCCGTAGCAACGGATTGCCCAGCGAGAGATCGCCGCGGGCGGATATTAAACTGCAAAGACGGGCGTCGGTAAGACACGCCGAGGTCGCCGCGGACGGGCTGATATAGGGAGAGGGCCTGACCCCATATCGTTGGGGCCAGGCCCGATTTTGCCTCTTGACAATGTCCTGCTCATATTAAAAGGAACGTCCCCAAGTGCCAAGTGTTCCGGCAACGCCGATGTTTTGGCAACGACAGCGAGCGGGTCGCATTTGAGACAAGGTGACGTGAAGCGAAAGGGCGCTGACCTTCTGGTCGCGCCCTTGAAGTTGAACGTCAGATTGTCCAAATGCGGCCCGCGCAGCGTCGAGTCGTTACGGCGTTTGGTAAAACGCCGTAACTCTAGTAGTTGGCTTCGTAGCCGTTGCCGTCGCCGGTGGGCTCTTCGTAGTAGTCCGAATCGCTCGAATCGCTTGAGTCATCGGAATCGTCAGAGCTGACCGATGAGGTTGCGGTACCGTTTGCGTAGTCGTCAGACGTGTTGTTGTTCAGGTCGCCGATTGTAGAGCTGGAACCGTCGGAAAGACCCATGTTGTTGGGACCCTTGGGATCCTTGCCGGCATCGACGCGCTCCATCATTTCCTTGAGCTCGTCCTCGTAGACAAAGACGTAGCTCACACCGTCGATCATGGTGCTGTCGTCGGCGTACGAGGGCAGGTTGGCCGAGTAGATACCGTCGACATCCATACCGCGCATGGCGTTGACCGTAGCCACGATATCCTGAACGCTCATATCGGTTACGAGCATATCGGACAGCGAGTTGACCAGGCCAAAGATCTTCGTGGCATCGAAGTTATTGAGAATCTGGTTGGCAAGGGCGCCAAGCACCTGACGCTGGTGGCGCATGCGCGTGTAATCGCCGTCGGCATAGGTGTAGCGGCAGCGGGCATAGGTAAGGGCGGTGGCGCCGTCCATATGCTGCTGGCCAGCGGTAATCTTAATATCCAGGTGCTCGGGGTCGTCAACATCATCGGTTGCGTTAATGTCGATACCGCCAACCGAATCAATCAGCGCCTGCATACCGTCGAAGCTGACCTCGGCATAGTGGGAAATCTGAACACCGCACAGCTCGTTGACCGCCTCGACCATGGCCTCGGCGCCGCCAACGGTATGGCAGGCGTTGATCTTCATGGTCTCGCCCTTGTACTCGACCTTGGTGTCGCGCGGAACGGAAATGAGCATCGCCTGCTTTTGCGTGGGATCGATGCGTGCCAGGATAATCGAGTCGGCACGATACGTATCCTCGCCCGGACGGCCGTCGGTGCCAAGAAGCAGCACGTAGAACGGATCCTTTGCCTCATCGGTGTCAACCAGAACCCGACGCAGATTGTCGGTAATGACATTAGAATCGCCGAGCTTGCCCATAATGGTGGCAAACCACAGGCCGGCAGCGGTAGTGGCGCTCAGCAGCACGCCAAGCACGACAATGAGCGCGACGTGACGAATCGTGTGGCTACGACGACGTTGGCGAGCGCGCTCGGAATAGCGAGCCACGTTATCGCGACTGTAGATCTTGGCCTGCGCACCAGTTGAGGGTCTTCGGGTGGTGGTATCCGCGAGGGGCTTTTTATTAAACATAGGCAACCTGTATTAGTAGATGACGGGATCGGGGACGGTAGCATGCTCGACATGCGCGCCAAGCGCCTGCAGCTTTTCGACAAACTGCTCGTAGCCGCGCTTGATGTGATGGATAGCCGAAACCTCGGTCGTCCCGTCGGCGATCAAGCCCGCTACGACGAGGGCCGCTCCGCCGCGCAGATCGGGCGAGGTAACCTGTGCACCCGAGAAGCCCTTGACGCCATGAATCATGGCATGATGGCTCTCGATACGAATGTCGGCACCCATGCGCACCAGCTCAGAGGCAAACATAAAGCGATTCTCGAAGATGTTTTCGGTAATAACGGAACTGCCGTCGGCAAGGGCGGAGAGTACCATAATCTGTGCCTGCATGTCCGTCGGGAAGCCGGGGAACGGAAGCGTCTGGATGTCGACCGGCTTGATACGCTCGGCACGATTCACGTGAACGCCGTCGTCGGTACGCTCGCAATCGATACCCATGAGCTCCATCTTCTTGAGCACCATGCCCAAGTGAATGGGGCAAAAGCCCGTGACATCGACACCGCGATCGTCGGCCATCAACGCACCGGCAACGATAAAGGTACCGGCCTCGATGCGGTCGCCCACCACGCGATGGGTAACGGGATGGAGCTCTTCCACGCCCTCGATGGTCACGACGGGCGTACCGGCGCCAACAATCTTGGCGCCCATCTCGTTGAGCATGTTAGCGAGATCGACGATCTCGGGCTCGCGGGCGGCATTGTCGATAACCGTGGTGCCCTGTGCGCGCACAGAGGCCATGATGAGGTTCTCGGTCGCACCGACGCTGGCGAACTCGAGCGTGACGGTGGTACCGCGCAGACCTTGGGGCGCATTAGCGTTGATGTAACCGTGGGCGGTATCGAACTCAACGCCCAGGGCCTCAAGACCAAGAATGTGCATATCGATCTTGCGAGCACCCAGGTTGCAGCCGCCCGGCATGGCAATTTTGGCGCGATGGAAGCGGCCCAGCAGGGGTCCCATGACGGCGGTGGAAGCGCGCATCTTGGCAACGAGCTCGTAGGGGGCCTCCCAAGAATCGACCTGAGAGGTATCAATCTCGAGCGTGTGCTCGTCGAGAACATCGATCGTAGCGCCCATGCCCTTGAGCACCTTGCCCATCACGTGGACATCGGAAATATCGGGCACGTTCTGCAGCGTCGTCTTGCCCGGCGCCAGAAGCGTTGCCGCCATGAGTTTGAGTGCGGAGTTCTTGGCACCCGAGACGGGCACGGAGCCTCCGATGGCGTGGCCACCCTCAACGCGGATAATATCCAAGGTCTACCCTTTCAAAAAGCATGCCCGGGGTGGCTGGGCCATCCCGGGCATGATGTGTTCGCAAATGGTCGAACGCTAAATCGTTTGACTATTGGGCAAGCTTGAGCTTACACCATGCGATTTCATTATAGAGGTAGGCGCGGCGTGCATCATCCTCCGACAAATTACCCAGCTTCTCTTCAAAACCTTGAATATCAGCTTTAAGCTTGTCGGCATCGACGGTCGCTAAATCGCAAGCGCGCTCGGCGAGAACGGTCACGACATCGTCCGCAACCTGGGCATAGCCGCCGGCCACGGCAAACGTGTGGTCGACAGTGCCCATGGCCTTATCGGAAACGCGAACGTAACCGCGGTCGATCGTGCAGATCTCGCTGGAGTGAGCAGGCAGAACGCCAAACTCGCCATCCGTGGACGGAATCGACACAAACGCAGCGTCGCCCTCATAGGCGCAGCTCACGGGGCACACGATGCGGATACGCATAACCTACTTCTCCCCCATCTTGCGGGCGCGCTCGCGCACGTCCTCAATCGTGGAAGCATAGCGGAAAGCCTGCTCGGGCAGGTCGTCGGCCTTGCCGTCGACAATCTCGGCGAAGGAGCGGACGGTATCCTCGACGCGGACGTAGACACCGGGGTTGCCGGTGAACTTCTCGGCGACGTGGAAGGACTGGGAGAGGAACTGCTGGATCTTACGGGCACGGTTGACCGTAAGGCGCTGCTCCTCGGACAGCTCGTCCATACCCAGAATGGCGATGATGTCCTGAAGGTCGGAGTACTCCTGCAGGAGCTCCTGGACCTTGACGGCGACACGGTAGTGCTCCTCGCCGACGATCGAGGGATCGAGAGCGTCGGAGGAAGACGCGAGCGGGTCGATAGCCGGGAACAGGCCGAGCGACGAAATGCTACGCGAAAGAACCGTGGTGGCGTCTAGGTGCGTGAACGTCGTTGCAGGCGCCGGGTCGGTCAGGTCGTCTGCAGGGACGTAGACAGCCTGGACGGAGGTAATGGAACCCGTCTTGGTCGAGGTAATGCGCTCCTGGAGGTCACCCATCTCGGTAGCCAGCGTGGGCTGGTAGCCAACGGCGGACGGCATACGACCCAGCAGTGCGGAAACCTCGGAACCGGCCTGGGAGAAGCGGAAGATGTTGTCGATGAACAGCAGAACGTCCTGGCCGCGATCGCGGAAGTACTCAGCGGTGGTAAGACCAGCCAGACCGATGCGCAGACGCGCTCCAGGCGGCTCGTTCATCTGACCATAGACCAAGCAGGTCTTGTCGATAACGCCAGACTCGCTCATCTCGAGGAACAGGTCGGTGCCCTCGCGGGTACGCTCGCCGACGCCGGTGAACACCGAGGTGCCGCCGTGCTCCTGGGCGAGGTTGTTGATGAGCTCCTGAATCAAAACGGTCTTGCCGACGCCGGCGCCGCCGAACAAGCCCGTCTTGCCGCCACGGATGTAGGGCTCGAGCAGGTCGACGGCCTTGATGCCGGTCTCGAAGATCTCGGTCTTGGTGGTGAGCTCGTCGAAACGGGGCGCTGCATGGTGGATGGGGTAGAACTCCTCCACCTCGGGCATGGGCTTGCCGTCGACGGGCTTGCCCATGACGTTCCAAATGCGGCCGAGCGTCTTGGGGCCGACCGGCATCTTCATGGGCTCACCGGTATCGGTGGCGATGAGGCCGCGCTGCAGGCCGTCGGTCGAGGACATGGCGACCGTGCGGACGACGCCGCCCGGAAGCTGGCTCTCGACCTCGAGGATCGTGCTCAGGTGACCGATCGGGGTCTCGGCCTCGACCGTGAGCGCGTTGTAGATCGGGGGCACCGCGCCGTCAAACTTGACGTCGACGACAGGGCCGATGATTCGCACGATGCGACCATCACCGGCAGTCGTCTTCTTGGTGGCTTCCTCGACCGCAAGCTTTACGGTGTTATTAGCCATTACTGTTCCTCCAATGCTGAGGCTCCGCCGACGATCTCGTTAATCTCGGTCGTGATCGAAGCCTGGCGCACGCGACTATACGTGCGGGTAAGGGTCGAGATGATCGCGGTGGCGTTTTCCGTCGCGGAGTGCATGGCCTTGCGGCGTGCACCCTGCTCGGCAGCCGCCGAATCGATCAGGGCCTGGTAGATGACCGTCAGGATATAAGACGGCACAAGCTTGCCGAGAACATGCTCGGGAGAGGGCACGAACTCGAACGTGGACGAGATGCGCTTAGGGGCGTCGGTCTCGTTCTTACGCGGACCGTGGGCCATAGCGATCATCTCGGGGTCGAGCGGCAACAGATGCTCGACGCGGAGCTCCTGATCCACGCGGTTCTTGGCGTGGTGGTAGACAAGCTCGACACGGTCAAGCTCACCGGCACGATACGCATCGCAGATATGAGAGGAGATCATGCGGGCCTGATTGAAATCGGGCTCAGAGGAGTTGCCCTCAAAGTGCATGACGACGTTTGCGCGGTCACGGAAATACGTGGCCGGCTTACGCCCGCACGCGATGATCTCGCACTCGATGCCGTCGTTCGTCCAAGAAGCGGCGAGCTTTTCGGCCGTGCGCTCCACCGTCGTATTGAAACCGCCGGCAAGACCGCGGTCCGAGGCAATAACGACAATCAGGCCATGCTTGACGCTCTCATGCTTCTGCAGCATGGGATCGGTGCCCGAACAGGAGGCGTCGCCGGCGACCGTCAACATGACGTCGGTCAGCGCCTCCTTATAGGGCTCGGCCTGCTTGGAGCGATCGAGGGCACGACGGATCTTGGCCGTAGAGACCATCTCCATCGTGCGCGTGATCTGCTTGGTCGTGGTAACCGAGGAGATTCGCTTCTTAATGTCGCGAAGGTTGGCCATGGGGCTTAGTTCTCCTCTGATCCAGAAACATCCGAATGGTGCTTGGCCATGAACTGCTGCTTGAAGTCACCGATGACGCGCAAGAGCTCAGCCTTGGTGTCATCATCGATCTTCTTGGCGCGAACCTTGTCGAGCAGCGAGCCAAAGCCATTGTCCATGTACTCGATGAGCTCGGCACGGAAAGGCAGCACGTCGGCGATCTCCAGGTCATCCAGGAAGCCCTCGTTGCCAGCGAACAGCGTAACGATCTGCTCGCCAACCTCAAACGGCTTGTAGCGCGGCTGCTTCAGGAGCTCGGTCATGCGGGCACCATGGGTCAGCTGCTTCTGAGTAGCCTCGTCGAGGTCGGAGCCGAACTGCGTAAAGCCGGCGAGCTCCTGGTACGAAGCGAGGTCCAGACGGAGGTTGCCGGCGACCTGCTTCATAGCCTTGGTCTGCGCGTCGCCACCGACGCGGGACACGGAAATGCCCACGTCGACTGCCGGGCGCTGGCCCTGGAAGAAGAGCTCGGACTGCAGGTAGATCTGACCATCGGTAATGGAAATGACGTTGGTCGGAATGTAGGCCGAGACGTCGCCGTCCTGGGTCTCGATGATCGGCAGAGCCGTCATGGAGCCGTAACCGTTCTTCTTGGACATCTTGACTGCACGCTCGAGCAAGCGAGAGTGCAGGTAGAAGATGTCGCCAGGATAGGCCTCGCGTCCGGGCGGACGATGCAGCGTCAGCGACATCTGACGGTAGGCCACGGCCTGCTTGGACAGGTCATCGTAGATGACGAGCACGTGGCCACCGGGGTTGGTCTCGCTGGCGGGCTTGCCGTCCTCGCCGTTGTACATGAAGAACTCGCCGATAGCGGCACCGGCCATAGGCGCGATGTACTGCATAGGGGCGGAATCGGCAGCGGTGGCCGAAACGATGATGGTGTAGTCGAGCGCGCCGTGCTGAGCGAGGGTCTCGCGGATGTTGGCAACCGTGGAGGCCTTCTGGCCGATGGCGACATAGATGCAGACCATGCCCTTGCCGCGCTGGTTGAGGATAGCGTCGATGGCAATGGCGGTCTTACCGGTCTTACGGTCGCCGATGATGAGCTCTCGCTGACCGCGACCAATAGGCACCATGGAGTCGATGGCCAACAGGCCGGTCTGAACCGGCTCGCACACCGGGGTACGGTCGATGACGCCGGGGGCCTTGAACTCAATGGGACGACGGTGCGTGGCGACGATGTCGCCCAGGCCGTCGATGGGCTGGCCGAGCGGATTGACGACGCGGCCGAGCATGGCGCGGCTCACAGGGATATCCATAATGCGGCCAGTGGTGCGGCACTCGTCGCCTTCCTTGATGGAGTCGACGGCACCAAACAGAACGGCACCGACCTCGTCACGGTCAAGGTTCTGGGCAAGGCCGAAGACGGTCTCACCGGTATCGGAGCTCTTGAACTCCAGAAGCTCGCCTGCCATGGCGCTCTTGAGGCCGGAGACGCGCGCGATGCCGTCGCCTACCTCGTCGACCGTTGAAACCTCATGCGTATCGACCGTCGCGGAGAGGCTCGTGAGCTGCTCCTGCAGTTTCTTGGCGATATCCTGGGCATTGAGGGTTTCGGACATTAGGCTTCACCTCCGTACGAATTAGCAGAGTTTGCGAGGGTCTCCTGCGCGATGCGCAGCTGCGTCTTGACGGTAATGTCACGACGCTCGCCGCGGGCCTCGAGCACCAGGCCGCCCACGATAGACGGGTCGACCTGCTCGATAAGGAATACTTTGCGGCCGAAGTCCTGCTCGCATTTCTTAGTGATGGTTTGACGCAGCTCGTCGTCGAGCGGGATCGCCGTGGTGACGGTCACGCCCACTACATCCTCGTCTTCCTCGGCAACATACTTAAAGGCAGCTGCCACCTTGGGAAGAAGGTCGAGCTGGTCGCGCTTGGACATGGTGTCGAGCACGGCGATGATCTCGGGGTTGGCAGAAGCCAAGCGCTCGATCATCTCGAGGTCCTCGAACACATGGTTCTCGGCCTTGGCGGCTTCCAGAAGGGAGCGCGCGTAGGTCTCGAGCACTTTGTCCTGATAGCGGCTAGTCGGCATTCAGGCTACCTGCTTCCTGGATGTAGCGCTCGATGAGCTTCTTCTGCTCGGCCTCGTTCTCGAGTGCCTCGCCCACGATCTTGGTGGCGACGGCAACGGACAGGTCGGCGATGGAGTTCGCGGCACCGGCGTAGATGGACTTGCGCTCGTCCTCGACGGTCGTATGGGCCTTGGCGATGATCTCCTCGGCCTCCTTGTGAGCAGCCTCGATGATACGGGCGCGCTCGGACTCGGCGTCCTTACGGGCCTCGAGAACAATGTCGGCAGCCTGACGACGGGCGTCGGTGACGATCGAGTCGGACTCAGCGCGCTTGGCGATAGCCTCCTGCTTGGTCTTCTCGGCCTCGTCGAGGCTCTCCTCGATCTTCTTGCCGCGCTCCTCCATGGTCTTCATGATGCCCGGCAGGGCGACCTTGGCCAGCACGATCCAGATAATCAGGAAGGCGATAAGCGCCGGGATGAACTCCGCCATCTTAGGGATGAGGATGTCCGCACCGGCAGCGCCGTCCTCGGCGAACGCGGAAACCGGCATGAGCAGCGCGGCCGCGGACGCGGAGAGTGCGATCGCGCTCTTCTGGGATGAAAGATTCATACTTGACGCTCCGTGCTATTTAACGATCAGCGCGACAACGAAGCCGATCAGAGCCAGAGCCTCGCCGAAGGCGGAGCCCATGATGAAGACGGTGAACACGCGGCCCTGGACCTCAGGCTGACGGGCCATAGCACCCGTAGCACCCAGAGCAGACAGGCCGATAGCAAGACCAGCGCCGATAACACCGAGACCGTAACCGATAACTCCCACGATTCCTCCTTTGTCGTGCGTGTCTTATTTCACGCAGGATAACCTTTTTATAACTGCCGGGCTCCATGGGTACGGGCACCGGCGGTTTAACGAATTACCTTACCTTTAAGGCGCGAACGGAAGACTACTCCTCCTCCGCGACCTCCTCTGCCTCGGAGACATACACGGCGGTAAGGACCGTGAAGACGTAAGCCTGGATGGCGCCGACCACAAGCTCGATCGCATAGATCAGGATGAGGATGGCAAGCCAGGCTAGCGAAGGCAGGGCGCCGACGGCGTGGGCCGCGGAAACCTGCTGAAGCAGCGGCTGCATGAACATGCTCGCCATGATGGCGAACGAGCCCATGACCACGTGTCCTGCGAACATGTTGCAGAACAGACGGACGGCGAGCGTGATGAGGCGCAGGAAGGTCGAGAAAAGCTCGACGACCCACACGAGCACGTTCATCGGGAAGCTCACGCCCTGCGGGGCGAGGCTCTTGATGTAGCCGATCACGCCGTGAGCCTTGCATCCGTAGTAGATGAAGTACACAAAGGCGAAGATGGCGAGCGCGGCGGTGGAGCCGATTGCGCCGGTGCCGGGCTTCATTCCCGGGATCAGGCCGATCATGTTGTTGATCAGGATGAACAGGAAAAGCGAGCACAGGAACGGGAAGTGCTTCTTCCAGTTCTCACCCACGACGCCCTTGCCGATATCGTTCTCGACGTACTCGATGATGTACTCGAAACCGTTGACGAAGAAGCCCTTGGGAACCAGGGTCTGCTTCTTCTTGAACACGGCCAGGACGATCAGGAGCACGATCGTGGAGACGATCAGCCAAAACGAGTACTGCGTGATGCCGCAGCTCAGATCGCCCACGACAGGGGTGGAGCTGAACTCGCTGACCAGATGATTAATCTCATCAGGCAGCTTTTCAAAAATTTCCACGACTTACCTTTCGACCTCATGAGGATCTCGCAGCGCCTTGGCGACGCGAACCGTGCAGGCGGCCATAAAGGCCACGAAGCCGATCGCCTCGCCCAGGAGGAACATGCGAAATGCCTCTCCGAACAACACAAACACAACCAAGGTAAAGACGAGCAGGGCGATTGCCGAGACCGCCAGACTCACCATACCCTTGAGCATGTCCGCATTCTGTTTATCGTCAAGAACCGGCTTGAGCGTAAAGACAAAGGGAAGGAAGGCAATTGCGCCCGCGATGGCGCCTGCAACGATAGCGAGCAGATCGGCTATCTGAAACACTGGCGTCCTCACTTTCCTTTTTAACGCTTCACAGAACAGTTCCCGCCAAACATTGGTGACTATTGTACGAGCCAATCGCTAAAGTACAACCGAAAAAGCATCGGTTAATACGCACCTGTTCGTTTTCTTAAGACCTTCTTTATGCCGCAGGTACGGTAATACGTTTTTCTCGAACCCTGCAGGGCAAAACGTCCGTTAACAGGAGTGCGCGCGGTCGCCTTTTGTTCGTCCGCGCGCACCGTTTCTTCGTATTTGCAGCCGCGGCCATCTTAGCCCAGCGACTAGAGCGTGCCGTAGATGCGGTCGCCGGCGTCGCCCAGGCCGGGAACGATGTAGGCAGCCTCGTTGAGATGGTCGTCGATGGCGCAGGTATAGATATGCACATCAGGGTCCTTCTCAGTCAGCGACTTGAGGCCCTCGGGGGCCGCGACGATGCACAGCATGCGGATGTCCTTGACACCGCGCTCGCGCAGGTAGCTAATGGCCATCTCGGCCGAACCGCCCGTGGCGAGCATGGGGTCGACGACCAGGCAGATGCGCTGGTCGATATCCTTGGGCATCTTGCAGTAATACTCGTGCGGCTCGTGGGTGACCTCGTCGCGCTCCATGCCGATGTGGCCCACGCGAGCGGAGGGCACCAGGTCGAGGATGCCGTCGACCATGCCAAGGCCCGCACGCAGGATGGGCACGATGGCGAGTTTCTTGCCGGCGAGCTGTTTGAACGTGGCGGTAGTGATGGGGGTCTCGACCTCGACGTCTTCCATAGGCAGGTCGCGCATGGCCTCGTAGCCGTCAAAAAGTGCGAGTTCGCGCACGAGCTGACGGAACTGGTTGGTGCCGGTGTTTTTGTCGCGCAGGATCGACAGCTTGTGCTGGACGAGCGGGTGATCGACAAGCGTCACACGGGACGCATCGTAGGTGACGGTCATGAATTGATTGCCCCTTTCGTTGCGGCCGCAAAACGGCCTTGCTGACAAGGCGTGCAGCAATGTTGCCGCCGCACGCCATGCATTAGTTTAGCGGTTTGTTGTATCGAGCAGCCCATCGCAGCCCTACTGTGCGGTGCTGAGCGAGCGCCTGACTGCATCACGCCAGCCCGCAAGGTTTTGCTCGCGGCGCTCGGCGGACATGTGGGGAAGGAAGGTCCTAACGATCTGGGCATTTTGCTC
The DNA here is from genome assembly GCF_005845035.1 of Collinsella aerofaciens. Classification (GTDB taxonomy): domain Bacteria; phylum Actinomycetota; class Coriobacteriia; order Coriobacteriales; family Coriobacteriaceae; genus Collinsella; species Collinsella aerofaciens_I. The sequence continues at coordinate 75,939 of NZ_SPFO01000008.1, read as the reverse complement.
CAGCTCCTCCAGGTCTTCCCAATAGCCGACGGCAAGACCCGCCAAGTACGCGGCACCGATTGCCGTGGTCTCCACCGTCTCGCATTGCAGCACGGGGATATCCAGCAGGTCGGCCTGGAATTGCATGATGAACTCGTTGCGCGAGGCACCGCCATCGACGGACAGGCGCTCAATCGAAAGCCCCACGTCCTGCTCCATGGCGCGCAGCACGTCGTAGCTCTGATATGCCATGGATTCGCAGGCGGCACGTACGATGGTCGCACGGCTCGAGGCGCCGGTCAGACCGCACACAATACCGCGGGCATGCGGGTCCCACCAGGGAGCACCCAAACCCGCAAAGGCGGGAACGAAGTAGCAGCCCTCGTTGTCGCTAATCGAAGCGGCGAGTTGTGCCGACTCGCTCACGCTCGAGATGATGCCCATGTTGTTGCGAAGCCAGTTCATCGTTGAGCCGGCGGCAAAAATAGAGCCCTCGAGCGCATAGCTGACTTTGCCGTCCGCAGCGATACCGATGGTGGAGACCAGGCCATTCTTGGATTCGACGATCTCGTCGCCGGTGTTCATGAGCATAAAGCAGCCCGTGCCATAGGTGTTTTTGGTCTGGCCGGGACGGAAACAGCAGTGACCGAACAGCGATGCCTGCTGGTCGCCCGCCACACCCATGATGGGCGGCATGTTGGTCATGATGTCGCTCGCGACGCGGCCGTAGTCGCCCGAGCTCCAGCGAACCTCGGGCATCATGGAACGTGGAACGTCAAAGAGCGCCAGCAGGTCGTCGTCCCAATCGAGCGTATGGATATTAAAGAGTGCCGTGCGGCTGGCATTGGTGTAGTCGGTGGCAAAGACCTGGCCGCCGGTGAGGTTGTAGATGAGCCAGGTGTCGATGGTGCCAAACATGAGGTCGCCCGCCGCCGCGCTCTCGCGTGCGCCGTCGACGTTGTCGAGAATCCACTGCACCTTGGAGGCCGAGAAATACGGGTCAAGCGTAAGTCCCGTGCGGGAGCGCACCAGCTCCTCGCAACCCTGTTCAACCAACGCGTCGATCGCCGGCGCGGTACGACGGCACTGCCATACGATGGCGTTATAGATGGGCTGGCCGCTCACGCGGTCCCAGACCACCGTGGTCTCGCGCTGGTTGGAGATGCCGATGGCGGCGATGCGGTCGGAATGGATACCGCTCTTAAACTGAACCTCCATCATCACGCCGATCTGGCTGGCAAGCACCTCCGTGGGATCCTGCTCCACCCAGCCGGGGCGCGGGAAGCTGGTTTTGACGCTACGACGCGCCTGGGCAACGATGCAGCCGTATTCGTCGACAATGGCCGCGAGTACCGAGGTAGTGCCGCAGTCGAGCGCCATGATGTAGGAACCGCCAAAGTTAAACGAGGCATCTTCCATGCCCAGGCTGCCCAGATTCAAAGACATCGCTTACACCCTTCTATTGCATCGGGTCGGACAGGACCCGCTCGATCTCTGATGCGGGAAGTGCGCCTTGGCGCAGGATCTGGAGCCCGCCGTGCTGGAACGACACGATGGTCGAGGCGTCGCGACACGGGGTCTCACCGGCGTCGACGGCAACATCGACCCCCTCCAGGATGCGACCCTCGACGGCGGCAAAGCTTGCCGGCGAAGGCGCGCCGTGCGTGTTGGCGCTCGTGCAGGCAAGGGGACTGCCGCAGGCGCGGATGAGCGCTTGGACCACGGGAGAGGCCGAAGCGCGCAGGGCCACGGTGTCGTCGGCAGCGCGCATAAAGGTCGGCACGCAGGGGGCTGCCTTGACCACGATAGTCAGGGCTCCCGGCCAGCATCGTCGCGCGAGTACGCGGGCATCTTCCGGGATATCCACGCCATAGCGGTCGAGTGCTTCGACGCCATCGACCAGCCAAGCGACGGTTTGCGTGAGCTCACGTTGCTTGAGAGTGAAGATACGGCGATAGCCGGTGCCGAGCGCAGGAACTGCGGCGCCATTGACGGCAGCCTGCGGATCGCGCGGCCACGATGGGAATTCGCTTGTATCTTGGGGCACGGCGTCCGAGAAGGCGTTGACTGCCACGGCAACACCGTAGACGGTCTCGGTCGGAATCAAGGCCAGGCCGCCGCGGCCGAGCACCTCGGCCGTGCGCTCGACGGCAAGCCGATGCGGCTCGCGCGTTCCCTCGTATACCCGATAGACCGTCTGCATGTGTATGCCAGCCCCTTACGCTCCGGTGCAAGTTTGTTTACTGTGGGGCATTCTCGCACGAAACATTCAACCTATTTGCCCAGAGCGCATGTTGGTTTGGTGAGCGGCTCTAGTAGTCGGTGAAAGTGAGGGGGTTAATTGAAGATTTTTAGCGCGCAAGCGTAACGGTACGATCGGGAAACTCGATGCTTGCAACCAGTTTTCCGCCGAGGCTCTCTGCGTACCTGCTCAGCGTGTCGAGCCTCATCGAACCCAACTCCCCACGCTCGAGCTCGGATACACGTTTTTGAGAAACGCCCATCGACTGGGCGACCGACGCCTGTGTTAGATCTTTTAACCTGCGAATCTGAGCAAGCTTATAGGCTTCGATACGATCGCGAGTCCTCTCCTGCTCGGCGGTAATGGAGTCGCGTGTTATCCCGCGAGATTCCATATACTCATGCAGTTCCATCTCGATCGAGCCTCCTTACGTGGCGACGGTATATTTGCTCGGCCCTTGGAATGTTGATCGCATACCAACCGTTCCATTTTGCCCTTGACGATCCCGCTCGCGACTTATCACCCGCCAATAGCAATACCGCCTGGCGCTTGGGGTCAAAGGCGAAGAGGATGCGAATCACCTGCCCACCACACGACGTCACTCTCAGCTCCTTTAAATGATGAAGCTTCGAGCCCTTTACGCGGTCAACCAGCGGACGACCAAGGCTGGGACCTTCCTTCTCGAGCACCAAAAGGTCTGCATAAATCTGCTTCAGCGTAGCTTCATCCTGCTCATCAAGCCAAGGTTCAATGTAATCAAGCACGATACGGTACCGATGCAGCTGATTTGACATACCTTTCTCCTTCTATAGTAGAAGTTTTACGGTATATTGCAAGGACAAACTTGCGCAAATGTCTATTTATTCAGCTAAAGTACGCTGTTTGGGCTCGGTGACGATGGCTCGAACGATGCGGGGACGATCGGTGAGGTCGTGGACGATACGCACGTCCGAAAGGCCTGCTTGACGACAGAGCTCGGCCGCGGCGTCGAGCGCGCCCTCGTAGAGCTCGCAGGCAAACAGGCCGCCGGCACGCAGCATGTAGGGCGCCGCGTTGAGCAGGCGGCGGAAGATATCGAGACCGTCGGCACCGCCCTCGAGCGCCAGATCGGGCTCAAAGTCCTTGACCTCATGCGGCAGCGAGCGCATGACATCGGTGGGGATGTAGGGCGGGTTGGAGACGAGTACGTCAAAGGTGCCCCACTCTTCGCGGGGAATGGAACTCACCAGGTTGGTGAGGCTGAAGGCGACCTCGTCGGACGTGAGGCCAAGCGCATCGCGGTTTTTGGTAGCAAGGTCGATGGCGCGCGGCTCGATATCGGTAGCAGTGCAGGTAACGTGCCCGCGGCGCTCCCAGGCAAGGGAGAGCGAAATGCAGCCCGTGCCGCAGCCGACCTCGAGAACGCGGGCAGTGCGGGGCTCGGCTGGGGCAGATACGTTAGCCTCGGCGGCATCTTGCGCGGGAGTCGCCTGTTGGTCGTTGTCCTCAATGGCGATGCCGTATTCGTCGAGCTCGGGCTCGGGGGTTTCCATGGCCTCTGCTTCTGCCGCTTCGGCTTCTGCTGTCTGCGCGGCGGCTTCCTCGGCCTCGCGGTCGGCCAGTTCCTCGGCATAGGCGCGGCTACCCAGTACGTCGCCGCCTAGCGCCGCCTCATCGGCAGCCGTCAGGTTAGCGGCGCGGCGCTCGGCGGTCGCCCGTTCGTCTGCCAGCGCGGCCTCGGCCTTGCGTGCCTCCTCGACCTCATCGTTCCAAGGCAGCTCAACACGCTGACGGGCGGCAGCCTCGGGGCTCAGCACCTCGGCATCCAGATAATTGAGGACTTCCTCGACGAGCATCTCGGTCTCGGGACGCGGAATGAGCACGCCGGGGGCGCACGCGACGTCAATCATGCGAAACTGCGTGCTGCCGGTGATGTACTGTAGCGGTTCACCTTTAGCGCGACGAACAACGGCCGCGTGCATGGTCTCGAGCTGGGCCGCGTTAAGCGTCTCGTCCATGCGCATATATAGGTCGATGCGTGTCAAACCCGTGGCAGCGCAGAGCAGCCACTCGGCAGAAAGACGGGGGTGCTCCTCGCCGCGCTCGGCCAGGTACTCCTTGGTCCACTCGAGACAACGCTTGATGGTCCAAATCTCGTTTGCCATGGGGCCCTCCCCTCTTAAGCGCCGGGCGGCGCGCGAATGTCGGAGCAGATTGTACGCGAGGCCAGCGCTTGGCAAGGGACGATTAAAGGCAATTATCGAGAATCAGCCCAGATTTTTGTACCGGGCTTGCTCAAAGTGTTCATTCGCTGACGTCTAAATTTGCATTCGTCAAGCTTTTGGCAAGGTTGACCCAAAACTGACCAATATCTAACCAAGAACTTGCCACATCGCTTGACGCACGACCCATCAAAAATCGCTCCGCGACTTCTTGAACGATATTCTGAGCAATATTTTCAATAGCAGATGCATGCTATTAATTACTTTGAGCAGGTAGACAGCTCAAATGCCATCACAGCTGATTGAATAACATCTCAAAGCAATGTGCCCAACCTAGTCATTTAAGAACGTCCCCAATGACTACCTCTAAGGCGCCGCAGGTTGAGCATACCGCATCCGGAGCAAGGCGGCGCCGCAGGTAGAGGACGGACAGCGAGCGGGCCGCATTTGAGACAAGGTGACGTGAAACGAAAGGGCGCTGACCTTCTGGTCGCGCCCTTGAAGTTGAACGTCAGATTGTCCAAATGCGGCCCGCGCAGCGTCGGCTGGTCCGCCGTTCGGTAGAACGGCAGAACTTAGACTGCCTGTGCCAGCTTCTCGGCTCGCTCGGCGGCGGCGAGTGCCTCGATGACGGTGCCGAGCTGGTCGCCCAGGAGGACGCCGTTGTAGGTGGAGTTGAAGCCGATACGGTGATCGGTCACGCGGTCCTGGGGCTGGTTGTAGGTACGGATCTTCTCGGAACGGTTGCCGTGGCCGATCTGGCTCTGGCGCTCGGCACCGAGCTCGGCCTGCTGCTTCTCGAGTTCCATCTCGTACAGACGGGCGCGCAGCATCTGCATGCAGACCTCGCGGTTCTGGATCTGGGAACGCTGCTCCTGCGACTGCACCACGGTGTTGGTGGGCAGGTGGGTGATGCGCACGGCGGAGTAGGTGGTGTTAACGCACTGACCGCCAGGGCCGGAGGCGCAGTAGGTGTCGATGCGCAAGTCGGACTGGTTGATCTGGACGTCGATTTCCTCGGCCTCGGGAAGCACGGCGACGGTAGCCGTTGAAGTCTGGATGCGGCCCTGGGACTCGGTCTTGGGGACGCGCTGGACACGGTGCACGCCGGACTCGTACTTCATAACGGAGTAGACGCGGTCGCCCTCGACCTTGAACTCGATGGACTTGAAGCCGCCGGCCTCGCTGGGGCTGGAATCGAGCACGGTGGTCTTCCAGCCACGCGACTCGCAAAAGCGCTGATACATCTTGTACAGGTCGCCGGCGAAGATGGCCGCCTCGTCGCCACCGGCGGCGGAGCGAATCTCGACGATGGTGTTCTTGTCGTCGTTGGGGTCGCTCGGAATGAGCATGTACTTGATGTCTTCCTCGAGCTGGGGAAGCTTGTCCTCGTTCTCGGAGATGTCCATCTGGAGCATCTCTTTCTCGTCAGCATCGGTGGTATCGTGCAGCATTTCCTTGGCAGCCTCGATGTCATCGAGCGCGCCGATGTACTCGCGCGAGGCGGCGATGAGGTCGGACTGGTGCGCGTACTCCTTGTTGAGACGCGTGAACTCCTTGATATCGGAGGCGACGGCCGGGTCGGAAAGTTTCTTCTCGAGTTCCTCGTAGGCCTTGATGATCTTTTCGAGCTTGTCGCGCATGGCGGGACTCCTTTATATGCGTGAAGGTGAAAATCGGCAGAGTTGATGGGGCGCGGGGCGCCGCTGCGGGGGTAAGCCCGGCTAGAACATGTCGATCTTCAGATACATGCGCATCCCTTCGCGTATGGGGTACATAATTGCGGTCTAACCCATACATGATAGCGTGCGCAGGCAAACCTGCATATAACCCGCACGGAATGAGTGGACGTCCCCAACGGCTAACAAAGGGACTATCGCCTTGTCGCATTCTAGAGCGTATGGAGCAGGGCGATGAGGAAGCGGACACCCTGGAGGTAGGCGCGGCGGGTAATGCGCTCGTTGGTGCCGTGGACGCCGCGATCGCACTCGTCATCGTCGACCACAAAGGCCGAGAAGCGAATGCACTCGGAGCAAATGCGCTGGTAGTTGGCAGCGTCGGTCGCGCCGATCACGGTCGAGGGGACAATCGCCAACGGCTCGGATGATCCGTTTTCCTCCGTCCCCTTTGGATCACGGAAATAGCGGGCGGCGATGGAGCGAACCGCCTCGAGTCCCGGTCCGCCGATGCGCGGAGACGGCGAGGGTTCGGAGCTGCCAGGGCCGAGCTCGACCTCGACACGGTCGGCGAGCCCCGCCTCGGCAACGGCGACGCGGCAGCGGGCCACGACATCGGCCACGCTCGTGCCCTCGAGCATGCGGAAGTTGATATTGGCCCACATATCCTGCGGCATCACGTTGGCGCCGGTACTGCCGCCCTCGATTTGGGTCGGTGCACAGGTGGTCGTCACCAGCGGATAGAGCTTCTTGCTGGCGAGGCACTCGCGCACGATGGTGTCCTTGTTGGAGGCAATCTCGTCGGCCGTGTAAAGCCCCAGCTCGACGAGCTGTGCGGCAAGCAGGTCCGTGACGCGCGTCGGCCATTCGATATCGCAGATTGCGGTGATGGCACGGCTCAGCACCTCGAGCGATGTGCCGCCGTAGGGGTTGGACGAATGCCCGCCCTCACTCTTCGTCTTGAGCACAATATCGGCGTAGCCCTTCTCGGCAAGGTCGGCATGCATAAGCCAGCCCTCGCCCGCGCCGTACTCGGCAGCCGAAACGATGCGGTAGTCACCCTCGTCGATCAGGTACTCAAGCTCAATGCCGCGCTCCTCGAGCGCGCGGCCGATGGCGCCTGCGCCGTACTGCGTAGTCTCCTCGTCCTGGCCAAAGGCCAGGAGCAGCGTGCGCTCGTGCCGCCAACCGTGCGCCAGCGCATACTCAACCGCCTCGAGAATGCCTGCGACTTGGTCTTTCATGTCGATGGCGCCGCGGCCCCAAATGTAGGCATCGTCCACATGTCCGCCAAAGGGGGCGTGCGTCCAATCGTCCTCGGTGCCCGGCACCACGGGAACCACGTCCATGTGACCCATGAGCATAATGGGCTTGAGGGCAGGGTCGGAACCGCTAAGCGTCACCAATAGCGAATGATCGATAAGCTCGACCTCGCCCGCCGCGAACACGTGCGGCCAAGCCTGCTGCATATACGCGCGCAGGTCGTCGAACGGCTGCCAGTCCACCGCCTCGGCATCCATGCTCGAAATGGTCGGAAACGACAGCACACGGCCCAGGCGCTCGCATGCGCCGGCCTTGTCCAAATCGGCAAAATCATCCTCATGCGCAAAAAAGCGCCAAACCTCGGCCATGACATCCTTTCGATTGTGATGACGAGGGCCGCCCCACCGGAGCGGCCCTGCCACATAAGCGTTTGCGGTCGGTTATTTGTCCTCGAGATAACGCGAGAGGAACTCGCGGGTGCGCTGGTGTTTGGGATTGCCGAAGAGCTCCGCCGGCGCGGCATCCTCGAGCACTACGCCCTTGTCCATAAAGACCACGCGGTCGGACACCGTGCGGGCAAAGGCCATCTCGTGCGTGACGACGACCATGGTCATGCCGTCGGCAGCGAGCTTGCGCATGACCTCGAGCACCTCTCCCACGATCTCGGGGTCGAGTGCGGAGGTCGGCTCGTCGAACAGCATGATCTGCGGATTCATACATAGGGCACGAGCGATGGCCACGCGCTGTTTTTGACCACCGGACAGGCGACCCACGGCGGCGTGCGCGAACTTTTCGAGTCCCACGCTCGTCAGATGCTCCATCGCTATTTTTTCAGCCTCGGCCTTGCTCATCTTTTTGAGCGTGACGGGCGCGAGCGTGCAGTTGTCGAGCACATCCATGTTGTTGAACAGGTTAAAGCCCTGGAACACCATGCCGATGTCCTCGCGCAGCTTGTTGATGTTGCAGCGCTCGGCCGTGAGGTCCTGGCCGTGGAACCAGATGTGGCCCGCGTCCGGGGTCTCGAGCAGGTTGAGGCAGCGCAGGAAGGTCGACTTGCCCGAACCCGAGGCGCCGATAATGGTGACGACTTCGCCGGGGTTAACGGACAGGTCGATGCCCTTGAGTACCTCGAGCGAGCCAAAGCTCTTGCGCAGGCCCTCAACGCGGATGAGCGGCTCATTGGTCTGTGCGGCGGCCGCAACGCCGGTAATGGCGGTATCTGCCATGATAATTCTCCTCGTCTTGAGCCTAGTTGGAGCTGGGCAGCGTGACCGGAGCCTCGGCGCCGAGCTTTTTGCCAAAGGCCTCGAGCAGGCGGCTCGCCACGAGCGTCAGGATCAGGTAGACCACGAGCGCCACGCAGTAGACCTCCATCTGGCGGTAGTACACGCCGGCGACGGTGGTGGTGGCGTACATGAGGTCAAACACGCCGATGACCGAGAGCACCGACGAATCCTTGATGTTGATGATGAGCTCGTTGGTGAGCGCCGGAATCGCGTTTTTAATGCCCTGGGGGAACACGACCTTGCGCATAGCCTGCCACTGCGAAAGGCCCAGCGAGCGCGCCGCCTCGGCCTGACCGGGATCGATGGACTCGATGCCGCCGCGCAGGACCTCCATCATGTAGGCGGTGGAGTTGAGCGAGATGGTAACGAGGCCGGCGGTGAAGGTGCTCCAAATCTGGTTGGCCTGAGCGGTCTCGAAGCCCATGCCGCGCAAAACGGTGAAGCCCGCGTAATAGATGAGCAGGCCCTGGACCATCATGGGCGTGCCGCGCACGATGGTGGAGTAGATGGTCGCAAAGCCGCGGCCGATACTCTTAAAGAAGCGCACCAGGTCGTTATCCACGCGGTCGAAGGTCTGAATACGCAGGAACACAAAGAGCAGTGCCAGGAAGAATGCGATGACGGTGCCGAAGGTGGCAAGCGCGATGGTGATCTCGATACCGCGAATGAAGAAGTCGCCGCTCTTGTAGGTCATGTAGACCAGGCTCGACAAAAAGTCGCTGGGGTTGGAATCCGAGACAATGCTCACCTGCACCAGGTCGATAAACGACATGACGCAGCGGTCGATAAAGAAAACTGCCGCGATGGCGACCACGACGTAGCTGCCTAAACGTGCTCCACGACGGAAACGCTCGGATGCGAACGGCGACTTTTCGCGATAGTCGCTCCAGTGCATAAGCTTGGTGACCAGCGCCGCCGCCGACACGACGAGCCACGCCCACAGGATTGCCCAAAGGCAATCTTGAAACACGCCCGTGGGAGCCAAGAAGCTCAGCGGTGTGGGGTTGCGCTGGCTAAACGCCAGGCCGAGCGCCGCGATAACGCTCGTGCCCAGGTACACATAACGGTGGTCGGCCTTGATAAAGGAGGCCAGACGATTGATGGTTTTCATGCTGCCTCCCTATGCCGGCTGGCGGTCGAGGCACGCGTCCCACATTTGGTCGCGCTCCTCTTGGCTAATGCCCTTGAGTGTCTTGTCGATGAGCTTAAGGAGCTTGTCCGAGCCCTTGCGGCAGCCGACGTTTGCCGCGACCTCCTGCTTAAAGCCCTCGCCCTCGGCAAAATGAATGGGGACGATGCCCGGGTTTTGGGCCATATAGCCCTTCTCGTTCTCGGTGTTATAGGTCACGGCGTCGCACGTGCCCTGCAGCAGGTTCGAAAACACCGTGGGAACCGAATCGACCGGGTTCTTGTGGACAACGCCCGGAATCTCGTCGATGACGGTATCGAGCATGGTGTCCTTTTGCCCGAGGACCGTAGCGCCGCTAAAGTCGCTGAGCTTGGTCGCATTCTGGTAGGGCGAGCCCTCTTTTACGAACAGGCCAAAGTAACCGATAAAGTACGGGTCGGAAAAGCCGACAGACTCCTCGCGCTCGGGCGTGGCGCTCATACCGGCGATGATGAGGTCGATCTGGCCGTTGTTGAGCGAGTCGATAAGGCCCGAGAAGCTCTGTTTGACGGCAACGGGCTCGCCGCCGAGGGCCTTGCAGACGATCTTGGCGATCTGCACGTCGTAACCATCGGCATAGGCGCCCTGCACGTTGTCGATGGGGATGGTGTACTCGCTGGCTTCGGAGACCTGCCAGTTGTACGGGGCGTAGGCCGCCTCCATGCCGATACGGATCTTGTCCTTGCCGATCACGGAATCGGACAGGTCGTCGCGACCGCCGCCCGTCGTGGGCTGAACTACTTCCAGCGTGGAGGGACGCTGGCAACCGGCAAGTGCGCCGGCGACGACAGAAGCGCTCGCAGCGAGAGCGCTACCCAAAAAGATGCGACGGCTGCATACCGGCTGGACATGCGTGCCGTGTTGTTGTCGAGATTGCATCTGGTGCCTTCCCTATTTCGTTTTGCTGACAACAAGACAGGATATACGCCAGCGACCAGCAGCGCAGTACAAGCTCGAAAAATTAATAGACACACGGTAGTCATTGGGAGCGTCGATGTTTTGGCAATGCCAGCGAGCGCCGCCCAGAGCAAACAAGTTGGCATGAAAAAGGCAAGGCATAGACCTTCTGGTCATGCCATGCCTTTTGAATGACAAATTGTCGCTCTGGGCGGCGCGCAGCGTCGACCGGCCCGCCGTTCGTCAGAACGGCGGAACCTCTAGAGCAAGGTGACGCTAAAGCTACGTTTGTCGGTAGCGCCGGGAGCCAAGGTGATGGTGTTGACCTTGTGCTCAAAGACGTCGTCCTCGGTGTCCATGGTGGTATGACCGGTCCAGGGCTCGAGCGCCACAAACGGGGCATCGTTGGCGGCAGACCACACGCCAATGTACTTAAAGCCCTCAAAGTCGATCTTGACGCCGTGGCCCGACTTGCGGCCGCGCAGCGTGAGCGTGGAGCCCGGGGTATCGGTGAACATGATGGCGTCGTTATCGAAGCTGCGGTGCGTGATGGGCAGCACGTCCGAGTTATCAGGAGCCTTGTAACTACCCTCGAACGTCATAAGACCGTCGGGCGTGATGATGGGAGCCTCGTTCGTCCAAGCCTCGGTAAACGCCAGCTCGTAATCCTCGAATGCCTCGTCCTCGGCACCGGGAGCCGGTACGTTAAACGCGGGGTGGCCGCCCACCGAGAACGGCAGGTCCACGTCGCCGGTATTGGTGACGGCAAAGGTCTGCGTGAGGGTGGAATCGCCGGTCAAGGCATAGGTCATGTTGAGCTTAAAGTGGAACGGGAACGCCTTGAGCGACTCGGGCGTATCGGTGATCTCGTACGTTACCGAGGAGCCGTCCTCCGAAACCTCGACCAGCTTGTGCTCGACAATGCGCGCGAGTCCGTGGCGCGGCATCTCGCAGGTGCCGGCCGCAGACGTTGCCGTGTTGTTGCGCAGCGAGCCCACAATGGGGAACAGGATGGGCGCGTGCTTGCCCCAAAAGGCGGGGTCGCCCTGCCACAGATACTCGTTGCCGTTGAGGGCAAGGCTCGTGAGCTGGGCGCCCATGGAATCGATGGCCGCGGTGAGGCCGCCGCGCTTGATAGTAGTGACGGTAGACATGCTACTTCCTCCAAAGGTAAACAATAGTGTCGAGGGCTATTGTCCCACTCTTGGCGGCGGGACGGGACGGCAGGCGATTATTGAGTAGCCATAGCGGAATGAGCGGCGAGCGCCTACTGGGCATCTACGTAAAGGTCGAACCCACCCTGCGGTGTGGTGTCGACCGTGTCGGGCGCCTGTGAGTTAAAGTTCACGGGGACCATGCGCTTTGAGGCACGGAAGCGCGCGCCGTCGGTGGCGACGGGCGGTTCATCGACGGTGAGCTCGTAGTCGCCGGGCTTGAGCTCGATGCCGTCACCAGCGGAATTGACGTATTGATACTCGTCAATCGTCTGCCCTTTGAGCGTGCGCCCCACGATATGGATGAGCATTTGGCTGTCGCCGCGCGCGGTGTCCCACGTCGCGCCGTCCTTGACCTCGACCGACACATGTACCGAGCGCGTGCGGCTGAGCGATTGCTCGACAGACATCTCGACCTTGGCGGCGTCTTTTCGCTGTTGTTCGACATGGCTCCAGACGTTTCCAATTACCGAGCATGCGATAACGCCGGCCATAAAGGCGATAAGGATGGGGCCAAGCGGCGAGCGACGTCCTGCATCTTCCTCGCGAGACAGATTGGGGCGACGTGTGGGTGCGGGCGCCTGAGCGCCCTGCGAGGGCACGTCGAGAATACTGAAGGATGCCGTGCTGTCGGGGTCGATAGTGTGACGCGGCTGCGGGGTCTTTGCCGGCGAGATCGACATGTCGGCTGGCTCGCCGAGCGTGGCCGTAGCGTCGGCCTTGGCCTCGTCTGCCTCGGCCTGGGCCCAGGCTTGTTCGAAGGTCAGAGGCTCGACGGGGTCGAGGGCGGCGTCCGAGTCGGCGGCGACGTCGTTGCCGGTCTCGTCCTCGTCGCTCGACACGTCACGCGGCGTGGGTTCGTCCCACTCCTCGTCCGGAGCCTCACCCTCGCTATACCACCATTCAAAGTTATCGATATCCATACGGGGCGCCCCTTAGGCCTCGCAAATAAACACTTGCTAGCCTTATACCCTCAGATGACGCGGAAGCTCACCCGCGCCAAACACGAAAACCGTCACAACATTCGACGCTTTTCTTCGATTTCGAGATTTTCATCGAATGTTGTGACGGTTTGGGCGACTGGCCGGCAGCGCAATGTGACAAAGGGACTGCCCCTTTGTCACATTCTGCTAGAGTTGCAGGGATTGAATCCCGCTTATTCATGCGACATTGGAGTGACAACCTTGACCGCCGCAACCACGCCTAAAAGAAAGTCAACCGCCGCCGCGCTCTCCCCCGCGCGCACCAAGCTCTGCCTGGCGCTGCTCGTGCTGTTGGGATTCTCGCTCGGCTGCTCCGAGTTCGTGGTCATCGGCATCGAAAGCGACTTGGCAACGGAACTCGGCGTATCACTTGCCACTGCGGGCCAGCTCATCAGCGTGTTCGCGCTCGTCTACGCCATCGCTACGCCGACGCTTGCGCTCAGCACGGGCCGTTTTCGCCGCTACCAGCTGCTCGTGTGCTATAGCATCGTCTTTGTGCTTGGCAATTTGTTTATGGCACTGGCGCCCAACTTCCAGGTGCTCTTTATCTCGCGCATTGTCCTGGGCTCTGTCTCGGGTGCGCTGCTCGCCGTGGGCGTGACGTACATCCCTGAGCTTCTGTCCCCACAGCAAACTTCGCTTGCCATCTCGGTAGTATATGGTGCGTTTTCCGTGGCGATGGTCTTTGTGACCTCGATCGGTAAGTTTGTGGCCGACACGCTCGACTGGCACGTTGCCATGTACGGCGCGCTGACCTTTGCCGTTTTGATCTGCGGAGCGCTCGTGGCGTTTATGCCGCGCGCTGGGCAAACCGACGAGCCCGCCACCTTTCGCGAGCAGGCGAGTCTGCTGCGCGAGCCGAGTATCATCACCGGCATGCTTATCTTTTTGTTTGGCGTGGGCTCGGTCTATGTGTTCTACGGCTACGTGACGCCTTATCTTGAGCAGGTGCTGGGCATGGGCACGGTCGAAGCCAGTACCACGCTTATGGCCTACGGCGTGTTCTGCCTGATCTCGAACATCCTGGGCGGATGGATCGATGCGCGCTTTGGCATGAAGGCGCTGCTTGTGACGTTTGTGCTGCAGGCGGTGGCATTGTTTGGGCTGTTTGCCGTAGGCGCTGCCATGCCGCTCGCACTTGTCTTTGTCTTTAGCCTGGCGATGCTCATGTACCTGTTCTCGGTGTCGTGCATCACGCACTTTATGGACGTGGCTCGCAGCCGCCATCCCAAATCGATGGTGCTCGCGAGCTCGGTAGAACCCATGGCGTTTAATGTCGGCATTTCGTTTGGCACCGCAGTGGGCGGCGCCGTGGTAAGCAGCATTGGTATTGCGTACGTGGGCGCAGTGGGCGCCGCGTTCTCGCTTGTGGCCTGGGCGCTCACGCTGGTGACGATTAAGTTGGCTCGCTGGGAGCGCAAGCGGGCGAGGGTGCAGGCGTAGATGCGATACTCGAGCTCGATGATGGCGATCGAAAGGAAACCACATATGCAACGTGTACTGTTTATCTGTTATGGAAATATCTGCCGCTCGACGATGGCTGAGTCCGTGTTTACCGAGCTCGTGCGCCGCGCTGGGCGCGAGGCGGAGTTTGCCATTGATTCCGCCGCGACATCGACCGAGGAGATCGGCAATCCGCCGCATCGTGGCACCGTTGCCAAGCTGCGTGAAGTCGGGATTCCCGTCGTTGCGCACCGCGCCCGCCAGGTGCATCGCGCAGAGTATGGTGACTGGGACCACATTGTCTATATGGATGCCGAGAACGCGCGAGGTCTGCGTCGCATTTTTGGCAGCGACCCCGATGGCAAGATCTCGCGTCTGCTCGATTGGACCGATCGCCCCGGCGACGTGGCCGATCCCTGGCACACCGGCAACTTCGATGCCACCTACCGCGATGTGCTCGCCGGCTGCATGGCCATGCTCGAGCAGTTATAGGCAAGCGAGCACGCGGACGCACGTGCCACGCCATCGGCATAAAACGAGCGTTGATAATCTCCCACTTTGAGCGTTCAAGCGCGCTCTAAACGGGAGATTATCCACGCTCGTTATCTTTGAGGGAGAAAAACCTCGCTCGATTACTCGTCGACGATCTCAGCAAGCCAGACGTTCAGCGTATCGACCTCGGGACAGCAGAACTTTGCCGTGCCGGGCTCGTTACCGGGCACGGTTCCGCCGTAGCGCAGGATGTCGATATAGGGAAAGCCCACGTGACATGCCATGGAACACATCTTGCCGCGGTCGCGGTCGAAGTCGAAGACGTCACCCGGCTTGTGCCCGTGATGGCAGCGGCATGTGCCCAGCTGGTCCACGCAGCTAATGCGAATACGTGGGCGCCTGCCGCGCGGGGCACCGAGCGGCTTGTTCTCGCCCGCCGCCTCGGTGCTGCTCTCGTCGGCGTTACTCATGGTCAACCACATCCAGGCAGGCCTCGATGGGAAGGCCGGCCGACTTGTCCTCTTGGTCGGCATTGCGCTCGATAAGCTCCGCCACCACGCGCATGGCATCGCCCGTCGCGCGCTGCAGGCTCCAACCGGCCATAACGCGGCCGACGAGCACCGCCGAAAACGTGTCGCCCGTGCCCGGGAAATACACCGGAATGAGCTCAAAGGGAATCGTGAAGTACTCCCCCGCTACATGGTCGTAACCGATAACCGCGTTCGTGCCATTGACCACGGCGCTCGTAATGACCACCGACTTGGCACCCAGCTCGCGCACGGCGTCCACAAGGGCGCGGGCCTCATCGGGCGTAATTTGCTCGGCGATAGGCCTATCGGCAAGCAGGCACGCCTCAGTATAGTTGGGCACCGCGTAGTCTGCGCACTCCAGCAGGTGCTGCATAAGGCCAATCGTGGACTCGGGCACACCCGCATAGAGCCTGCCGTTGTCGCCCATGATGGGGTCAACGAACACCTTGGTGCCCTTTTGCGCGCGACGGTGGCAAAAGTCCGAGATGACGCGCGTCTCTTCCTCGGTCACGATAAAGCCGGTCGAGATGGCGTCGAACTCAAAGCCGAGCTCCTCCCAGATGGCGAGGCTCTGGCGCACGTACTCGGTGGTGTCGTGGATGTAGAACTTGGGATAGTTGAGCGTATCGGAAACGAGGGCCGTCGGCAGGTTGTGGATGCGATAGCCCATGTGCGACAGCACCGGCAGCATGGCGGAAAGCGCAACCTTGCCGTAACCGCACATATCGTTGATCAGCAGCAGCTGAGTGTTCTTCATGAGAGTCTCCCTTGGTTCGAGCACGGCGCGGCGGCGCCACAATGCGACTAAGTGTAGCGCAGGGAGCGCTGCGGACGGAAGTTTGCACCAAAGCCTTGACAAGGAGTGTCCCTAGGTGCCGACAGAAAAGGAACGTCCCCAAGTGCCAACAAGGGCAACGCCGCAGGTTGAGGACGGACAGCGAAAGCGTTCCTAAGCGAGCAAGGTGGCGTGAAAGAGGAGGGCATAGGCCTTGTGGCCATGCCCGACGATTGAACGCCAGATTGCCGCCTAGGAACGTTTGCAGCGTCGAGCGGTTACGGCGTTTGGCAAAACGCCGTAACTTAATAAGTTTGGTACCTTGACATTGATTTCTCACGCTCCTAAATTGGTTAGGCACAAAACAATTCCACTACCTAACTAAAGAAAGGAGCGAAGCTTAGATATGTGTGTTGAACCACTCGCCTATCCGCATGAACCCGGCGGCGACCCGTCACAGCCGGCTGATGTACCCGAAGCGGTTAGCTCGGAAGACAAGCTTGCCAAGCGCATCCTCAATAACCTGGGCTTTTGCGGCCATTACATGCACTTTCATGGTGGTGGCGTATCCGGCAAGGCGCCCATTATCTGCCTGCTGGCCAAACAGCCCGGCGGCGAGATGTCGCAGCAGGAACTCGGCATGCACTTTGACCTCAAGCCAGGGTCGCTTTCCGAGATCCTGTCCAAACTCGAGCTCAACGGCCTCATCGAGCGCAGCCGTAACCCCAAGGATCGACGGCAACTCACCATTCGCCTGACCGAAACCGGCCGGGAAAATGCCCGCATCGACCAAGCGGCCCGCATTCGCTTTAGAGAGCAGGCCTTTAGCGCCCTCACACACGACGAGCGCGAGCAGCTCGCCGAAATGCTCGAGAAAATCCGTGTAACTTGGGAGGAACTGGATGATTAAAACCCTCATGGGAAGCATCCGCGACTATATGAAGGTCGCCGTTGCCACGCCGCTGCTCGTGCTTGGCGAGGTGCTCTGCGAGATGCTGATTCCATTTATCACCGCCAACCTGATCGACGCCATCAAAGACGGCGCTACCGTAGCCGAGATGCTTCCCACCGCAGGCTTTTTGGTGCTCATCGCGCTGACGTCGCTTGCTTTTGGCGCCGCTGCCGGCGTCACCTGCAGCCATGCGAGCTGCGGGTTCGCCAAGAACCTGCGTCACGACCTGTTCTACAAGATCCAGACGTTCAGCTTTGCCAACATCGATGAGTTCTCGAGCTCCTCGCTCGTCACGCGCCTGACCACCGATATCAACAACGTGCAGCAGGCCTTTATGATGATCATCCGTATCGCCGTGCGCGCGCCGCTGGTATTGATCTTCGCCTTTACCATGGCATTTATCATGGGCGGCAGCGTCGCCATGGTCTACCTGGTCATCATTCCACTGCTGGGCTTTGGGCTGTTCTTTATCATCTTTAAGGTGCGCCCCATCTTCTCGCGCGTGTTCCACAAGTACGACGCCCTTAACGAGTCCGTCGAGGAAAACGTCACCGGCATGCGCGTAGTTAAGAGCTATGTGCGCGAAGACTTTGAGAAGGAGAAGTTCGCGACCGCTGCGCGCGACGTCCAAATGGACTTCACCCGCGCCGAGAAGCTGCTTGCCTTTAACAACCCCATGATGAACATCTGCGTCAACGGCGCGTTTGTCGTCATCATCTACCTGGGCTCCAAGCTCATCATCACGAGCCAGGGCACGCTGTTCGACGTGGGCCAGCTCTCCTCGATCTTTACCTATGGCTTCCAAATCCTCATGAGTCTGATGCAGCTGTCGATGATCTTTGTCATGGTGACCATGGCCGACGAATCGGCGCACCGCATCACCGAGGTGCTGGCCGCCGAGCCCACGATCGCCGATCCCGCCGAGCCCGTGCTCGAGGTCGCCGATGGCTCCATCGACTTTGACCACGTGAGCTTTAAATATTCCGCGCATGCGAAGCGCCAGGCGCTCGACGATATCGACCTGCACATTAAGAGCGGCGAGACCATCGGCATCATCGGCGGCACCGGCTCGGCCAAGTCCACGCTTGTAAACCTCATCGCCCGCCTGTACGACGCCACCGAAGGCACCGTGCGCGTGGGCGGCGTGGATGTGCGCGACTACGACTTGGACGCCCTGCGCCACCAAGTGGCCATGGTATTGCAGAAAAACGTGCTGTTTAGCGGCACGATTGCCGAGAACCTGCGTTGGGGCGACCCGAACGCCACCGACGAAGAGGTCCGCGAGGCGGCACATCTGGCCTGCGCCGATGAGTTTGTCGACGGCTTCCCCAAGGGCTATGACACCTGGATCGAGCAGGGCGGCTCCAATGTCTCGGGCGGTCAGAAGCAGCGCCTGTGCATTGCGCGTGCCCTGCTGCGTCGCCCCAAGATCTTGATCCTGGACGACTCCACCAGCGCCGTCGACACCAAGACCGACGCCAAGATTCGCGCAGGGCTGGCAAGCTATCTGCCCAACACGACCAAGCTCATCATCGCCCAGCGCATTAGCTCCGTGCAGGATGCAGACCGCATCATCGTCATGGAGGGCGGCCGCATCGCGCAGATCGGCAACCACGATGAGCTGCTCAAGACGAGCGAGATCTACCGCGAGACCTTTACCTCGCAGAACAAGATGTCTGCCGAGGGCGAAGAGGCCGTCGAAGCCGACACCGAGGCATCCGCAACACAAGCTCAGACCCAGGAAGGAGGCGAGGCACATGAGTAAGGCAACGACCGCCGAGCGTGCGCTCAACCGCAAGGGTGGCACCATGTCGCGCCTCATCAAGACGCTCTTTGGCTTCTACCCCGTGCTTTTGCCCCTCGTCGTCGTCGGCGTGGTGCTCTGCGCCATCATCAACTCCATCGGCGCGACCTTCCTTCAGAGCGCCCTGCAGATTATTAGCGAATCGTGGCAGTCGGGCGATTGGGAAGCTGCACAGCCCAAGATCGCACAGCTCGTGACCACCCTCGCCTGCATCTACGGCGTCGGCATCCTGTCCTCGCTGTTCTGGAACCGCGCCATGGCCATCGTCACGCAGGGCTCGCTTGAGAAGCTGCGCGAGAAGATGTTCAACCGCATGCAGGACCTGCCGATTCGCTACTTCGACACGCACCAGCGCGGCGACATCATGAGCCACTACACCAACGACATCGACACGCTGCGCCAGATGATCAGCCAGTCGCTGCCCAACCTGCTCATGACGACCATCGTCATCGTCACGGTGTTCTTTATCATGCTGTACTACAGCGTTTGGATGTGCCTGGTCATTGTGGCAGGCGTCGCCTTTATGACCTTTATGACCAAGCTGCTCGGCTCCAACTCCGCGCGCTTCTTTATTGCGCAGCAGGCCGAGCTCGGCGTGGTCGAGGGCCACATCGAGGAAGTCATGAACGGCCAGAAGGTCGTCAAGGCATTCTGCCATGAGTCTGCCGCCGAAGCCGATTTTGACGAGCGCAACGAAAAGCTCTTCGAGGTCTCGCAGAAGGCCAACATGTACGCCAACATCCTCATGCCCATCCTTATGAACCTGGGAAACCTGCTCTACGTGCTGGTCGCACTGGCAGGCGGCATTTTCCTGGCGCTGGGCGTGCCCAACCTGAGCATCTCGGGCATGGCACTGTCCATCGCCGTCGTGGTGCCGTTCCTCAACATGACCAAGCAGTTCTGCGGACAGATCGGCCAGATCTCGCAGCAGATCAACGCCGTGGTCATGGGCCTCGCCGGCGCCGACCGTATCTTTGAGCTCATCGACGAGGAGCCCGAAGCCGACGAAGGCTATGTGACGCTCGTCAACGCTCAGGTGAACCCCGACACCTGGCAGCTCGAGGAGGCCGACCACCACACCGGCATGTGGGCGTGGAAACATCCGCACCGCGCAACCGGCGAGATCGAGTACGTGCCGCTGCGCGGCGACCTGGTCATGGACAACGTCGACTTTGGCTACACGCCCGACCACGAGGTGTTGCACGGCGTGTCCGTGTTTGCCAAGCCGGGCCAGAAGGTCGCGTTTGTCGGCGCCACCGGTGCCGGTAAGACGACCATCACCAACCTCATCAACCGCTTCTACGACATCGCCGACGGCAAGATCCGCTACGACGGCATCAACGTCAACAAGATCCGCAAGGCCGACCTGCGCCGCTCGCTGGGCGTCGTGCTACAGGACGTGAACCTGTTCACCGGCACTGTGATGGATAACATCCGCTACGGCAACCTGGACGCTACCGACGAGGAGTGCATCGCGGCGGCCAAGCTCGCGGGCGCGGACGACTTTATCACCCGCCTGCCCGACGGCTACGACACCATGCTCACCGGCAACGGCGCGCAGCTGTCGCAGGGCCAGCGCCAGCTGATCTCGATCGCACGCGCCGCCGTCGCCGATCCGCCGGCAATGATTCTGGACGAGGCCACGTCGAGCATCGACACCCGCACCGAGGCCATCGTGCAGGCGGGCATGGATAAGCTCATGGAAGGCCGCACGACGTTTGTCATCGCGCACCGCCTGTCCACCGTGCGCAACTCCGACGCGATCATCTGTCTGGACCACGGCCGCATTATCGAGCGCGGCAACCACGATGAGCTGATCGCCAAGCGCGGGTATTACTACCAGCTCTACACCGGAGCGTTTGAGCTGGAGTAGTTCGGCCCGCCGAGATGGCCGATTTGCCGCTCATTCGTCGGGCATGACCCTAAGGTCAATGCCCTCCTCTTTCGGGGCAAATCGACTCATCTCAACGACCCAAACACAATGCGCCGCAACGCATAAGCCCCCGCAGTTCATATGAGCTGTGGGGGCTTTTTTCATGCCAGCCGGAAACCGTATCCCACTTTTCGGGCTCAGAATGGGATGCCGTTTCCCGCTGGGCCCCCTCCGGGAAACGGCATCCCATTTCAAGGGCATAAACCGGGATGTGGTTTCCCCTAACGGCACCTTTGGGAAGCCGCATCCCACTCTGTACGCACAAAACGGGATGAGCTTTCCCATGGTGATCCAAGACCAGAAGCATGTCCGATAGCGCGGCCAGGTCAAGAACAACAAGGCAAGCGTCACGCCAATTTGGACGAGCGTCTGCTGCAGTTTGAGGCTGCTGGCCCATATGGTAGAGTTAACCACCCATGAATTTCAGCACACTGCGTGCTACCTGTTCTTTTGTCATTTAGGGGAGTGAACTTGTGAATACTTCTGTCGCCAAGAAGGCCGGCCAGGCGGTGCGCCTGCTCATGATGGTGCTCACGGCAGTTCTCATCTTCTTCTTCATCAATGTTATGCTGCTCGTCTCCGATATCCAGGGCACGGCGCGCGTGGTCAACTACGCCGGTCTGGTTCGCGGTACCACGCAGCGAATCGTTAAGCTCGAGGACGCGGGCCAGCCTCAAGATGACCTGCTTAAAGCCGTGGATTCATACATCAACGGTTTGCGTTACGGAAGTGACGACCTCAACCTCGTCCGTCTCGACGACGACGAGTATCAGGCAAAGATGACCGAGCTTGCAAATTATTTTGATGAGCTTTGCGTCGAGATCATCCGTGTGCGCGAAGTCGGCTACGAGAACACCGACATCATCTCCATGAGCGAGGAATTCTTTGGCATTTGCGACGATGCTACGCGACTCGCAGAGGACTACTCTCAGGAGAAGGCGTCGGCGCTCAACTATCTCGAGGGCTTGGTGATCATCGACATCGTGGGCTTGGTGGCGACCTTTGCGGTCGAACTTGTTCGCGCGGTGCGCACCGCCGCGCTCAATCGCGAACTGCAGAGCAAAGTCTATCTCGACGAAGCCACGGGACTGCCCAACAAGAACAAGTGCGAGGAGATCTTGGGGCAGGAGCAGCCTGTCTCCGCGGAGGAGCCCGTTGCGGTGTGCGTCTTCGACCTTAACAATCTGCATGTGGTCAATAACAACTTCGGCCATGAGAAGGGCGATGAATACATTCGCTCTTTTGCCCAACAGCTGGGGCGCGTGGCGTCGGAGACCTGCTTTGTGGGCCGCGACGGCGGCGATGAGTTTATCGCGGTGCTGCGAGATACCGATCGAGCTGCCGTGGAGTCCTGTCTCGCTCGGGTTCGTGCGAACTTGAACGAGTATTCCGAGACTCATCCCGACATGCCTATCAGCTATGCGGTGGGCTATGCGCTTTCCAGTGATTTTGATGAACCGCCTACGATGCGCGAGCTCTTTTCCCAGGCCGACAAGAACATGTACGTCGATAAGAACCGCGTAAAGGCAGTCGAGACAGCCGGGCCGCAACGCGAGGACCGCTAAACCCGTAGCAAAGGGTAGCTAATTTGGGACGGGACTCTTTTGGCTATTTGAGAAGTTGTGCCATGGCGTTGACAAATTTTTGGACTTGGAGGGTGGGCTCGAGCGGGTAGTGCAGAAAGACCGGCACCTCGCGACCGCACAGGAACGGCACGCCCACAAAGGCTGGGTGCACCCCCGACCACGCTCCGCAGGTGAGCACCGCGTCGCCCTTTTCCTCCGCCTCGTTAAAGAGCGCAAAGTCGAAGCTGTCCACATCGATCACGTCAACGCCGCCGTCTGCCAAAAGATCGATGCGCAGGCTGTCCATAGCGTCGTTGCCGTGGCGGAGCACGCGCAGACGCATACCCTCCAAGTCGGCGACCGTAATGCGATTCTTGCGCGCCAGCGGGCTCGTGCGCGGCAGGTCGATATAAAACGGCACGTTAACAATGCGGAGCTTTTGGCAGGCGTCACCCCAGCGCGGGGTCGAAAAACTCGACTGCACCACATCGATCTCGCGGCCCAAGCTGCGCATGACGGATTCGCGTTCGTCGTAGAGGTCGCTCACCGGCACGATCTCGAAGCGCAACGATGGCTCCAGCTCGTGTACGCCCGTCCACATCGACAGCGTCTGGCGCCCCGGACACATCATCGACACGCCCAGACGCACGGCCCCGCCATCGCCTGCCGCGCGTCGGTCACGGCGTAGCGCGTCCTCGGACTGCCGCATGATCGAACGCGCATCGTCCACCAGCAGGGCACCTGCCGGCGTCACCTTAACACCAGAATGCGAGCGCTCGAACAACGTGATGCCAAACTCGGCCTCAAATCCCGACACCTGCTTGACGAGCGCCGGGGTCGACACGCGCAATTTTGCCGCCGCACGCGAGAAGCTTCCCAGCTCCGCGGCGGCCGATATGGCCTCAAGTCGTCGATCGTACACGTCAATCTCCCGTTTTCGTGTCTGTGGCCACATGGTGCCACAGGGGGTTGTTTTCGCAGGTCACGCGCTCAATTGAGAAAAACTGCATCGCACGGTGTAAACCTACGGTTAACGCCATTCTAACAAATATGCAATTCACCTGCGCAAATGCAAAGCATACGATAACCAGCGAAAACCACGTGGGTCGGTTAATGGGAGCGACCCACCGGGAGGCACAAGAAGGGAAGTTCCTATGAGCAATTGGCTTAAGCTCGAGGGCGATGTCTGCGCCGTGACTGGCGCGCTCGGCGGTATGGGCGTCGAGATTTGCCGCGAGTTCGCCCATAACGGCGCCAACGTCGTCCTGCTCGACCTGGACGAGGAAAAGGTCAAGGCCGCTGCCGCCGACCTCGCCGCTGAGTTTGGCATCCACGCCGAGGGTTACAAGATGAACGCCACCGACGAGGCCGAGGTTCAGGCTGCCGTCGACGCCACCATCGCCGACTTCGGCCGCGTCGACGTTCTCGTCAACACCGCCGGCATCCTGCGCTTCGCCGCCATGGAGGACCTGCCGCTGAGCGACTGGGAGCAGGTGCTCAACGTCAACCTCACCGGCTACTTCATCACCTCGCAGCGCTTTGGTCGCGAAATGATCAAGGCCGGCCAGGGTCGCCTGGTGCACATCTCGACCGTTGCCAGCCACTCCCCCGAGACGTTCTCGGGCGTGTACAGCTCCACCAAGGCCGGCGTCAACATGATGTCCAAGATGCTCGCCGCCGAATGGGGCCCCTACGGCGTCCGCTCCAACTGCGTCGAGCCTTGCTTCGTTAAGACCCCGATGTCGGCCAATTTCTACGCCGACCCCGAGGTCGAAAAGAGCCGCAGCCGCCTCATCGCCACGCGCCGCATCGGCGAGGTCAGCGATATCGCCAACGCCGTCATGTTCCTGGCGTCCAAGCGCTCGGACTTTACCACCGGCGACGCCATCAAGGTCGATGGCGGCTTCTCCAACATGATGGGCGACCTCACCGCCAAGCCCGGCGGCCGTCGCGCCTATGCCGACAACTACCTTAAGAACAAGGGTGTCGAGCTTTGGTCCGATGAGTCCGGCGTCGCCAAGCCGACTGACCAGTAAGCCAACCTAACAGGGAGGTCCGCGAATACGCCCGCTCCTCCCCCGTATCGATCAGAAAGAGTCCAATGGCTTCCACCAACTCCAACAAGGGTCGCGCCGTCGTGCTTTCCGCCGCATGCGTCACCATGTTCTTCATCAGCTCCATCGCGCTGTATT
Source organism: Collinsella aerofaciens (assembly GCF_005845035.1). GTDB lineage: Bacteria > Actinomycetota > Coriobacteriia > Coriobacteriales > Coriobacteriaceae > Collinsella > Collinsella aerofaciens_I. Next base: position 51,344 of record NZ_SPFO01000008.1, on the reverse strand, counting down.
CCGTCGTGAGCAAAAACCTGCTCGCCGTCTACCCCGAGTGGTCCAGCGCTCTTACCTGGGCCTTCCCGGTCTTTCAGACCATCATGGCCGTGACGGGCATCTTCGCCGGCCGCATCTCCGATAAGATCGGCCCGCGCAACGTCGTGATCGCCGCCGCCGTGTGCTACGGCCTGGGCTGGTTCATGTCCGGCACCGTCACCGAGCCGTGGCAGTTCTACCTGTGGTTCTCGCTCGTCGCCGCCATCGGCAACGGCCTGGGCTACAACCCCGCGCTCACCACCGGCCAAAAGTGGTTCATCGACAAGAAGGGTCTCGCCTCCGGCATCACCCTGGCCGCTTCGACCGCCGGCCCCGCCGTGCTGTCCCCGGTGCTCGCCTCGCTGCTCATCCCGAGCCTAGGCATCTTTGGCGCCCTTAAGGCGCTCGGCGTCATCTTCTTTGTGATGATCGCCGCCTCCGCCCTGTTCCTGAAGGCCCCCGAGGCCGGTTGGCTGCCCGAGGGCTTCGAGGCCCCCAAGGGCGGCGCGCACGCCGGCACCTTCGGCGACCTCACCCCGGGCGAGATGGTCAAGACCCCGCGCTTCTGGGTCCTCATTGTCACCTTTGCCTTTGCCGCCACCGCGGGCACCCTGCTCGTGGGCAAGGTTGCCTCCATCGCCGCCGTCCAGCTCTTCGCCGACCCCACGAGCGCCGCGGCCGTCGCCCTCGGCGGTGTGGTGGTCTCCGTCAACACCTGCGCCAACTTGGTTGGCCGCCTGTCCTTTGGCCAGATCATCGACAAGCTCGGCGCCTATAAGTCGCTGCTCATCAGCCTTGTCGTCACTATCGTCGCACTCGTCATCATGTCGATGAGCTTTACGCAGAGCATGTTCTTTGTGGCGCTCGCCCTGCTCGGCTTTAGCTTTGGCGCCCTGCTCGTCATCTACCCGCCGCTCACCGGTGGCGCCTTTGGCACCAGCAACATCGGCGTCAACTACGGCATCATGTTTTTGGGCTACGCCGCTTCCACCTGGATCAGCCAGCCCATCACCGCCGTGCTGTATCACGCCGAGGCCGGCAGCGCCGCCTACCAGCAGTCCTTCTACGGCGCCATTGTGATCGCCGCCATCGCCGTCGTACTCACCGTCTACATGATGGTCTCCGACAGCAAGAAGAAGTCCGCCTAGTTTTACCGATGCGACAAAGGGACAGCCCCTTTGTCGCATTCCACCGGTCACCAGTATTAAGGAGTCGAAATGTCTGAGCTCAACCCCGTCCGCATTGCCGTTATCGGCGCCGGCGCCATGGGCCGCAACCACATCCGCTTTGTCACCGAAGAGCCCGAGGCCGAGCTCGTCGCCATCGCCGACGCCTTTGAGGGCGCCCGCGCCACGGCCGAGGCCGCCGGCGTGCCGTTTTACACCGATCCCGCCCAGATGATGGACGAGGTCAAGCCCGAGGCCGTCATTATCGCCACCCCCAACGACCTGCACCTGGGCGTTGCCCGCGAGGCCGTAAAGCGCAACATCGTTCCGCTGGTCGAAAAGCCGATCTCCAACGACCTGGAAGATGCCCAGGCCTTCGCCGCCGAGGCCGAGACCGCCGGCGTGCCCGTACTCGTGGGCCAGCACCGTCGCCACAACCCCTTCGTCAACAAGGCCAAGGAGATCATCGAGTCCGGCGAGCTGGGCAAGTTCACCGTGTCGAGCTTCCACTACATGATCTATAAGAATGACGAGTATTTCGATGTCGAGTGGCGCCGCAAGAAGGGTGCCGGCCCGATCCTGGTCAACCTGGTGCACGACGTCGACCTGCTCCGCTACCTGCTGGGCGAGCCCGTTGCCGTCCAGGGTATGCAGTCCAGCGCCGCCCGCGGTTTTGAGACCGAGGACTCCGCCGTGGTCAACGTCCGTTTTGCCGATGGCGCGCTCGCAAGCATGACCATCTCCGACGCCACCGCCAGCCCCTGGAACTGGGAGGCCACCGCCCGCGAGGACCCGCAGTACCGTCCCTTCGACGCCGACGCCTACTTTATCGGTGGCACCAAGGGCGCCCTGTCGCTGCCCCGCCTGCACCAGTTCTCCTACGACGGCGCCTCCAACTGGCACAAGCCGCTGCAGATGGAGATTCCGGCCGTGGACCCGGCGCTGCCGCACAAGATGCAGCTCAAGCACTTTGTGAAGGTCGTCCGCCGCGAGGTCGAGCCCGTCGTGACCCCCGCCGATAACGTCAAGACGCTCACGCTTCTCAACGCCATCAAGGAGGCCGCCGAGACCGGCCAGCTCGTCGAGCTGTAATGCCTTAAGAGCGGGTCGCGGCAAACTCCCCGCCGAGCGCCTTGGCCCGCCGCCAACAAGCCCCTCTTCTTTGCCCCGCGAGCAGCCTCCTGCCCGCGGGGCATTTTGCTACCTTGCCGACGATTATTCTGGAGCGAGGCTATTTTGCGCCTCAGCTTGGTTCGTTCGTCACGAAATGGGCCTATCTACTACGTTTAACCGATCACCCTCAAGCATGCCGAATTTCGCGAGATAAAAACCGCAGGTAAACGGCTTGCCGACTTTCGGAAAACCCAGGTATGGTCAGCCCCTACGGGTAAAACGTAGTAGATAGGCCGTTTTCGTGGCGCGGCCCCAAAACAGCCTTTTGGGACGGGTGGTATCCTTGGTAGCCCTGTGTTGCAAACGCACCTTAAACGCAAGGAGTCCCATGGATCTTATCGCCCAGCTCGCCCGCGAGCTCAACCTTAAGGCCGCCAACATCGAGGCGGCCGTCAAACTCATCGACGAGGGCAACACCATCCCCTTTATCTCGCGCTACCGCAAGGAAGCCACGGGCGGCATGGACGACGTCGCCCTGCGCGCACTCGACGAGCGTCTGTCTTACCTGCGCAATCTTGAGCAGCGCAAAGAGGACGTCATTCTGCTCATCGACGCCCAGGGCAAACTCACGCCAGAGCTTGAGCAGCAAATTCGCGAGGCCACGCAGCTCCAGCGTGTCGAGGACCTCTACAAGCCCTACCGCAAAAAGCGTATGACCCGCGCGCAGAAGGCCCGCGAGGCCGGCCTGGAGCCGCTTGCCAACATGATCATCATGCAGGCCTCGGCCAAGGGCAGCGCGCTCGATGCCGCCGCGGCCTACGTCAACGAGGACGCCGGCTTCAACACGCCCGAAAAGGCGCTCGCCGGGGCGGCGGACATCGTGGCCGAGACGGTGGCCGAGGACCCCGAGAACGTCGCCGACCTGCGCGCCTTTACGCAGAACACCGCCGATATCGTCGTCGAAGCCACAGACCCCGCCGAGAAGACCCCCTACGAGCCCTACTACAACTTTGACGAGCCGCTGCGCCGTATACCCAACCACCGCGTGCTGGCTATCGACCGCGGCGAGCGCGAGGGCAAGCTCCGCGTGCGCGTGAACGTCGACGGCGCCGCCGCCACGGCACGCCTCGGCAGCCGTTGGCCCCGACGCCAGGGCGTATTCGCGCCCGTCTTCGATGCCGCCATCGCCGACGGCTACAAGCGCCTCATGGCCCCCTCGCTGGAGCGCGAGGCCCGCGCCAAACTCACCGTTCGCGCCCAGACCGAGGCCATCAACGTCTTTGCCAAGAATCTCGAGGGCCTGCTCTCGGCACGCCCCGTGCGCGGCGCCCGCGTGCTCGCGCTCGATCCGGGCTACCGCACCGGCTGCAAGGTCGCCGTCATGGACGAGACCGGCAAGCTGCTCGACCACGGCGTGGTCTATCCCACCAAGCCGCGCCACGACGTCGCCGGCACCAAGCACGAGCTCGCCCGCCTCGTCAAGAAGGACGGCGTCAACACCATCGTCATTGGCAACGGCACCGCTAGCCGTGAGACCGAGGAAGTCGTCTCCGAATTCATCGCCGAGCAGGCGCCTGGACTGCGATACACCATCGTCAACGAGGCCGGCGCATCGGTATACTCCGCCTCCGAGCTCGCCAGTCAGGAATACCCCGACCTGGACGTCACCGTGCGCGGCGCCATGAGCCTGGGCCGCCGCCTGCAAGACCCGCTGGCAGAGCTCGTCAAGATTCCGCCCCAGTCCATCGGCGTTGGCCAGTACCAGCACGACCTTGACCAGGCCGAGCTTTCGCGCACCCTGGGCCACGTGGTGGAGGACGTCGTCAACCGCGTGGGCGTCGACGTCAACACCGCAAGCGCGAGCCTGCTGGGATACGTATCGGGCATCACGCCGAGCGTGGCCAAGAATATCGTGGCCTACCGCGAGGAAAACGGTGCCTTTACCGATCGCCGCCAGCTTAAGAAGGTCCCCAAACTGGGACCCAAGGCATATCTCAACGCCGCGGGCTTCCTGCGCATCAGCGGTGGCAAGAACCCGCTCGACGCGACAAGCGTCCACCCCGAGAGCTACGAGGTGGCAACGGCCGTCCTGGAGCGCGCCGGCGTTGCGGCAAGCGAGCTCAGCCGCGGCGGCGTGCCCGACATCGAGCGCCGTCTGGGCAGCATCTCGGCGCTGGCCAGCGACCTAGACTGCGGTACCCTGACGCTCATCGACATTGTCAACGAGCTCAAGAAGCCCGGTCGCGACCCGCGCGACGACGCGCCCGAGGTGGTCTTTAGCCGCTCAGCACTTTCCATCGATGACCTGGAGCCCGGCATGGAACTCAAGGGCACGGTGCGCAACGTCGTCGACTTTGGCGCGTTCGTCGACGTGGGCGTGCACCAGGACGGCCTCGTGCACATCTCCAAACTGGCCAACCGCTTTGTCAAGCACCCGAGCGACGTGGTGCGCGTCGGTGACACGGTCAAGGTGTGGATTGAAAAGGTCGATCGCGACCGCAAGAAGATCTCCCTCACCATGGTGCAGGGCAAGTAAACCGCCAAAGCAAAGGTACCCCCTGCAGCGACGTGCAAAATCGCGAGTATTCTGCAATTTCCGCCGTTCCGAACGCCCCACAGAGACAATAACGTCAAAAACAGCCCCCGTTTTAGCGACATTAGAGCCAGAACGGGGGCCGTTCCATGCTTCGGTTAACTGATAAAGACCTTTACCTTGCTGAATACTCGCGATTTTGCACGTCGCTACAGGGGGTACCCTTGCTTACGGCAGAATATGAAAGCCGAGCGAGGCGATATCCTTGGCAAAGCCGCGGACGGTGTCGAGCGAGACCTCGTACGGGTCGCGACCGATGTTCTTCCGCTTGGCCAGGATGCTGTTGGGCACCGTAATGATCTGGCAACCGCAGGCCTCGGCCTGGTAAATGTTGATGAGCTCGCGCGTGGACGCCCACAGGACCTCACAGTTGGGCTTGGCGGCGGCCTTCTTAACCGACTCCGTCATAAACGGAATGGGGTCGACGCCGGTGTCGGCGATGCGGCCGGCAAAGAGCGAGATGATGGACGGCGTCTCGGCGTCAACGGCCTCGACCATCTCATCGACCTGCGTAGGCGTAAAGATGGTGGTGACGTTGACCTTGATGCCGTCGGCGGAAAGCTTGCGGACCAGCTCGGCGGTGGACTCGCCCTTGGTGGTCACGCACGGAATCTTGACGTAGACGTTCTCGGCCCAGGTAGCGATCTCGCGGGCCTCGACCTCCATGGTCTCGACGTCGTCGGCAAAGACCTCAAACGAGACGGATACATCGGTGATGTGGGCCAGAACCTCCTTGGCAAACGCGCGGTAATCCGTCACGCCGCCCTTCTTCATAAGGGACGGGTTGGTCGTGAAACCCTGAACGTTGCCGTTCTCGTACATGTCGAGCATGCCCTCGAGATTTGCGCCGTCAGCGAACACCTTGATTGCCATCTGCCTGATTCCTTTCGCTTGCATAAGGCCATTGAGCTGGTAAACACTTTACCTACGTTTATCAAGGCGTGAGCTGCGGATTTTTACCTTGTCGGTGAACGGTATAAACACTTTAGCGTTTTTGAGCACACCCCTCCAGCGGCAAAACGATTTTGCAGTGTGGGCCAGGCCGAGCCGCCCGACGCGGGCGAACGGTAGCCGGATGGCTCACTTAAATCAAACCGAAATGCTTCATAGCCGTGACGGTGCCGTCGTGCTCGACGTCGTCGGTCACGTAGTCGGCGACGGCCTTAACCTCGGGCATGGCATTGCCCATGGCCACAGCCGTCTCCACGGCGGCGAGCATACCCAGGTCGTTGCCCGAATCGCCAAAGCCAAAGGTGCGCGCATTGCCCGCGCGACCCAGGTATTCCAGCGCGCGGGCCACGCCCACGCCCTTATTGATGCCCTTGGGGGTCAGCTCGCGATTCTTGCCACCGGTGTTGCACAGTTCAAAGTTTCGATCGATAAAACCGTCGTCATTGGCAATGCGTGCCAGATCCTGCGCAAACAAGCACACCTTGCCCACGCGCAGGCGGCCATCGATGCACATCTGATCGGCATCGTGCACCACGGGGGCGCCAGTCAAATACGACTGCTCAACGCCCGCAGGCTCCAACGCAAAAGTCGTGACATTGGTCTCGAACATACCCTCGGCGCCGGCAGCTGCCATGCGACGTGCGAGCTCCCCAACTACGTCCTCGTCAATGCAATCTTCGTGCACCACACGACCCTCGATCTCGAGCGTGGCCCCGCCCATGGCGACGATGCCTTCAGGGTCCAGTGCGCGCAGGCCGTCAGCGATGAGCCACAAAGGGCGACCCGTGCAGATAAACGCCTTGTGGCCCGCATCGCGCAGCTTGTGAAACGAATCAATCACCGCACGCGAAGGGCGAATTGCCGTGAGATCCTTGTCAGTCAGGTTATCGGGATCGAACGACGTCAGCGTGCCATCCACGTCAAAAAACAGCACAGCGGAATCGGGGCACGCATCGATCATATGAGTTCCTTTCGAGGACAAGAGCAAACGAAGCATCCATCATATAATGGAGCGACGCAACCAGAGAGGTCACCCATGGAATTTTACGCAAGCTGCCCCGAGGGCTTTGAGTCCGCACTCGCCGACGAGCTTAAACGGCTCGGGCTTTCGCATGTTCGCCGCCTCAAGGGCCGCGCCACGTTTGAGGGCGAGCTCGAAGAGGGCTATCGCGCATGCCTGTGGTCGCGCCTGGCAAGCCGTGTGTTTGTGGTGCTTGCGCGCTTTGAGGCGCAGGATGCCGACGAGCTGTACGACAGTGTGTACGACATTGCCTGGGAAAGCATCATCCGCCCCGGTGCCACCATCGCCATCACCGCTCGTGGCGTGACCGAGCAGCTGCGCAACACGCGCTTCTCGGCCCTGCGCGCCAAGGACGCCCTGTGCGACCGTCTGGCCGAAACCACGGGCCGTCGCGCCGACGTCGACGCCGCCGACCCCGATGTGCACCTGCTGCTTTCGCTGCGTCAGCGCCGCGCGAGCATGAGCCTGGACCTTTCGGGCGATCCGCTGTTTAAGCGCCTGCCGCCCGCCGCAACCCGTGCCGGCGAGGGCACGCACGTGCTGCGCCCCGACTATTCCGCACTGGTACTTTCGCAGGTCGGCTGGACTGCACTGTGCGAGCGCGAGCTGACGGCCGATGATTACGAAAACGAGGCCCTGCCCACGCTGATCGACGCTTCGTGCGCCGGCGGCGGCCTACTGCTTGAGGCCGCGAGCATCCTGACCGACCGCGCCCCGGGTGCTGCTCGCGAGCGCTGGGGCTTTGAGGGCTGGCAGCTGCACGATGCCGCTCTGTGGGAGCAGCTGGTTGCCGAAGTGCGCGAGCGCGAGGCCGCAGCCCGCGAGCGCCAGGCGCGTATCGTGGCCGTAGACGTTGACCCCGCCGCCCGCAAGACCGCCGAGCGCATGGTCAAGTGCGCCGGCTACAAGCGCTTTGTCGATTTTTGCGCCGCTAAGCCTGCCACCGTGCTGGACCATGTGGGCGCCGTCGCCGGCGCCGCCATCGTCGCGGATACCACCGAGACCCCGCTTTCGCTCATGCACGACGCCATGACTCTCATCGGTGAGCTGCGCCGCGCGCCCGAGCTCGCTTCGGCACCGGTCGCCGCGCTCACCCGCGACGGATTGCTGGCCCGCGTGCTCCACGCCGAGCCCGAGCGTTCGATCGCCATCATGCCCAACAACGAGGAGGCAACCGTCGAAGTCTGGTCCTCGCTCGACCACGCCGCCGCAGCGTTTGAGGCTGCGACCAGCGCAAACACCGAGGAGCAGACCGCGGACGCCGAAGACGAAGCCGCCAACACCCCCATGTCCGAACCTGCCGCCACGCTCGACTTGGGCGACGGCAAGCCGCTGCCCGTGCTCATCCCGGAGTCCGAGCAGTTCGCCAACCGCCTGCGCAAGAATGCCCGTCTGCGCCGCAAGTGGGCCAAGCGCGAGGGCGTGAGCTGCTACCGCGTCTACGATGCCGACCTGCCCGACTACTCCGCCGCCATCGACCTGTACGAGGGCTGCCCGCAGACGCCGGGCCGCTGGCTCGTCATCGCCGAATACGCCGCGCCCAAGACCATCGACCCCACGCTTGCCCAGGCCCGCATGCTCGACATTTTGGCCATCGCGCCGCGCATCCTGGATGTCCCCGCCGAGCACGTGCACGCCAAGGCCCGCATGCGTTCGCGCGGCGGCTCGCAGTACGGCAAGCAGGGCGCCGGCAAGGGCGGCTCGGGCGAGCGTGCCAACATCGCGCGCCGCCGCCTGCCGCTCATCGAGGAGGGCGGTCTCACCTTTGCCGTCAACTTTGACGACTACCTGGACGTGGGAATCTTCCTGGACCACCGCGTCACCCGCAACCTGGTCCGCGAGCACGCCAAGCAGGCGCGCCGTTTTCTCAACCTGTTTGCCTACACCGGCACCGCCACCTGCTATGCGGCCGACGGCGACGTTGAGGAGACGGTGACGGTCGATCTTTCCAACACCTACCTGGACTGGGCCGAGCGCAACATGCGCCAGAACGGCTTTGTGGGCCCGCAGCATCATTTTGTGCGTGACGATGTGCTCGCCTGGATTCGCGACCAGCGCCAGACGCGCAACCGCTGGGACCTAATCTTTGTCGACCCGCCCACGTTCTCCAACTCGTCCAAGATGGGCCGTCGCACCTGGGATGTCCAGCGCGACCACGTTGAACTGCTGGCCGGTGTGTCGCGCCTGCTCACACAGGGCAGCCATGCCATCTTTAGCTGCAACCTGCGCGGCTTCCGCCCCGAGACGCGCAAGCTCGCGCGCGCGGGCGTCGTGCTGGAGGACATCACCTCACAGACCATCCCCGAGGATTTCGCGCGCAACCAGAAGGTGCACCACTGCTACATCGTGCGCCGACTGCCCATCGAGGACGCCATGGCCGAGGTCGGCTTTAGCGCCGAGGAGATTGCCGAGCGAACCGAGGAGCTGCGCAACCCCGAGGCCCGCAAACCCCGTGCGGCAGTGCCCGCGCACGCGCAGACCGGCAACGGCAAGTCCAACTTTGCCGGCAAACCTTCCCCTGCCGGCAAGTCCAAAAAGAAGAAGTTCTACGCCAGCAAGCCCAAAGGCAAATAACAAAGTTGCGGTGGAATACGGACTGTTTTGCCTGGAATTAGGCAAATTTAGACCGTATTTCACCGCAACTCATATTGGGATGGTGGTTGGCGATCTAGCCTTGGGTGACCAGGCGATAACCGATACCCACGTGCGTTTGGATATAGCGCGGATGCGCGGGGTCGGACTCGATCTTTTTGCGCAGCGTACCCATAAAGACGCGCAGGCTCGCCAGGTCACTCTTAGTCGCCGTGCCCCAAATCTCGTGCAGGATAAACTGGTGCGTCAGCACCTTGTCGGCGTTGTGCGCCAGCAAGCAGAGCAACTTGTACTCGATCGGCGTCAGGTGCAGCTCCTCGCCGTCCATCGTAGCGATGCCGGCGTCAAAGTCGATATGCAACTCGCCGGTATCGAACGTGCCCTCGGACGCACCCATGCCAACCTGCGCATACGAAAGGCGCCTGAGCGTCGTGCGAATGCGCGCGAGCAGCTCCTCGACCGAAAACGGCTTGGTCAGGTAGTCGTCGGCACCGGCATCGAGTGCGCGGATTTTGTCCGCATCCTCGCTACGCGCCGATACCACGATAATCGGCATACCCGACCACGTGCGCACCGACTCCACCACCTTGACACCGTCCATGTCGGGCAGGCCCAGATCGAGCAGCACAATGCTCGGCGCCTGCGACGAGGCGGCGGCGATAGCGGCATGGGCGGTCTCCACGGCCATATGGCGCAAGCCGTGCGCCTCGAGCGCGGCAACGATAAGGTTGCGAACGGCGGGGTCGTCCTCAACGACCAAGATAAGCGGTTTTACGGCAGAGTTCGACACAGCGCTACTCCTTATCAAACGAAACGTCGGCGGCGGGAAGATCAATCGTAAAGACCGAGCCGTGCGGGTCCGCCGCGGCAACCTCTATGCTACCGCCATGCGCCAACGCAATGGAGCGGCAGAGCGAAAGACCCAAGCCCACACTGCGATGGCTGTCGGCAAGACCGTGGTTGGCGGTGTAGAACGACTCAAAAATCCGCTCGCGATCCTCGGGCGCGATGCCCGGGCCGTCATCGGCCACCGAGCACGTCACGTGCCCATCGTCGACGCTAATCGAGATCACGATATGCGAGCCTGCGGGTGTATAGGTGATGGCATTGTTCACCAGGTTCACCACCAGCTGCACCATCAGGCGCGCATCGACGTTGACGAGCGCCGGCTCGTCACACGGCACCACCTTAAGGTCGTGCTCGCGCACGGCCGGATTCACGTGGCGCAGCGCTTCTTCGACGATATCGTCCATGAGCTCAAGCGTGGTCGACAGGCGCATGCCACCGCCCTCGAGCTTGGTGATGGCGAGTAGGTTCTCGACGGTAGCGTTGAGCCATTGCGCATCCGAGCGAATGGACAGGAGCAGGCCGCGGCGCGTCTGGGCGTCGAGCACGGCGGTGCCGGTCGAGCCCTGGTCGAGCAGCACATCGGCATTGCCCGAAATACTGGTGAGCGGCGTGCGCAGATCATGCGAGATGGAGCGCAGCAGGTTGGCGCGCAGCTGCTCATTTTTGGCAAGCACCGCCGCCTCCTCGCGCGCCTCCATGGCGCGGGCGCGATCGAGCGCCAGCTCGCCTTCGCTCACGATGGCATCGGCCAGCATCCGCTCCTCGTGCGTCAGCACGTCGGGCGCGGCAACGATAGCCAGCACGCCCACCACCGAGGCGGGGTCGCCCGAGTGCACGAAGCCGTCGCCTGTGCGAACCGTCAGGTAGATGCCATAAAACGCCGAGCCGCCATAGGTGGCATCGAGCGGCGTTCCCACATAGGCGGACGCCGAGAGCCGCGGCGGCATCTGCGGCGCCAGTTCATGCACCGGCGCGGCGTCACCCACGGCCGTGTACGTCGCACGCGGCAGCAGGTCATCGCCCTCGGCGTCGGCGCTGTACCACACGACCGGACAGCCCGAAAGACGCGCCAGCTGCGTTGCCATGGCATGGACAATCTGCTGCTGATCGGCGCACCGCTGCAGCATACGGTTGGTCTCGAGCACCATATGCGTACGGCGGTCGCTGGCGGCAGCCTGTGCCAGGGCGCGGCGCAGGGCCAACGCAATCGAGCTCGACACAAGCGAGACCACAAACATGATGAAGAACATGCCGGGATAGACGCGGTCGATAAACGACAGCGAGTAGCGCGGATCGACAAACAAGAAGCTGTAGAGCGCCACGGCGGCAGCCGAGCTCAACAGGCAATACAGGCGGCTCCAGGTGAAAAAGGCGCACAGCTGCACGGCAAACACGTAGACGATCATGATGCTGGGAGCGAGACCGGGGCGGTCGAGCAGCACGCCCACAATCGTCGCCGCTAACAGCAGCCCCGCCGCCACGCAGATGTCGTACAGGGGGCCGCGACGCGTCGACGTCGTGCGCCGCCACCAGAAGTTTTCGGCAATATCGCCGTCCGCATGGACGTCCATCGACACCGCACCCCTCCCTCAAAAATAAAAACCACCACAAAGGGACAGGCACCTTTGTGGTGGTTTCCCTTGTGGTGGTTCCAAGTGTATAGCCTTTGCAGCCGGCGGTCGCTAGACAAACAGCACGTGCGCGAGCAGGGCACACACGCACACCGCTCCAAATACCAGTGCCACGATCGAGATCACGCGGTCGGCCATATCCATGTTGGCGCGGTTCGTCAAAAACCGATCTTCGGCGGCGTCGACACGTGCCTCGCGTACCAGCTCGGCAACCACCTCGCGGCCATCAAGCATCTTTGCATCCATGTTTGCCTCCCCGGTCTCAATCTTGTCCATCGAAAACCAACTCCGTGCAACCCGTCGGCGCCTACGGCCGCTCGTTGGGGGCCAGGCGCTGCATCTTGTTCACGGCCTTGAACTTGGTGAACAGCGGCACGTACTCAAAGCTCACGTTGGAGTTCTCCAGGCCGTACCAGCGTGCAGGCGTGCCGGCGGCGCGACGAATGATGTACTTGAGCGTGATGGCCGTACGCTCGCTCGGCTCCACATCGCTTTCGGGCGCCAGAAGCTTACGGATCAGGACGAACTTGAACGTACCGATGTTGCCCGGGTCCTTGTAGACCGAGTAGTCATGCGTCTGCGGCGGCAGCTCGCCGGTGGCAGCCAGGTCCTGAACGACCTGACGCAGATAGGCATTGACGCGCTGGTTGATCTTGTAGCCCAGGTACAGATGCACGCGGAACACGTAGTCGGTGCCGAACGTCTCGACCGAATAGGCAAAGGTGTGCGGTTCGTCCATGGTCTCGACATTCACAAACCACCAGGCGCGAGCGCGCTTGGGATGCTTGTCCAGAATCGAGTAGACGATGTCGCGGTCGATGTAGTCGGTATGGGTGTCCTTGGTCAGGTACACGATGTTGTCGCTCAGGCGCTCATAGCGATCGTCGTCGCGCAGGCGCTTGAGCTGCGGCAGGTAGCTGCGCAGCGGCAGCAGCGTAAACTGGCGCTGCTCAACAGCCGTACCGTTGTACCAGCACACCATGATACCCATGATGAGCGCGGCCATGAGGATGGTGAAATAGCCGCCGTGGAAGAACTTGGTGAGCGAGCTCACGAAGAAGAAGCCTTCGAGCAAAAGGAAGAAGGCCGCGAAGATCCACGGCGCGACCTTGAGCTTGCGCTCCTCGTGCAGGTAGAAGAAGAGCAGCAGCGTGGTGCACATCATGGTCAGCGTAATGGCAAGGCCGTAGGCGGCTTCCATATGCGCCGAGTTCTGGAACAGCAGCACCACGATGACGCAGCCCACGAGCATGACGTTGTTGACCATGGGGATGTAGAGCTGGCCTTTGGTCTCGGCAGGGTAGAAGACCTGCATGTGCGGCATGAGGTCCAGACGGCTGGCCTCGGACACCAGCGAAAACGCGCCGGTAATGAGCGCCTGCGAGGCAATGATGGCCGCGACGGTGGAAAGGCCGACGGCAAACGGACGCAGGCCCGGGGCGAGCATCTGGTAGAACGGGTTGAGGTCGGCAATGCCCATGAGCTCGGGGTTGGCAGCGTTGTTCATAAGCCAAGCGCCCTGGCCCATATAGGAAAGCAGCAGGCAGCACTTAACGAACGGCCAGGTAGCGTAGATGTTGCCGCGGCCGACGTGGCCCATGTCGGAGTAGAGCGCCTCGGCACCGGTGGTGGCGAGGAAGCAGCTGCCCAGAATCATGATGCCCGCATGGTTGTTGGGGCTCAGCAAAAAGGCGATGCCGCGCACCGGGTTGAGGCACAGCAGCACGGCGGGGTGCTGGAGGACAAAGAACAGACCCGTACCGCCCAAGAACAGGAACCACAGCGTCATGATGGGGCCAAAGGCGTGACCGATCTTGGCCGTACCGATGCGCTGCACCAAGAAGAGCACGATGATGATGGCGAGCGTAATGGCGACGACGCGACCCTGGTCATCGCCCAGCACGGCATGGACCGCCGGGATGGTGCGCAGGCCCTCGATGGCCGTGGTAACGGTAACGGCCGGCGTCAGGATGCCGTCGGCGAGCAGCGCGGCGCCACCCAGCATGGCGGGGATGATAAGCCACTTGCCGCAGCGCTTGACCAGGCTGTACAGGGCAAAGATGCCGCCCTCACCATGGTTATCGGCGCGCAGCGAGATGAGCACATACTTGATGGTGGTCAGCAACGTGACCGTCCACACGACAAGGGAGAGCGCGCCGAGCACGAACTCCTCCGTGACGCTTCCGATGCCGCCGTTGCCGGCAACGAGCGCCTTGGTTACATACATGGGGCTGGTGCCGATATCGCCGTACACCACGCCCAGCGTGACGAGCATCGCCGAGATGCTCACAGGAATCGCAGCGTGCGAGGCTGCCTCCTTGGCCTTTTGTTCCATAAGCCGGTTTCCTCCCAACTTTAATGTTCGAAGGGATTATAGGTAATCGGCCCATGTTTTAATGCACTGTTTTCCCAGCTAGATAAAGATTTATACAGTCTTTAGGCTACCGCGGCGATATGAAATGTGACAAAGGGACTATCCCCTTGTCACATTCGTCATTTTCCGAGCCAGTTTTTGAACCACCACTCCATGGAGCGGCTCATCTCGGCCATAAAGGGGCTCGTGTGCTTGCGGGTGTAGATATCCACCACGCGCTCGCCCACCTCGCGGGCGTGCGGGCGATACATCGCATCCATCTCGGCCACCTGCGCATCCATAGTCGCGTCGTCCGCACGGCAGTAGCGCTCCTCGTGCACCAGGTTCACCACGGGATGTGCAATGGCCGGGCGCTCCTTACGGGGCGTACCGATGATGAGCATCGACAGCGGCATGGTATAGGGCGGCAGATCGAGCAGCGCGGCAACTTCCTCGGCGTTCTCCACGATGTCGCCAATGTAGCAGCTCCCCAGGCCCAGAGCCTCGGCGGCAACCACGGCGTTTTGCGCAGCGATCACGGCATCCTGCGCCGCGATGGCAAAGTCGCCCAGACCCGGTGCGCGGCGGGGCGACTTGCCCGTGCGCTCGACAAACTCGGGCTCAAAGCAGCCCACGTGCTCAAACAGATCGATCCACTTGGCATAGTCGACCACAAATATTAGTGCCCAGGGCGCCTTGGCGATCATAGGCTGGTGGTCGCACAGGTCGGCCAGACGGTCCAGCGTAGCCTGCTCGCGAATGCTCACGATGGAATACATCATCATGGCGCCCGCCGACGGTGCGCGGCTCGCCGCATGCAAGATCGCCGCCCGCTGCTCGTCGGTCACCGCTACGGGACGGTCGCTGTCATCGCGCGCGAAAGCACGCGTGGACGAGCGGTGTTCCAACGTGTCCAGCACCGCATTGCCTGTCGTCTCGACCGGATAGCCACACGTATCCACAGCCTTGGTGCAAACCTGCTCGTCCATCGCCTCATCCTCGCTAATTCTTTAAGAAGCCTTTACGTTTCCGTGTAATTCCCGTCCATTATCGCGCAGGCCGCCACTACATTGCGCCACACTGTCACACCCGCGCGTTATTATGGCTGGTTGTTGTGCGCAGCCCTCAAATGCAGCGCATATTTAGGTAACAATCGGGTAAACCCCCACTTTCGTAGGTTTTAGTTTGTGAGGAGTCTCAGCATGTTCGCTGCCGCCATCTCGCTCGTCGGTCTTGCGGCGACCGTCTACCTTGTCTTGCGCGAGGCCAAGGCCATTCGCGCTCAGTCGGGCACCGTTGCCAAAAGCGCTCTTGGGTGGAGCGTCGTCTTCGGCCTGTTCCAGGTCTTTTTGACTATTTGGGGCGCCGTGGGCCTCGTCGCTCAAAACGAGCCGCTCGCCTTTGTGATGCTCATCCTGACCAACGCCATCCTCACCGGTTGCGCTTGGGCCAGCATCGCACGCGACCGCATCGCCCCGCGCGTCTTTGCGTTCGCCGCGCCCGACGCCCCCGCCCCCACCGGCAAGCTCGCCCGTCTGCGCGGCGCCTTTGTGGGCAAGCCACTCGTCGCCGCCGTGCTGTGCCTGCTGCTCGCCGGCGTCTTTGCGCTGTTGGGCATGGAGGTCTCGTCCAACCACGACTTTACCTGGGTCTACCCCCTGTGCATCCTGCTCGAGTGGGCCATCATCACCGTGCTCATGACCGGCTTGTTCTTCCTATTCCAGCGCCACGGCGCAGCTCCCGCGGTCCTGGCCTTTGCCCTCTTTGTCCTGGGCATTGCCGAGTTCTTCGTTATCACGTTTAAATCCATGCCCATCCAGCCGGGCGACCTTTCGGCCATCTCCACCGCCGCCGCGGTCGCCGGCAACGGCTATACCTTCTCGATCTCGCTGTTCTGTGTGCTGTCCATGGGCTTTACCGCCATCGCCATGCTGCTATGCGAGTACGCCGGCCTGGTGGCGCCGCACCGTCAGAAGGGTGCCGCCAACGCCAAGCGCATGCTGCTCACCAACCTGCTCGTCGCCGTACTGTGCCTGGGCGGCGTGACCGCGCATGTCACCCTCATCGACTACTACAACACCCTCGGCATCACCGTCTACACCTGGCGCCCGCTCGAGAGCTACTGGCGCGAGGGCTACCTGCCTGCCTTTATTAGTGCGGCGCAGTCTATCAAGCCGCCCAAACCCGCCGACTACTCCGTCGACGATGCCAAGGCCACGCTCAAAAAGTACGCCAAGGCCTACGACAAGTCCGACGCGGCCAAGAGCGACGAGCGCGCCGCCGCAAAGGAGCAGTTCGACAGCGAGAAGCCCACGGTCATCGCCATCATGAACGAGACCTTCTCGGATCTGTCGATCTACCAGAACATGCGCGCCGGCTACGAGGGCCCGCAGTACTTTAAGAGCCTGTCCAACTGCCTCAGCCGCGGCAAGCTCTACGTGAGCGCCTACGGCGGCGGTACCGCCAATACCGAGTTTGAGTTTATGACCGGCAACTCCATGGCCAACCTGGGCTCGGGCGTGTACCCCTACACCATCTACAACATGGAAACGACCGGTAATCTGGCAGAGCAGTTCAAATCGCTCGGCTATTCCACCACGGCCATGCACCCCAACCACGCGACCAACTGGAACCGCGAGAACGTCTACAAGGACTTTGGCTTTGACCAGTTCCTGTCCATCAACGACTTCCAGGGAGCCGACACCCTGCGCGACATGGTGACCGACCAGGCTACCTACGACAAGATTCTTGAGCTGCTCGATCAGAACGCCGATCCGCAGTTTATCTTCGACGTGACCATGCAGAACCACTCGGGCTACGATACGGGCCTGCTGCCGGCAGATAAGCAGATGCACCTCAACATCGACACGACCGATCTGGACGCCAAGACCATCGAGGACGGCACGCTGTCCGATGTCGACGAGTACGTCTCGTGCATCGAGCAGTCCGACCAGGCGCTGCGCTACTTCCTCAATGCCTTGAGCAAGCTCGATCGCAAGGTGGTCGTGGTGTTCTGGGGCGACCATCAGCCGTTCTTCCCGTCCAAGTTCAACGATAAGTGGTTTACCGGCGAGGACGACGCTACGCATCAGGAGCGCCTGTGGCAGACCGACTACATCATCTGGGCCAACTACGACGTTGCCGGCTGCGACCAGACGAGCGAGGTCGACGACCTGTCCACCAACTACCTGTCCACCCAGCTGATGCAGCTGATCGGCGCTCCTCTCTCCGACTACCAGAAAGCGCACATGACGCTGCGTAAGTCGCTGCCCGCCATCAACTCGGTGGGCTACGAGGACGCCAGCCTGCGCTGGGCGCTCTCCTCCAACGTCACCGGTGACGACGCCGCCGCCGCTGCCGCAACCAAGGCGCGCGAGGATTACGCCAAGATGCAATACTACGAGATGTTCCGCGACGGCAAGAACGTGTACACCGAGCACTTCCAGACCGAGGCCAACGAGACCGACCCCAACCTGGCGCCGGGCACGACCAAGATCAAGTAGCGGCGCGTCTTAACTGGTTCGTCTGCCCGGCGGCGCGGAATGTAAGGTTCCCTGCTCGGACAGTCCTGCTCGCACGGAGAGCACATTAAGTGCTCTCCGGCTCGTGCGGAACTCGCGATGAACCTTACATTCCGCGTCGCCGGGCAGACGCCTCGGTGTTGAAACGCGGCTTGTCATGGGGGCACCCGCAACATATATAAATTGAAGGCCACATTAAGTGGCCTTCTTTGTATTCGGAAAGTGTGTCCCGGAATCTGCCTTCGGAATGGGACGCAGTTTCCGCTTGAGGGCCTGTTGGGAAAGCGCATCCCACTTCAAGAGTAAATTCCGGGTCGCACTTTCCGCTAAGGCTCTCAACCGGAAAGTGCATCCCATTCCAAGCCTTAATTCCGGGACATAGTTTCCGGACAAGACATCAACCGGAAAGTGGGGACCACTCTGATCGCCGATTCTGGGACACACTTTCCGAAACCCCGCCCATCCGGAAAGCCCGTCCCGCTCTGAATACATCCGGGCATGGAATATCCGCTTATTAGGCCTTCCGTCAATAAAGGGGCGCCCTCCCGAGCGGCGGGCTCGAAGTTCATCGCGAGTTCCGCACGCAAAGAAGGCCACTTAATGTGGCCTTCGTCTTGCGCAGGACTGTAGAGCAGGGAACTTCGTGCCCGCCGCCCGGGAGGGCGTTGCGTTTAGAAGATGAACCTAGCGCTTATCCCTCCGGGACAAAAGAAGTGCGGCTATAAATGCGATGATTGCAAGTGTCAGCAACACCAAAAGCAACGTGAGCGTGTTGTCGCCTGTTGCCGCCAGACCAAGCAAGCCGGGCTTCTTGCTGCCAGCAGGTTGTACGGGGATCTTCTCGCCATCGTCCTCGGCGGTGATTTCCCAGCGAATGGTCTTGTTTGCGTCGGCAACCTCGTTGCCCACCGACGTCGGGACACTTAGTTGCAAATTGAGCACCGTGCTGCCATCGTTCGTAAACGTTGCGACCTGCGTGGGATAGGCGAACACACTGCCCGGCGTTCCCGTCTGGAGCCAACCGGCAGACGCATCGCCCGCCGACGCCGTTAGAGTAATGGGCGACAGCAGGCGTGCCGTCTCGTGATCGACAACGGCACGCACAAACACGCGCACCTGGGACTTTACGCCCGTGGCACGAATCTCTATCTGCTGATCACGCACATCGCCAGGCATCAGATCTTTAAAGGCCAAAAACAGATCGGGCTCCCCCGAGGAGTCCGTCGCCCCCGAGACCGTCAGCTGACGCGCATTTCCGTCATAGGCAATCGCGGGAGTATCGGCAAACGCACGGGCGGGAACAGCGAGCGCGACCACGCAGAAAATGGCCGCGACCATGCAACGCAAGGAGCGCGCAACACCTTTACGAATCGGGAACGCCATACTTACGCACCTCCATGCGGCGGCACCAGCACGTCATTCTCGACCGAGCAACCCCATGCGTCGCGCACGGCCTCATCGGGCGTCGCCTGGACCGCCTGAGTGGAGATATCCACGACAAGATTGCGACCTTCGGTTGCCTTGAGCTCGGTAACCCTATTAATGAGCACGCCGGTTTCCGCGCCGGGAGCGACGGGCGACGTCCAGTAATAGAACCCGTCGCTCGCCTTAACCCAGTTATAAGCCGAGTTCGCGCCCGAGGCATCAGCCACGCTCCACGCAATCTCGTAATCCGCCTCACCCTTCGGCTCCTCCTTCGGCTCATCCCACAGGCGTGCGCCATCCTGGTCCTGCCAGTAGATATCCACTGCAGCACGAATATAGGCGGGCGCAGTACCCGTGTTCTTCGCCTTGACATCGCTTTTCACTTTGCCGTTGAGCGTTTCCTGAACCGATGGCGTCACCGACCCGATGCCGAACTGGTTGACCAGCACGCCCGTAACCGAAAGCCAGGCCAACGTGCCTGCCGTACCGGCCAGGAGGATAACCCCCACCAGCAAGGCGATGATGCGCTTGCGCTTGGACATGCTAATCCTCCTTCTTTGCTACGTTGCCGTTGCTCCAAACGTTATGGGCACGATTGCTGCCGTCGATCCATTTGTCGTTCACACGCGTGTTCGTGCAGGTGAACGTGGCATCGTTCGCGCTCGATGCAGCGGAGATAGTCGCCTGCGCCTTATCGCCCGGCTGCTTGCCAGGGACGCCGATTTGGTTGCTGTAGCGCCATGCCCACGCTGAGTCCTCCTCGACGGTGTAGATACCCGCCGGGACCGCAAGCTCGATAGCGCCGGAGTACCAGGCGGAACCGTCCTTTAGCTGCGCATCCGATGACACCGTTACCTCAACCGTGCGCTCCTCCAAGGCGTTGCCGTCCATGCCGGCCCGGGAAACCTTGAAGCGGAACGTCTTGCCCTTCGCCCAGCTATCCTGGGTTTGCTTGACGATCTTGAGCGTATGCGTAGCGGCGAAATCGAACACCGCATTGCCATCGCTCTGAGTGCCGTCGCCCGTGAGCTTGTAGTCCAAACGATTCGTCAGCTCAAACGAGCCCTCGCCTGAACCCGAACTGTAAAGCGAGACATACTTCCCGTTGACAGGCGCAGGAGTCTGGCCAGGAAGACCATAGCCCACGCGGTCAACGTGCACCGTCAGTTGCGTGCCCATGAAGGGCTTTGCAAAGCAAGCCTTGAACGGCGCCTTATCGCTCTTGTCATCTATCGTGTTCGCGGCATTGGGATCAAGCAACCACTTGAGCTGCCCGGTCACATTCTTAGGGCTCGCATCGTCCGATGTGTCGTTAGCGACGACCTTATACGTCACCGGATACAAATCCATGTTGGCTGTAACCGGTTTACCCTTGAAGTCGCTCCACGCCACAGCTTTGTCGCCATTAACCCACTGCCACTCCAAGAACAACTCCTTCAAGCTGCTATCCGCTCGCTCGCCCAGGAATGCGACGATTGCGGAGTAGGCTTCGGGATCGTAGGCCACTTCCTTTGGCTCCATGACGGGTTCACCCTTGTCGTCATAGACCGGGTTGCCGCTCTCGTCCATCTTGGGCACCTTAACTGTCTGAACAAAGCCGGCATTGCCATCCTGGCCACGCAGAACACTCGTATCGTTCGGGTCTACCGTAGCGGTGTAGATGACGTTGCCTTCGGTGTCGTGATAGCGCACTTTAAGCGGCGTCTTCTTGTACACCGCAGTGTAGGTCACGCTCTCAAAGGGCTCGCTGCCCTCGAGGGGATACTTCTCATCGTCAGTCATCAGGGTGTACTGCCCGTCATTGACATAATCGCGCGACCAGCCGACAAAGTCGTACTTGGTGCCGTCAGTGCCCTCAACCTCCTCGGCGGCCTTGACCTCAAGAGAAATCTGGTCGCCGGAATCAGTGCGGCCGAGGCTACGGACAAGATCGGGATTCGCAAGTTTAGAGTCAATGTTCGATTGAACGGTAACCAGGCTGGGACGGTAGACCGGGTACAGCTCCATGGGGGCCTTGACCACGGTAGAAGCACTCACCATACGGATGCCCTCTGACCAAGCGACATAGCCCTTGCCAGGTGCCGGCTCGGCTTCCGTCCAGCCCACGAAGACGTTGAACTTGCCTGTATCCGCATCGATAGTGCTGACGTCATAAGTAGGCTTCGGGATGCCGCCATTAAGGTTGCCGAGCATATCGTCTTGCTGAGCAACTTTGCCGTCCACATCCGTGGCATTGAGGTGGTACACAACCGCCAACGGCGAATAGTACGCCACGAATGTATAGGCTCCGCCAGGTTCCACCGGATAAGAGCAAGTACCATGCTCCACATCGTAGGGAAGCGTCTTGATCTCGCCGTTCGGAAGCTCGATCTCAACCTTCTGCAACTTATACAGCTCACCGCCTGCTTTATAAACCGGCGTCGTAACGTCAGGGGTCACCGTTGCCGTAGCAGGATTGGTGTCCGCGTTGATAACGGGAGCGATGTTGTAGCTAGGCACATTGACCTTGTCCGTACCCTCAAAACCTGCGCGATGCAGGTTGGTGGTGTAGCTGACGTCGTACTTTGCGTAGACGGGATAGGCATCCTGCCACTGGGTGACCTTGGACTCGTCGGTCGCCAGATACGGCTCTGCCTTATCCGGATCACTCGTCACATAGGAGTCGCCGGCGACGTCGTAGATATACTTCCAGACGTCAGAATCCTTCTGAACCTCGGCGGTCGAAATCCAGCCCAGGAACTTATAGCCCGGCACGGCCATGTCGGCATCGGTCGGGGAAGCTTCGAGGGTCAGGGGGCTCTCATACGATCCCTTCTCACCATCTTCTGGCTTTTCGGCCACTTTAACCGACTTATTAACATGCGGGTAGTAATACGTGAACGTCGGATCCGCCCCGTTCACCTTGGTCTGCAGCAAGTTACTCTCATAGCGCCGCGTGGCAGTCCTCACGACATTATCGCCCTTGTTGTAGAAATTAACGTCCGTGGTAATCATCGCGCGAACGTAGTACTTCTTATCTGTACGCACCATGCTCTCGATGGGATTTTTCACATATGTCCAATATTCACCATCGCGCTCAAGCGTCCAGAAATTCAGGCGATAGCGATCATTCACCGGTTTGACCGTTACGTTCAGCGAAGCCGAAGTCCAAGTATCGCTTAGCGTTGCAGCGCCTGGAAAATCGGTATCGGCATAGAGGTTTTTTAGAGTATCGGCTCCCGTATCGTTTTTAACGTTGTGCGAGTACGCGTTAAGGGGACTCACGACAAGGGTTTCCTTCGTGAAGCGCGTGCCACACGTTTCATAACTATCCTTTATACCGTGGTCAACATGCTCCGGGCCCCAGTGGACGACGTTTTCACGCACGAAGGTACTACCGACGTTTTCCTCAAAGGGCGTTTGATAGCGATTCCAAACGGAACAAAGTAGCTTGCTGTCCGTAAACTCATGGTTGGTATAAGCCCGAACGTAATAATCCACTCGGTACTCAAAGCGGGCGATGTAGGTATGCGGCGCGGTTAAATCGACATCGGCGGGGAGCGTATAGCTGGGGTCGCGGCTTACGCGCACCTCGAGCGGGGCATCCTCGGTTCCCTTGTTTTCATACCAACCCAGGAAACGATAGCCGTCGGGCAGCTGGCCCTCCTCGGATATAGCTTTACCGGATACGTCGAGCACCTGTACGGTATACGCGCTTGTGCCATCTTCTGCAGTCTCAACCTTAACGTCAGTTTTGCCCACACCGTCGCGCCGAGTCTGATCGTCGGTTGCATCCTGCTCATTGCCCTCAAACACCGTCATGATGTTCGACACATAGTCGGTGTACACCGGATAAAAATCGGTAGGGCCAAGCACAGTGATCTCGGTGCCGGCAGGATAGAACGCACCGGCGTTTTTTAGCTCGGCAAGCTCAGGCGAGGTAATGGCCGCATAGCCGTCATGCATCCCTTCCTCGCCGCTCGGCTTCGTCGTCCAACCAATAAAGGTGGCGCTGGCAGATAGAGCGCCGCGGTCCACAGGAGCAGCCGGCGTTAGACCGACACCATAGCGATACCAATCCGTCGACTTGTCATGCGCAGCGCCGCTCTGCCACGCGAGTGTCTCGCCCTTGACGTTATAGAACAGCACCTGTGCCTCGTACGAAGCAATAAACAGGTCGTTGCCCTTAAAGGCCTCGGCCCCCTTCGCGTTATCGGCGGTATAGGTCGACGTCTTCTCGTGCACTTCATTCTTCTGGACCTGCTTGTCAGCAGCGACAGCAGCAGCATCGGTCTTGCCGTCAAACCAGCTGTTGTCTTGTCCAATTCGATTCACACGCACATCGGGCTCACGGAACCAGCCCATGAAGCGATAACCGCCGTTGGCATCGGTCAAGCCCTTGGGCTTTGCGGAGGTATCCTGCCTAAACGTCACCGATGTATCGCCCTGGGCCAAGCCCTGAGCCATTCCCGCCAGCACGGCGCTCACGGCAAAGGCATACGGGTCCGAGGTCGCCTGATCAATACCAAGTTTGGTTGCCTCGATGGTCGCGGTACCCGCACCGGGAAAATCGATCGTCGCCTTAACGCTCTGGCCATGCACGGGAATCTTCAGCTTGTAATCCATCGCCCACTCATTGGTGTGCTGGCCACCCAGGGCATCGTCGTTGTCGGTCGAGCGCATGGTGCCGGCACAAAAATCGTAGTCGTGCTCCTCCCACAGCTCACGCGTGGTGTAGCGCTCGTCGTCCCATGGACCATAGCTGTCGCCCTTGGTGGTACCGTCGCCGCCAAAAGAGGGGATCTTTTTCTTAGCCGCGGTACCCTGGCTGCTGCCTTTTAGGCTCACGCTCGGCTTAAAGTAGCACTCGGTGACCGTGGCATCATCCTTGTTGGCACGCGCGGCAATACCGCCCAGGTTCACATCGTTTTGAATGATGGGAATCACGGCGATGGGATTGTACTGACGCGAGCTCAAGTCACCCGCAAAATGGCTTCGAACGAGCTCGTTGCCCTTTTCGGTTAGAATACGACCCGCCAAGCCACCCGTCCACGCACGCGTCACGGCGACGACGCCCACATATGACGCGGCATAGCTGTAGCACTGCGCCGTCGAGAAGCAGTCGATAATCTTGGCCTCGCCCGCCATGCAGCCCACAAAACCCGAGGCGTACACGTTGTTGCCGCCCAGGGCGCCAATGGCCACGTCGTACTTATTGGTGACGTCGGTCATGCCAATCGAGCCATCGTCTTTGCGCGTAGGCGTAACGCGGCAGTACTCAATCGTCGAATTTGTAACGTAGCCGGCAAACGCCGCCATATACAGACCCTCACCGCCGAGCGCCTGCACGCCCGAGGTCGTGTTGTTAACGGCGCGGCCACCACGTACCTCGCAGTTATAGAGGGTACAGCCGTCGAGCTCGCCGGCGATGAGACCGCCCTCAAAGCCTGCGTTGGTAATGAGGTTGAGAGCATTGTTGGCGCAGGTCACGTGCAGCGTGCTCTCCATGACCATAACGTTTTCGAAACGCGTTTTGACGGCCTTGCCCACGATAATGCCACCGCGGAAGTCCGCCCACACGTTGGCGTCCTTGACCAGGAAGTTTTTGATGGTGGCGCCGTTGGTCTCGGCAAAAAATCCCGTATCGCGCTCGGGGTCAAAAGCGTCTTTATCGTAGTTCAGGCCCTCAACGGCGTGGTTTTGACCATCGAACACGCCCTTAAACGGATGCTCCTTGTTGCCAAACGACAGATGCTTAACGGTGTCTGCAACGATGGTTTTCATGTCGTCGCTGTCGAGCTCAATGTCGTTATCGAGATAAACGTGCCAGCCGGACGTATCGCGCTCGCGCGACAGCGCCACACACGACAAAAAGTCAGCCTCGTTTTTGATGTGGAATTCGATTTTGGCCTCGGGCACATCCTCGGCATGCACCACCGTTGGCAGCGCCATAACGCAGCAAAGGGCAATCGCTGCGACGGCAACCAGCCTGCTAAGCATACCCCGGTTCATATTCTTGATCTTCATAGGCTAGTTCGCCTCCGGCCAGCCCGCGACGTCAAGCACGTCGAGGACGGTATCGCTTGCCTGCTGGTTTTTGGCCTGCACGGCCTGAACATCGATATCGAGCCTGAATGAGCCGCCGCGCGCGGCATCGTGGTAGTCGCCCACAAAGCGCAGCGAGTCCATGAGGCTTTCCGTCATGGCGCCGGGGTCGAGCATGCCGCCACGCCCGGCCAATCCACGGTAGTAGTACCACCCATCGCCGCCGTCGATCCACGGGGACCCCTCGTCCGCGTTCACATGAAACGCAACGCTGCCCGAGGCATCCGCACTCGAACCGTCGGGTGCCATTGACGTCATGCGTAGACGAGCGCGAACGTACTCAGGCTGCGCGCCGGCGTTCTCCACGCGCACAATGCGGCTGATGTCAGAGCCACTGGCCTTGGTGTCGGGATAGTCCCCGTGCTCGTCGGCCTCAAACGGAATCTCTTCGCCTTGCTCGTTGAGGGTGTATTCGCAGACTCGTACCTTCACGCTGCCAAACGATAGGACGTTGTTCGCCGGAACCATATCAACGGTAAAAGCCAGCGTGCCGCACAGGCACGCCAGGGCCAACAGCGCCATCGCGGCAAGCGCCAAGGTGCGTTTCTGATTGTCGGAAAGATTGTTGAGCATTACGTTCGCCAATCGTCGATAAAAGGGGGACCGAGATCCCGGCCCGAATATAGGGGTGGGGGCGGGCCGAGATCTCAGTGGGGGGATTTTAAGCCTGAGCCTGAGTCTTAGCCCATTCCTTGGCCTGCTTAAGGGCATTCTGCGCGTCAGCATTTTCACCCTGCTCGGTGCCATTCTGGCCCGCGCCAAAGATGTAGGCAGAGACCGTCATCGTGGGAGCCTGTTTCGGGTCAGTAGTAGTCTCGACAACATCGGTGTTGTTCATGGCAGAGGGAATCGTCACGGCAGTGAAAAGCTCATCGGTATAAACGTCCTGCGCTGCTTTGTTGGCTTCGAGCTTTGCAGGCAGGTTCTCTGCGGCAGAGTTCTTGGAGTACATAAACAGACCGCTCACGTACTGGTTGCCAGAGTTGTCAGATTGGTTGGTCTTGACTTGACCCTCAACGGGCTTCCAATTCGTATTTTTGAGCGTAAAGTACGGGGTCTTTTCAAGGCTGGTGCCAGGCTTGACGATGGCATTCTTTACGTAAATGAATACGTATGCATCATCAGAGCCAGCCTTGATGCCGACATTGGGGTTCTTGGCCACAGTGGCGCCGGGAACGATCTTGGAGTTTTCGACCCACTTGGTCTCGAACAGGTAAGCACCGTTATTCTCTTCGGAGCCGGGCTTCTCGGGATCGGTCGGATCGGGCTTTTTGTCCGTAGGGCCAAAGCTACCCACCGTAAACACGTTCTCCAGCGACTGCGTAGCCGTCAGCCAGGCGTAGGTGCCCACGCCGGCGGCCAGCACCAGCAGCAGCAAGGCGGCAACGATGCCGTAGCGCTTTTTCTTCTTGTTTTCCATAGTTCTCTTCCTTTCCAGAATCGTCTTCCCCGACGGCAACCCCAACTGCCGCCGACACTTCTCCCTGCCGTTATGAACGCCGCTCCCTCGCATGCGCGCGGGCATGACTGCCCGCAGGCTCGTCAGAAACCATCCGATCGAGCACTATTGACGCCGCGACCAGCAGCGCCAGAACGGCCACCACAACGAGCAAACCGGGCATCGTCGTGCAATATGCGTTAACGAAGCCCAGGTAAGGGACACAAAAAGAAACTACGCCGATCACGCGTGAAAAAGGCGTCTGCTCGGCATCGTGCATGATGCTTCCGTCTGCATTTTTGTTGGCAATTCCCTGCGTGCCGATCACCTGCGCCACAGGGTCGAGCTCGTACACCTGGTGCGTCACCACGGCGCCGTCTGATCGGTAAAAGGTTGCAGTGTCGCCCACGGCAATATCCGCCGGCTCAACCTGGCGAACAAACACCATGGAGCCGACGGGAAGCTCAGGTTCCATAGAACCCGAGAGCACAGCAAAGGGCATGCATCCAAATGCGCGAGGAACAAAAGAAACGACGGCAAGGGCTATGACGAACACGAGTGCTAGGCTACTCAGAAATGCAATAAATCGTTTAAGTCCACGCGCCGCCATATTGATTAATTCATCCCCATCGAGGCCTTATTCGATCCCTCCGGGAGGGGTTAACCACTTTCCCCAGACACCGGAAGCCACTTGAAAAGTGAGTTCGAAAAAGCCAATTTGATGTCTTTTCATAAAAATACCATAGCGATTTTCTACATTTTATCAATACTTTGACGACAAGCGGCACCAATTCTGGCGTAGACGGTCATTTGTAGTCAAATTAGTCTGCTTTATCCAATGCCTATGACTAACCCCCTACGCAAGTTCGCCATAGAGGGTTCGATATATTGCATTATCAAGAATATCGTACCCCCCCCCCCCCACATTAAATTTAAACTACTTTGAGTATCATTTATTTTTGACCCCCTATTGGAGCCCTATGGCAGTCTCATGCAGCTCTCAGCCCAGACCGCAACGCCACCTCGGCAAATTGCTCGGATGTAAATTGCTCTGGAAAGGCATCTGCCCGCACATGCGGATCCCGCTTGAGCACCACACAGGGCTGGTCGAGAATGTGTTGCCAGGCATGACGCATCCGTCGCTTGCCACGCCGCGTGCACCGTCAAGAAAAAAGCCTCGATACTTTCGAGGCTTTCACTCACATATTCATTTTGGGAAAACGACAGGGCTATTCGCCCAGCACGGCTTTTTTGGCAGCCTTGGCCATATTGTCGAGATCCTCCTTGGTGGGATGATCCTTTGCGGTAAACCAGTTGTCGAGCAGCATCTTATAGCGCGCGTTTTCGGGCTCTTGCTCAAGCATCGCCTCGTAGCGCTGCTTAACCGCGGGACCCATCTTGCCCTGGCACATGGCCCAGCCCACAAGCTCGGCATCTCCGGCCAAATTAGAAGACACGCGATCGATGATTTGCCTATAGTAGTCCTCGCTGGCACCAAAGCCGCAGGTGCCAAACAAGAAGACGCGCTTGCCGTGCAGGGCGGAGAGCAACGCCGCCACCGAAGACGAGCATGTACCCTTGTCGCACCAAAAGCCCACGAGCACCGTGTCGGCAGTGCAGGCGCCTTGAGCCTCGAGCGCAACCTGCTCCGGATCTGCGTCATCGCTCAGTGCGGCGGCGTGGACAAATTCAGCGCCCGCGGCCTGCAGGGCGCGCTTAATCGCCCCCGAAACCATCCTGGTATTACCGCTCTTGCTGTTGACCACCATAGAGCACGTCATAGTCACGTTGCCTCGTTTCCCCCGAAACTCGAGCCTTTAATGCAATTTGTTAGAAGCATATCTTAGTACTAACGCCGCAGATGTAAACCACCCGCCGTTGATCGGCACCCTTACTGGGCGAATTGGCTGCGGTAGAGCTCGGCGTAAAAGCCGCCTGCCGCGAGCAGTTCATCGTGCGTGCCGCGCTCGATAATCTCGCCATCGCGCATTACTAGGATGCAATCGGCGTTGCGAATCGTCGACAGGCGGTGTGCCACGACAAAGCTCGTGCGACCAGCCATGAGCTCGTCGAATGCCGCCTGCACCTGCAGCTCGGTACGCGTATCGATGCTCGACGTTGCCTCGTCCAGCAGCAAGATAGCCGGATCGGTAAGCATGACGCGCGCGATGCACAGCAGCTGTTTTTGACCCTGGCTAAACGTGCCGCCGTCCTCGCCGATCACCGTATCGTAGCCGCCTGGCAGCTGCACGATAAACTTGTGCGCATGAGCGCGCTTGGCGGCTTCAATAACCTGCTCGCGCGTGGCTCCCGGGCAACCGTAAGCGATGTTGTCCGCCACCGTGCCCTCGAACAGCCAGGTGTCCTGCAGCACCATGCCAAAGGCGCGGCGCAGGCTCGCACGCGTGTAGTCACGCGAGGAGCGACCATCGACCGCGATGCGCCCAGCATCGATATCGTAAAAGCGCAGCAGCAGGTTGATGAGCGTCGTCTTGCCACAGCCCGTGGGACCGACGAGGGCATAGCGCATACCGGGCTTGGCATCGATGCAGATATCCTGCAGCAGTTTGCGGTCGGGCATATAGCTAAAGTCCACATGCTCAAACGAAACCTCGCCCTTCGGTGCGGTGAGCTCAATGGCATCCACAGCGTCGGGCTCCTGCTCGCGCGCATCGAGCAACGCGAACATGCGGCGCGCCGAGGCGTACGCGGTCTGGATCTGCGTAATGACGTTGGTAACCTCGTTGAACGGCTTAGTGTACTGGTTGGCGTAGGACAGGAAGATCTGCACGCCGCCCACCGTGAGCGCTGCGGGCATGCCCGTGATCACGCCCGCACAGCCGATCACGGCGACCACGGCGTAGATGATGTTGTTGATAAAGCGCGTACCGGGGTTGGAGAGTGAACCCATAAACTGCGCGCGCTCGCCCGCCGTATAGAGCTCGGCGTTGAGGGCATCAAAGCGCGCTTGGGCGTGCGGGCCGTAGGCGAAGGCGTCCACGAGCTTTTGCTCACCCACATACTCCTCGATATGACCGCCGAGTTGGCCCTGGATGCGCTGTTGAGCAGTAAAGCTCTTATTGGAAAGCTTGGCGATGGCACCGGCCGCAAAGATGGAAAGCGGCGTGACGAGCACCACCACAAGCGTCATGGTCAGGTTGATGGAGAGCATAAACGCGAGCGTGCCCACGATGGTGATGACGCCGGTAAAGAGCTGCGTAAAGCCCTGCAGCAGGCCGTCACCCACCTGATCGACGTCATTGACCACGCGGCTCATGAGGTCGCCGTGGGCATGGCTGTCGATAAAGCTGAGCGGCATGCGGCCGAGCTTGTCGCTCGCCTCCACGCGCATGTCGCGCACCGTCTCGTAGGACAGACGGTTGACGCAGTAGCCCTGCAGCCACTGAAAGGCCGCCGCGCCCACCACGACAATCGCGAGCTTGGTAACAAGCGGCAGCAGCGCGTCAAAGTCCACATGCCCGGCGGCAACGATGAGGTCGATGCCCTCGCCGATGAGAATAGGTGTGTAGAGCTGCAAGATCACCGAGATGGCGGCGCTCACAAACGACGCCGTAAACGAAATGCGATGCGGGCGAACATAGCCTAGCAGGCGGCGAGTTACCGCGCCCACGGGATAGCGCTCGGGGTCGCCGGGCTGACGCGGGCCGTCACCCAAGTCGCTGAGGCTATCGTTGCCGGACACGTTGGCCGTCATCGTGGCGACCGAACCGGAAGAAGTATACGGATTCATTTAGCAGCCCTCCTTTGCGCAAGTGGACGCCGGGGCAGCCGGGGCTAACGCGGGGCTTGGGACGGACGCGGGCGTCGCGCTCCCCTGCTGACCCTCGAGCTCCTCGCGACGAAGCTGCGACTGGCAAATCTCGCGATAGAGTTGGCAGTTTGTGTACAGCTCGTCGTGCGTACCCAGGCCCGCAACCGAACCGTGGTCGAGTACGCAGATCATGTCGGCGTCGCGCACGGTCGAGACGCGCTGGCTCACGATGACGGTCGTCAGCGGCAGCCCGCCCTCGGCGGCACCGCGCACGCTGCGCTCGCGAATGGCATGGCGAAGCGCCGCGTCGGTCTTAAAATCGAGCGCCGAGGCGGAGTCATCCATAATCAGGATCTGCGGCGCACCCACCAGGGCACGCGCAATGGTCAGGCGCTGACGCTGGCCACCGCTGAAGTTCTTACCGCCCGCCTCGACCGGGGCGTCGAGCCCCTGGGGCTTGTTGCGCACGAACTCGCTGGCCTGCGCCATATCGAGCGCCGCCCAAAGCTCCTCGTCGGTTGCCGCCTCGTCGCGCCAGGTCAGGTTGCTACGGATCGTGCCGCTCACCAGCGACGCACGCTGCGGAACAGTCGCAACCACATGGCGCAGCTGGTCGAGCGGCCAAGCGCGCACGTCGGCACCCATCACGTACACGCCGCCCGCGCCCACATCGTACAGGCGCGGGATAAGCGAGACGAGCGTGGACTTACCGCTGCCTGTACCGCCGATAATGCCGAGTGTCTTGCCCAGCGGGAGCTCCAGGGTCACATCGTTGACGGCGTTGGCAGCGCCGGCGCCAAACGAAAAGCTCGCATGGTCAAAGCTCAGCGCAGGGACCGGAACATTGCCACCCGCCAGTTCGCTCGGCTCGGGAAGCGCGACCGGCTGGTTGTCCTCGTCGGTGATGCTCGGCACGCAATTGAGCACCTCGTTGATACGCGACGCACTGGCGCTCGCCTTGGTAAAGACCACGACCAGGTTGGCGACGTACACGATGGAGGTGAGGGTCTGCGTCATGTAGTTCACAAACGCCATGACCTGGCCCTGCGTAAGCTCGCCCACGTTGACCTGAACGCCGCCCACCCACAGGATGGCGCACACGCCCAGGTTCATCACCAAAAACGTGACGGGATTAAGGATTGACGAGAGCTTGCCCACCGCGATGGCGGTATGAGCCTGGTCGTCGGCGGCTTGGGCAAAGCGCTCGCGCTCATGACCTTCGCGTACAAAGGCGCGAACCACGCGGGCGCCCGAAAGGCCCTCGCGGCAGATAAGCGCGATGCGGTCGAGCTTTGCCTGCAGCTGCCTGTAGTACGGAATGCAGCGCGCCATGACAAACCAAAACACCAAACCGATGGCGGGCGTACAGATCAAGAAGATCACGCCGAGCTTAAGGTCGATGGCGAGGGCCGCGCACATGGAGCCCACCGCCAAGAAGGGCCAGCGGATGAGCATGCGCACGCCCAGTGCCACAGCGAGCTGCACTTGGTTGACGTCGTTGGTGATGCGCGTGATGAGCGACGGCGTGCCAAAGCGATCGAGTTCGGCATAGCTCAGCTTGTTGATGTGCTCGTAGAGCGCGCCGCGAATGTCGGTGCCCATGCCCTGCGAGGTCAGTGCCGCCATCTTTTGGCAGACAAGCGTAAACGAGATGCCGATCACGGCCATGGCGGCAAGCACCATGCCGTAGTGGATAACGGCGTTCACGTCGTGCGCCCCAATGCCCTTGTCGATCATCTGGGCAATCACCAGCGGCGTCAGCAGGTCAAAGATCACTTCGATCAGCTTGCACGCAGGACCAATCACCATATACCGGCGAAACTTACCACCAAAACGCCTGAGCAGCTCAATCATAAATAGGCGCTCCCTATCATCATCTCTATTCAATCTGATTCATGATAGTACGGAGAGCCCTGGAGATGCGTAAGCAACTCGTTACAGATGTTAAGGCGAAGCAAGCACGAAGGCCACCAGTGCCCAAGGCATGTATCCGCCGCTATTTTGGCAAAGCCAGCGAGCGCCGCAAAGCACGAGATTCAATTCTTCAGATAAATGCGCCCTCTACGGGTGATTTTTGGACGAAGTGGTCCCGGTGCCGGCGGGCTGTTTGGTAGTCGAGCGATCCCGCAGGCAAAGCCGAGGACCAGCGAGACACCAAACAGCCCGCCGGCACCGGGACCGCATCGCGGCACCAAAAAACGCCCGTGCGCTCGATGGATTCGGATGCCCGACAGAGGCTCCTTATGGCTGCTTCCTTCCGGACCTGACCAGATTCGGAACATGTCGTCATCCGAACCCATCGAACGCGCTAGGCGCTCGATATATATTACCTGCTCCCGTCCAGCAGAGCAAGATGCCCCGCGGTCAAAGGGAAAACCACATGAGTGCACGGCAGCAAAAAGGCGCGGTCGCAAGTATGCGACCGCGCCCCATCAGTTGCTTCGCAGGGAACATTCAAGCGTTGCGTAAGCGCTGGGAAGCGAAACGTCGTTCGGCGTCAACGCCGTTAGTGATTACGGCGCTTAAGGATAATGCCGGCAACACAAACGGCTGCACCGGCTACGACCAGCCCAATGACGGGCAGAATTGAGAAGGTATCACCCGTCATCGGCATGGTGCCCTTCTCGCCCTTCGTCGTCTTGACGGGCTTCTTATCGCTCGGCTTAGTGGGTTTAACCTCGGGCTCGGGCTTAGGCTCGGGAGCAGCAACCGTGTAGGTAACCGTCGGAACCGGGAACTCATACGCATCGCCGCGCATGCCGTTGCCGTCAATGGGCTGCAGGATTGCGCTCTCGTTGACCTTAAGAGTGTGAGTACCGGGCTCGGTAGGCACGTTAACCAAGCGCTCGCTATACTCGAGCACGACAGGTTTGCTCGGAGATGCAGCCTCGTTCAGCGTAAGCTTGAGCACCTCCTGATCGCCATTCACGTAGTCCAAGGTGAACCTATAGGAGCCGTTCGCGAGCTTGCCAAAGCCGTAGGCACCGTCGTCGATTTTCTCGGGGGCAAGCTTCTCGCCGTTGGCGGTCAGGCTGATCTTGGCGGGATCATTGACAAAGTCAAAGTCAGCGCCAATAAAGTCCTCGACCGTCGAGCCGGCGGCAATCTTGTCAACAAGCTTAGCCTTGATATCGGCAAAGTCGGTGTCGAGCTGACCATTGTTGGAATTCCTGGTGAGGTACTGCAGGAATACCTGGCCATCAAAGTCGGCGGCGTTCTTGTAGTAAACGTTCATGTCGTAGCCGGCGTTGACCATCGACTGGAAGGTATCATCCGTGCTCCAGAAGGCAACATCGATGTTGCAGGGAGCGGTAACATCGATGGGAATAGGATTCGTGGTTCCGGCATCGGCTGCCTCAGCGGTGTACTCGTAGTCGTACTGAGCCCAGTTTTTGTCGGAATTCTGGTACTGATCGCGATAGTAGGCGAGATACTCACCGAGCTTCTCGGGGCTCTTCATGGCCTGCGAAAAAATGAAGTTCGAGCCGTCAGAGAACTGCTTCCAGGCGTTATTGGTATGGTACTCGCGGGACTGCCACTCCCAGATGCCACCCATGAAGTTCTTGCCACCCTCAACTTTTCCAAACGACCTCGTATACGGGGTGGCGTAATCGCCATTCTTGCAGTAAAGGTAGGTTGCACCGTCGCTGATCAGGATGACGTGCTTGTTCTCGGCCTTAACGGCAGTGTCCGCGTCAAGAATGCTCTTGGCAGCAAGAAGGCCAGCGTCCATGTTGGTGCCGGAGCGAACGCTCGAATTCATTGCAGCAAGAATGTCATCATAACCCGTGACGACGTCGGTCAACTGCTGCTGGATGTTGCCCTTCTTGTTGAAGAGGACTACGCCGACCTTGATGTCCAGACCATCATCCTTGGCCTTCTGGCTAATCTGGCCCAGGAACTGCTTGGCTTGGTTGTAAATGTCCTTCTGCGCGGAAGCGCCCGACTTATCGAGCACAAACACAACGTCGGACGGCTCGGCCTCGCGCTTGCCCGGGAACGAAAGCGTGACCTTCGTCTCCAGATTCTCGTCGAGCTCGGTCGCCATCTTCTGATTCTGCTCCAACGTGGACGATTGTCCGGCGTCCCCTGCGGCATCGTCTGCGAATGACATGGTCGCCGGAGTGGCCATGCCTAACGTCAGCGCCAACACCACACCAACCGTAGCCGCGCGCTTAAGCGCACCTCCCAATCTGCGCATCCTAGCTCCTTTCATTCACTTCCCGTTTACAGACGGGTGGATACGAAACCAGTGATATGACAATAGTATAGACCGCAAAATGCCAGCGTCATTAACGTATATTTACAAATAACGAGCTGGACAGGCAAATCAGATTGGATATTTATATCTATATGCGACCAAGATCGTATGCTCGGGCAGCCCCCTCGCCTGCGCACGCCAAATTGGCTACAGCCTCCTGCATGCCAAGCGCATCCTCAAGGCTCATGGGCTTGCGGCAGATCGGCAAAACCAAGTCAATACCCTGCTCATACACTACATCCAAGTTGTCCGCACGACCGCCCACGACAGCGGCTACCGGCTTGCTATATCGCTTGGCGAGACGCGCCACGCCCACCGGCGCCTTACCGGCGGCGGACTGCTCGTCCATATTGCCCTCGCCCGTTATGACCAGGTCGACATCACGCATGCGTTCGTCAAACCCAATCAGATCGAGCACCGTCTCCACGCCCGAGCGTAGCTCCACACCGAGCGCCAGTAACGCCGCGCCCAAGCCACCGGCAGCGCCCGCGCCGGGCACGCCGAGCACCGAGCCAAACGTCCGTGTGCCCTCGGGTGTGCGCAACAACCCCTGGGCTCGAGCTCCGGCAATCGCAGCGTCGAGCAAGCGGCCGTAGCCGACCATCCAGCTGTCGTACTTGCCCAGCGCCTCGGCATCATCCGTCGGCAGGCCCTTCTGCCCGCCAAACACCGCCAGTGCGCCTCGACGCCCCACGAGCGGATTCTCGACATCCGAAAGCACAACGATACGAGAGCCACCCAAAGCCTGCAGCGCTGGCGCCAAATCAACGCTCGCCACCTGCTCAAGGCCGGCAAGACCGGGGGCGACATCGCAGCCCCGATCATCGACCACGCGCGCGCCCAGCGCCTGCAGCATGCCGGCGCCACCGTCGTTGGTGGCACTGCCGCCCAGACCAATATAGAGTGTCCTTGCGCCCGTGCGAACTGCGCGAAGCATAAGCTCGCCCACGCCATAGGTTGTAGCAGCCTGCGCCGACGACTCCGTGCAAGGCGAATACCCAATGCCGGCCGCCTCGGCCATCTCGATGACCGCGGACTCGCGCTCGACATCAACCAGCATCCGGGCAGACACGAGGTCGCCCAAGGGGCCTGCAACCTCGCAGGTCACAAGCTCGCCACCACGCGCGGCGATGGCGTCGAGCGTTCCCTCGCCACCATCTGCCAGCGGCAAAGCGTTCAGCTCGGCATCGGGCCAAACGCGGCGCACGCCTTCGGCAACCGCCGCCTCCGCCTGCGCGCTCGAAACGCTGCCCTTAAAGGAGTCGATCGCCAACAGCACACGGCGGGGTCGGCGGCACGCAGGACCAAAGTCAACCGCCGTGCCAGCATCCTCACCGGCACCTGCAAGCGCTGCGGCGTGAGCGGCGTGTGCTTCAAGATCGGCCCCACAACCGCAATCAGCGCCGCCCGCTCCGCGCAGACCGCCAAAATAGCTACTCAGCAGCTCGCGGCATTCAGCCGCCAGGACCCCAGCCGTCACGTTAAACCGATGATTCAGGCGCGAGTCGGCATTCAAATCGTATAGGGATCCCAACGCGCCCGCCTTGGCGTCGCTCGCGCCATACACGCAGCGCCCCACGCGCGCGTTAACCATAAGGCCTGCGCACATGCAGCAGGGTTCCAACGTCACATAGACCGTACAGTCGGAAAGGCGCCAGCGGCCAAGCGCCTGGGCAGCGGCGCACACGGCCGCAAACTCGGCATGAGCCGAAGGGTCCTGGTCGAGTTCGCGACGATTATGCGCCCGCGCGACGATCTCACCGTCGCGCACCACTACGGCTCCGATGGGCACCTCGCCCACCGCCGCGGCGGCGCGCGCCTCGGCCAGTGCCTCGCGCATGAACTTCTCGTCGATTTCGGTGATCGTCATCGTTCGCCTTCCCTGTTGCAAATTCAAAACGATGCTATCATTACGACTCACGGAGAGATGGCAGAGCGGTTGAATGCGGCGGTCTTGAAAACCGTTGAGCGCGAGAGCGTTCCGGGGGTTCGAATCCCCCTCTCTCCGCCACTTTTAGTGATGCACCGGCGTCATGGTCCGCTCAAACAGCGCATCGACCACGTCGGCCATCTCGGGTCGACGCTCAAGATCGTGGCCCGATTCCCACCATATCGTGAAAAGTCGAATAATACCGCCGGCGACAAACTCAGACGTCGTCTCGAGTGACACGGGGGCCAGGGCATCCTCGGCAAGCACGTTCATCACACGCTCGCGGATGGAGCGGGCAATACGGTCGCAAATAACGTTGGTCAACATGCCCGACATGCTGCTTGCCAAAATGTTATCCATGAGCTGCTCGTGCGCCAGAATCAAATCCATGGCATCGTCCAAAATCGCGTGCCGAAGCGCGCGCACGTCCTCGGCAGACACTGCGCCGGCCTCATCGGGCTGTTTTTGTGGCAAGCCCGACATGAGCTCATCGATATAAAAGGCAAAGTAATCGTTCTTGTCGCGAAAGTGCTTGTAGAACGTCGTGCGGCGAATCATGGCGCGGTCGCACAGCATTGCAACCGTCAGGTCCTCAAAACGATGCTCCTCGAGAAGCTCGGTAAAGGCATCGAACAGGGCACGGTAGGTTTTCTTGATGCGAAGGTCCACTGGTATCGCCATCCTCAGGGCAAAGACAACACTCGTCAATCTGTCGCATATCTTACACCTGTACCTCGCGCGCTTTGCCCCGGTGCCAACCCCGCCGAAAACACAACGCTTACCGGAAAGTTCGGCACGGTAAAACGTTGCGGGTATACTAGTAGCGTTATACCAACGGCAGCTGGCGCATGCCGCCGCGGCCATTCGAAACGGAGACATCATGATTACCGTCATCATCGGCATCGTTGTTGTCATTGTGATTGTCTGCGCCATCGCCGGCATCTACAACAACATGGTCACCAAGCGTAACCGCATCGATAACGCCTGGCAGAACATCGATACGCAGCTGCAGCGCCGTAACGACCTGATCCCCAACCTGGTCGAGACCGTCAAGGGCTACGCCAAGCACGAGCAGGAGACGCTCTCCGCCGTGATCAGCGCGCGTAACACCGCCGTCAAGGCCACCACGCCCGAGGCCAAGATGGAAGCCGACAACGTGCTGACCGGCGCACTGCGACAGCTCTTTGCCGTGGCCGAGGCCTATCCCGATCTTAAGGCAAACACCAACTTTACGCAGCTGCAGGCATCGCTCGAGGATACCGAGAACAAGATTAGCTATGCACGCCAGAGCTACAACGACTGCGTGCTCAGCTACAACAACGCCATTCAGACGTTCCCGGCTGTCATCTTTGCCGGCATCTTCCAGTTTAAGGAGCGCCAGGGCTTCGAGGCCGCCGAAGCAGCCCGCCAGGCCCCGACCGTCAAGTTCTAGTAGTTTGACAGCGTATCCTTAATCGGCCAAATGTATAAACCGCCCCGTCGAATGCATACTTCGACGGGGCGGTTTCCTTTTTCGCGAAGGTCCCCCTCTAAGCGCCGTGCATTTTTAGGAGTATTCAACATAACCAAGAGCTTCGGGCGCCACGATAAATGCCAAAGACCGCGAATGTCCCTGCAAATCAAACGCTGTCAGCCCATAACCCCGCCCATCATCCGTAGAAAACATCGAGAAATCCCGATTTTTTGCCCGAGGTCGGTATGCAGGGGCCTTCGATTGCAGAATACTCGCAAAAATGCACGTCGCCGCCACCCCCACATGGCGCGAACCAAAACAAAAGCGCGGCCTTCCTTTCCGGCGCACTCCGCAGGACGAAAGAACCTCCGCCGCACGAAGTGCGCAGCGGAGGTTCTTTCATGTCCGAGGTCGCGCCGGAAAGGAAGGCCGCGCTCGGGCCGGACAGCTAAGACAGCTTACGCGACGGTGTAAACCCAGTTGTGCTTGTCCTCGACAGCACCAGACTGGATGCCGGTCAGAGTCTCGCGGAGCTTCTTCATCACGGGACCGATCTCGGTGTAGCCAGCCGGGAAGGTCACGGTCTCGTCGGCGCCATAGACCTTGTTGTCAATCTCGCCCACCGGGGAGATGACGGCAGCGGTGCCGCACAGGCCGCACTCCACAAAGGTGCCGGCCTTGACCTCGGCCCACTCGACGGGGCGCTGATCGACGGTCATACCCAGGTCCTGAGCGACCTGAACGAGCGAACGACGGGTGATGGAGGGCAGGATGGAGTCGGTGTGCGACTGCGGAACGACGAGCGTGCCATCCTCTTTCACGAACAGGACGTTGGCGCCACCGGTCTCCTCGACATAGGTGCGGGACTCGGAGTCGAGATACAGGTTCTCGGCATAGCCCTCGCGATGGGCCTCCATCGTGGGCTTGAGGGACATGGCGTAGTTCAGGCCAGCCTTGATGTTACCGGTGCCATGCGGTGCAGCGCGGTCGTACTCGGAAACGCGCAGCTTAACGGGCTTAAGACCGCCCTTAAAGTACGGACCGACCGGGGTCACGAGAATGCGGAACGTGTACTCAGGAGCGGGAGCCACGCCGATCACGTCACCGGAGCCGATCATAAACGGACGCACGTACAGGGTCGCACCGGAGCCGAAAGGCGGAACCCAGGCGGCGTTGGCAGAAACGACCTGCTTGACGGCCTCGACAAACTTGTCCTTGGGGAACGGGGGCATCTCGAGACGCTGGGCGGAGTTGTACATGCGCTCGGCGTTCATGTCGGGACGGAAGCAGACGATGCTGCCGTCCTCGGCGGTGTAGGCCTTCAGGCCCTCAAAGACCTCCTGGCAGTAATGGAAGATGCCGCCGCACTCGGAGACGTGCAGGGTGTGGTCGGTGGTCAGGCCACCCTCGTCCCACTCGCCGTCCTTCCAATGGGCCTCATAGCTGTAATCGGTCTTCATGTAGCCAAAGCCGAGGCTACCCCAATCGATATCTTTCTTCTCGACAGTCATGTGTCGCTCCTTACATACACAGTTGCATACTCGCGAACTCGCATGCAAGGACCGAGGCCGACCGCGTCGCAACGTCGCACGCCCGGAGCGTAGAGCCGGACGGGACACGCGGGCAACGCCAAAGCCCATGGCACGTCGATTCGCATGCACGAGATTGTACTCCCCGTACGCGTCTGATAAAACGCTTTTCTTTAACTAAGTAAAGTATTTTCATTTGCTTCGGAATTTACCGGGGTAAATAGGCATCCTCCAAGCCGCGGCGCCCACTCACCCCATGCGCCCCGCGACCGCCCTATCGATATACTCTAAAGTCGAGACGATGATTGGAGCCCCCCTTGGCAACTCAGAACAAACGCGAACACTTGACGGAAGACCTGCTCAAGCGGCTGTTGGCCAGTTCGAGCATCGACGCCTATCTTGACGAAGGCGAAACCGTCGACCAAACGCTTCCCTCGTACTTGCGCTGCCTCATCGACGAGCGCCGCATCAAGCGCTCGGACGTCGCACGCAACTCGGGCCTTAACCCGACCGTTGTGTACGACATCTTTGCCGGCAAAAGCCGCCCCGGCCGCGACCACGCCATCATGTTGGCACTCGGCATCGGCTGCACGCTTCGAGAGACGCAGCGCCTTCTGAGACTCGACAGCGTCGCCGAGCTTTGGTGCAAGGATCGCCGCGACGCCATCGTCATCTGGTGCATCGAACGCGGCATGAGCCGCGCTTGCACCGATGACGAGCTCTACCGCTTGGGCGAAAAAACGCTTCTGGGAACCAACCCACTCAAATAAACGCCCACGTCTGTGCGAGCCCCGTAACGCCATCCTCTCCATACGCGATTCAGTTGCCAACTGAACAAACAGAACAATCGTTGTCATATCATTCTTGGGGCATTTGCCCAGCTACCATGAAGGGAGGACGGCTTGAACGACAACCAGCTCATGCATGCCATGAGCCTTGACGACACCTATCGCGTCGAACAGGTGCTCGCGCGCGGCGAAGGCGGCATTACCGAACTCGTTACGATTGACGGAGCCGGTCCCTTCGTGCGAAAGAAGATTCGACAGGAGCTTGCCCGCCGCAATGTATGGTCGGCACTCACCGAATGCAGCTCGCCCCGCCTTCCCCGCGTCGAGGCGACCTACGAACTACCCGAGCACTTTGTTGTCGTCTACGACTTTGTGCCGGGTCGGTCGCTTTCCAAAGTTATCGAAACCGATGGGCCGTTGACGCCGGAAGAGGCAACATCGCTTGGCATCGAGCTTTGCGAGGCAGCCGAGGAGCTCCACAGACACGGTATCGTCCACCGTGACATTTCCCCCAACAATATCGTGGTTGCCGCGAACGGCGCACACCTCATCGACCTTGGTATTGCCCGCATGCGCGTCGAAGGGGCAAGCAAGGACACGACCTCCCTCGGAACTTGGGGGTTCGCCTCGCCCGAACAATACGGCTTTGCCCAAACCGATGCGCGAAGTGATGTCTACTCCATCGGACGCGTTCTTGGCTTTGCGCTTACGGGCGTCCGACCTGACGACGAGGCTTACGAGCAAGCGCTTAAGTTAATTCTTGAACATGCACCCGCGAAGCTTGTCCACGCCATCACACGTGCCTGCTCGTTTGAGCCAAGCGCGCGGTTCCAGTCTGCGACCGAGATGGCAGGAGTGCTCGCCGGCTCGTCCCAACCAAAAGACGATGGGGCATCTTCTGGCGCAAACCAGCAAGCCGACAAGGTCAAAACGGCGACAAGGACGCACGACCCGAAGCATAATCCGGAGAAAACCGGGGTTCAGGTCCTCGGCAGCCTTCTTCTTAAACTGATACTCATCGCCACAGTGCTCGCCTGTTTGTTAGCTGGCGGCGCGATTGCCATTTCGTCCTTTAACGCCGCTCGGGAAAACAGCGACGAGCGCTCATCCTCGTCGCAGGCCGGCCAGTCCGGCGGCGCCTCCTCTCCCGAAAAGGCAAATACGGCAAGCGGCACCAGCCGCCTGTCCGCCGAGCTCTCAATCGTGGAGTCCGGTTGGTCGGTTGGTGAGCACGGATACGTCCACTTTGGCATCGGTCTTAAAAACTCCGACGGCTCTGCCGCCATCGCATTTCCCACCATTACGATCTACGGATACGATGCGGATGACAATCTGATCTTTACGGATGAGAAAACCTTCAGCGCCATCGAGCCCGGCCAGACCGTCTACTTTGGCGATCAGACGGGTAACGGCACCGCTCCCGCACACGTTGAGTTCAAAGCCGTCACACCCAGCGGCGTCGCACTTGCCACCGCCACCGAAGCACCGACATACGAGCTGTTCGATAGCGCCGAATCCGCCGAGGCGGACGGCATGTATTCGTTCTCGGCAAAGCTCAAACTCCAAAGCGCCCCGAGCGGCTTTGATAAGACTCAGGTGTTCCTATCGGCCATCCTGCGCGACAAGCAGGGCAATATCGTTGCCGGCTATAACAATTTCTGCGACTGCCCCGCCGTCGGCTCCACGGTTCCCGTTTCGATCGACGTCAACAATCCGCCCGCGCACGCAAGCTGCGATATCTACGCCGCCCAGTGGTAGGGCCGGGGCACCTCGAATGATTCCATGACACAAAGAAGGGCCAGCATCACGCTGGCCCTTCCACACTTCTACAGCCCGAGAATCTCGCGCTTCTTGGCATCAAACTCCTCTTGCGTCAAAATCCCGGCATCGAGAAGCTCTTTAAATTTCTTTACGGCCTCTATTTGACCCTCAAGCGTTTGAGCAGCCTCGACACCGTCCTCCGGTGCCTCCTTGGGTTCCGTCGTATCCGGCGCACAGACCGCGCCCGCGCCGCCTTTTACAGAAGCGTTACGGGGGTTGAGCATTCCCGCCAGCCCCATGCCGAGCACCATGCCACCCGCAGCACCAAACCCGTTCTCGCGCACGCCCTCAGCAATCATCTGCTGAGCCGCCACATCGGCCGCCTGCTTAGAAACCCCCTCGTAAGCACTAACATCCAGCTTCTTTTTCGCATAGCTCTTGATAAGCTCGCGCGAGTCATCGGAGAATTCGATATTTTCGATGGCGACCTGCGCAAGCTTGATGCCAAAGCGGCCTTGCCATGTCCCCGCGTTGTCGCCCT
This sequence comes from Collinsella aerofaciens, assembly GCF_005845035.1. Taxonomy (GTDB): domain Bacteria; phylum Actinomycetota; class Coriobacteriia; order Coriobacteriales; family Coriobacteriaceae; genus Collinsella; species Collinsella aerofaciens_I. The sequence continues at coordinate 8,554 of NZ_SPFO01000008.1, read as the reverse complement.
CATCCAGGACCATGTGACGAATTTCGTTGACGTGTGAAGGCAGCTGCGAAATCCGGACCTCGGACGACAAGGCGTTCGTGGCCACAATGAGCGAAGCCAGGAACTCTGCAATCAGCATGCTTCGTGCGCGCGGATCGTCAAACGAATAGCTATAGGTGTTCGCAGGAAGAAAATTCCTGATAAAGCGCTCGGCATCCACTACTTGCAGCGACAGCTGACCATACGCGAAGACCTCAAGATCCGCACCGTAAAACAAGTCGTTATACGCGAGCGGCCCACGCGTACCAAACTTAATACCGCGGATTTCACGCAGATTGACAAACGCTACACGCTTCTGTGACGGCGACATGCCCGCATAGCCGACACGACGGGCCGCCTGCCCCAAGACCATTTTGAGAACGCCCTGCTCCTCGCGGTCACGGTCATCAAAAACCGAAGCCTCGCCGTCGCGATACTCAAAACCGCCCGGCTCCGTTATTATCTGCTCGATGCCCGCCTGGCTAAAGATAAACGCCGCGGTGTTCTCGGGAACAAAAATGAGCGACCCATTGGACAGAACGTCATTCGATCCGTAGTTTCCGCCGCGCCCGTTTTGCCCGACCTTACGCACCCCCGGAGCAACCACGACATGCTCGTCAAAATGACCAGCCGTGACAATATCTTTCCATTGATCGGCGAGCACGCCACCGAGCGAGTCGATGGCAACATTCACAATACCCACAGCTACCTCACCCTACAGCACAAACTTGGTATCGCAGTACGAACAAACAACGCCTTGACCTTTACGTCCCGCGACGGGTGCATGGCATCCGGGACACTTTGCCGTCGCCTTTTCGGCCATTTTCTCGGCGTGAGGCTTTTGCACCTTCAGGGTAGCGCCCAGGGCACTGCCAATGGAGTCGCCAACTGCCCCGACAACGCCCATGGCACCGTCAACAAAATCGGCAATCTCTGCCGCAGTGCCCGAGGGAAGCTCCGAAGTATCGATGGCATCGATGTTGCCCGCCGCCGCGCGGCGCACGCTTTCGGCCCAACGGTCGGCAAGGCGCTTGCCGCCTTCGGTAAAGCTCACTGTAACGGTCTCCTCCGAAAATGCGACTCGCAGCACCGGCGTACTATTCACGCGCGCGGCGATAGCCTGGGGAACGTCCGCCGAGCACAGAATCGAATCGAGCGGGCAGCGCTTGAGGTAGCGTCGAGTTTTAAACAGCCCCTCGGAGACCGTTACGACCAAGATTAGATTCATATTTGTAAGCACGATCTCATCGAGAGCCTCGCTACCAGAGCCAACGCCCAAGCGCACATTTGAGGCCTGCATGATGATGAGTTCGCCGGGCGCCAGATTGTACTCGTCCACGCCGTCATCCCCCGTCCAACGTTTTCCTCTCATCCTAAACACCGGGCAAATAATTTCATCAGCTGCCAACTGAATTTCTCACCGGATTCAGTTGACAGCTGATGAAATCCCCGCAGCCCACAGCCACAATTCGAAGCAGTGTCATCCATATCGAGGGAAGGAACAACTATGGATTGGGAAGCTTCAGGCAGCGGGGATAATGGCGTCCCCCAAACGGTGTCGACACCCGACGGCAAGCCGCCCAAAGGCAAGAAGAAATGGCCGATCGTTCTGGCGGTGTTTGTTATCCTGATTATCTTGGCACGCATCAGCTCGTGCGTGAGCGGCTGCGACTCTTCGAGCCCCTCAAAGACCGTCGGCACGTTCACCTGGCCCAGCAGCGGCCTCGCGACCGAACTGCCCAAGCCCAAGACAAACAAGGGTGAGATCAGCAACAACAGCGACACCTATTTCTATGCAACGCTGCAGGAGATAACGCACTCTGATTACGACGACTACATCCAATCGTGCAAGGATGCAGGCTATACAGATTTCTCCGGCGAAGGCACCGATTACTTTAAAGCCAAAGCTCCGAGCGGCGCTGGGCTTAGCCTCTCGTTTGACGGCGAGGATAAAACCCTCGAAATCACACTGAACAAGGCTCAGGCATCGGCTGATGAGTCCGTAAATACGGACAGTGAAAACTCCGCCGATGACTCTACCGACACTCCCGTCGATGCCCCGGCCACGTCCTCTTCTGACTTCCGTGCCATGATGGACGGCTACGAGCAGTTTATGAACAGCTACGTCGAGTTCATGAAGAAGTACGAGAATTCAGACGACACCGCTTCGATGCTTGCCGACTACGGATCGATGATGCAGCAGTACAGCGAATGGTCGCAAAAGTTCGACAGCGTTGACGAAAGCTCGCTGTCCGCCGAGGACCAGGCCTACTACCTTGAGGTCCAAGGGCGCGTGCTGCAGAAGCTGAGCGAAGTCCAGTAAGCACAAGCAACACGTCGCACGCCAGCTATAAACGAAAAAAGGGCCCGTCACCGTAAGCGGTGACGGGCCCTTTTTTCGTTGCAATCGGTTTTTTCAAACGCTTAGGCGCTCTTCTTCCCGAGCTTGGCCTTGACCAAACCGACCACGGTCGGGATGATCGATACGGCAACGATGCCGACGATCAGTAGCTCAAAGTGCTCCTGCACAAAGGGGATACCGCCAAAGAAGTAGCCCAGCAGCGTAAAGAGCGTCGACCAGGTAATGCCGCCCAGCACGTTAAAGATAACGAAGTTACGCCAGTGCATGCCGCCCATACCGGCGATAAAGGGCACAAAGGTGCGAATAAACGGGAAGAAGCGGCCCAGGAAGATGGCCAGGTGACCCCACTTGTCCAAGAAATCCTCGGACTTTTTAATGCGCTCGGGCGTCATGGCCTTGACCTTGCCCGAAGCGATGATCTTTTTGCCAAAGAAGTGACCGATCATAAAGTTGCACTGATCACCCAAAATGGCAGCCGCCCATGCGGTGGCCAGAAGCGCCACGATGTTAAAGCCACCGTTGTGGGCAAAGAAGCCCGAAGCAAACAGTAGTGAATCGCCAGGGAGAAACGGGAAGAACACCACGCCTGTCTCAATGAAGATAATGAGGAACACGCAGCCGTAGGCCATAAGCGGGCCGGCGGCGATCCAGCTGGCAATCGCGGTGCGCGGGTCTTTGAGCAGCTCGGCGATAAAATTGATGAAACCCATGAAGTAAAACCTCTCAGTTGTGGGCGCGGATACGTCCAAGTTGACCAGTATACGGTTGCGGCGCCCCCTCGTGCGCAACCCCACAAAAGCATGACTCCATTACCAGCAAGTTTGCATAACTGACACCTGTTGCGCAATGCCATCAAGATTGTCCTTCCTAATCCCTAGCGAATCGCTATACTTTATTGAACCGCATTGCCATGGCGCTAAGGGAGGGCGGCCGGTGAGCTTTATCAATACCATTCGCGAGGACATCAAGACCGTCCAGGCGCAGGACCCCGCCGCGCAAAACGGTCTAGTCATCTTCCTTTCCTATCCCGGCCTGCACGCCAAGTGGAACCACGTGCCCGAGCACTGGCTGTGGGAGCACGGTCATCGCTCGCTCGCCCGTGTGCTCTCGCAAATCACTCGCCATATCACCGGCGTCGAGATTCACCCCGCTGCACAGATCGGCAAACATTTCTTTATCGACCACGCCATGGGCGTCGTCATCGGCGAAACCACCATCGTGGGCGACAACTGCGTGCTCTACCAGGGCGTCACGCTCGGCGGCACCGGCAACGAGACCGGCAAGCGCCACCCCACCCTGGGCAATAACGTCACTGTAGGCACGGGCGCCAAGGTGCTCGGCAACATTCGCATCGGCAACAACGTCAAGATCGGCGGCAACTCGGTTGTCGTCAAGGACGTGCCCGACAACTGCACCGTCGTGGGCGTGCCAGGCCGCATCATCAAGCGCAACGGCTGCCGCGTGTTCGAGGAGAGCTTCGACGCCAAGCAGCATCGCGAGTACATGCCCGACGATGCCGCCGAGCAGTCTGCGCTCAACCGTCAAGGCATCACCGAGAACGCCCGCCGCGTCAAAGAGCTCGAGAAAGAGGTGGCCGAGCTTAAGGCCCTCGTTGCCAAACTTGTGGACGAACGCTAGGAACGCGAGCGGCACAAAACAACATCGGCACCGACGCAAAAGGCGCGCCAGGGAATCCGCTCCCGGCGCGCCTTCTTTTCGATGTGACATGCGGGACTGTCCCTTTGCCACCTTATGCGAACTGGCTTAGGTAGAGGTCGGCATAAGCGCCCTCGGCAGCCAATAGTTCCTTATGCGTGCCCTGCTCGATAATGTTGCCATGATCCATGACCAAGATCAGGTCGGCATCCACGATCGTCGACAGGCGGTGCGCGATCACAAAGCTCGTGCGCCCGCGCATGAGCGCGTCCATGGCGCGGCCGATGGCAAGCTCAGTGCGCGTGTCCACGCTTGAGGTCGCCTCGTCCAGGATGAGAATCGCCGGGTTGTTGAGCAGCACGCGCGCAATGGTCAGCAGCTGGCGCTGGCCCTGGCTAATGCTCTCGGCATCGTTGGCCACCCGCGTGTCATAACCCTGCGGCATGGTGCGCACAAAGAAGTCGACCTGCGCGGCGCGTGCGGCCGCCACGATCTCATCGCGCGTCGCCTCGGGACAGCCATAGGCGATGTTTTCGGCAATCGTGCCATCGAACAGCCAGGCGTCCTGCAGCACCATGCCAAACTGCTGGCGCAGCTCGCCGCGGTCCATACGGCTCGTGTCCACGCCGTCGAGCGTAATGCGGCCGCCGTCGATTTCGTAAAAGCGCATGAGCAGGTTGATGAGCGTGGTCTTACCCGCACCCGTGGTTCCCACCACCGCAATCTTCTGACCCGGCTCGGCGGTAAACGACACGTCGCGCATAAGCGGCTTGTCAGGCGAATAGCCAAAGCGCACGTGCTCAAAAGCGACACGGCCCTCAACGCGACCCGGAAGCTTGGCAGCCTCGTCCGGCAGCGGGTCGGCCTCCATCTCGGGCTCGTCGAGCAGGTCGAACACGCGCTCTGCACTCGCCAGCGCGCTCTGCAGCGAGTTGAAGGTAAACGACAGCTGCGTCATGGGTTCGGAGGCCTCGTAGATAAACTGGAAGAACGCCTGGAACACGCCGACGGTCATGTGACCGGCGACCAGCATGCTACAGCCCACCAGCGCGATCACGATCTGCGCCAAGCGGCCGATAAAGCGCACCGCGGGGCCGACGGCATTGATCATAAAGTCGGCCTTGGTACTCACGCGCGCTAGCTCCCTCGAGGCCTCATGCACTTCGGCAGAACTCTGACGCTCGCGGTTAAACGCGCGAATCACCAGACGGCCCGAGTAGCCCTCCTCGACCGCGCTCGTAATCTTGGACACCCACTCCTGGCGTTCGCCCGTTACATCATGCGTGCGGCGCGAAACCACTTTGGTCACCAGCAGCGACAGGGCCGTGAAGCCCAAAAAGACGAGCGTGAGCTTAACGCTATAGACGAACATCATGATGATGGCACCCGTCACGGTGCCGATCGACACAAGCAGCTGCAGCAATCCGCGCTGCATGCTCTCGGACATCTTGTCCAAGTCGTTGGTCGCACGGCTGACGACCTCACCGGGACGATGCGCGTCAAAGAAGGCAAGCGGCAGACGATTGAGCTTTTGTGCGATGCGGTTGCGTAGACGCAGGTTGAGGCGTTCGGCCACGCTCGACATCAAAAAGCTCTGGAGCGCATAGAACGAGGCAGCGGCAGTCCAGATCATAAAGTAGACGAAGATGGTCTTGCCGCAGTTCTCCCAGGTGATGTTGAAGGTGGTTCCGTTGGCAAACGCCACCTGCATATGCCCCCACAGCTCGTCGATGACGTGAGCGCTGTACGCCGGCGCGGCGGTGTTAAAGATGACGTAGAACACGATGCTCGCAAACACGATGTAAAAGCGCCAATGGTCGCCGGCGGCCTCGCCCCACAAGCGGCGCACCGTCGCCCAGGTATCCCGGGGCGTCTCGTCCTCGTCTTCGTCGTCCACGTCGCGCATACGTTCTGCCTCGGCACGGGCACGTTCGTCCTCGGCACGCTCGTTTTCCTCGTACAGCGCCTGGCGACGAGCCTCGCGCTCGGCCGCCTTGATGGCGTCATCCAGCTCGAGCACCGCGGCAGCCTGGTCGACCGTTTTCTCAGCGGCGTCCGAATCGTTCGAATCGATAGCATCGCTGCACTTCTTGAGCTCCTCGGTCATGCTACTCACCTCCCTTCATCTGCGATTCCGCGATAGCGCGGTACACCTCGCAGGTTTCCATGAGCTCGTCGTGCGTGCCCAGGCCCACGACCTCGCCGTCCTTGAGCACCACGATCTGGTCGGCATGCAAGATCGTCGAGATGCGCTGCGCGATGATGAGCACCGCAGCGTCGCGCGTCTCCTCCTGCAGCGCATGGCGCAGCGCCGCATCGGTCTTAAAGTCCAAGGCCGAAAAACTGTCATCGAAGATATACAGATCGGCATGCTTCATGAGGGCGCGGACAATGGCCAGGCGCTGGCGCTGACCGCCCGAAAAGTTCGTGCCACCCTGCGCCACCGGGGTATCGAGCCCCTGCGGCTGATCGAGCACAAAGGTGCTCTGGGCAACCTGGAGCGCGTGGAGCATATCGGCCTCGGTCGCGTCTTCGTTGCCAAAGCGCAAATTGCTTGCCACGGTGCCCGAGAACAGCCATGCCTTCTGCGGGACGTAGGCAATGCGCCCGCGAATCTCGTCTTGCGAAAGCTCGCGCAGGTCGACGCCGTCCAGGCGAATGGCACCCTTGGTGGCATCGTGAAAACGCAGCAGAAGCTTTGCCACCGTCGACTTGCCCGAGCCCGTCGAGCCCACAATCGCGGTCGTCTGACCGCGACGACAGGCAAAGCTCAGGTCGCACAGGGTGTCCTCATCGGCGTCGTCAAAGCGAAACGACATATGATCGAACACGGCAACCGCATCAGCCCCGTCCTTTGAGTCGGACGCGGCCGCATCAAGCGTACGCTGGCCATCGACGATGCTCGGCTCAATCTCCAGCACTTGCTGTGCACGGCTTAGACATGCCGCGGCGCGTGGCAGCGTTAGCACCACCATCTGCGCCATCATCACAAAGAACAGGATCAGAAGCGCGTACTCCAGCACCGCCGAGATGCTCGCGATCTGCATGGCGTGGGCGCCCACGCGGTTGCCGCCAACCCACAGCACCGCCACCTCGGCGATGTTCATCAAAAAGAAGCTTGAGCTGTCGAGGCCCACAAACAGGTGGTTGACTTTGATGGCGTTGGCGGCGTAGTCGCTGAACACCTCGTCCAGGCGCCGCTCCTCGTGACGCTCCTTGTTAAACGCACGGATGACGCGCACGCCCACGATGTTTTCGCGCAGCACCACGTTCATGCGGTCGATAAAGCTCTGCAAGCGCATAAAGATCGGAGCCGCGTTGGCAACCGTAAAGACCGCCGCCACCAGCACAATCGCAACCACGACGCCCAGAAGCGTGCCCATGGCAGGATCGATAAACCAGGCGAAGATGATGCCCGCCACAGCCAAAAACGGCACGGGCAGCACCAGCTGAATCGTCTGCAGAATCGCCTGCTGAATCACGTTGATGTCGTTGAGCGAGCGCGTGATCATCGATCCGGTGCCAAAGCGCTCAAAGTCGCTGGCCGCGAGCTCGAGCGACTTGTCGTACACGGCATTGCGGATATCGCGGGCCACGTTGGCGGCCAAGCGCGCCGAAAGATAGCAGCCCAGCACCGCGCCGCCGCTGGCCATGCCGGTCGCGATAAGCATGTAGAGGCCATTGCGCAAAATGTAGTCGACATCACCCGTGGTGATACCGGTGTTGACCATGTTCGCCAGCATCGTGGGAACCAACAGCGTGCCGACGTTATCAACCAGCAGCACCAGCAGCGTCACTGCGATAAGCCCTCGATAGGGCTTCAGAAACCTCATTAACAGTCGCACGACTCCCCCTCACCTTGATTCTCGGCTTGGCTCTCGGCAGCGATATGCTGCTTAAATGCCTCGCACTCCTCACCGAGCACCTGAGAGAATTTTCCGATCAAGCGCATAATCTCGCGCTGCTCACACGGCTCAAGCGCGCCAAAGGCTCGCTGCTCGGCCTTGAGTGCCGGCAGCGCATAACGCTCGGCAAATCGCCTGCCCTCTTCAGTCAGGCTCACAACCTTGTTCTTACGACTGCCTTCGGCAAACTCCAACGTTGCGAAGCCCCGCGCCGTCAAGGTTTTAATGGCCGAGTTGATGGTCTGCTTGCTGTAGAACCATTCGCTTGTCAGACGGCTTACGGCAATACTGCCGCCCGCCGTGCTGGTATCGACGAGCATCCAGTAAGCGCAGTCCGAAAGGCCGCAGGCGCGCGAGAACTCCGAATAGATATGGTCGAGTCCATTGAGCAACCGGTCGAAGTCGACCAGCGTAACCGCACTATTCATCTATCCCACCATTCGATTGTCCGATTTTTGACCAATTTTATATCTCTAGATTAGTCCGAGTTTTGACTATCGTCAACAGGCTCTCCGCAAACGCGTGCACCTTGATTATCATTTTCATTGCAACAGCCTCAGGACTCAGCGCAACGCGTTGCGCTGAGTCCTGAGGCGCGAATCCGGGTAGGCAA
>NZ_SPFO01000007.1 GCF_005845035.1 Collinsella aerofaciens | reverse complement strand
CAGCGAGCGGGTCGCATTTGAGACAAGGTGACGTGAAACGAAAGGGCGCTGACCTTCTGGTCGCGCCCTTGAAGTTGAACGTCAGATTGTCCAAATGCGGCCCGCGCAGCGTCGACCGGTTACGGCGTTTGTAAAACGCCGTAACCTACAAGATGAGCATCGCGTCGCCAAAGCTGAAGAAGCGGTAACGTTCTTCGATAGCGGCGGCGTAGGCATCCATGATCTGGTCGCGGGTGGCAAGCGCGCTTACGAGCATCATGAGCGTGGAGCGCGGCACATGGAAGTTCGTGATCAGCGCGTCGACCACGTGATAGGTCGAGCCGGGCATGAGGTAGAGCTGCGTCGTGGCGTTCTCGCGTACCACAATGTCACCGCGGCCAAGCGTATCGGCCCCGTCCTCGCGACCCTCAAAATAGCGCGCCGTCACGGCCGGATCGGACACCGGTGCCTCAGCGTCAAAGGCGCTTTCGAGCGAGCGCACCGCGGTGGTGCCGACGGCGATCACACGATGACCCTCGGCCTTGGCCTTATGCACGGCGTCGACAACCTCCTGCGACACGTGATAGCGCTCGGTGTGCATGACGTGCTGCGTGGGGTCGTCCTCCTCCACCAGACGGAAGGTATCGATACCCACCTCGAGCTCGACGGCGGCAAACTTCGCACCCTTGGCCTCAATAGCAGCCATGAGCTCAGGAGTAAAATGCAGACCCGCCGTAGGAGCGGCAGCCGAATGCTCCTCCTTCATGGCGTACACGGTCTGATATTTCTCGGGATCACCCTCGTAATCGGTAATGTAGGGCGGCAGCGGCACGTGGCCGGCAGCATGGATGGCCTCGTCGAGCGTGCGCGGATCGCCGGCGGCGTTGCAACCGGCCGGCTCAAAGCGCACCAGACGGCCACCGCGGCTATCGGTGACAAAGTCGACGACCTCGGCCGTCAGCACTACGGGAGCCCCCTCGGGCGCATGGGCGCCGCCCGCACGATACTCAATCTGAGCACCGGGCTTCAGGCGCTTGCCCGGCTTGACCAGGCACTCCCAAACGTGACCCAGCGGGTCAACATCCTCGCGGCGCTTGAGCAGCAGCGTCTCGACCACGCCGCCCGAGCCCGTCTTGCGGCCAATCAGGCGAGCCGGCATCACGCGCGTCTGGTTGATGACGAGCACGTCGCCCGGCTCGATATAGTCGATGATGTCACGGAAGATGCGGTGCTCGACGGTGCCGCCATGCTCTAGCGGCGTTCCTGTCTCGGAGCCTTTGCGATCAACCACCAGCAGGCGGCAGGAGTCGCGCGGCTCGGCAGGCGCCTGGGCGATGAGCTCTTCGGGCAGGTTATAGTCAAAATCATCGGTACGCATAGACACGTCGGATTCTCCTTATATAGCTAAAGTCCGCTCTACATCCTAGCAGGCTGACGTCCCAAGTGAACTACTTTTTGGCGGCTTTGCGCTCGTCGCGGATGCGGGCGCGGTCCATGGCCGCCTCGACAGCCGAGAAGCGGCAACCACAGTAGTTCTGCCGATACATGCCAAGCTCGCGCGAACGGCGTGTCGCCTCGGGGTAATACGGGCGAAAATCGCGAATCACCGGGGTGAGCCCATGTGCCGCCGCCAAGCGCTCAAGCACGTCATTGCAGGTATCGAACAGCTGGTACGGCGAGACGGCGAGCGTCGTGCCCACAAACTCAAACCCGCGCTCCTGGGCCACGCGGCACGCCTCGGCCAAGCGCAGGGCATAGCACGCGCGACAGCGACGAGGCCGATCGGCACCCAGCGGTGCCACGCCGGTCTCCCAGCGATCGCGGTCCTCCCCTGCCTCGATGAGCTCGATGTCGCCATCGGCACACCACCGGCGCAGCTCGTCCAGGCGGCGCTGCCATTCATCGCGCGGTTGAATATTGGGATTGGTCCAGCAAATCGTGGGCTCAAACCCCTCCTCGCGCAGCAGGCGAACCGGCTCAAGCGAGCATGGTGCACAGCACGCATGCAGCAACAACGACTTCATCGACATCTCCTCACCCAAAAAAGCGCACGCCAAAGGACGTATCCTCGCAGGCGACAATGCGGCGGTCGCGCAAAATGGTCCGCACGTAATACCAGTCGCCTACACAGCCCGACAAATGCAAGCCGGCAGCCAGATAGCACAGCAGCGGATAGCCCGAAAACGCAAACCCCAGGGCAAACGCTGTCGTCACAACAACCGTCGGCGCCAGGCAAATCGCCATATACCGCCGGCGCGAATACGCAATCCCCTCGGCGCAGGCATAAATCATGCACGTCTCACGGTTCGCTCCAAAAGTCACGTGCGCACCCGCGGGCGCAAACAACTTAAAGAACGCTGCATGCACCAGCTCGTGCACGGCAAATGACGCCGCAGAAACCGCAGCCAAGCCGACTATCCAGCCCACGACAGCCATCCAGCCGCCCGCGTCAGCCGCATCCAAGTCTGCAGGCCCGCCCAGCAGCATAAACACCGGCACCAGGCACACGGCAAACACGCCGACTACGACCATCCCCCACACGAAGCAAGCGTGCAGAAAATCCTCGTCCTCAAACGCATGTATGTTGGAAATCTCATTCATAGCATCTTAGGATAGCGCCCCTGCCACGCACCCGCCCGCATGTGCGATAATGTCGAACGATATGCACGAATTGACCACCGCGCCGCCGAGCCCCGCGCCCGGCCGCGCCCTCACCATATGCGAAGGAGTCCCATGGCATCCAAATACTCCATGAACGACCGTCCCAGCTGGCCTCGCCGCGCCATCGTTACCGCCGGCGAGCCCTACGGCAACAAGGGCCTTCACTTTGGCCACGTTGGCGGCGTCTTTGTCCCTGCCGACTTCTTCGCCCGCTTCCTGCGCGACCGCCTGGGCCGCGAGAACGTCATCTTCACCTCGGGCACCGACTGCTATGGCTCGCCCATCATGGAGAGCTACCGCAAGCTCAAAGAGAACGAGGGCTACGACAAGTCCATTAGCGAGTATGTCGAGTCCAATCACTCCCGCCAGGCCGCGACCCTCAACAACTACAACATCAGCTGCGACATCTACGGCGGCTCGGGCCTTGAGCCGGCTGCGCAGATTCACAACGAGGTGACCGCCGAGATTATCAAGCGCCTGCACGAGCAGGGCACCATCTCAAAGCGCTCCACGTTGCAGTTCTACGACGCCAAGGCCGGTACGTTCCTCAACGGCCGCCAGGTGATCGGCCGCTGCCCCATCCAGGGCTGCAAGTCCGAGAAGGCTTATGCCGACGAGTGCGATCTGGGTCACCAGTTTGAGCCCGAGGAGCTCATCGCGCCCAAGAGCCAGCTCACTGGCGAGGTACCCGAGCTGCGCCCGGTAGACAACCTCTACTTCGACCTGCCAGCCTACCTCGACTTTATGAAGACCTATACCGCCAAGCTCGCCCAGAACCCGCAGGTTCGCTCCGTGGTCTCCAAGACTATGGAGGAGTGGCTGCTGCCGGCCCAGCTCTACATCCAGAACAAGTTCCGCGAGGCCTTCGATGCCGTCGAGGATCAGCTTCCTGAGCACACCGTGCTGGAGCCCGAGGGCAACAAGAGCAGCTTTACCGTCACCTTCCCCAGCTGGAAGGAGCGCGACGATGCCCACGCAGTGCTCGCCAACGGTGGCGTGCGCTTCCGCAGCGGCAAGGCGCTCGTGCCCTTCCGCATCACCGGCAACATCGACTGGGGCGTTCCGGTGCCCGAGGTCGATGGCGTCTCCGACGTCACCTGCTGGTGCTGGCCCGAGAGCCTGTGGGCGCCCATCAGCTATACGCGTACCGTGCTCGCGCGCGATGCCAAGGCCGCCGGCGTGACCGAGGGCGTCGCCGCCCAGGATGCCGCCCTCATGGGCGAGCCCGCTGCCGACTCCACGCAGGTGCCCGCACCCACCTACCAGCACAGCTCGCTCGACTGGCGCGACTGGTGGTGCTCTGACGACGCGCAGATCTACCAGTTCATCGGCCAGGACAACATCTACTTCTACTGCATCGCGCAGACCGCCATGTGGGAGGCCCTGGGTTGGGACCTTACGCAGAGCACCGTCAGCGCCTGCTATCACCTGCTCTACATGGGCAAAAAGGCGAGCTCGTCCTCGCAGACGCCTCCCCCGCCGGCAGACGACCTGCTCAACCACTACACCTGCGAGCAGATGCGCGCGCATTGGCTGTCGCTCGGCCTGTCCGAAAAGCCAGTGAGCTTTAGCCCTAAGGCATACGACACGCGTGTGACCGGCAAGGACAAGGACGGCAACGAGGTGCGCGCCTGCGACGACAAGCGCGTTATCGACCCGGCCCTTAAGGAGAGTGCGCTGCTGACCGGCGTGTTCAACCGTCTGGCCCGCAGCTGCTTCTACGGCGTCGCCGTCAAGGAAGGCGACGAGAGCCCCTACCGCAACGGCTGCATCCCCGCCGGTGCCGCCTCTGCCGCCGTGGTCGAGGCTGCCGAGCAGGCAGCTCTCGCCTTTGAGCAGGCCATGTACAAGTTCGAGACGCACCGCGCGCTTGCCGTGTGCGACGACTACCTGCGCGCCGCCAACAAGCGCTGGAGCGACGCCTCCAAGGCCGCCAACAAGCTCGAGGGCGAGCCAGCCAACGCCGCCATGACGCAGGCCCTGGTCGACGCCTTTACCGAGCTGCGCGTGGCGACCGTGCTCATGCACGGTATTGTGCCGGCCGGCTGCGAGCTCATCTGCGAGTACTTCGACGTCGACCCGGTCGCGTTCTTTAGCTGGGATAACATCTTTGCCTCCACGGACGAGTTTGTGGAGAGCCTGGGCGAGAAGCCCGGCGAGCACCGCGTGAAGCCGCTGCCCCCGCGCTTCGACTTCTTCAGCAAGCACGAGAGCCAGTACTAGGCAAACGCAACGCGCCCGGGAATGATTATTCTGGGACGGGGATTAAAAAATCATTCCCGGGCGCCACAAACTAGTCTTTTTGGGACGGGGATCATTAAATGATTTTTTAATCCCGTCCCAGAATAATCATTTAGGTGGAAGGAAAGACGGATGTCCAAGCCGCGTCGTCGTAAGCAGAAAAAGCAGGTCAAGGCCGAGCTCAAGCTCAGGCAGTTTGCCGCTACCGAGCTTTCCGACCAGCTTGCCGCCCTTCCCTGCGCCGCTGACCTGCCGCGCTTTATGGTCGACACGGTTGCCGGCGCCTATACTCCCGCCGATGCCGAGCTCATGATCGAGGGCTTTGGCGCCGCAGCCACGCGCCCGGTCACGCTGCGCGCCAACACGCTCAAGGCGACCGCCGAGGACATCACTGCGGCGCTCGATGCCGCCGGCATCGCACACCAAACCGTTACCTGGTATCCGGACGCCTTTATCCTGCCCGAGGCCCAGGTTTCCGATCTGTGGGATCTCGACATCTACCGCGACGGCAAGATCTACCTACAGAGCCTGTCGTCCATGATGCCGCCTTTGGTGTTGGGCGCCCAGGCAGGCGAGGACATCCTAGACATGTGCGCAGCCCCTGGCGGCAAGACGACGCAGATCACCGCCCTCACCCAGGGCCAGGCGCACCTCACAGCCTGCGAGATGAGCATTCCCCGCGCCGAAAAGCTCGAGTCAAACCTCCATCGCCAGGGTGCCAAAAACGTGCCCGTCATGCGCATCGACGCACGCGAGCTCGACGAGTTCTTCTGCTTTGACCGCATCCTGCTCGACGCTCCTTGCACCGGCACAGGCACCGTCATCAGCGGCAACGAGAAAAGCCTGCGCGGCCTGACCGAGCAGCTGCTGAGCAAGTGCGCGCGCTCGCAGCGAGCACTTCTGGACCGCGCCATGGGAGCCCTCAAACCGGGCGGCACGCTCGTCTATTCGACTTGTTCGATCTTGCCACAGGAAAACGAGGACGCCCTGCAAGAAGCCCTCGACAAGCACATGGACTGCGAGCTTATCCCCCTCGACGGCACGCCAAGCGAAAGTGAAGCACGCCGCGCCCAGGAAGCTGGTGAGGAGCCGCGCATCGAGTCCAACGCCCTGACCGAGGCAATCGCCGCGGGTCAGGTATCGGCCATCGCCAACGGCCTGCCCGGCACGCTGACCATTCCGCCTAGCCGCGACTTTGAGGGCTTCTACATTGCCCTGATCCGAAAACGCAGCTAGCGCACGAATCCAAAACTCAACAAGCTATCTCTGTGCGCGTTTGCCCTGCTGGTCGCGATGCTGTTTAAGCATCGCGCGCTCTTTGCGTTCGGCCCTTTTGCCCTTAATGGCCGTGACCACAAAGTAGATGACCGCGGCGGCAACGATTGCGCCCACACACAGGCCAATCGAGCCAAACATTGCTGTCAATTCCATACCGCGTCACCTCTCTTTTTAACGGGACTTTCAAGATAGCACCTCGATACCCGCCACCACAGCTCCTTCACGTTCACCGGCCTTTCGGTCTAACGGATGGCGCGGCGGGGAAAAATCAACTCGTCAAACGATTTAGCATTCGCAATTCCGGCTGCATCGCGCCGGCCACCATCGCATAGAATCGAGCCTCCATGGATACCCTCAACGATCTAAATGAGCGCGTCGACGCCTTCGTCGGCACCAGCTCCTTCGACACGCCTGCCGCGGCAAACGACCAAGCTCCCATCGATGTGCCCGCCGAGGTTCACGAGGACATCGTAGCCTCGGTCGATTTCTCCGAGGTCGAGCTCGCAGACGAGTTCACCGAGCCCCAGGTAGCCGTCACGCCCAACGGCCTGCTCCCTATGGAGCCCCTGCCCATCGACGGACGCCTGCGCAAGGCGGCCCTCCGCATGCCCGACGAGATCGAGGAGGCCAGCGGCTTTACGCTCTTTGGCCGCCGTATCAAGTCACTCATTTACACCACCGATGTCGCGGTTATCCGCAACTCCAACGCCGATGCCGTCTTTGCGGTCTACCCTTTCACGCCGCAGCCCGCCATTACACAAGCGCTGCTGACCGTCGCCGAGTGCCCGGTCTTTGTAGGCGTGGGCGGCGGAACTACGACCGGTAAGCGCTCCGTGCAGATGGCAGCCGTCTCCGAGATGCAGGGCGCGGCGGGCTGCGTGGTCAACTCCCCCGCTACTGCCGAGATGGTAGAGCACATCACCAACATCGCCGACATCCCCGTCATCGCCACGGTCGTTCGCTGCGACGAAGATGCCCACGCCAAGGTGCGCGCCGGCGCCAAGATTCTCAACATCGCCGCCGGCAAGAACACGCCCCAGGTCCTACGCGAGCTGCGCGAGCACTATCCCAACCTGCCGCTCATCGCGCCGGGCGGCAAGACGCCAGAGAGCATCCGTGAAACCATCGCCGCCGGCGCCAACGCCATCATCTGGACGCCGCCTTCGGCCCAGCAGCTACAGACCGACATGATGCAGCGTTATCGCAAGATGAAGGAAGACGCCACACCTGTCATCTCGCGCGACGACGTGCCCATTATCGACCAGGTCGCCGCCGCCGAGGTCAGCCAAGTCGAGAACATGAATCCCGACGTGCCGATTCCCGACGAAGTCATCGAGCGCGTCGCTTCGATCCACGAGCGCGTCGAGGAGCATCGCGCCAACCGCGGCCTCAAGCCGTCACTGCACGGCTTCTTCTTCCGCGGAAAGAAACGCTAGTAAAACATCTTGGCCCGCCCCACAAACGTGAGGCGGGCCGTTTTCGTTTGAACAATCATGCAGCGATGTGATGGGGCAAATTAATCCACGCGCTTGTCGCCCATAAAGAAGAGCGCCACCGTACCAGGTCCGGTATGCGAGCCAATCAGAGTACCGATGTCATTGATCTCAATCTTGCCTTTAAGCTGCGGAACCTGTTCCTCAATCAGCGCCGCAACTGCCTCGGCATCCTCGCGGCACGCCGAGTGCGACATGATGCACTTACCCGAATAATCCGCACCGTCCTGCACGTGTGCCAACATGGTCTTAGCCATCTCGGAAATCGCGCGCTTCTTAGTGCGAATCTTCTCACGTGGCGACAGCTTACCTTCGCAATCGACCGTCATAAGCGGGCAAATCTTAAGCGCCGTGCCGATGATCGCGCTCGCGGCCGAAATGCGACCGCCGCGCAGGTAGCTCGACAGATCGGTCGAGAAGAACCAGTGGTGCAGGTTGAGTTTGTGCTCCTCGATCCAGGCAGCCGTCTCGTCGAGTGAAGCCCCGCTATCGCGCACGTCGGCGGCATATTCCAGCAACAGGCCAAAGCCCGAAGACGCCGCCAGCGAATCGACGACGCGCACCTTGCCGCCCCGGGGATAGCGATCCGCGAGCATCTGCGCCGCAACGCAGGCCGATCCGTACGTGCCCGAAATGCCCGACGACAACGTCAGGTGCAGCACGTCTTTACCCTCGGCAACAAACGGCTCCCAAAACTCCTCGTACTCACCCACGCTCACCTGAGACGTCTTGGGCATGGCGCCCGCCGCAATCTGGGCAAAAAACTTGTCCGGCGTAATCGACTGATACAGATCGTCCGTATAGACAACATCGTCGATCTCGTAATGAAAACACACGACAGGGATATTGCGCGACGCAAAGAACTCACGAGTTCGGTCGGCGGCGGATTCACAGGTCAGGACAAAATCACTCATATGAGGCTCCTTACTCATTGCTGCGCAAATTATCGCACAGTGAGCCTACATACGGTACATATGTCCACTATTTACCAAATCGAACCAAAAATAGCGAACATCTTTACCACCATCGTCTCCACCGGCCCCACGCATAAATATCTGAGAAAACACCCTCTGTCGTCTCCACTCAACCGCCATATCTACCTCAACTAAATCGATTTACCAAACCGTTCAGCCGACAATTCGGCCGCTGGCGCAAAATCGAAACAAAAGCGGCGCATACTGATAAACGTTTGACGCTGTTTATCAGTTTTACCAGCTCCATCGGAAGGTGCTTCATGGTCGCATTCGATCGCAACCCGCAAGACTTCAAGTATCTGCGCCTGCTGTCGAGACAGTTCCCCACCGAACAATCCGCGTTTACCGAAATTATCAACCTCTCGGCCATCCTCAACCTGCCCAAGGGCACCGAGCATTTTATGAGCGACGTGCATGGCGAGTACGAAGCCTTTATGCACATCCTCAACAACTGCTCGGGCGTCGTGCGCGAGCATGTCGACGAGATTTTTGGCGACACGCTCTCCTTTGACGAAAAGGGCGAGCTGTGCACGCTCATCTACTACCCGCGCGAGAAGATCGAGCTGGTCCGCAGCCAGCGCGAGGACTCGCCAACCTGGTACAAGACGATGCTTGACCAGCTCATCATGGTCGCACGCTCGCTTTCGAGCCGCTACACGCGCTCCAAGGTGCGTAAGGCCATCCCGCGCGATTACGCCTACATCATCGACGAGTTGTTGCACACGCACCCGGACGAGAACAACTATCGCGTGCGCTATCACGAGCGCATCGTGGAGTCCATCCTGGAGACCGCCAGCGCCGACGACTTTATCGAGTCGCTCGCCTCACTCATCAAGCGCCTGGCCGTCGACCACCTGCACCTGGTGGGCGATATCTTCGACCGCGGCGGCGGCGCGGCCAAGATTATGGACCGTCTGCTCACCTACCATTCGCTCGACATCCAGTGGGGCAACCACGACCTGCTGTGGATGGGTGCTGCGGCCGGTGAGCCCGCCTGCATCGCCACGGTGTTGCGCAACAACCTACGCTACGACAATTACGAGATCCTTGAGAACGATTACGGTATCTCGCTGCGTGAGCTTGTCGCCTTTGCCGATGCTACCTACACCGCCGGTGAGTCCATCACCCCGCTGATCAAGGCCATCAACGTACTGCTCTTTAAGCTCGAGGGCCAGATTATCCAGCGCCACCCCGAGTTCGATATGACCGACCGCCTGTTACTCGACAAGATCGATCACGACACCGGCACGGTCACGCTCGCCGACGGCAGCGTGTGGCCGCTCACGACCAACGACTTCCCCACCGTCGACCCGGCGGACCCCTATACGCTCACGTCTCAGGAGCAGCACATCATCGACAAGCTCGTATCCGAGTTTGTCACCGCCGATCACCTGCATCGCCATATCGATTTCCTCTATTCCCATGGCTCGATGTACAAGGTCGCCAACGGCAACCTACTCTTCCACGGCTGCGTTCCGCTCAACGAAGACGGCACCTTTAGCAGCATGAACTGCTTGGGCACCTGGCACGCTGGCCGCGATTATCTCGATTTTTGCGACCACATCGCCCGCCGCGCCTGGCGCGTGGGCGACCGCGACGCCCTCGACTGGATGTGGTACCTGTGGATTGGCTTTAACTCGCCCGCCAGTGGACGCCTGGTGCGTACCTTTGAGCGCGCCTATATCGCCGATAAGAGCACCTGGGTCGAGCCGATGGATCCGTACTTTACGCTTACCAAGTCGCCCTCGGTCTGCGATGACATCATGCGCGAGTTTGGCGTCGCGCCCATGGCATGTTCACCGACCGGCCACAT
The DNA here is from genome assembly GCF_005845035.1 of Collinsella aerofaciens. Taxonomy (GTDB): domain Bacteria; phylum Actinomycetota; class Coriobacteriia; order Coriobacteriales; family Coriobacteriaceae; genus Collinsella; species Collinsella aerofaciens_I. Next base: position 115,479 of record NZ_SPFO01000007.1, on the reverse strand, counting down.
CATCAACGGCCACACGCCCGTTAAAACCACCAAGGGCGAGCAGCCCATCCGCGCCGAGGGCAAGCTGCTGGTCATCGATGGCGGCTTCTGCCGCGCTTACCATCCCAAGACGGGTATCGCCGGCTACACGCTTATCTCGAGCTCACGCGGCTGCCGCCTCAAGTCGCACCAGGCCTTTACGACGGTTGCCGAGGCGCTCACGCGCAACGTGGACATCGAAAGCGAGACCAACCGTTTTGACCAAGCAGACCGTCGCCGCATGGTGAGCGACACCGATACTGGCGCCAAGATCCGCGGCCAGATCCAGGACCTGCGCCAGCTGCTCGATGCATATAGAAACGGTGCTATCGAGGAGCGCGCCTAGCCCCGCCTGCAGGGATTGGCTAAACTTGCTGAGTTTGTCATCCCCACGGCGCTTTTCGGCGCCAGCTTAAGGCAGGTACCATGCAAAAGCTCCTTGCGCAGATCATGAAATTTGGCGTCCTCGGCGTCATTGCCACGGTTATCGACTTTGGCATTATGAATCTGCTCCACTACGGTCTGGGCCTCAACATCCTAATCGCCAACACCAGCGGCTTTATCATCTCACTCATCTTTAACTACCTCGCAAGCATGAAGTACGTGTTTGCGCACAAGGAAGGCATGAGCCGCCGCCGCGAGTTCATCATCTTTGTCGTGCTGTCAGTGATCGGCCTGGCACTCAACGACGGTATCGTGCTGACACTCAACGCCGGTCTGGGGCTCGAGGCCAATATCGCCAAGATCTGCGCCACCGCGCTTGTCATGGTCTACAACTTTGTGACCCGAAAGGTCTTCCTGGAGGGCGACGAGACCAAGTAACTCGCAACCCTACGGCCTTACGATGCCCACGGATGACGCGCGTCGAGCGCTGCGTTGTTCGTGAGCTTTGCTCGTTTACGGGAAGATTTGCAACGTTTGCGGATTACCTCTTGAATATTTGGCGAGTTCGTATAGTTCTTTCCAAAGACCTTACGTTTCCCTTGCAAAAGCTCTAAAGTATCCTCTGCTCGATTCATCAACGCATTGGATGTGATTACGTGCGCAAGGCACTGGCACAACCTCATACCAAGCAGTTCCTCAAGTTCGCCGTCGTGGGTCTTATCTCCTTTGGCATCGACTGGGGCATGCTCATTGCGCTCGTCGAGCTGTTCCACCTCGACTTTTTGATGAGCACGACGGTCTCGTTTACCACGTCCGTCGTGGTCAACTACTGGCTCAGCATGAAGTACGTGTTCGACCATCGCGAGGGCATGAGCCGCAAGCGCGAGTTCACGATCTTCACCATCCTGTCGGTAATCGGTCTGGGCCTCAACGACCTGTACATGTTTGTGGGCGTCACGTTTTTGAGCATCGGCTACCAGGCCATGAAGGCCATCGCAACGTTCCTCGTCACCTGGTACAACTACTTCAGCCGCCGCTTCTTCCTCGAGGGCGCACGGTCGTAGTCGATTCACTATTTGCCTGAATGTATAACCGGTTGGAATTCCCGTTCCAACCGGTTTTTTGTTTGCCGAGAGACCCAGCGGCCAGTCCCATTCGCATGAAAAACGGGCGGTCCGGATGTTGGTCCGAACCGCCCGTTTGATGCAATATGTCGAGGCTCCTAGCCTGTCACGTAATACCAGACCACGCTGTCGCCATTGGAGAGAACGTAGTTACTGCAGGCCGTCATGGGCGTTGTGCCGTTGACGGAGTACATCCAGCCGCTCGTGCCGCCGTGCTGTTTCTCGGCCAAACCACCAATCGCGGAGACATACGTGCCGTACGACGAGCCATGTGCGTTGACAGAAAGGCCCAGCGCGCACAGGGCATCGTAGACGGTAGCGCCTTCGTTAAAGGTAAAGGTGCCACCAGAGGACACAGGATTGCCCACGGCGCTCGATGTGACCGAAACCGTCACCGTTACGTAGCTAGGCTGCTGCGAGCTGCCCTGGTCGCCAGTAGAGGCGTTGCCGTTATCGGGGGCAGAAGATGCCCCGCTGGATGAGGAGGAGGCGCCAGGCGTAGAGCCGGCCCCGCCAGAAGAAGTCGAGTTCTGAGAAGTCGACTGATTGCCGTCGGTCTTTTTATTGCTGTTCTTCTCTCCAGACTTCTTGCCATCCTTGTCTTCGGACTTTTTGCTATCCGAGCCCTTGTTTGATTCCTTGTCCGAAGACTCGGACTCCTTCTTAGAGTCAGATTTATCCGAACCCTTAGACTCGTCGTTCGACCCATCCGAAGATTTGGAATCCTTGGACCCAGCTTTACCCGAAGCGGCGGTCGAGCCAGACCCCTTGGTGTCCTTGGTGACGACGCTCTCCCCCGTCACGGTCTGAATGATCCAGTCAATGGACCAGGCGCCGCTCTCGGAAGGATGGACGAAGCCCAACGAGACGACGATCAGAATGATGCACGCGGCAGTCAGAACGCCGAGGAGCGCCTTGCGACGAGGGGCGGACGCCGCCGAAGCGGCGCCCTTTTGCTTTGGGTCATCGAGCTGGATAAACGAGGAGTCGGGCTGTTGCCCGTTGGTCTCCTTGGGCTTATCGAGCATTACCGTCACCCTTGCCGCGCTTGGTCAGCACGAAGACGGCGATGAGCGCAAGGCCAATCACGCCGGCGGCGATGCCAACGATGGCGAGCGGGTTGGTGCCAGTCTCCTGCTCGGAAGTACTAGAGGACTTCTTAGCAGTGGTCGTGGAAGCAGCACCCGTATCGGACTTGGAATCGGACTTCTTGTCGGACTTGCTGTCCTTCTTGTCAGACTTCTTCTCGTCCTTCTTATCGGACTTATCGGAGTCCTTCTTGTTGGACTTGTTGCCCTTGGTCTCGGTCTTGGTCGACACCGTCGTCTTGGTCACCGGCTTCTGGCCCGGGGCAATAGCGCCGCCCTTCGAGCCGGAGCCAGAACCCGCGCCAGCGCCAGCGCTGGAACCAGTACCGGTACCAGAACCGTCGCCGCCATTCGAACCAGTGCCGCCATTACCGCCAGGGTTAACAGCATTCTTGGTCCACTTGGCATACAGCGTCAGGTCGGCCGTTACCGGCGTACTGAAGTCATACGCCTGCGTGCAAGCCTCATCGGTATACCAACCGCCGAAAGTGTAGCCATCGCGCGTCGGATCGGCCGGCTTGACCAGCTTGCCATCGGCCGTAGCAACAAACTTAGTGTCGCAAGCAGACCCGCCGTTGGAATTAAAGGCAACCGTCCAAGACTCAACGGCCCCAAGCTTGAACAGCGTGCCCGAATCATTGATGTAGTACAGGTTGCCAGATGCATCGGCAATGACCGGAGAGTCACAGTACTGGTAATGGCCAGCCGCATCATAAATCTGTGTCGCCTCTGCGTCGCCAAGCGTATAGCGGTACACGCCGCCACCAGCAGAGTAGTTGACGTAATCCTTGCAATCCGCGCTGTTAACGGTGAAGTACACATGGGTCTTGCCGCCCTGAACACTCACCAGCGGAGTAGCGGCAATACCGTTAAATCCGGCCGGTAGTTCTTTACCGTCGGCAGCGGTGACCATCGTGGCCTTACCGGTCTTCAGATTATAGAGAACCAGAGCAGATCCAGTAGCCGTCTGCCCACCGACAATCAAGTTGTCGACAGACACCGCCGGGGCGCTCATGTTATTCGTAAGACCCAGGTCGACCGTCTTCTGCTCGCTCAGCACGCCCTTCGCCGAAAGCGAAATCACATGGAGCTTTCCGTCGTGCGTCATCTGATAGAAGGTCGAGCCATTGGACGGATCGGCGACGCAGTCAGCGTTCGCAAAGGCGCCGAGCTTCATGGTCGAAACGACATCACCCGTTGCCTTATCAATGCACTTAAGCGTACCTGCGCTCGTGGGGACGATGGCGTACTTATCCGTCAGGGCAGCGCCAGTCCAATAATAGCCCTCAGCTGCGTCGATGTTCTGCCAAGAGACTTCACCTGTGGAGATCTTGATGCGCGTAAAGGAACCGTTGACGTATTTCTTCCCATCAGCCGTGCCTACATAGACGTACTCGCCGTCCGAAACGACGGTGCAGGAGCTCTGCGTCAAGTCCGTCAAACCAGGCGTCAGCCACTTGCAGATCAGCTTGTCTGCAGTAATCGCCTGGACCGCACCGCCGTTGAGCGGAACGATGATAAGGCCATTGGTATAGATCGGACGAGAGGTATAGCTCACCTTGGAGGCAAGCGGCGCAGAGGCAACCTTTTTGCCCGTGGACGAATCGATCTTAATGAGCTCGTTCTCGGTCGCGATGTACACAAAACCGTTAGCAATGACAGGCTCGCTGCAGTTGGCATACTGCTGGCCAGACTCGGCCTTCCAATCGAAGGCCCACTTAAGACCGGCGGCCTGCGCAGGCGTCTTGGAATCCGTTGCGGTCGAACCGTTGCCACTGTTGCCGTAGCCGGCCCACTCGGCATCCCAATCAGGAGTCGTCGCGCTCGGGTCCACGACAATCTTGTCGGGATCGGGCATGGCCGAATCGTCGGTGGTATAGGCAAGCGTAACCTTATCGCCGCTCTTGAGCGTAATCTGATTGGCGCAGAGTAAGGAGGGCTCTCCGTTGATATACAGGTACCAATATTTATTGGTCGCAGCATCCCAGGCATACGGCTTGTGATCGAACGGCGAGTTGATGGAATTGAGGAACCAGTACTCACCACTCTGGGAGCCGTTGTACGTAACGCCCTTGGCCTTCAGGACCGTCTCAATAAGGTTCTGAGCCGTAGAGCCCTCGGGCAGGGAAACATTGCTTGCCGAGCCCCAGCGAGTATTGTTGCCGTTGACATCGGGACCGATAACATCGACAGACCCAAGAACCTGGCCAGGAAGGGCATCGGCGTCAGCACCATACATAAAGGTGACGGCATCGCCCTCTTGGAGCTCATAGGCACCGGCGCCAACGTCGGCGAACTTGCCATTTACGTAGAAGCGCCAATAGCTATTAGTCGCAGCATCCCAGCCATAGGACTTACTATCGAACGGTGAAGTAATGCCGTTGAGGAACCAACCCCAAGACGATTCGCCAGCATCGAGAGTAAGACCGGTCTGCTCAAGGAGATCCTTGGCAGTAGAGCCCGCCTTGAGACTCGTCTGGCCCGTCGAAGCCCAAACCTGCTGCTTGCCGTCCTTGTCCTTACCGAGGACCTGAACGGAAGCATGGACGGAATCGGACGGCAACTGGTCGCCCCAGCCACCGTAGAACCACGTAACGGTATCACCAGCATGAATGGTGACATTGTCTGCCGTGTAGTCGCTCGACTTGCCGTTGATGAACAGCTGCCAATAGGTCGAATAATCGAACGGCGTACCCAGCTCAACACCGTTGTACTTAAGGCTCAGAATGAAGGAGCCCGCAGCAACGGCGTCGATGCCATTCGCCTCGAGCGCGACCTTCGTAAGGTCAAGTGCGTTCGAGCCGGACGTCACCACATACTGCGCGTTATCGACCCAAGTCTGAGTCTTGCCCTGGGCATCGCGACCAATGACGGTCACATTCGCAGCAAGCTGGTCCTTAACGACAGGGGATGCGCTACCACCCGTAAAGGCAAGCTCAATCTTCTGCCCCGGGGCGAGCTTAACGCTGCTCGCGCCAACCGAGGAAGACACGCCGTCGACGAACAGCTGCCAGAAGGCATTAGTCGTCGGATCGTAGGCAAGCGTGCGGCCATCGCTCGGGGACGTGATGCTTTCGAGGTAGAAACCGTATACCGTGTTCGGATCGTACTTCGCCTTGAAGCCCGTCTTCTCCTGCAGCTTAATGAAGGCATCCGCAGCCGTCGCGCCCTCATCGAGCTTGAGCTGCGTAGGTGCCACCCAGGTCTGAGCCTTGCCGTCGGCATCGGTGCCGATAATCGAGAACGAGACCTCGACTTGCTTCTTGGCGACATCGCCGGTTTCTGTCGGGTTCTCTGTCTGGACGGCAGTCGCGGCGGCAGATCCTGCTTGGCCAGCGGATGCCGTCGAAGACTGCTCGCTCGTGGCAGGGCTCTCCCCCGTCGCCGAGCCTTCGTCGCCAGTTGCCGCCTCTGTTGTAGCGGCACTAGCTGCAGGCGCGCTCCCGGAATCCGAAGCCTCGGCGCCGCTCTGCTCAGCGGCACCGCCCGCAAGCGCTGCGTCCTCGCCCGGCGTCGTAGCCTGAGCCACAGCCCCGGCAATGCCCTCGGCGCCCTCGGCCCACAGCTGAGCCGGCGTGGTGCTGAAGGCCATCGCGAAGGCCAGGAATGCCACCAGGCCGCGCTTGGCTACGCCGCGTGCAATTGCGCCACGGCGATGCAACGAGGCGCGCTCGCGCTCGTCCTCAAACATATCCATTTGTCCCCCATTGTCTGTACTTGGAGCGTTGCCTTGCGACTGCCCAACGTCATCGCGCATGTTGCGCTCGAGTTCCCCCATCGGGGTCCCCCTTCCCTCCAGAGCCCTATGCACACCGGCGGCAAAAGCCGCAGCCGCATACAAGACGGGAGGCGATCCGACTTAACCTTAACGACTCGGGCACGTCGTCCGATCTGCGACGCGAGCATCCCGAGCCAAGAGGAATTACGGTTACTGGTACAGCCGGGGACTTGCACCCCGATTCTCCCAAATGCGCAGGATAACCGCGCATTCGTGCGTCTCCGCACCACCATCTAGGCCATCGATTATTACCGTCAAAATGGTATCACGCAAAAGAGCCTCGCACGCAGGCGAAGCCCAAGGTAAAAGCTATTGTTTGCGATAGGAAAATGCGGTGACGGCCGCAGCCTCTAGTGCTTGCCGCCGTGGCTGTTGAGCCAGATATTGCGGCCCAGCATGAGCGCCAGCACCAGCGCACTCACGTAGCCCATAAAGCCAATGACTGGGATACCAAACACAACCGGCTCGATGCGTGCGTAGTACACCACCGACGAACCGATAAACAGACCGGCGATAACGATAGCCATCGACATGCGGTCGATAATTCCGCCCAGCTGTCGCAGCGCCTTATCGCTGCTCATGATCTGCGTGTTCACCTTAAGCTGGCCGCGCGTGAGCATGCGCGAAGCCAAGCCCAGATACTCGGCCGCCTCGAGCGAGCCTTTTGCCGCGCGATAGCTGCTCGCGGCAAAGTCGCGGCTCATCTCGCGCATGCGGGCATAGGTGCTCTTCTCGTTTTTGATATGAGCCTGAATGATCTGGATCATGTTGACGTTGGGCATGTACTCGGTCAGCAAACCCTCGAGCGTCACCATGCCGCGGGCGAACATCGTCACCACGCTCGGCAGCTCAACGTCATTTTTGCGCGCCAGATTGAGCAGCGAGGTCAAAAACTCGCCGATATCCAGATCCTTCAGGTCAAGTCCCGCAAAGTCAGCCACGATAAAGTCCAAGTCGGACAAAAAGGCCGAATGATCGAGCTCAGCCGAGTCGCCACGCGTCACGGCAAAGCGCATGAGCGAATCCTTGAGCTTGGGCACGTCACCCTCGGCCACGGCGAAAATCATGTCCTTAACGATGCCACGGTCGTGGCTCGACATGCGTCCGACCATGCCCAAGTCGATAAAGTAAACGATGCCGTCCTTGAGGATGATGTTTCCCGCATGCGGGTCGGCATGGAAAAAGCCGTCATCGAGCACCTGCGTCGAGTAGTCCTCGACAATCGCGGCACCGATCTTTTCCAAGTCATAGCCCTCGGCCACCAAGCGTTCAGGATCGGCGATCGAAATGCCGTCGACGTAATCCATAACCACCACGTGCTCGGTGCACAGGTCCAGATAGGATTTAGGGCACGTCACGCCATGAACGCTCTTATGGAACTCGTAGAAGTCGTTGAGGTTTTTGGCCTCGGCCAAAAAGTTGGTCTCCTCGCGAAACGAGGTCCACAACTCCTCGACTACGCCGTGCAGGTCAACGAATTGATCGGTGTTGACGAACTTGGAAACGATACGCACCACCGAGCGGATGATATCGATGTCCTGTGCCATAACCTGCTGCGCACCGGGGCGCTGCACCTTGACGGCCACGTCCTCGCCCGTCACCAGACGAGCGCGGTGCACCTGCGCGAGCGATGCGCTACCAAGCGGATTGGGGTCGATCGCATCGAACATCTCCCCCAGGCGCAGGCCGTATTCTTCTTCCAGACAGCTGAGTACGACCTCGTACGGCACCGGCTCCACGTCGGAGCGCAGACGACGCAGCTCGTCGCAAAAGCGCTGCGGTAGAATCTCGGACCGGTTGGCCAAAATCTGCCCCATCTTGACGAACATGGGGCCGAGTTCCTCGAGCAGGCGGCGCAAACGAACCGGCGTGAGGTTATCCCACACGCGGTACTTTTTGACCAGGCGAACAATCTGCCCGATGCGTTCGCGACGACCCGCCGGCGTGAGCTGGTATTCCTCGTCCGGCGCCATCGCGTCGGGCTCCTCGGGGACCATATCGACAGCGCGCGGCTTCTTGCGAGCGCCCGAGACGACGGCATCGACCTCATCGACAACCGCCGCCTCGTCACCCAGAGGATCTAGATTGTTGAAATCGGTGGTGGAATCTGCCATCTGCGCTGCTACTCGGCCTCTTCGGTATCCTTCGCATCGTCGGGCTCAACGGACTCGACGGGCACCGAGGTCACGTTGTCCTCGACCGAATCGACGATGTCGCGCACATGGGCCAGGAAGGCCGTGCGCTCGGGGGCGGTCATAACGCGGACGCGGGCAAGGATGAGCTCGTCGAGCACGCGCTGGGCCGCGGTCTCGCCCTGCATGCCCAAGCGCTCGGTCAGATCGGAGATGGTACCGCCGGCCTGCTCGAACATGTCGGACACGCTGCGGGCGATATCGGGAGCGCCTGCGTCCTTGCGCACCTGCTCACCCTTGGTATTGAGGTCGTCGAGAACCTTCTTGCTGCCCTCGACGGCAACGGCGGCGGCGCCAAAGCCAACGTTGATGGCGCCGTTAACAAGCTGATCGAGTTTCATAACCATGGTTGTCTCCAATCACAAACAACTGCATTGGCGTTCTTGTACCCAAGATTGAGTGAAAGCGACAAAGCGTTTTAGCGCTATTCGATCGACGGGAAATCCCTACCTCACGTTGTCGTTCATCGCGAAAGAGTTCTTCATGGCGCAGCTCGTGGTGTAGAGCACCTTGCCCAGCAGGGCATCGGTCTCCACGCGGACACGCTCGGCAAAGGCCTCGTTGGCGCGTGCAAGCTCGGCAGGCACCTCGGCCTCGGGCAGCGCGGCTACGACAGCGTCAACGTCGTGAATCTGCTTGTGGCCCATGCCGCCGACCTTCTCCTGATAATCCTCGACCGCGCGACCGCACTCATGGAAGCGAACATCGGCCAAGGCACCGATCAGGCGATTTGCCCAATAGAAATTCTCGGACGTCACGCGCGCCTGGGTGTCGGCATAGTACTCGGGCATGGTCTCGACGTTGGCGTACAGCGGGACGAGCGCGTTAAACGAGTTGGAGCCAAACGCCATCCACTGCACGGCGCGATACGCCGGCTGCGCATAGGGGCGCAGCTGCAGCACGGCGAGCTGACTGTTGCGGTTGATGCCAATGGGACGATAGGCGCCGCGCGTGGCGGGCGTACCCTTGCTGCCGTAGCAGTCGTACTCCGTGCCCTGGTAGTGGCTCGAAAGCACGTACTTGATGTCCTCGAGGGTCACCTTGCGCTCGGGCACGCGGCTCCAGGGGATGTCGTCGCTCTCGGGCGTGTAGTCGGCGTCGGGGCCGTCCCACACATCGCTGGGGTTGAGGCAGCGCTGCATGTACCAGGCGCGCGGCGTGTTGTAGACGTGATCGCTGTCGCTGTGCGAGCCAAAGGCCTCACGCGGGTTAAAGACCGCGACGGGACCGTCGCCCTCGACGCCCAGCGTCAGGTCCAGATGCCACTCGGCCATCCAGGAGCGCAGGTCGGCGGAGCACATATGATCTGCTTGCGCGCCTTCAGCGTCGTCCAGGTCAAAGCTGTCGATACCCAGCTGGTTGGGCATGGTCACATAGGCGTCGTCGGGCACGCGCTTGGCGATCCAGTGGTGGCCGCCGATGGTCTCGAGCCACCAAATCTCGTCAACGTCACTCAAGGCGATGCCATTGTTCTCGTAGGTACCGTAGCGCTCGAGCAGGTCGCCCAGGATACGCACGCCATCGCGGGCGGACTTGGCGTACGGCAGCACCAGGGTCACCATGTCCTCCTCGCCCAAACCGCCGGGCTGCGCCGGCACATAGCCGTCCTCGCCCTCGTTGCCCTTGGCGGGCACATAGTCCACGAGCGGATCGGCGCCGCGGACGCGCTCATTGGTGGTGAGCGTCTCGGTTGCGGACATGCCAACGTTGAGCTCGTTGAAACCGGCCTCGGCCCAAATGCCATGACCCGGGACAACGTCGGGGACGCTTGTGTAACGCATGGGGTTGTCGGGCAGCTCAACGGTCAGATGGCTCAGGACACTCGTGTAGACACGCGGCTGCTCGTCGGGATGCACCACGCGCATGCGCTTGGGCTCAAACACCCCGTTGGACGAGTCCTCGTTGCGGGCAACCAGCGTCGACCCGTCGTAGCTCGCGTTCTTACCAACCAAAATCGTTGTGCACGGCATGCGCATCCTCCTTGAGCGAAGAAATCAAACGGCAACAGTGTATCGCTTCGGCGCAAAAAGGGCGAAACCGCGACCCCTCGAGATCCCCTCGGGACCCCAGTGGTCAAAAAATGCCAAATATGAGTACTGTCACCAATTTAGTAACAGCAATTTTGCTACGCATGGGTGTCGAAAGTCTACATTTGTTCAAAAATTAGATGATGTAGTTCCCCATAGGTCCAATAAAATAGGTTCTCTATCGATAATAAATATCGTAGAGAACCAAATTAACCTAAAATATATGTGACTATCTTGGCAACAGTACTCATATTTGGCATTTTTTGACCACGTGGTATAGAACTAACCCCCTAAACAGCCTCTAAACGCCTATTTCGATGCGCGCTCCGCCGCCTCAATCACGTGTTTGGCGAGAATCGCGGTGGTCACAGCCCCCACGCCGCCCGGCACGGGCGTGATGGCGTTAACGACCAGCTCCGCAGCATCAAAATCGATGTCCCCGACCAGCTTGCCAGCGGCCTCGTCCCAGTTAATGCCAACATCAATGATCGTCTGGCCCTCGCGAACGGCATCCGCGCCAATCGTGCTCGCGCGTCCAACGGCCGCAACAACGATATCGGCAGAACGGCACTCGGCAGCAAGATCGCGTGTATGCGTATGGCACGTCGTCACCGTGGCATTGCGAGCCGTAAGCATGGCGGCAACGGGACGCCCGATCACCAGCGAGCGCCCGGCCACAGCAACCTTAGCTCCATCCAGCTCAACGCCGTAATGATCCAGCAACGCCAACACGGCCTCGGCCGTGCAGGGAGCAAAGCCCTCGCCACGACCCGAAAGCGTGGTAAGCAGCGAGGCCGGCGTCATGGAGTCAACATCCTTGGCGGGATCGAGCGCCGCGGCAACCGCATCCTCGTCAAGCCCAACGGGCAACGGACGAAACATCAGGCACCCGTGAACAGCGGGGTCGGCATTGATGTCCTTAATAGCCGCCAGCAGCTCATCCTGCGAAACATCGACAGGAAGCAAAACGCGGCGAGCCTCGATGCCAACCTTCTCGCAGCGCTTGAGGGCACCGCGCTCGTAGGACAGGTCGTCCTCGCGCTCGCCCACACGAACAATGGCCAGCGTCGGCACAACGCCGCGCTCACGCAAAGCGGCACAGCGAACAGCAAGTTCCTCGGTCAGCGCGCGAGCAACGGGAGCACCCTTCAGCAGTTCAGCCATGACTATCCTCTCTTCCTTGCAGCGTCGGAGGCGCGGCGCGCCAGCGCATCGGCGCGCGGCAACCATGTGTCGAGCAACTCATCGCACGCCGTCTCGAGCTCCTCAGCACGAGCGCGATCCTTCATAGACGTGGTGTTCGCAAAGAGCGTCAAGCTCGCGCCCTGCATGGCGGCACGGCAGAACACAGCGCCGCACGCCACATCGGACAGCAGCTGACGCGAACCCTTGTCTGCCATGTCCTCGAGCAGCGCCAACGCGCGCCCACAGGTGTCCATAATGCGATACGGCGGCATAGCGGCCACATGCAGCGCATCCTGAATCGCGGTCGCTCGAGCCGGATCGTCACGCGGAATACCGTACGCCGCGGACACCTGTCCGTAGGCGCGAACGTCCTCGGCAACCAAATCGACAAGCTCCTGGGCCAGCTCATCAGCCTGAGCAAACGCGCGCGTCAGGTCATCCGCACGATCGGCAAGCGCGGGATTGGTCGCCCCGTAGCGCGCGACCATCCCGCAAAGCGAGGCTCCCAGCGCGCCCACAAAGGCGCTCGCGCTACCGCCGCCGGGAACCGGCTCACGCGCGGCAAGCGCCTCGGCAAACCCGCGGCAGGTTTTATCCATCATCTCTTGGCTCATACGCATGCACCTTCAAGTCATATACATCGGTCGGACGGCGACTGCCTGCCGACTGTATCGATCACATAATGGTGCTAAGTCTAGCCCATAAGCACACGGGCGTCAGCGTACCTGGCCATCGCTGATTTCTATGGCACGCGATAGGCGTCGACACCGCAAACATGGGACACATGGCCCACCTTTCGAGACTTCCGGGCAGCGGCAACTGGGGCATACATTATAGGTAAGGAGCCCTATGTTGGGGCAAGCTCATCACGGCACCGGACGACGAATGGAAGAATAACCGCACAGTAAACAAAGACATCATGGACATGCGTAACCGCCGCCCCAGCGATCCGCGGCACACGATGTCCCTGGCAGACAAGGAGGACGCCACCATGAAGAAAAAGACCCTATCGATCCTTTCCCTTTGCATCGCCCTCTTTGCCGCGTTTGCCCTTGTCGGCTGCGGCGGGAGCGCATCGGGCGGCGGCAGCGTCCCCAAGAGCGAGAGCAAGGAAAAGGTCCCCGTCGCCAAGAAGACCGACTTTATCTGGTTTAAGGTCGAGATGCCCGAGAGCGTTGGCGTGAGCGACTCCGCCGGCAAGAACGCCGACAGGGTCCAGCTCACCTTCCCCGAGAACGAGAACACCACGGTTGACCGCTTCATACCTGTTTGGGAAGAGAAGATGACGGCAGAAGAGGCTCTTGCCGATGAAGGTCGAAAGAGCAGCATGTTCCAGTGGGAAGTTGGCGACCCCGTCGAGTACAACGGCAGGACATGGCTCACCGGAACGTGCAAGGACAACCGCGGCACCCATACCTATCTCTTTACCGACGTTGAGCCGGGAAGCGTCTGCGTTCTCATCGCGAACTTCGACCTGCACAAGAAAGAAGCCGAGGCGCTTCTCAACTCCATCGAGTTCCCCGACGACATGAAGAAAGCAGTTGACGAGGCACGTGAAGTCGAGATTTCGAGCATCGAGATCAAGTAACGGGGCACCCGTACGCGCCTACGCGAACCCGCGTAGGCGCGCCCCATTAAAACAACGGGCGCCCAACCCGGGGAGAGCCGACAGCACCGGCCCTCCCCTCTTTTGGACCCGTGCATATTGCCACTTAACGGCGCAAATCCGGCCCTCAGAATGGGACACATGGCCCACCCGAAGGAGCCGTCCACGCGTACAGTAAAGGGAGGTAACCCATGGACGATTACAGATCGAGGAGGACACGACCATGGAAAAGAAGGCCTTTGCGATTCTCACCCTCTGCATCAGTCTCTTTGCCGCGGTTGCCTTGGTGGGTTGCGGTGGCAGCGGCGGCGCTACCGGCAGCGGCGGTGGCGGTGGAGCGGAAAAGCCAGCCGTGGATATGAGGACTGACTTCATTTGGTTTAAAGTCGAGGTGCCCGAGGGCGTCGAAATCACGGACGTTGCAGGCGATACCGCCGACAGGGCCCAGTTTAAGTTCACCGAGAGCGAGCATGCCAGTGACCGCTTCATCCCCGTCTTCGATCCTGACAAGAACGCCGATGAACTGTTCGACTACGAGGCAAAGTGGAAGACCAACTCCGGATGGACCGAGAGCGATCCCGTTAAGTACAACGGCAAGACCTGGCGCAGCGCCTACTTTACGCACTCGGGCGGCGTGACGACCGAGTACTTCACCGACGTTGACGGTGGCAGCGTGTATGTGCGTATCGACAACGTCGAGGAACACAAGGACGCCGTCGAGACCATGATGAAGTCTCTGGAGTTTGCCGACGACATCGCCGAGGCCAAGACCGAGGCCATGGACGTCAAGCTCGACGATATCGAGATCAAGCGCTAAGCGACTGGCGAGTGCAGCGGGAAACACGGGCGCAGTGCTAACAAGCGGCGGTGCCCCAGCGCTTCGTATTAAGGGAGGACCGGCTCGCCGGCCCTCCCTTTCTTATGCCGATAGCCGGCGAACGCGAGGGTGCCGGGCGGCAAAACCACCCCCAGCGCGGTAGCAGCACAAATAGACAAGCGCCCCAACGCGCCCGCCCGCCGATTTATAGCGCCGCGCAGACAATTAAGCCAACACGTTTAGACATCCGGGCAGTATAGTGAACAAAATGAGTGCATAACCGCACCCTGCGAACGGAGGAGTTATGACCGAACACCACGCCATCAGCCGTCGAGCATTCACGTTGGGCCTAGGACTCGCAGCATTGTCGCCATTTGTAAGCCTGCCCGAAACCGCGGGATTGGGCCTTCCCGTGCGCGCGGCATTTGCAGAAGACACGCCCACATCGGCGGCCACCCTCGACAAGTTCGTCATTCGCCTTCGCCCCGCGGGCTATTTTCGCACCGCGAGCGTCAACGAAGACGGCAACGTCATCGGCAACGTCTGCCACCTGTTTAATGACGGCACGTCCAGCAAACTCATCCTTGAGCACGTAGAGACCGATACAGATAATACAAATTGGTATGCCATCCGCACCCTGCTCAATTTCGAAGAGCACAAGAAGACGGGCTACAGCATTTGGTCGGTCGATGGCGACTCGGACAAAGATGGAAAGGTCATCCACGTATGGAGTGGTGAGCATGACGGCAAGCCCAGCCGCTCTTTTGCGTTCGACCGCCAGCAAAACGGAACCTACATCATCCGAGACCGCACAAACGAGAAAAAAGACATTAATTACCTGGCCATAGAAAAGGACGGCAAAGACCAAGACAACAACAAGATCTGCCACAAGAGGAAGAGCATTCCGTGGGAGCTCGAACTTGTCGGTTACGACAAGGGCGAGATCAATACCACGGTTAGAAGTATCGACTGGATCACGTATAGCAGCTAAGTCGACGGACCATGCTGGATGAAATACGTCGACGGCAACAAATACCTCGACGAGCTGAGCATCCCGGGCACGCATGATTCAAGCACCTGCAGCGTCGACAACGACACCGAGCCCCAAACCTCGCTTGCAAAGTGCCAGCAGGATTACATCCCCACGCAGCTGCTCGAAGGCATTCGCTATTTTGATATCCGACTTGGAAAGAACAACGAGAACGGCGACCCCGGCATCGACCATGGAATATGCTACCTGCTCAAAAAAGACGGGGGCTTTATACATCTCTCCGATGTCATCGGTTACTTCAAAACATTTTTGAACGAAAACCCGTCAGAAGCGCTCATCATGCTGGTGTCACGAGGCAACGACGAAGCCACCGACGACAGTGTTACGACGGCTTTCGCCAATGTTATGGACAATAACTCCGATCTGTTCTATACGTCGAGCCATGTCCCCACACTGAACGAGGTGCGCGGAAAGATCGTCCTGCTGCGTCGATTTAAACTCGCCGGCGACAGTGTAGACGGCCACACGTGGGGCCTCGACCTCACCGAATGGGACGACAAAATCAAGGCGCATTCCGGAAAGTCCATGTGCCTCGTGAAATACGAGCAAGGCTTTGAGGCTGCGGGCAATACGGGCGACAAAGAGCCCTATAGCACAGCGGTATATGCCCAAGACCATTACAGCTGCACGGGATCCAGTAAGATCGACTGGGTCGATATGGCCCTGAAGGCGGCGGCCGAGTTCGAGCCCAGCACCGTAGATATCACTGCCGCGGACGGGACAACGGTGCAGGCAACGGAGCGCTGCTGGTTTATTAACTACACTAGCTGCACGCAAAACAACCCTTTTACCGCAGCGCGAGTGGTCGACGAGCACCTGTACAAGAGCTCGTATATAAACAATACCGGAGTTGAGGGCACAAAAGAGAACTGCCGTAAGCGCATTGGCATCATTGCGTCCGACTTTGTTGATGCCGCACTGGCCCGGAGCATCTACCAGCGCAATTACGATACGCAGCACAAGCAGACAGCTTCGTGCTACCTCCCAGCCCGCATGCACATGACATATGGCGACTCGCTGAGCGACGCCTCGCTCCAGGACGGCAAGACCGTTGGCGAGGGTCATTTCCGCCTCGTCGACAGCAGCAACGTACTCAACGTGGCGGCTTCGGGCCATGCGTTTGCCATCGAATATGTGGATGTCGACGCCTTGGGCAACGAGACCGTTACGGAGCTGCGGGGCTCCGTGCCCATCGATATCGATCCACGCGCGCTGACGCCCCATTTTGAGGGACTCGAAGGCCTTAAGGCCGGCGAAGACGTGCGCGCCAAGATTGCGGCATCACTCGAGGGCAAGCTCGAAACCGATGCCTGCACGGCCCAGCTCGAGTTTGTGCACGACGCGAACGGCGCTCCGGGCACGGCAATGGCCGAGGGCGAAACATTTGCCGCAGGGACGTACTGGGTGCGCGCGAAAAGCCTTTTGGGCGACGCGGCACAGAACTACACGCTCGCCAGCGATGGAGCCGCAAGCTTTACCGTAGCGGCCTCGGGCAGTGCAGGCGGCGCCGGCAACGGTACCGGCGACGGCAACGGCAACGATGCCGCCACGGACAGCGCCGACAAGAACGGCAAGGGCAACAAGAGCAAGGGCTCGACCGGAAAACTCGCCGACACGGGCGACGGCTCTGGTATCGCCGCCGGGCTCGCCGCTGCCGCCGTGGCGACAACGGTCGCCGGCGCGGCGATGCTTGCCAATGCCCGCGACAATACCGAGGACGTTAACGAATAGGCAAGCCAGTCTTTTGGGCGCATTAACTCAATCGGGGCGCAGAATACCGTTCTGCGCCCCGATTTTTACCTTAGCCCGAACACCGTTATCGGCTACATCACCATGTTCAGCGCATTCACGAACTCCTGAGCTTGGGAGCGGCTGCTCAGACTAAAGACACAGGCAGTCAACAGCCTGTTACGTAGGAAAACGTCGCGGCCCTTGATCCTGCTGACCCCCGTGATGTCCTTAAGGTAGACAATCTCGGTGTGCTTGCCGCCAAAAGTGCCCTTCTTGAGTACCTCAATGCGGTTAGGGTAGATCTTGACGTCTTTAAACCTACCCGAACCCTTGTCCTGAAACAGCAAGGTGTTGTTGTCCATGCGTGTCACTCCCATGGGGTTCGTTAAAACTGCCTTTATGGTCACATTTTAGTCACCGCAAGGCTCCCATGCGAAGGTGCCAGACAACATAGCAATTCGTGTCCGCGCGAGGCTTTAAACTAAATGCGTTAAAGATGCATTCCACAAGAGGAAAGTGGGGC
The DNA here is from genome assembly GCF_005845035.1 of Collinsella aerofaciens. Taxonomy (GTDB): domain Bacteria; phylum Actinomycetota; class Coriobacteriia; order Coriobacteriales; family Coriobacteriaceae; genus Collinsella; species Collinsella aerofaciens_I. Next base: position 97,955 of record NZ_SPFO01000007.1, on the reverse strand, counting down.
GACAGTGATGGGTGAACTGGTAAACCGTGGAGAATCGGCAATCGTGCCCGAAGGTTTTTACAAGCAGGTCTCCTCGATTCTCAACGCCGCTCGCGACAAGGCCTATACCGCCGTTAACTTTGCGATGGTTGAGGCATATTGGGAGATCGGCAAGAGTATTGTTGATGAACAGGGCGGAGAGGAGCGCGCCAAGTATGGCGATGCACTGATCGACGAACTTGCCGTTAGATTGACTAAGGATTTTGGCAGAGGCTTCAACGCCAGAAGCTTAAGATACATGCGTCAGTTTTATCTTGCGTTCCCAATCCGGAACGCGCTGCGTTCCGAATTGAATTGGACACATTACCGCAGGTTATCGCGTATAACCGACCCTGATGCTCGAACATGGTACATGAACGAATGTGCCGATTCTCGCTGGAGCACGCGTCAGCTCGAGCGCCAGATCAACACCATGTTCCGCGAGCGCCTACTTGCCAGCAAAGACAAAGAGGCCGTCATCCAGGAAATCCAAAAGAGCGCCCCGGCTCGTCGCCCCGAGGATATCATCCGCGACCCATATGTACTGGAGTTTTTAGGTTTCTCGGACGATACTGCGTTTCGCGAGAGCGATCTAGAGCAGGCGCTCATCACGCATCTTCAGAAGTTCCTGCTGGAGCTTGGCCGTGGTTTCGCTTTCGAGGCGCGCCAAAAGCGCATCACCTTTGATGGGCGCCATTTCTATATTGACCTTGTTTTTTACAACTATCTGATGCGCTGCTTCGTGCTCATCGACCTTAAGACCGATGACCTTACGCATCAGGACCTGGGCCAGATGCAAATGTATGTGAACTACTACACGCGCGAGCTCATGAACGAAGGCGACAATCCGCCCATAGGCATCGTGCTCTGCGCGGACAAAAGCGATTCGATCGTCGAGTACACACTGCCCGAAGACAACGACCAAGTGTTTGCCGCCAAATACCTGCCGTATCTTCCAAGCAAGGAAGAGCTGGCGCGCGAACTAAGCGCCGAGTACCGCGCCATCAACGAAGCGACCAATGGCGAAACGCAAGGGTAACAGCACGTTGCGACCGAAACCACCGCAGCCGTCGCAGGCGCACTCGCGGTTGCGACGCACGCTACGAAACAATACCGGTCATGGACGCCGGCAACGACATTCTAGCCGTGGCTGGCGAGCGTGACCTGACAGGCAAAGACGCGGCCTTCGTCTGATGTGGATCCATTGGCTGTCACAGAAAAGGGCCGGTTGCAGCCGGCCCTCAAGACACTTGCACCTGCGTTGCCCGCGCTTCCGAAGTGTGACTAACTGAGGAGCGGGTTCCGTGGCACAACCTGATTTTACCCGGTGGGGCGGCTCTTGTGCAGCCGCTCCACTGTTTATTTTCATCTGGCACCCTCAAACAATCAGACGGCAGCCCGCACTCCTGAGAGCCGCCCCGCACCCCCGGCCATCACGTTACGGCAACAACCGGCGCTACTCCCCTACTTCCCAAATAGCGTACCCAGCAGACCGCGGCGTTTGGGCTTTTCTTCTCGGTAGGAACCCTCGGCAACCGCTGCAACCTGGCGCGGTTGCTCGCCGCCTCCACGGCGCACGATCTGGTACAGAAACGGCGACTTAACGTATTTGACCTCGATGGGCGTGGCATGCACGGTGCTCTCACCGGACAGATGCAGGCTCGGATTGAGCGGCGCCACGACGTGCGTTTCGCGCTTGTCACTAAACACCACCGCGGCCGCGCGGCCCGTCTGTCCGTTTACGGCAATGCGCACCTGCTCGCCATCGCGGCTGTCCGTCGCCGGACGATCGACAAAGTAGACCGGCACCATCACCAGGCCATCCTTATGCTTGCGGGCCTTGCGCGCCCAGGTTCGGATGCTCTTTTTATTGAGCCCCAGTACGGCCTCGGCATCGTTGCCCGCAACGTCGAGCGCCAACTTATCAATGACCACCTGGTCCTTGGTAGATGCATCGACGGAGACGACGCGGAAGTCGCCTTCCTGCATGGCGGGATCGAACGGACCGACCTTGGCAAAGTCCCACGGTTCCAAAATGCCCATGAGGCGAACGTCCAGGTAGTTTGCCCTGGGGTATGCCCAGTCGAGCACCTCGTAGTACACCAGGGTTTCCTTGCTCAGGCCCTTGCCCGGGAAGCTCGCCATCATGCGCAGGTCCGCCAGCGCCATGGGGAAATAGAAGAGCATCATGTCGTTTTGGATCGCATCTTCCACGTCGTGCCCGGCAAAGGCATCCGGGTACTGGCGCACCAGCTGCAGCGCGTTGGCACGTGCCTGCTGCGGCGAGATTTCGCAGGGAATACCCTGATCCGGCACATACTCCGCACCCACGCCCATGGTCAGACGCTTGCTAAACGTCCCCGGCTTGAGCAGGTCGGCAATGCCGATCTTGTTGCCGCAGGACGGGCACTCAAACACGCGCTGGGTCGACTCGCCCTCAAAGGACGCACCACAGAAGGGGCAAGGAATGCTCACATGCGTGGCCTCTTGGAACTCCTGCGCCGTGCCGCGATCCTCCCACAGCAGATGTTCCAGGACCGACTGATTGCGCCAGTGCGAATTGAAGAAATACCAGTCCGGGTCCTCCGGGCGCTCGAGTTGCGACACATGCGTGAGCTTGAGCAGTCCATCCACCACCGTCAGCGGCGTATGGCGAATGCCCAGGGCGCTCTTGGGCTCCCCCGCATCAGCCTGCCACGGAACGACCGTGCCGCAATAGGCGCACTCAAAGCTGCGCTTAGCCTGGTGCGAGTACATAGGGCCGCCGCAGTTTTGACATTTAATGGCAAACATCTCGTCCATGGAAACGTCCTCCTTTGCACAAAGCTGTCGACATTAAGTATGTCGAGCAAACAGGCACATGCCCATACCCATGTGGCCCAAAATGGACCACCCAGGCAGACGAGAAGGCTCGCTCGTTAGCACCGGCAGACTATTGCTGCATTTTCTGAGCATCGGTGCACGGCGCCCCCGCGCGAGCTACACTATCCCCTTAAACATGATTGTGAGGACGACCGCTATGCTATTTGTAAATCGGCTGGTACATACGCTTGTTCCCGGCAGCGAGAGCGAGCCGGTCGATGCATCTTGCCGCACCAACGCGGGCTTTTCCGCAAGCCTCATCTGCATTGGCCTCAACATCACCCTGTGCCTGGCCAAGGGCATCGCGGGCCTGCTCGCCGGCTCCGTCTCCCTCATCGCCGACGCTTTCAACAACCTCTCCGATGCCTCGAGCAACATCGTGAGCCTGCTCGGATTCCGACTTGCCAGCCGCCCGGCCGACGAAGGTCACCCCTATGGCCACGGCCGCTATGAGTACCTAGCCGGCCTGTTTGTCGCCGTCCTGGTTTGCGCCGTCGGCATCAACCTGATCCTTGAGTCGGTCACCAAGATCATCAAGCCTTCCCCCACTGCATATTCGGTGCTCTCCTTAGCCGCCCTCGTCTTGTCCATGCTCGTTAAGCTCTGGATGGCCGCGTTCAACCGCACGCTGGGCGACCGCATCGACTCGGAGACGCTCATCGCCACAGCACAGGACTCCAAAAACGACGTCATCACCTCGGGCTCGGTCTTGGTGGCGGCGCTTATTTCGCAGATGACCGGCTTTGACCTCGATGGCTGGGCAGGCCTGGGTGTGGGCATCTTCATCTGCATCAGCGGCATGGGCCTAGTGCGCGACGCCATCAGCCCGTTGCTGGGGCAAGCGCCCGACCCCAAGCTCGTCCAGGCAATCCGCGACAAGATCATGTCCTATCCGCAGGTCTTGGGCACACACGACCTCATGGTGCACGACTACGGCCCCGGTCGTCAGTTTGCCAGCGCCCACGTGGAGATGCCTGGCGAGGGCGACGCATTTGAGCACCACGAGATTCTGGACACCATCGAGCACGACATCAAGCGCCAGATGGGCATCGATATCACGCTGCACTGCGACCCCATCGCCACCACCGGCGACGATCTGCGCGGCTGGGTCAAGCGCGGCGTCATGCAGATTGATCCCGCGCTCTCCATCCACGACCTACACGAACACGACGGCTTCGTTTCGTTTGACCTGGTGCGCCCCGACGGCTTTGACATATCCGACGAGGAGCTGTTGGAGCTCGTCACGCGCATCGTGCACGAGCGCAGGCCCGATGCCTCGTGCGTCGTCACGTTTGACTCGGGCTTTAGCTCGCCCGAGCGCCCGGCAGAGCGTCTGTAATCGACGGCAAAACGGGACGCAGGACCGCCGACCCACGCGCACATGCGCCCGGTCACGCGACACTGCGTCCCGTTTTTGTTTGCACTGCTAAGGCTCTAGCCGCTCAGCCGCTAGTTCCCCTGTGCGCCCGAAATGCCGTTTTGCAGTGCGTTCCAGGCATCCGTCGCCATGTCGCCCAGGTTCTGCGCGGTGTCGCCGAGGTTTTGGGCCGTATCGCCCAGCTCTTGGGCCTTGTCTCCCAGCTCCTGGGCCTTGTTGCTGAGATCTTCCAGCGCGCCGGAACTCGAGCTATCCGTGCCGCCCTGGCCACCAGACACATTGCCCGACGAGCCATCCTTACGAGTGAGCTGGACCTCCAAGTTGCCATCGCCGTTGTAGCGGGCAGACGTAACCACCCAGTTAGCATCGACAACGGGCGTCGAGCCATCGTCGGTCAGAATCACGGCGTTCGAAAGTCGGCCCCGCGCGACTTGAGGAGCTTCTTGGCGTTAGACCAGTACTGTCCCGGGATATCACTCAGGTCCACAGCGCCTGATTGGGTAGCCTCGGCCTGCTCTGCCGTCGTATCGGTTGAAGCGCCTCGTTTATTGAGCATGCCCGACACGATGGCAAACACAACCGATAAGGCAAAGAAAATCGCCAGTACGATGAGAATCTTCTTAATAACGCTCGACGAACGCGAGGACTTCTCCCCCTCGTCCTCGCCATACTGCGGAATCGATTTGGGATACTCGCGATAGGGCTGGCGCGCACGCGAATCGCGCGAGTCATAACGAGGCTGGGCCTGTGCCGTACGCGGCATATACGTCGTCTGCTGAGGCTGCAGAATGGAATTTTGCGACAAATCGCTGTAAGGGTCCGGCGCGGAACTGGCATAGGGGTCCTGCGGCGCGTAATCAAACGGGTCTGGTGCCACGTTGCCGTAGGGGCTTTGCGAAGGGACAGCGTAAGGGTCCGGCGCCGCGTTGCCATAACCCATAACTCGCGTGGGCTCGGCCGTGGCCTGGGTCGCGTCGGGCGCGACGTAGCCGGGATTTGCCACAACGCGGGTCGCATCGGCGCTATTACCCGCCTGCGCGGAGCCGTAGCCACCCATTACGGTCGTCTTATCCTGGTCCATGCAACGTTTCCTTTCCGTCGCCTGCAAGCATCGAGTTATCCATGCATTCTACCCGCGCAAAAGCCTATGATGGGCAGTGCCCGCCGGTATCTACAAGACATGCGCGGTCCTCGGGATAAAAAGCCCCGCCGGGCCTTGGTGGCGCGGCGGGGCGGGCAAGCGGCTATGAATAGCGAGCTTAGAACAGGCCGGTGATGTTGCCGTCGTTGTCGACGTCGATGTTCTCGGCCGCGGGAACCTTGGGCAGGCCCGGCATGGTCAGAACGCTGCCGGTCAGCGCGACCACGAAGTGAGCGCCGGCGGAAACCTTGAGCTCGCGCACGGTGATGCGGAAGCCCTCGGGGGCACCGAGGGCCTTAGCGTTGTCGCTAAAGCTGTACTGCGTCTTGGCCACGCACACCGGCAGGTTGCCAAAGCCGTTCTCGCGCAGCTCAGCGAGCTGGCGCTTGGCAGCCGGCGTAAAGTCAACGCCGTCGGCACGGTAAACCTTGGTGGCAACGGCCTCGAGGGCGTCGGCCACATCGGCACCGTCCTCGTAAGCAAACTTGAGCTCGCTCGGCTGCTCGATCAGGCGCATGACCTCATCGGCCAGCTCGAGCGCGCCCTCGCCGCCCTTGGCCCAGACCTCGGACAGCTTAACGTTGACGCCCAGCTTCTGGCACTCGGACTCGATGAGCTCCAGCTCGGCCTCGGTGTCCGTCGGGAAGCGATTGATGGCAACCACACAGGGCAGACCGTAGACGTTCTGAATGTTGTCGACGTGGCGCAGCAGGTTGGGCATACCGGCCTTGAGCGCCTCGAGGTTCTCCTCGTTGAGGTCGGCCTTGGCAACACCACCGTTGTACTTAAGCGCACGGGCGGTCGCGACAATCACGACGGCGCTGGGGCGAACGCCCGTCATGCGGCACTTGATGTCGAGAAACTTCTCGGCACCCAAATCGGCGCCAAAGCCTGCCTCGGTAATGGCGACATCGCCAAAGCGCATAGCCATACGCGTGGCCATGATGGAGTTGCAGCCGTGGGCGATGTTGGCGAAGGGGCCGCCGTGGACAAACGCGGGCGTACCCTCGAGCGTCTGCACCAGGTTGGGCTTGAGCGCGTCCTTAAGCAGCGCGGCCATGGCGCCCTGAGCCTTGAGGTCGCGGGCGCGGACAGGCTCGCCAGCATAGCTGTAGCCGACGACGATCTCGCCCAGGCGCTCCTTGAGGTCGTTGATGCTCGTGGACAGGCACAGGATCGCCATGACCTCGGAGGCGACGGTGATGTCGAAGCCGTCCTCGCGCGGCACGCCCTGGGCCTTGCCGCCAATGCCGTCGATCACATGGCGCAGCTGGCGGTCGTTCATGTCGACGACGCGCTTCCAGGTGATGCGCTTAACGTCGATGCCAAGCTGGTTGCCCTGCTGAATATGGTTATCGAGCATGGCGGCCAGCAGGTTGTTCGCAGCGCCGATGGCGTGGAAGTCACCGGTAAAGTGCAGGTTGATGTCCTCCATGGGGATGACCTGGGCCCAACCGCCGCCGGCGGCACCGCCCTTCACACCAAACACGGGACCGAGCGAAGGCTCGCGCAGGGCCACGGCGCTCTTGACGCCGCGACGACGCAGGCCGTCGGCCAGACCGATGGTCGTGGTGGTCTTGCCCTCGCCCGCAGGCGTGGGGTTGATAGCGGTCACAAGGACGAGCTTGGCCTGGTGATCGGTCGGCTCGTTGAGCAGTGAATAGTCGACCTTTGCCTTGTCGAAGCCGTACGGAATCAGGTGCTTAACGTCGACGCCGGCGTTCTTAGCCACCTCGGTAATGGGCAGCGGCGTTACAGAACGTGCGATTTCGATGTCGGTAGGCATGGGCGGTCCTTTCGTTACCGTGTGAGAAAAAGACCAATCCAGCATAGCACGGGCGCGCAATAGTAAAGCACCCGTAACCGATGAACGACGATATGTTTATCCAATGCCCAGCGATAGCCTACAAACCCGCCAAAACAAGGGTCCCTAAACGGTAGGCTCAATACCCAGATGCTCAAACGTGCGAAGCGTTGCCTGGCGGCCCTGGGGCGTACGGATCATCAGGCCGCACTGCAGCAGATAGGGCTCGTACACGTCCTCGAGCGTACCCGGGTCCTCGCCTACCGCACTGGCAAGGGTCGTCAGGCCCACGGCGCGACCGGAAAACGTCTTGGCAAGCGTCTCCAAAATGCGAATGTCCATCCAGTCCAGGCCAAGCTCATCGATCTCGAAGAACTCGAGCGCCTGGCGGCAAATGTCAAGCTCGATAGGGCCGTTGCCGCGCACCTGCGCATAGTCGCGCACGCGCTTGAGCAGGCGGTTGGCCAGGCGTGGCGTGCCGCGCGAGCGCGAACCGATTTCGAGCGCGCTCGGATGGTCAATGGTCACGCCCAGGATGGTCGCCGAGCGCGTCACGATTTGAGCGAGCTCCTCGACGGTGTAGTAGTCCAGACGATACGAAATGCCAAAGCGGTCGCGCAACGGGCCGGTCAACATACCCGAGCGGGTCGTTGCCGCCACCAGCGTGAACTTGGGGATATCCAGGCGAATCGAGCGCGCCGCCGGACCCTTGCCGATCACGATATCGAGCGCAAAGTCCTCCATCGCGGGATACAGGACCTCCTCGACCGAACGGTTAAGGCGGTGGATCTCGTCGATAAACAGCACGTCGCCCGGTTGCAGGTTGGTGAGGATGGCCGCCAGGTCACCGGTTCGCGCGATGGCAGGACCGCTCGTCGTCTTAATCTGAGCACCCAGCTCGTTGGCGATAACGGTGGCAAGCGTGGTCTTGCCCAGGCCCGGAGGGCCCGAGAAGATCACGTGATCGAGCGTCTCGCCGCGGCTCTGCGCCGCCTCGATCAGCACGCGCAGGCTCTGCTTAATATGCTCCTGGCCGCAGTAGTCGTCCAGGCGCTGGGGGCGCAGGGTGCGATCGACATCGAGGTCCTCGGGCGTTAACTCCGAGCCCACCATGCGCTCGCCATGCGCCATGGATGCCGCCGGCGAGTTGCCGGGCGTCGCCCACAGGTCCTGAGAGTCATCGGCTTCCCACATCACGCATCCATTCCGAGTCGCTTAAGCGCCGCGCCGAGCAAGTCCTCGACACGCATATTCTGCCCATCATACCCGCTCAGGGCAACATCGGTCTCCTGTGGGCTAAAGCCCATGGAAAGGAGCGCCGCGCGGGCGTCGTCAAGCGCCGAAGGAGCAGCAGCGGGCACCGGCATCGCGACCTGGCCGGGAATCACATCGACCGGCACAAAGCCCTTGTCCTTGGCAAAGGTGCTCTTGAGTTCCAAGATCAGGCGCTGGGCGGTCTTTTTGCCCACGCCGGGTACCTTTGCCATGCCCTTGTCGTCCTCGGCCATCACCAAGGAGTACAGCTGCCCCACCGTATAGGTGGAAAGTACGGCAAGCGCCAGACGCGGACCCACGCCCGAAACGGACACAAGGCGGTCGAACATCGTGCGCTCGTCCTTGGAGGCAAAGCCAAAGAGCGTCATGGCGTCCTCGCGTACCTGCATGCGGGTATACAGGCGAACCTCGCCACCGGGCGCAGGCAGCGTGGCCGCGGTGCTACCAGAGATGCCGAGCTCAAAGCCCACGCCCGACACATCGACAACGGCCGAGCTCATCGTGGCCTCGACAAGCGTTCCATGGAGCTGGGAGATCATCAGTATCCGGTTCCTCTCTGTTGGTAGAACTCGCCGCCGGTGAGGGCGCGGGTGCGGCTGAGATTAACGTGGCAGATAGCGCAGGCCAGGGCATCGGCGGCATGGTCGGGATGCGGGTCGTGGTCGAGCTGCGTCAACGTACGCACCATGTAGGCAACCTGCCGCTTATCCGCAGCACCTGTGCCCACGACGGCTTGCTTGATCTGCATGGGCGTGTACTCGCCAATCTCGAGCGCACATTCCGAAAGCGCCACGAGCGCGGCGCCACGGGCGTGTGCCGTAGGTATTGCCGAGCGAACGTTGGCGCCAAAGTAGATGCTCTCGACGGCAGCGGTATCGGGACGATAGCGCTCAACCACATCCTTAAGGTCGCGAGCGATATGTGACAAACGAACCGCGAGCGGGCTGCCGGCACTGGTTTCGATACAACCGTAGGCACGGCAGCGAACCTCGCCGCGCCGCTCCTCGATAATCCCCCAACCCGTATGGGCCAAACCGGGGTCAATACCCAAGATAACCAAGCCAGCCTCCCCTCGCCTTTGCCATACGCAAGGGAAAGGCCCCGCGCATCATTCACGAACGTCTGTTCTAGAATAACACAATGGGGCCGATATACTTAAGGCAAGATCATCTCAATTGTTGAGCTTACGATCGCAGGGAAATCCCTCTCGTGGCATTCCCTTATCAAAACCCTAGTTCTGACTGAAGAAGGGAAATTGGCGAGGATCCACCGGGGGATGAGGCATCGGCATGCCCTGCGGACCACCTTGCGGCCCGCCCTGGCCGCCCATCATCTTGTCGATGGCGTCCTGGACCTCGCCCTCAAACTTTTTCATACCTTCATGCAGGCGGCGCTGGCCGTCCTCGGAACGCAGCTCCTCCATCTGCTCGGGCGAAATGCCCAACAACTCGCCGAGCAGACCCATCATCTCGCCGCGCATGCGCTCGCTCGCATCGCCCTCGTCAAACCGGCGCACCTCGGCGCGCGCCAGCGAATCGACCGTCATGCGCTCCTTGCCACCAAGCCCCAAATCCGACCACGCAAGCATATACGGCCACGAGCGCTCGGCAAACGAACGGGCCGAGACAATCGGCGCCGTCGGCAACATGCGGCGAGCGGCCTCGCCCTGGCGAACGAGCATCAGCAGCAGCGAGCAGGCCTCGGGCTTGCCAGTGGCCATCGGAATGTCGTCGAAGGGACGGTTGCGGTCCACATGCGCCTCGAGCGCGCCGTCGATCTCGCCGGGCTCCAACCCGCCCAGCAGCTGCGCCGCGCGGTCGAGCATGTCGACCGGACCATCGAGCGTCGAGAGCGCCTGCGCCAGCACGCGCTCCATGCAATCCTCCACCGCATTGAGCGTCACAAGCTCCTGCGGCACCACAGCAGACGTACGGTTGCGCACACGCGCCACAAACTCGAGCGTCGACAGGTACACGTCGCCGAAGGGCGCGTAATCTCCCTGGTAGCCACCGCAAAGCGCCGACGCCGCCAGCGCGTACTCGGTTTTGGACAGCGGACTCAGCGCTATCGCGCCCAGCTCGAGCGCCGTATCCTCGAGCATCAGGCCCAGCGTGCGGGAGCGCAGACGCTCGGCATCGCCTGCCGACACGTCGCGGTCGAGCACACGCGCGGCATCCGGCGCATCGCGCTCAACCGTGCGAATATGCAGGCGCTCGGCAATGGCGCGAACGGCGGAACAGCGAGCCGCCTCGGCCTCCTCCTGCGCCGGCGTAAAGATGCGGTTGCGCCCCAGCACCAGGCCGATCACATTGCGCGGACCCAAGGCGTCGACGGCAAGCGCCGCCAGCAGGGACGACGGCAGGTCGCCCTCGAGCGCCACCACGGCGCGCGACGTACCGCGGGCGCGGGCGTTGTCGCGAACGGCGAGCACCAGTGCCTGCCACAACCACTCCTCAGAGCGGAACTCGGGCAGCTCATGGTCCTCCAGGGCATCGAGCATCACGCCGCGTTGAATCTCCTGGACCAGCAGGCTCTCCTCAAAACACGGCGCCTGGGCCACCACGCGGCAGCAGTCGTCGAGCACAAACGACCCGCCGGTATACACCGACTCGTCGTACGCACCGACCGGCGCCATGCAGGCAAACCACACGCTGCGCTTGGAAGCGATCTTGCGGTAGGCGCCACTGCGCACGGCGGCAACGGCAGCGGTCTCGCGGTCAGTCATATCGAATGCGTTGAACTGGAAATAGACAATTAAATCGACCCCGGTCGGCAGCATCTCGAGCTCGCGGTCCAGATCGAAGATCACCGCGATGCGCACGCCGTCCACATCGAACACCGGCGGCGCCCAACGCGCGTCGTTGTTCTCGCCGCGTTGCAGGGCAATGCTTGCGCGCGCGGGCACCACGCGACCGTCCTTGAGCATCATGTAGTCGAGCAGGGGCTGGCCCTCAAACGAAACCGCCGCGGGCACGATGCAGATCATATCGAGCTCCTGGATGCGCTCAGCGACGCCGGACAGGCCAGTAAGCATATCGTGTTCAAAGTCGGCAGCGCCCACCAGACCACCGGGCAGGGCACCCATAAAGAGCGGGGCCGGCACGCACAGTACGCGCGCACCGCGCTCGTGGGCCAGGCGCGCCTGATCCTCGATGCGGCCGCAGATACCCTCAATATCCCCCAGGCGCATATCGATCTGTGCAAGTGCGAGCTTCATGGCTCAGCCCTTTCCGTCGTAAACCGTCGTTGTCGTAGTAAAAGCGCCGGCCGCAAGATGCAGTCGGCGCTTGCATGTGCATATGCTAGCTATGATACCCCGAGCGGGGGCACGCTCCTAGAACGTCGCGGACCACAGCCCGTGCAGGTTGCAATAGGCATAGACGGTGCCGGTCTTGGAACCGCCGGCAAAAAACGTCGCGGGCTTCATGCCGGGCTCAAGGTAGTGGACCTCCAGACGGCCCTCGGCCTCGAGCGCGATCCACTCGATGTAGTGCTCGGGCAGGCTGGGGTGCTCGACCGAGCCCACGCGCGCACGGATCACGTGACCGTCGCGCTCGCTCTCGATGACGGGCACGTGCTTCTCGTGCGCCGCGTCCTCGGTGTTCGCGGTCAGCTCCGTGCAGCCGGCGGGGGTTGCAACGTCGTCGCCAAGGGCAGCGATGAGCTTGCCGTCAGAGTCCTTAAAGAATTTCGCCATGATGTTCTCCTTTGCTGATGTGCCGGTGTTCTCGATGCTTCTTATGCCCAAAGGCAAACGAAACATCCACGGCATCGCAAATGAACACATAACGAGCGAGGTTAGCGCCCGTCACCGCCCAGTAGCGCCAGGACATCCTCGCGAGTAAACAGCGCCGAGGAGATACCGTCGCCACCGAGCACGCTGTTGACTAGGTCGCGCTTGGACTCCTGCATCTGCATGATGCGCTCCTCGATCGTGTCCTTGGCGATGAGCTTGTACACGGTCACGGTGTGTTGCTGGCCAATACGGTGGGCACGGTCGGTCGCCTGGTCTTGCGCCGCCACGTTCCACCACGGGTCGTAGTGAATGACCACGTCGGCGGCTGTCAGGTTCAGGCCGACGCCGCCCGCCTTGAGCGAAATCAAGAAAACCGGCACCTCGCCCGCTTGGAACTGCGCGACCATCTTGGCGCGGCTTTCCTTGGACGATGCGCCCGTAAGCTTAAAAAAGCCGATGTCCTCCTTGGCCAGGCGCTTGCCGATAATATCGAGCATGCCCGTAAACTGGCTGAACAGCAGGATGTGGTGTCCGCCGTCGAGCGCGCCGTGCACGAGTTCCATGCAAGCGTCGAGCTTGGCGCTGCCCGCCTTGTAGTCCTCGTAGTGCAGATGCGGGTCGCAGCAGATCTGGCGCAGCTTGGTGAGCTCGGCGAGCACCTTGAGCTTGTCCTTCTTAAACTCATTGGCCTCGCGATGCTGTACCTGCTGGGCGATGCGGTCCTGATTGGCCAGGTAGAGCTTGCGCTGCTCGCCGGTGAGCTGTGCCATAACCGTGTCCTCGATCTTCTCGGGCAGGTCGGCCACCACGTCTTCCTTAACACGACGCAGCACAAACGGCGACACGAGCGCCTGCAGACGAGCGGCGCTGTCGCCCTCGGCGTGCTCGACCGGACTCTCAAAACGCTTGGCAAACGACTCGCGCGTGCCCAAAAGGCCCGGCATCAAATAGTCGAAGATGCTCCAGAGCTCGGACAGGCGGTTTTCGATGGGCGTGCCCGTCAGGGCAAAGCGCACGCCGGCCGGCAGGCGCTTGGCGGCGCGCGCCACCTGGGTGAGCGGGTTTTTAATGTACTGGGCCTCGTCGAGTACCACACGGGCAAAGTCCTGCTCGACGTATTCGTCGATGTCCCGGCGCATGAGGTCATATGACGTCACGACCACGTTGTGCTCGGCGGCACCGGCAATTTGCACGCGACGCTGGGCCTTGGCACCCACGATGGCGCACACATCAAGCGAGGGGGCAAAGCGCTCCAACTCGGCAGCCCAGTTGTACACGAGCGACGCGGGGCATACCACGAGCGTGGGCTTGGTATCCCCCGCTTCCACGCGCGCCAGAATGTGCGCGATCATCTGCAGCGTTTTGCCCAGGCCCATATCGTCGGCCAAGATGCCGCCAAGGCCCAGATGCTCAAGCGAGCCGAGCCACTGGTAGCCGTCGACCTGGTAGCCACGCAGTGTGGCCTTGAGCGAGGCAGGCACCGTAAAGTCCATCTTGCCGAGCGTGTCCAGACGCTCGACGGTGCGGCGGAACGCGGCGTCGCGATCGGCCTCGAGCGCCGGCGTGCGCGCGAGCATGCTATCGACAAAAAGGGTGCTCGACGCGGGAAGCGACACGCCGTCGAGCAGGTCGACGGCATCGACGCCCAAGTCCTCGGCAAGGCCAAACGCAGCACGAGCGCCCTCGTCCAGGCGCACGATGTCGCCCGACGTGAGACGCGCAAACGTCTGGTGACGCTTGTAGGAATCGAGGTAGATGGCAAGGTCAGCCGCCGAAAGCCCGCTCGCACCCAGCTCGACGTCGAGCAGGTTACTCTTGACGGTCGCGCGCACAGAAAGCTTGGGCGCAGGGCGCACCGAGATCTGGCGCAGGCGGTCGCTGAGCATGACCTCGCCCAGCTCGGACAGGGCAGACAGGCCCTCGGTCAGCAAGTGGAACAGGCTCTCGTCATCGCGCTCCTCAAATGCCAGGCCGCCCTCGTAGAAATCGAAATACAGGGCCGCCGTGTCCATAACGCGAAACTCCGCCACCGTATCGCGGGGCGGAACGCCGGGGCGCTGTTCTTCGAAGGGACTGCCCGGAGCACCAAGACTAAAGAGATCTGCCGACCAATCGCCGTAGGTAACCGTAACTTTGCAGGTCACAAGCCCATCGTCGACGCCGATCGCCATGGCAAAACTCGGCTCGGGCGCCACGGCGTCGAGCGCGGCGGGAGCGGTAAGGTCGGTGTAGTCGCGCAAGATGGGCAGCGCCATGCGGCAGAACTCGCCCACCTGGTCGGCGGCGATATGGACCGGCGTGCGGCAGGGCAACAAGTGCGATAGGAACGGCGCCGCATGTTGGGCAAACGCCGTGTCGCTACGGCGCGCGCGGCGCGTATCGACCAGATAGGCTGCGTCGCCCGCGACAAAGCAGTACGTATCGGCCGGCAGACGCAAGTCGTAGCTGCCTCCCGCCGCCGGTGCAATCTTGGCGGCAAGGAGCGGCGGGCGCTTAGCCGGGGCTTGTCCCTCCCCCTGCGGCGACGGCTCGACGGCCACCTCGTAGGCGCGATGCGTCGTCGTCCCCCGCGACCAAGCAGGCTCAAAGGACAGGGTCCTGCCACGCAGCAGGTCCAGCACGGACACGACGGAATACTCGGATACCGGCAACTGACGCTCGGCGACAAAGCCGCTGCGGGCAAAGTCGTACGATGCCGAGCGCGAACTCGTGATGTCGCTCAGGTAGGCGACCGTCATTGCGATAAAGTCGAGCAGCTTTGTCGATACGTCGTCGAATGCCTCGGACACATGGACAAACGTAAGCTTCTTGCCATAGGAGAACGTACCGCCGCGCACATAGGCATCGGCCATGCCGTCGATATCCTTAACCACGTAGGACACCGAACCGCTGCGAATGCGAAACTCAAGCGCCCAGTTAAAGCGGTCGGCAAACAGCGGATTGTAGTACGGCACCAACGAGGGCTCCAGCACCGCTTTGGGCGCATCGGGATCAACGGCACCGGCAAGCTTGCGGCGCATGCTCGCCAGCTCATCCATGCGCGCGTCCGAAAGATCGGAAAGCGCCGCCACAAGGCTCGGGCTCGTGGGGATGGGTGCCGGAAAGGGAAAGTTGGGGTTGACCGCAGATGCGGTGGGCGCGGGGCGTGCGGGCTGCTTGGACTGTGCGGGCGGTACCGTAAACGTGCGGACCGGCGTGCGCAAACCCTCGACGGACTCGGCGCCGCTGGCATCCAGATACGCTAGCGCCGTGGCGATGGCGTGCTTGCACATGCCGGAATAGCGGAAGGCGGCGGGGCAATCGCAGTCGTAGTCGACAACCTCGTGCTCGTCCATGTCGAGCGCCACGTGCGTCTTGTACAGGTCGCCGCGCGAGCCGCGCACCGAGCCCTCGATAGTCACATTTTTGGAGAAGCGCGAGCCGGAGTCTTCGAACGACAGCACGGCGCCGTTGAGCATGAGCGAGCGCCCCTTCATAAAGGTACTGCTGAGCGCCGCCTCTTTACGAAGCGCCTGCGCAAACGTCCCCTGCGTCATCACTTCCTCCAATCTCGCGCGGACCAGCAAGGTCGCCCTTAGATCACCGTCACTCTGCCTTGGTTACCCACAATGGCCTTGGCCTCTGCCAACAGCGGAATCGAGCGTGCGTTGACCTTGGCCGGCACCTCGGCACGCAGCACGCGCCCGTCCACCTGCTCGATAAAGATCTCCACGCGGTCGCCGCCCGGGTTGGCGGTAAGCACCGTGGCAAGACGCGCCATATTGCCCTGACTAAAGCGGCTATTGGGCACCATGACCTCAAACACCTTGGGCTTGTTGTTCTCCTCGTTGAGCTCCAGCGGCACGATCTCCTGCGCGATGATCTGGTCGCCGCGGTCCGAGCGCTCGAGCTTGCCCTTAATGCGCACAAACGCATCGGACAGCTGCGCGCCGGTCTCGGGATCGACCTCGCCGTACAGGTACCCCTCGGCCTCCTTGTAGGTCTTGGGGAACACCACGACCGTGGCCTCGCCTTCCATGTCCTCGAGCTGCACGATGCCCATCGGGTCGCCGTTTTTGGTCACGCGCTTGGACACGCTCGAGACCATGCCGGCCCACCACAGCGCCTTGCCCTCGGGAATCTCCTGGTTGATAGTGCCGCCCGTGGGGTTTTGCACCTCGTAGCCGGTGTCGATCTGCGAGAACGAGAAGTCGCGCGCTTTGCTCAGTGCATACTCAAACGGGCGCAGTGGGTGGTCCGAGACGTAAATGCCCAGAACCTCCTTCTCCTGGCTCAGCTTGAGGTGGCGGTCCCACTCCTGGCCGTCCGGATCGGGCACGCTGACCTCGAAGCCCGAGCCCTCAACGTCGCCAAACATGTCGAAGAACGAGGTCTGGCCGCTCGCACGGTCCTTCTGGCGCTTTACCGCGGCGTCGATGATGTTCTCGGGGTTGTTCTTGTCCACAAAGTGCATCATCTGGCGGCGCGGATAGCCCGTGGAGTCGAAGGCACCTGCCTTGATCAGCGATTCGATCACGCGACGGTTTGCCTGGCTCGAGTCCACGCGCTCCACAAAGTCGTGCAGCGTCTTAAACGGACCGCCCGCCTCGCGCTCGGCGATAATCGCCTGCGCCACGCCGGTACCAACGCCGCGGATGCCGGCCAGACCAAAGCGCACGCCTTCCTTGGTAGCCGTGAACTCGGTGCCGGACTCGTTGACGTCTGGCGACAGTACGGGGATGCCGTCGTGACGGCACGCCGAGACGTAGTGCACGATCTTGTCGGTCTTGCCCGTATAGGACGTCAGAACGGCCGCCATGTACTCGTGCGGATAGTGCGCCTTGAGCCATGCCGTCTGCATAACCAGAATGGCATAGCCGGCGGAGTGCGACTTGTTGAAGGCGTAGGACGCGAACTCAAGAACATCGTCCCAAATCTTCTGGGCGACCTCGCGCGTGTAGTTGTTCTTGATGGCGCCGTTCATCCAGTGGTCGTAGGTGGTCTCGTCCGAGCCATCCTCCCAATGCAGCACCGTCGACGTGAGCAGCTTGATCTTTTTCTTAGCCACGGGCTTACGGATGCGCGAGTCCGATTCGCCCTTGGAGAAGCCGCACATCTCGACGGAGATGAGCATAACCTGCTCCTGGTAGACCATGGTGCCGTAGGTTTCGCCCAGGATGTCGTCCAGGCGATCGTCGTAGGAGACCGCCGGCTCCTTGCCGTTCATACGGTTGATGTAGGACGAGACCATGCCGGCGCCCAGCGGGCCCGGGCGGTACAGGGCGATCAATGCTACGACGTGCTTGTACTCGGTGGGCTTCATGTTCTTGATCGTGGCCGTCATGCCGGCGGACTCGACCTGGAAGACGCCGGCAGTGTGGCCGGAGCCCATGAGCTTAAAGATCTCGGGATCGTCAAAGGGAATCTCTTCCTCTTTGATGTCGATGCCAAAGTTCTTTTTGATGTTGGCCTTTGCCTTGGAAATAACCGTCAGCGTGCGCAGGCCCAGGAAGTCCATCTTGAGCAGGCCCATGTCGGCGACGGTATGGCCCTCGTACTGGGTAATCTCGACGCCGCCCTTGGTATCGAGCTTGGTCGGCACATGTTCGTTGACGGGGTCACGGCAGATCAGAACGGCGCACGCATGCACGCCCTCGCCACGAGTGAGGCCCTCGATAGAGAGCGCCGTGTCGATGATGCGGCGAGCGTCGTCGTCCTTTTTATAGGCCTCGGCAAAATCGGGGTTAAACAGATCCTCTTTGCCGGGCTGTTTGTCGAGCACCTGCTTGAGTTTGACCTTGGGGTCGCTCGAGACCATCTTGGACAGGCGCTGGCCCATGTAGACCGGGTAGTCCAGAACGCGCGCGGCGTCGTTGATAGCCTGCTTGGCCTTGATGGTCGAGTAGGTGATGACGTGGGTGACTTTCTCGGGGCCGTAGAGCTGGCGAACGTGCTCAACGACCTCGAGGCGCCGCTCATCGTCGAAGTCCATATCGATATCGGGCATCTCGGTACGCTGCGGGGACAGGAACCTCTCGAACATCAGGCCGTTCTCGAGCGGGTCGAACGCGGTGATGTTCATGGCGTAGGCGACGATGGCGCCGGCGGCCGAGCCACGGCCGGGGCCGACGCCGATGCCATTGTCCTTGGCCCATTGCACGTACTCGGCAACGATCAAGAAGTAGGCGGCAAAGCCCTTGTCGCAGATGACCTTGTATTCGTACTCAAAGCGCTCTTTGATGTTGACGCCGCCGATCTCGCGCGTGGCCCAGTCGTCGCCGTAGTGCTGACGCAGGCCTTTCTCGCACTCGCGACGGAACTGGCTCTCGTGCGTCTCGCCGGGATCGAGCAGCGGGAAGCGCGGCAGGATGATGGAGTCCCAGTCCAGCTCCACGTAGCACTTGTCGGCAATCTCGAGCGTGTTGTCGCAGGCCTCGGGGCAATACGGGAACATCGCCCGCATCTCCTCCTCGGTCTTCATGTAGAACTCCGAGCCAGTCATGCGCATGCGGTTGGGGTCATCGACCTTGGCGTTCATGCCAATGCACATGATGACGTCCTGCACGGGCGCATCCTCGCGGCGCAAATAGTGGAAGTCGTTGGTGGCGATGACCTTGACGCCCACCTGCTTGGCGATGTCGATGAGCGTGCGGTCCATCTGCTCGTCGGTCAGGCCGTTGTCGGTCGTGATGCCATGTTCCTGGATCTCGATGTAAAAGTCACCGGGCTCGAAGGTGTCACGGAAGGTCTCGGCCCACTTGATGGCGCCCTCCATGTCGCCGCGATCAATGTATTTGGGGATGATGCCGGCGATACAGGCGCTCGTGCAGATCATGCCCTTGGCATGGCGGCGCAGGTTGTCGAGCGTTACACGCGGCTTGTAGTAAAAGCCCTGCACGGCGGCCTCGGAAACCGTCTGCATCAGGTTGACGTAGCCCTCCTGGTCCTTGGCCAGAAGGATCATGTGGTAGAGCTCGGGCTTGTGGTCGCGGGCGAGCGTCTCGTCCGGCGTAAAGTAGACCTCGCAGCCAAAGATGGGCTTAATGACCAGGGGCGGCTTGAGCTCGTCGATGTTGCCCTTCTCGTCCCACATGGCCATGTCCTTCACATACTGGGCATGCTCGCGCGGGTTTGACTCAGGATCGGGCTCCACCAGCTCGTCGCGGCGGTCCTTTTCCAAGAAGGCCTTGTCGTGGCTCCAGGTTTTATACTCGGGCGTGTTGTGGTTGACGGCGTCGCAGGCCAGCGCCAGGTCGGGTACGCCGTACATGTAGCCGTGGTCGGTAATGGCCACGGCGGGCATGCCAAGCTCAACGGCACGATTGACCATATCCTGGATACGGGTTGCGCCGTCGAGCATAGAGAAGACAGTGTGGTTGTGCAGATGGACGAATGCCATGTGATGAGCTCCGATGCGGGTTCGTGTTCTGACTGAACGATTTTACCCCACGGCGCGGACGCCACCCGAACCTAGCCAAACCCACACGGCTCCTACGGCAGTTGCGGTGAAATAGTTCCTGTTTGGGGGTGCGGACGATTTCTTGGACCGCGCCTAGGCGTATCCAAGCTTCCTGCGGTACTCCATCGGGCTGAGCCACCCGAGGGACTTCTTTATCCGCTCCTCGCGATAGTACACGAGGTACGCCTCGAGCCTCCCCATGAACTCCTCGGCCGTCACGCCCTCCCAGTCCCTGTAGTGGAAGAACTCGTTCTTGAGGCGGCCGAAGAAGCCCTCGCAGGCCGAGTTGTCCGGGCTGCAGCCCTTCGCGGACATGCTCCTGACCAGGCCGTTCTCCTCGCAGATCCCGATCCACTCCGGCCAGCGGTAGTGGCCGCCCCGGTCCGAGTGGATCGTCGTGCGCGCGCCCGCCGGCCTCGCCGCGCAGGCCTTGAGCAGGCTCGAGTTCGCGAGGCGCTTGTCGGGGTGCAGCCCGATCGACCAGGCGACGGGCATCCCGTCGAAGCAGTCGACGATCGGGCTCAGGTAGACCTTCTCGCCGCCCGGGAGCCTGAACTCGGTGATGTCGGTGAGCCACAGCCGGTTGGGCTCGTCGGCGCGGAACCTCCTGTTCACGAGGTTCTCCGGCGCCTTGGAGACCTCGCCGGCGTAGGAGCTGTAGCCCCGGGCGCGCCTCTTGTTGTAGACGACCTCGAGGCCCTCCTCGCGCATCACGCGGGCCACGCGCTTCTCGCTGGCCCGGACGCCCTCGCGGCGCAGGCGCGCCCAGACGGTGCGGTACCCCCCAGCACCCCGAGCCCTCGCGGAAGATGCGCACCACGCGGTCGCGTATGTCGGCGTCGCGGTCGCGCGGCACGGCGACGCGGGGCCTCCAGTACTCATAGGAGCTCTTCGATATCCTCAAGAAACCTGTGATCGAGCGGAGGGGCAGGGCGGTCGCCCGCCTCAATCTCTCGCCGAGCTCGCACTTGCTCCTGTTCGAGATCGAAGCCGGGTCCCACCCTTCCGCTTTTAGGTCGTCCAACACCGCCCTGAGCAGCAGGTTCTCTATCTGGTCCTCGTTGAGCCCGGCGAGCGGGCCGGTCGCGGGCGGGGCATAGATCGACTTGTCGGGGCCCAAGCTGGCCTCCTTCCGTGGCGGTTTCCTCGCCACGATTCTACAGCGCGCCCCGGTGTAGCTGTGCGGGAGGTGGCCCGTCGCCCACTTCTTGGCCGCGCCCACCGTGACCCCCGCGAACTTCGCGGCGGCGGTCGGCCCCATGCCGTCCTCCGTCGCCAGGAGGAAGAGCTCGACCTTCTCCCTGCTGTACATGCGAACCTCCAGTCCGGACCGCTTCACGGTCCAACTTTCTGTCCGCACCCCCTTTGGCCCGCCTGAGCAGCAATTCAGGAACTATTCCACCGCAAGTTATTGAGGCTAGAGCTTGTAGGTGACTACTTGGGGCTCGGCGGGTTCGACGAAGATGGTTGGATCCGGCTGTTCCACACGGACGAACTTGACGGTCACCGCCTCGTAGCCCGCCTTATGCAGAACATCGGCGTAGACGCGCGCCTGCAGGGCATGCTTCTCGAGCAACTGGTCTGGTGTCTCGTCCGGCGTGCCACCTGTCTTGTAGTCGATGACCAACGCACGCGACGGATCTGCCGGATCGGTCGCCAAGGCATCGATAGCGCCCTCGGCATACGCACCGTAGCGGGCGATGTCCTCGTCCTCGCAGCCCAGCGAGAAGAACGGCACCTCGGCGCGAACGCACGGCCAGGAAAGCAGCTCGGCGCGAACCGCCGACTTAAGCCAGCGATCCAGAGCAACGTCAAAACGCTCGCGCTGCTCCGACGTCAGGTGCCACAGGCGAGCCAGGGTATCGGCGCGCTCGGCGGGCAATTCGTCGGCGCCCATCTCGATGAGCCACTGGCAAGCGGCATGGAAGGCCGAGCCCAGGGCCATGGGATTGCCGACGGGCTCGACAGCAGCCACATCCGCATCCGTCATCTCCGAGCCATCCGACTCGACATCATCGCCAGCCTCGTCCATGGGCACGCGCACCTCGGCGGCATGGTCCTCGGCCTCGGCATGCAGCACCGCGGCAATCGACGAATAGCTGTACGAATCGCGCGCCGGATACGGGCAGGTGCCCATGCGCACACCCACCGCCCGGGGATACACGAGCTCAAACGCATCGGGCTCGGGGTCGGCAGGACCGAGAACGGCGACGCGGGCATCTGCGCCGGCGCCTTCCGCCTCCGCACCACCGCGGACAAGCCTGCCCTCGGCATCCAACGAAGCGTTAGCCTCAAACGTCTGCTCGCCAAAGGTAAAGTTTGCCAGCGAGATAAGCTCGTAATCGCCCGGCTGGGAATTGTCGAACACCAAGTGGTCGGCATCGAGCTGCGGCATACCCAGGCCCTGGCCAGGCAGAATGCGGCGCAGCACGTCATAGGTCAGGTCGGACTCGACGTCGAAAGACGGTGCCGGCACCTTACCGCGACTCACGGCGACGTCCATCGCCAGAATCACCAGCTCGCGCGCACGCGTCATGGCGACGTAGAGCAAGCGGGCCCGCTCCTCGAGCGAGAGCTGCAGGTCATCATTGCGCAGGCGCACAAATGCCTCGGCGGGAGAACCCGTCGCACAGACATCGTCCATAAGTTCCGGCGAAAGCCACAGCGACGTGCCCTTGCCCTTAAATGCGTGCTCAAACTGCTTTTTGACGTCGTCGCCCTTGACGAAAGTCCCGTCGGCGAGCTTAACACCATCAAAGCGTGCCGGTAGTGCCACAACCTGCGCGCCGCCCTCGACACGCCCCATCTGGGCAGCTCCGGTCGACTTACGTACGCCAAAGCACTCGGAAACCGCCACGACCGGATATTCCAGACCCTTGGACGCATGCACCGTCATGATGCGTACCGCGCCATTGCCCTCCTCGTTGAGCGCACCCGGCGCCTCCTTGCCCGCCAGGAAGCGATCGAAGGCGAGTGCAATGGAGCGCGGCGAGTTGCCGACCTCGGCCTCTGCCTCGGCCACGGTATCGAGCGCCTTGAGCACGTTAGCGGCGATGGCCTTGCCCTCGGGGCCACGCTGCGCCAGGCGCACAAACCAGCCCGAGGCGTTGACCGCATCGCGAGCGATAGCGGCAAACGAATCGCGCCCCACGCGACGGAACGCATAGCGCAGCACCTCGCGGGCGCGCGTCAGCAGCGGCAGATCCCGCAGGCCGGGCACGTCGCAATCGCTCATGATGCCCGCATCGATATTGCGGCGCGAGGTCTCCCCCGTCTGGTCGTCGAGCTTGGTCGCCAGTGCCAAGAACTCCTGGGCACCGAGCGCAAACATCGGCGAGGCCAGCAGGGGCATAAGGCCCTGCGCCGTGTCCGCCGGGTTGGCAAGCGCGCACACCAGGGCGCGAATCGTCTGTACCTCGGCAGCTTGGGCAAAGACCGAGCCGCCCGCAATGACGCAGTCGAGTCCCTGGTCGCGGAACGCTTGGGCATAGACGTCGGCATTGGTCATGCGGCCCAGCAGCAACACCATATCGCCCTGAGGCTGTTTTTTATCGGCAAGCGCACGGAAACGCTCGGCAATCGCACGAGCTTTCGCCTGCGTGCGCTCCTGCGTGCTGCCGCCGGCAACGAGCAGCGCCTGACGGCGCGAAGCCTCTGCCCTGAGCTTGTCTTCGCGCTCATCACTCGGCTCAAGATCCAAAAAGCCCTGCATAAGGCCACCGGTATCGCCGTCAAAGACACGCGCCACGTAGCGCAGGACCTCGTCGTGACTGCGGAAGTTGCGCACGAGTTTGACAAGCTCGCCGGCGGGTGCCCCAGACGAAGCGAGAACGGCGCCCGGAGTGCTGGCAGCTGCCGACGCGCCCGAAGCACCCACCTTGCGCTCCTGGCGGCGGAAGACCTCGACCTCGGCACCACGGAAGCGATAGATCGACTGCTGCGCGTCACCCACCGTGCACAGCGCACGCTCGCCCGCACCCGTCAGGTAGCGAATCAGATCGACCTGCATCTGGTCGGTGTCCTGGAACTCATCGATCATGACCATTTTAAAGCGGCCCTCGTAGGCGGCTCGGATAGTAGGATAGTCGCGCAGCGCCTCGTATGCCATGCGCAGCAGATCGTTGTTATCGAGCGCGGACTGGTCGGCCTTGAGCGCGCGGTACTCCGCCTCCACGGCACGGGCGAGCCCCGTCAGCGCATCGAGCGCCGGGTCGCCGCAAGCCAGCACAATGTTGACAAACGTGTCGGCAGCCTCTGCCTTGAGCAGCTCGACGTTCTCCTTAGGGAACATCTTGCTCGCGCGCGGCATGCCGCACGACATCATGAGCCGCGCCACATCCGCCATGGTCTTGTCGCTCGCCTCGAACACGTCGATGGCCTCAAGCGCCACCTGTGCCTTCTCGGTCGCGGCCTTGCTCGCGCCGAGCGCCGCACGATAGGCATCGGCAAGTGCCGAGGTATCAGAGCAGCCGCGAAGCACGCACACGTCGTCCATGCCACCCGGCAGCTGGCTGGACAGCTCCAGCAGGTCGCGCACCAAGCCCTTGATGGTGGTGCCGCCGCCAAAGGGACCGCCCTCTCCCGCCATGGGATACCAGGCGTAGAGGGCTTTGAGCGAAGCGGCAAGCTCGGGAGCGGCATCGGGTGCCGTCGCGCGGGCCAGCACATGCTCGACAGCCTGGTCCATGAGCTCATCGGTATCGGTGAGCACCGTGAATTCGGGGTCGATGCCCAGCTCCAGCGCATGCGCACGCAGAATACGCGAGCACATGCCGTGGATGGTCGAAATCCAGGCGTCGTCAACCGTCAGGGCTTCCTCGTCCATGCCCTCTTCGATAAGCGCACGACGCACGCGGTCGCGGATCTCGGCCGCGGCGTCCTTGGTAAAGGTAATGGCGAGCACCTGGTCCAGATGCTCAACGAACGGACCGGATTCGGGCGAGAGCGCGTAGACGATACGGCGCGTAAGGGTGAAGGTCTTGCCCGAACCGGCGCCCGCCGAGACAAACAGCGGACGGTCGAGCGTTTTGACGACTTGCAGCTGTTGCGGCATCAAAGTCGAAAGATCCATGGTCTACACGTCCCTCCTTACAAACGTTCCTTCGTGGTTATACGAGCAGCGCGCATGCGCGGCGTGAGCCGACGTCGGATCGACGGCAGCAACGTTGCCTGCCTCGAGCTCGCGCAGGCGCTCGGCAATTCCGGCCTCCACGCGGTCGAGCAGGGTGTCGAAGTCCATATTGCCGCCCTCGCCCGGAAAGCCCTTCTTAAGGCCTGGAATACGACCGTCGCCGCGTTCCTCCTCGAGCAGCTCGTCACTCGCGGCGCCGCGCAGCGCCGGCTTGCCGCCCTTGGTCGAAAAGTAGAGCGCCGCGCGCGTGTTCAGATCCAGCGCCCGCCGCATGGCCTGCGCGTAGATGAGCGTCTGGGTATGCGGCGGCAACCAACGCGAGTCGTCGGCGGGCACCGCGCCCGTCTTCTCGTCGAACACCGTGGGGTCGGCGAGCTTATACTCCTCGACGCCCGAACGGTGCTTGTAGTCGATCACCACGGCACGGTTCTCGGCATCCACGTCCACGCGGTCGATGCGCCCGCCGAGCGGCCAACCTGCATACTCGACCTTAAGCTCGTTAAACGCAAACTCCAGATAGCGCGGGACAAAGGGCGCAAGCGCCTCGGACTCATAGGCGAGCACGCCCTCCAGCTGCGGCAAGATCTCGGCCACCTGGCGCTCCTCCACCGGAGAGAGTGGCACGAGCGGGCCCTCGGTACCGCGCTTGCCGGCGTGCTCGGCCAGGGTCTCGTCGAAGACCTCGCGCAGCAGCTCCTGTGCGCGCGGCAGGTTCATGGGCGTCACGCGCTCCATACCTTCCTGCGGCAGGCGAGCATGCAGGTGCTCCAACACGTCGTGTACAAAGTTGCCCTTCTCCATGTTGCCAAAGCCCGCATCGATAGACTGGGGTTTTACGCGATAGGACACAAACCAGCACAGCGGACAGGTGGAATAGGCCTCGATCTGCGAGGCGGACGTCAAGCGTGGCACAAGCGGCGCGTCCTCGCCCTCACCATCGCGGCGGCGCAAAACCAGATACGGCACGGCCTCGGCGCTCAGATGCTGAGGGGCTTCGCATGCGACCCGCTTGCGCTCGAGCCCTTCGCCGGCGGCGGGGTCGAAGTCCCTTACGATATCGCCCTCGCCCACGCACGTCGCCTTGGCGGCGTCAGCGGCCTTGTCGGCGTCAGCGGTCTTGGCGTCGTCAGCGGTCTTGGCGTCGTCAGCGGCCTTGGCGTCGTCAGCGGCCTTGGCGTCGTCAGCGGCCTTGGCGTGCGCGCGCAACTCGGTCCACACGGCAGCCGGATAGCACTCGCGCGCCTGACGGTCGTGCGTCACGCGGGCAAGCACAACGGAGCCGCGCGCAGCCTGCATCGCACGCCCAAAGCGCACGCGCAGCAGGGCGGCGGGCTCAAGCGTCACGCCGCCGCGATCCAGCTCTTCCGTCAACGTGGCCAACGGGCCCTCCTCATGCGAGAGCGGATAGCTGTCCAGGTCGACATCGGCAAACAGCACCGCATCGTAGCTGTTGGGACGCAGCGCCGCCGCATCGGCAAGCGACGCAAAGCGCACCTGGGCACGCGGGGCGCGATCGACCTCGTAGGTCTCGTAATCGTATGCGGTGCTGCGCTTGTCCACCTTGGTGCGGACGCCGTCGAGCACGGGCACGGTCGCCGCCTGCGACACGTCGAGCGCACGGGCGTCGTTCATAAGGATGTCGATGGTATGGCGCAGCAGGGCAGTCTCGGCCTGGCGACGGGCCTGGCCGTCGAGACCGCCAAACGCGCGATCGGGCAGCGCCTCGGCAACGGCAAGCATGGCCTTGAGCGCCGTCACGGGTTTGTCGCGCCACAGCGCTTGGAACACGTCCGAGACCACGCACGGCACGTTCTTAAACCAGTTCTGGTCGCTGGCCGCCTTGCGCGCACCCCTCGCCTGACCCTGCACGCTCTGCAGCAGGCTCTTCACGCCCGCAGTGGTCTTGCTGCGCGACAGGCGCATGTTCTTATCGAGGGCTCGCGCGCTGGCGGCATCGGCGCCCGAAAGCGGGCTGTAAATCCAGTCGGTAAGCTCCGGGGCGGGCCACCACTCGGTCTTGGAGGCGGTGCCCTCGTCAGCAGCCTTCATGCGCTCGATCAGGTTGGCAAGCGCCGTGAACTGCCTGCCCGCGATGGATTGGGAAAACGCCGTGAACTCGGTCGTCTCGGCCGCAATGTGACGCGCGGCCAAACGGGCGGCGAGCTCGCCGAACAACTGGGGTGCCCGAGCGGACACCACGAGCACGCGCGCAGGATCGGCCGGTGCCGCAGCGCCGTCGCGCGGTGCGGCCTCCTCGCATTCCCTTACCAACTTATCAATAGAATTCGCATAGGCATAGGCGCGGGCATGGGGGCCAGCCACCTCTATAAAGGCAGGCTGAGCGGTGGGCTTAGAGGAGGTCTTAGACGCGGCAGCGTCCTCCCCCAGCGGCGCAATCTCAAACAGCACGCCGCGGGCATCAAAGGCCGCAGCAAGTTCCTCGCGCATTGCCGCCTGCTCGCGGGCGAGCAGCACGACGACCTCTCCCCCGCCATTCGCCACGGCAGACAGCAGCTCGAGCAGGCCATGCGCAAACGACGTGACGCCGCGCACGAACACAGCGCGGGCGCAGGCGGGCAGATTGTCGGCCAAGGCGCCGGCCATCATGTCGGCCGCCTCGCAGGGCTCGACCAGATCTCGGCGGTCCAAGCCGCTCGCGTAGGCGCGCAAAAGCTCGAACACGCGGGCCTCGGCATCGCTTTTGGGCTCGGGCTGGCAGGCGTTGCCACAGTGGCGTTCGGCACCTGTCCCCGCCACGCCCGGAAGCACATCGCGAGCCATGCGTGCGAGCATGCGCACCGTGCCCTGGCTACGAGAAAGCGGCTGCAGGTCGGCATCGTCGCGACGGGCAACCATATCCGAAAACAGCATCTGGCGCTGCAGGTTGTCGACGAAGCTGCGGCCGTCGCCCATCAGCTCCCACAGCGAACGGAGCCACGATGAGGGGGTCTTGCAGTCAACGCCCAGTGAAGCGCCGGCCACCGCCGCATCGTGACGGCACAGGTCGAGCTCGGCAAACGTAGGCGCCAGCAATACGGCACGTCCATGGCGGGCAACAAGGTCGCTCAGCAGCGCCGCCTCGGCATCGCTCAGGTCCGCGCCGGCATTGGTGGTATAGATTCGAACAGGCATGATCCTCCACTCAAACTGTTCGCAATAATCAATGTATCCATCCTACCCGCCCACGCGGACAACATGGCCCCACACCAACATCTTTTGGTGCATCGGGGACAGACCTGACCCCTTTGCACCAAAAAAACCGCCCCCGAAGGGACGGTTCTGTGCAATTCGTTTTTGCCGTTGGCCTACTCGCCATCCTCCAGCTTGATGAGGATCTTACGATAGCCGCCGTACTCGCCGTTGAGCGCCTTGGACACGCGGCTCACCGTGGTGGACGAAGCACCGGTGCGGGCCTGAACCTCAACATAGGGCTCGCCCTCATCCAAATAACGCGCGACCTGCAGGCGCTGCGAAAGATCGCAAATCTCGCGCGGCGTGCAGATATCGGTCAAAAACGCTTGAATATCCTTCTCGTCGTCCAAAAGACTAAATGCGTGGACCAGCTGCTTGACATCAGGCTTGTCAAACATGTTCTCGATATTCATCGATCACCGCCAAACCCGCCAAAAGGCATCGAAGTTGATACTGACATCGGGCATCGTTCGCCCGTTCTATGCAATAAAACAATGCATGGGGCATTTGCCCGTAGCAGTGTAGCACACCACCAAACTAAAGCGACAAGACTCTCTGCCAGCGGCGCGTTTTTCAGGACGAACGCCGTTTTGAAACTAAATGCGCACGTAAGCTCCACGAATATTTGCGACAATGGGCGTCCAAACAAAGCGACACACTGTCTGCGCAGAAAGGGATCACACCATGCGCTTTATGCTTAACTGGCTCTTCACCTCGATCGCCATCGCAATCGCCACGTTCCTCGTCCCCGGCATCCAACCCTTCGGTTTTGCCGAAGCCTGGGTCTGCTTTGCCTTTGTGGGGCTGTTCCTCAACATCGTCGACTCGCTCGTAAAGCCGTTCCTCACGGTCATTTCGCTGCCGCTCACCATTATTACGCTGGGCATTTTCCAGCTCGTGGTCAACAGCTTTATGCTCGAGCTTGCCAGCTACCTGTCGGTTAATCTCCTAGGCGCCGGCATTTCTATCGCCAGCTTTGGCTCGGCCTTTATGGGCAGCATCCTGGTGTCCATCATGCGCAGCATCCTCGACGGCGTCGCCAACGATTAAAACAATCCGTCGTCAGGAGTCACAGAAACACAAAGCAAAGGCCGCCCATCGCAAAAATGGACGGCCTTCTTTGTCCAGTCTCAGAGGGTCAGAAATTCTTCCATTTCCACCCTGTCCCCACGCGGCAGGTGGGGCTAGATCACGTAGTCGTAGCCCTCGTTGTGAGCGACAAGTTGGTCGAGCGTCACACCGTCGAGGTAGTCGTTGATGAGCTTGTCCAAGTTTTTCCACACGTCGAGCGTGGGGCACTCATCCGAACGCGAGCAGCCCTTGCAGTCGCCATCCAGGCAGGCGACCGGCGCCAGGCTGCCCTCGGTCAGGCGCAGGATCTCGCCCACCGTGTACTGCTCGGGCGGGCGCGTGAGCACATAGCCGCCGCCCTTGCCGCGCATGCCCGAGAGCATATTGGCGCGCACGAGCGTAGCCAGAATATTCTCGAGGTACTTCTCCGAAATACCCTGACGCGCCGCGATCTCTTTGAGCGGGATACGACCGGCCGCCTGGTGCTCGGCCAGATCGACCATAACGCGCAGGGCGTACCTGCCCTTAGTGGAAACCAACATATATAGTGCTGCCTTTCGGTCTTTTAGTCCGTTGAAATTCTAGCCGAAAAATTGGCTTTGGAAATACCCGTTCCGGTCAAGATGGTTAATCGACTCGTAATAATCTTCTATTTCCTATTGCATTACTAGGCTTTAGTGTCTACTATGCTTGCCAACAGCTGAACGAACAACCTATAAGGTTTATGGGTTTAGCTGCTAGACACGCCGTAAAACCACACGGCAACCAGCAACTTGAACACTTTGGAGGTTCACCATGAGCAAGGTTTACACGTCCATCGATCAGCTTATCGGCCACACCCCGCTTCTGGAGCTCACCCACTTTGAGGCCGACGAGGACCTCAAGGCTCGCGTGCTCGTCAAACTGGAATACTTCAACCCCGCCGGATCCGTTAAAGACCGCGTCGCCAAGAACATGATTGACGAGGCCGAGAAGGCAGGCAAGCTCGTGCGCGGCGGCGACTACACCATCATCGAGCCCACGAGCGGCAACACCGGCGTCGGCATCGCCTCTGTGGCCGCCGCCCGCGGCTACAAGGTGATCATCACCATGCCCGAGACCATGTCCGTCGAGCGCCGCAAGCTGATGCAGGCATACGGTGCGCAGCTCGTGCTCACCGACGGCTCCAAGGGCATGAAAGGCGCTATCGCCAAGGCCGAGGAGTTGCAGAAGGAAACTCCCAACAGCATCATCGCCGGCCAGTTTGTGAACCCCGCCAACCCCGCCATTCACAAGGCCACGACCGGCCCCGAGATCTGGGACGACACCGACGGCCAGGTCGACATCTTCGTCGCCGGCGTTGGCACCGGTGGTACCGTGACCGGCGTGGGCGAGTTCCTCAAGGAGCAGAACCCCGAGATTAAGGTCGTCGCCGTCGAGCCCGCCACCTCCCCGGTGCTCTCCAAGGGCCAGGCCGGCCCACACAAGATCCAGGGCATCGGCGCCGGCTTTGTGCCCGACGTCCTCGACACCCAGGTCTACGACGAGATCATCCCCGTCGAGAACGACGACGCCTTTGCCACCGGCCGCGCCGTGGGCCACAAGGAGGGCGTGCTCGTGGGCATTTCGTCCGGTGCCGCCGTGTGGGCCGCGCTGCAGCTGGCCAAGCGCCCCGAGAACGAGGGCAAGACCATCGTGGCCCTGCTTGCCGACACGGGCGAGCGCTACCTGTCCACGGCACTGTTCCAGGACTAGAGCTTCTCGTTCTTAGAACGAGTCCAAGGCACGCCGGTCTCCCCTCTCTTCTGGCAGCCTGGGCTCATCCCAACAGGGTGTCCCACGAAACGTCCGAACTTGCTACAATGTCTGCGGCGCGGAACCAGCCTCCCGCGCCGCTTTTCTTTTTTGGCCACATGCCACCAAGGAGAACCTCCCCATGCACAACAAGCGCGTGCTCGTCGCCATGAGCGGCGGCGTCGATTCCAGCGTGACCGCGTACCTGCTCAAAAGCCAGGGCCACGAATGCGTCGGCGCCACCATGCGCCTCACCTGTCCCGCGCCCGATCCCATCACGGGCATGAGTAAGGTCGACCGCGACATCGCCGATGCAAAGGCCGTCGCCGAGCGCCTGGGGATACCCCACCATGTGCTCGACCTGCAGCAGACGTTCGACCGCAACGTTATCGAGCGCTTTGTGAAGGCCTACCAGGAGGGGCTGACGCCCAATCCGTGCATTATCTGCAACCGCCACATTAAGTTTGGCGCGCTGCTCGATGCGGCGCTGGACATGGGCTGCGACTACATCGCCACGGGACATTACGCCAAAACAGACCAGGCGGCAGACGGCACCTGGCAGCTACATCGCGGCGAAGATCCCAAAAAGGACCAAAGCTACTTTTTGTATTCGCTTACGCAGGAGCGCCTGGCGCACACGATCTTTCCGCTGGCAGGCCTGGACAAAGAGCGCGACGTGCGCCGCATAGCCGCCGAGCAGGGCTTTACCAACGCCCAGAAGGCCGAAAGCGAGGACATCTGTTTTATTCCAGACGGTGACTACGCGGGCTATATCGAGCGCCGCTGCGGACATCCCGCTGCACCGGGCGACATTGTGTGGCGCGACGGCAGCGTGGTCGGGCGCCACAGCGGCGCGCTGCGCTACACCATCGGCCAGCGCAAGGGCCTGGGCGTCGCGATGGCGCATCCCGTGTATGTGACGGGCGTCGATGCCGCCAGCAACACCGTGCATTTGGGCGAGGCCGAGGACCTGACCGCCGCTGCCCTCACGGCCGATGAGTGGATCTGGAGCGCGCCGGACGCACACATGGAGGCGGAGCTCGACGCCGGCGGCATTCGCGTAGGTGCCAAGTACCGCTACCGTCAGAAAGACCAGGCGGCAGTGCTCACGCGCGGCGCAAACGGGCAGATGCTCTTGACCTTTGACAAGCCGCAACGAGCCATCGCCCCCGGCCAAGCCGTCGTCGTCTATCGCGGCGACATCGTCCTGGGCGGCGGCACCGTTACGGCAGCTATCAAGTAGTCCCATCTCCTTCATAAGTTGCGGTGAAATAGGGACTGTTTAAGCGTTTCAGGCCGCTAAACAGTCCCTATTTCACCGCAACTTAGAGAGGACGGCCTCGGTCGGCACTGCTGTGTCAGCCGAGGTCGCTACATCGTTAGCGCTGGACGTAGGCGCGAACCAGCTCGTAGGTATTGCGCACGCCGTCGATGTGGCTGCGCTCGTAGTTGTGGCTCGCGTACACGCCGGGGCCGATCAGACCATGGCGAATGTCGTAGCCGGCCGAGAGCGTGGCCTCGACGTCGGAGCCATAGTGCGGGTACACATCGATGGCGTAATCGAGCTCCAGCTCGCGCGCGATGTTGGACAGCGTGGTTACCAGGTCGTAGTTGTACGGACCGCCCGAATCCTTGGCGCAAATCGAAACCATGCGCTCGGTGCAGCCCAGGTCGTCGCCCACGCAGCCCATGTCCACGCTGATCATCTCGCGCGTGTCGGCCGGCACAAAGGCACCGCCGTGGCCGACCTCCTCGTACACCGTAAAGAGCAACGAAACCTTGCGCGAAAGCGTCACCTCGCCTTCGGCGACGGCGCGGGCCAAACCCAGCAGAATCGACGCGGACAGCTTGTCGTCAAGGAAGCGACTCTTGATGTAGCCGCTCTCCGTCACCGTGGTGCGCGGATCCATAGCGATGATGTCGCCGGTTTGAATACCCAGCTCGAGCACATCGTCCTTGCTGTCAACGTTCTCGTCGAGCAGGATTTCCATGTTCTTCTCGATGGTCTTGACCGGCTCATCGGCCACATGCGCCGAAGGCTCGGTATTGAGAACCACACCCGTGTAGACATTGCCATCGCGCGTGTAAACGGTGCAGTTCTCGCCATCGGCCGTAGACCACTGATGCCCGCCGAGGGTCGTGGGGCGCAGGCGACCATTGTCCTTAATGGAGCGCACCATGGCGCCCAGGGTATCGACATGGCTGGCCAACACCAGCGGCTCACCCTCGCCGCCAAGCTCAACCAGCACGTTGCCCTTATTGGAACGCTCGGGGCCAAAGCCCATATCGCGCAGGGTCTCCATCAGATAATCAGTGGCCGCACGAGTATAGCCCGTAGGCGAGGCAATAGAAGTCAGCGTCTTAAGCTGTCCCGCGATATAGGAGAGCGTCTCCTCTAGAGAAGCATCGATTACAGAAGCCATGTGCATCCTTCCAAGCAAAAATAAGACCGAATCCCGATTTTAACCGTTCTGCACGCGCAAGGCTCTGGGAGCCGAGCCACCTCTAGACGTCCTCGCGCCGATTTTGCGCACGCGCACGGCTTACAATCCCAATCTTGTATAAATCCTATCGGTATTTGCATAGAAATGAGGAATCTTTTTGCTTCGTCTCAGGGTACCCCACCTTCGGCCGTGCAAAAAACGGAGTATTCAGCACCGTGGGTCCCAACGACCCCATCGCGAACGACAAAACGACGTGGTTACAGCAGTGTTGCAGGTCGTCGCAAAGCAGAAACTCAGTAACAACCCCCTCCACTCATCGATAGCCCGCCCACAATGGCTGTCGATGGGCGCCTGCGGGCCACTACGGGCCATTCAAAACGTTATGCATTTTTAAGAGCTTGCTGAATACTCCCAAAAATGCACGCTGGGAAGTGCACCACCTATCCGCAGCGGACAGTATGCCTTGGTTTTGCCCGTCTCGGGGCATCGACGCAGCACAAAAAGCCCCGCCGCGCGTAGCGCGGCGGGGCCAGCGGCAAGTCAATAGACCATACGCCTACGGGCGAGGGACCACCAAACTGGGCTAAGCAGCCGGGCAGATCTTCTTGAAGAGCTCGATGACGTCGTCGAGCGTTGCCTCGCGCGGGTTACCCGGGAAGCAAGCGTCGGCCATGGCGTCCTTGGCCAGGACCTCGATCTCGTCAGCCTTCATGGCCTCGCAGACGTGCGGGATATTCACGTCGGCGGAAAGCTGCTTGACGGCGGCGATAGCGGCGTCGGCAGCCTCGTCGGTGCTCATGCCCGTGGTGTCAACACCCATGGCGACGGCAACCTTGGCCAGACGCTCGGCGCAAACCGGCTTGTTGAACTCCATGGCAATCGGCAGCAGCATGGCGCAGGCGACGCCGTGCGGGGTGTCGTAGTGAGCGGACAGGGTGTGAGCCATGGCGTGGTCGATACCCAGGCCGACATTGGAGAAGCCCATGCCGGCGACATACTGGCCAAGGGCCATGCCCTCACGGCCGGAGCCGGGCTGACCGGACTTGGCCTCGGCGACAGAGTCGCGCAGGTTCTCGCTGATCAGCTTAATAGCCTCAAAGTGGAACATGTCGGAGAGCTCCCAAGCGCCCTTGGTGGTATAGCCCTCGATGGCGTGGGTCAGAGCGTCCATGCCGGTGGAGGCGGTCAGGCCGGCGGGCATGGAAGCCATCATGTCAGGATCGACGACGGCGACCTCGGGGGCGTCGTTGGTGTCGACGCACACGAACTTACGGACCTTCTCGGGGTCGGTGATGACGTAGTTGATGGTCACCTCGGCAGCGGTACCGGCGGTCGTCGGCACGGCGATGGTGAACACGGCGTGGTTCTTAGTGGGAGCAACGCCCTCGAGGCTGCGGACATCGGCGAACTCGGGGTTGTTGATGATGATGCCGATAGCCTTGGCGGTGTCCATGGAGGAACCGCCACCGATGGTCACGATAGCGTCAGCCTCGGCGGCCTTGAAGGCCTCGACGCCGTCCTTGACGTTCTGGATGGTGGGGTTGGGCTTAATCTCGGAGTAGAGGCTCCAAGCGATGCCGGCGGCGTCGAGCTCGTCGGTCACCTTAGCGGTAACGCCAAACTTGACCAGATCGGGGTCGGAGCAGACGAAGATCTTCTTGTAGCCGCGACGCTGGAGCTCGCCGGGAATCTCCTTGATGGCGCCGGAACCATGATAAGAGATGGTATTGAGAACGAAACGATTAGCCATTGATAGCCTCCCATCGTGTGCGGGGCGCCCATTACGCCCCACGCTATAAGTCCCATCCTAACGCTTTTGAAACGAAAAGCACGTGAGAACGTCAAAATTGTTAAAGCGTTTCAACAGATGATGAAAAATAAAGCGGCAAAGGGACAGCCCCTTTGCCGCATTCGGTTACTTTCGGCAGCCCTCTTTCCAAGCCTCGGCCGCAACCTTCCAGCGTAAGCGCAAGTCGCGCTCGCGGTCGATGAACATGATGGCAAACGCGACAAACAGCAGCAAGCTCGCCACGACGATGGCGTGCAGGCCCATGCGCTCAATACACCAGTTGCCCAACACGGCGCCAAACACAAAGGTAAAGATCACGCCAAAGTACAGCAGGCCGTTTTCCAAAAAGCCGCGCCTGTGGGTGATGATGTAATCGTCCACGTTTTGCAGCGCGTTGCGCAAGTTGCCGATGCACATGGTCGTAGCGATGCCGTGACCGTGGATCTTGCGGAAGCTCTCGACCTGCATGCCGCAGGCAAACGAAGTGAGGCAGTTGGCGAGCAGGTTGTAACCGCCACCGGGGATAAAGCTCACGCCCAGCAAGATGACGGCTTCAAAGAACACCGTCACCTGACGCCAGTGGATCACGCTGCCAAACCGCTCGTGTACCAGATCGGCAAGCATAATGCCCACGGCAAACGACACCACAGGGAAGAAGTAGCGCCCCGCAAGTGCCCAATTGCCCTCCGAGATGCTCACGCCCACCAGCAAGATGTTGCCCGTCTGCGCGTTAGCGAAAACATGGTCGCGCCCAATGTACGAATACACATCCATAAAGCCGCCGGCGAGCGCCAGGATAATGCCCAGTTCGATGGACTCCGATATCTGTTTGGCACGCTGCATCGTCGTGCATCCTCCTTGTTGACGACCCTCTCGTGCGTTGGCGGAAACATAGCCGCCGTTCATACTGTAACCCATTGACAACATGGCGTGCGCGCGAGACGGCTCCTTCGACACGGGGATACACAGTCTGGAAACAAACGGCACCCGCATCGACACGCCGATCCGCCAGCCCATGTACTCCACCAGTCTTTTTAGCCCCGTCCCAAAAAGACTGGTTACAATTACGTGCAGCATACAAACACCGGGAGGGATCGTGGCAAAAAAGCCTCAGCACGCTCAGAATAACCAGCGCAGTCAGCAGGGCAAACAGGGCCAGCAGCAAAAGCGCGGCGGCAAGGCCCAGGGCGGCCACGCCGCTCATACCCCGGCAGCGCCCGCCCGTCCCTGGCGCCCGGGCCGCGATAAGTTCCTCCCCGTCAGCCGCGCCGATATGGACGCGCGCGGTTGGGACCAGTGTGACTTCGTCTACATCTGCGGCGACGCCTACGTGGACCACCCCAGCTTTGGTATGGCCATCATCAGCCGCGTACTCGACGCGCACGGCTACAAAGTGGGCATCATCTGCCAGCCCGACTGGACCGACCCCGCCAGCATCACGGTGCTCGGCGAGCCGCGCCTGGGCTTTCTCGTCAGCGCCGGCAACATGGACTCCATGGTCAACCACTATTCGGTGACCAAGCACCGCCGCCACACCGACGCCTATACTCCCGGTGGCGAGGAGGGGCAC
This sequence comes from Collinsella aerofaciens, assembly GCF_005845035.1. GTDB lineage: Bacteria > Actinomycetota > Coriobacteriia > Coriobacteriales > Coriobacteriaceae > Collinsella > Collinsella aerofaciens_I. Next base: position 61,333 of record NZ_SPFO01000007.1, on the reverse strand, counting down.
CGCCCCAATCGTGCCGTCACGGTCTACGGCAACCTCATCCGCCAGACGTTCAAGGATGCTCCCATCATCATCGGCGGCATCGAGGCGAGCTTGCGCCGTCTGGCCCACTACGACTACTGGCAGGACAAGCTCAAGCGCTCGGTGCTGCTCGACTCGGGCGCCGACATCCTCATCTACGGCATGGGCGAGCACGCGATCGTCGAGATCGCCGACGCGCTCGACGCGGGACTGCCCGTCGACCAGATCACCTATATCAACGGCACCGTTTACCGCACCAGCTCGCTCGACGAGGTCTACGACTACGACCTGCTGCCCAGCTGGGACGACCTTGCCGCCGATAAGCTCAACTACGCGCGCAGCTTTAACGTTCAGCAGCAAAACATGGACCCCATCACCGGACACCGCCTGGTAGAGCCCTACCCCAACAGCGTATATGTGGTGCAGAACCCGCCGTCGGCGACGTTGACGACCGACGAGATGGACGAGGTAGCCGAACTCCCCTACGCGCGCGATTGGCATCCCGACTACGACGCGGCGGGCGGCGTGCCGGCCTTTGCCGAGATCAAGTTTTCCATTAGCTCCAACCGCGGCTGTTTTGGCGAGTGCTCGTTTTGCGCGCTCACCTTCCACCAGGGTCGCGTGCTGCAGATGCGCAGTCACGACTCGATCATGCGCGAGGCCGAGCTGCTCACGCGCGATCCCGAGTTTAAGGGCTACATCAACGACGTGGGCGGACCGACGGCTAACTTTAGCCGCCCGGCCTGCGACAAGCAGCTCAAGCACGGCGTGTGCAAGAACAAGCGTTGCCTGTGGCCGAGCGTGTGCAAGAACATGGTGGTCGACGAGAGCGGCTACACGCAGCTGCTGCGCGACCTGCGCCAGCTGCCGGGCGTCAAGAAGGTCTTTGTCCGCAGCGGCATCCGTTTTGACTACACCATGGCCGATGCCTCGGACGAGTTTTTGCGCGAGCTGCTGGAACACCATGTCTCGGGCCAACTGCGCGTGGCGCCCGAGCACGTGAGCGACGCGGTGCTGTCCGTGATGGGCAAGCCGAGCCGCGCCGTCTACGATGCGTTCTGTCGCAAATTTGAGCGCTTGAACCGCGAATACGGACTCAAGCAGTATGTGGTGCCGTATCTGATCTCGAGCCACCCCGGCTCAACCATGAAGGAAGCCGTGGACCTTGCCGAAGCCGTGCGCGACATGGGCTACATGCCCGAGCAGGTGCAGGACTTCTACCCCACGCCGTCCACCATGTCGACCTGCATGTACTACACCGGCGTGGACCCGCGCACTATGCAGCCGATCTACGTGGCGCGCGACCCGCACGAAAAGGCCATGCAGCGCGCGCTCATCCAGTATCGCAAGCCCGAGAACTACAAGCTGGTGCGCGAGGCGCTGGAGAAGGCCGGCCGCCGCGATCTGATCGGCTACACCAAGCATTGCCTGATTCGCCCCGTGCCGCCGCGCCCGGGCGAGACATCTGCCGGCGGTGGACATGGCACCGGCAAGAAGGGCGGCAAACCGCATGGCGGCGCTGGCGGGGCCGGCAAGGGGCCTAAGGGCAGCAAGGGGCACAGCGGCATGTCGCGTGCGCAAAACACCGCCGGGCGCAATCGTGCAGCTCAGGGGCGTCAGGGTGCCAACGGAGGCGGGCGTCGCAACTAGTGCAGTGGTGCGCTCGCTGCGTCCATCCCACACGCGTGGCGCAGCGAGCGCATTGCCTCAACGAGGATAACGCCGGCAATAGCGACCGTGACTACCGCGTCGAGCGGCGTGTTCACAAACCATAGCAGGCCCATGAGGTACGAGCCGGCATTAAAGGCAAAGTGCAACAGGATCGTGTAGCGGAGCTTTCCGGTCGTCACGAGCAGCCAGCCAAAAATGAGGCCGGCAGCGCCCGCATAGCAGCCCTGCACCCAGTTCATGTGCATAAAGCCGAAGACCGCCGCCTGCAGTACGATTGCCGCGGCGACGCCCCAGGTACTCGGGGCCGCCCAGGGCACTATGGCGCTGTCTTGCGGTCGCACGAGACGTCGGCGCTTCCAAAGTGGGCGGCACTGCGGGTTAAACGCTCGGAGCGAAAACTCAAAAATGATGCCGCGCACCAGCAGCTCCTCGCAAAACGGAGCGCCGAGCACCGTAGTCAGGACGGCGAGATAGCTGGTGTCGCCCATGCCTGTTTCCTCGACAAGCTCGCTGTAGTCGGCCGCCGCCTCGGGCAGCAGCGACAGCACGGCGTCGCATAGGTAGCTAATTACCACCTGCATGGATAGACCGATCACGACAACGCAGGCGATGCGCTTCCATGCCGCGCTTGCTCCCCCACCGAGCGGGCGCTCGCCTTGCCGGCGCGCCATGAAGGAGCGGGACCACAGATAACGCCACCACAGCAGCGCCATCAAAAATGAAGCCGTCTGAGCGGCAGCCTGAAACCATTGGATATCGAGATTGTCGATCGGATAGCCCGTCAGCGCCGACACGGCATCGAGAACAGAAAACAGAACCACGCTCAGGGCTATATCGGCAGCGACAACGCCAAAACAGGCAAGCGCCCACGCTATCGCATTGAGCATGCCGGCCCTATCCCGACGACTAGTCATTGGGGACGTTCTTTAACGACTAGTTGTTGGGGACAGTCTTTACCAAAGGCCCCGTTGGGCGAAATGTCGAACGGAAAGGTGCCGCAGCGATTGAAGGCGGCGATGAACATGCGGATGGCGTTGGACGGCGTGGTGCCTACGAGTTGGGTCGCCGCCGTGAAGGCCGCCTTTTCCTCGGGCAAGACCTTCGCGACAACCGGGGTCATGTGTTCTGCCATGGCGCTTCCTTTTTGAAACGACGGTGGTGCGGATAGATGCGGGCCACGCGGCTGGGCGACGGGCTGTGAAGGCAACCCGATTGGCCCGCATCTGGAGTTTGTTTTTACGGCGTTGGTATTACTTAGTATTCTTAAGTATTACCCCGCAGATAGAATACCACACCCGCCCCATGGGGACGGAGAAAAAACGGATCATTTTGTTGCTGAGTAAGTATTTAGAGCGTGATGATGTCCGAGATATTAAGGGCCTGAGCGTCGGCGACATCGTGCGTGGCAAGCAACAGCATACGACCGTCGAGCAAGTCGAGCACGACCTCGGCCGTCGCATCGCGCGCGGCGGCATCCAGGCCGGTAAAGGGCTCGTCCAGAATCACTGCGCCGCCCGGACACAGCAGGGCTCGGGCAATCTCGACGCGACGGCGCTGCCCACCCGAGAGCTCGGCCACGCGGGCATGCACATCGACCCCCGGCACCAGCAGGCGCAACAGGGCCGCGGCACTCGAGGCGTCCACGCGCGCGTCGGCGCACACCAGCACGTTATCCAAAGCCGAGGCGCCCTCTACCAGGCGCACATCCTGAAACACCATGGAGCACGGCGCGCACTCCCCCGCCGCCAGCGCAAGCAGCGTCGACTTGCCCACGCCCGAGGTGCCCATCACACAGATACGCCCACCCGCAGGCACGTTGAGCACCAGACCATCCAGCGCCGGCGCCCAGGGCGCGCGATCGCCCACGGCAAGCGCAAGCTCCGCCGCAACCCCGCCGCCAGCAGAACCGCTCGCACGCCCGCGCAAGCCGCGTCCATGCGCCCGCACGGCCGCGCGCCACGCCACGGGTCCTGAAACCCGCAGCAGCCACACCAGCACGCGCTCACACGCCCACGAGGCGGCAACGACCAGCACGGTCCACGCCAGCAAATCAGCCGTCTCAATCAAAAGCTTTGCCTGATAGATGCGCTCACCCACGGTGCCCACCGCCATGCCGATCAGCTCGGCTGCCACGCCGGCCTTCCAGCTCATGCCGATCACGGCCCGGGCACACGAAAGCACAAACGGCAGCACCTCGCGCCAGGTATGGGCGCAAAACAGTCGCCAGCCGCGCACGCCATGCAGACGGAACATCTGCTCCAGCGGCTTATCCACTTGTGCCAAGCCCTCGAACAGCGAGAAATATACGCCCGGCAGCGCCATCAAAAAGACCGCCGCGATGCTCACGCGCTCCGATCCCAGCCAAATGAGCAGCAGGACCACCACGCAGGCGACCGGTGTCGCCTTTACAAACGACAGCACCGGAGCCACCAGGTGCGCGAACGCCCGCGACCGTGATGAAATCCCGGCAAGCGCGCCACCACACACCGCGGCAAGCGCCAGCCCGCCCAGTATCCGCGCGCCCGAGCCCACCAAAATCGCCCAGGTACCGCCATCGCACACCAGGCGCAGCAGCGCCAAGGCAACAGCACCCGGCCCCGGCAAGATCAGCGGCTGCGCCACCAGCGCCGCCGCGAAGACCCACGCGGCAAGCCAAAAGGCGGCAACGGCACCTGCTGCCGCCACCGCCTTCATACGCTCTATCATTTGTCGAGCAAACGCACGCACGGGCTACTCCATGTAGTAGAAATCGTTAGCCGGGAGCTTGCCGCCCACGGCGCTCGGGTCCGCATCGGCCAGCACCTGCAGGTACCCACCGAGCGCGGCCTTCATATCCTTCCCCGTCTGACACACGAGCATGCACCCGGGAATCGCCTTTTCGGCAATCGTGGCGTTATCCACGATGCCTGCATCGACCACGGCCTGAGCCCAGTCCGCCGGCGCCGCATTGACGGCCTTCACGCTCGCCGCATGGCAGCTCAAGAACTCCGCCACGGCCTCGGGATGTTCCTCGGCAAACGCGCGGCGCACCACGGTCACGCCCGTCAGCAGGCGCGAACCCGTGTCACCCGCCAGCTCGTCCCACACATCGGTCAGACTTACCGGCGCTGACAGCTTGCCTTCGCTCTTGGCGATGGCAGCGGTCTTGAACGGCTCGGGTAGCACGCCCACGGCAGTCGGGTCGGCAAGCAGGGCCGACAGCACCTCGGTGGGCTCGCTCTTAAACTCGAGCGTCACCTGGCCGGTCAGGCCCGCGCGCTCCAGCAGGAAGTTCATGACGTACTCTGGCGTGGTGCCCTTGCCCGTCATGTAGACGGTGCGACCCGCCAGATCGCCAAACGAGGCCACATTCGCGTCGCCCGTCACAACGTTCAGCACACCCAGCGTGTTGATGTCGATGACCTGCACCGCGCCCTCGGTCTTGTTGTAGAGCACGCTCGCCACGTTGGCGGGCACCAGGGCGATATCGATATCGCCCTGAATCACCTTGGGCACGATCTCGTCGGCAGCGGCGCTGATCGCAAAGTCGAACTCGTTGTCCGTGGCACCTTCGGCCGCCTGGTCCATAAACTGCACCAGACCGATCGATGTCGGGCCCTTGAGCGAGGCGACGTGCACCTCGACCGGCTCCGCAGCAGCACCGGCGCCGTCCGTGGCAGCCGAGCCCGCGGCGGACCCGGCACCGGCAGCTCCGTCGCCACAGCCAGCCAGTGCGAGCGACAACGCGCCCGCGGCGAGCGCCGAGGCAAACCCCCGGCGCGACATCTCAACATCAAATGCGCGCATCGCTAGCACGTCCTTTCGTTGGGCATCGTCCATGCGTGATGGTCGGTATGCAGCAGCTCCTCGGCCAGCGGCGAGAGCGGCGCACCCAAGAACTCGCGGTAGCAAGCCTGGACATCGGGGTTCTCGTGCGAGAACCGAATGTCCGCCTTCGCATCCAGGCCCCACAGCACCTGGCCGCGCTCGGCCGCCAGCTCGCAGCCGTCGTGGATGGGCTGACCGCCGCCACCGACGCAGCCGCCCGGGCAAGCCATGACCTCGACGAAGTCATAGCTCACACGGCCGTCGCGAATCGCGTCGAGCAGGCGGGCGGCGTTGCCCAGCCCGTGCGCCACGGCGACGCGCACCTTGGTGCCATCGATATCGGCGACGGTTTCCTTCCAGCCGTCCAGGCCACGCACGTCGGTAAAGAAATCGGCATCCGGGTTCTTACCCGTCACCAGGTAATATGCCGAGCGCACGGCGGCCTCCATCACGCCGCCCGTGGCGCCAAAGATCACACCCGCGCCCGTGCCGAAGCCCAGCGGCGTATCGAGCGGCTCCTCGGTAAGCGTGTCCACGCTCACGTGGCTCGCGCGGATCATACGCACCATCTCGCGCACCGTCAGCGCAACGTCTACGTCGGGCACGCCGCCCTCGCCCACCATACTCGGCAGCGCGCACTCGGCCTTCTTGGCCGTGCACGGCATCACGGACACCACGAACAGGCGCTCGGGCTCCACACCCAGCACCTTGGCGTAGTACGTCTTGGCAATAGCGCCGAACATCTGCTGCGGCGACTTGGACGTGGACAGGCTGTCGACAAACTCGGGGTAACGCGCCTTCACAAAGCGCACCCAACCCGGGCAGCAGCTCGTGAACATGGGCCAGCCGCGGCTGTCGCCCTTGCCCAGGCGCTCGATCAGCTCGGAGCCCTCCTCCATAATGGTGAGGTCGGCCGAGAAGTCGGTGTCGAACACGTACTCAAAGCCCACACGACGCAGTGCGCAGGCAAGGCGCTCGACGGTAGCTTCCTCGCGCGAAATGCCGAGCTCCTCGCCCCAGGCGCTGCGCACGGCCGGCGCGATCTGCACCAGAACGATCTTGTCGGAATCGGCGATGGCGTCAAACACGGTCTCGGTATCGTCGCGCTCGCGCAGCGCGCCCGTCGGGCAATGCGTGATGCACTGACCGCACGCCACGCAATCGGTCTTGCCGATCGGCGCGCGCCCGCGGGTGCCCACGGCGGTATGCGTGGCGCGGTTGGTCAGGTCCCAAATACCGAGTCCCTGCACGCTTTCGCACACCTTGATGCAGCGCATGCACTTGATGCACTTGTCGTTGTCGCGGATGATGGGGAAATCGAAGTCCCAGCCCTCGCGCGCCAGATGCTGCTTGTACGGCAGATAGAAGATGCCCAGGTCGTTGGCAATGGTCTGCAGGTTGCAGTTGCCGCTGCGCACACAGCTCGTGCAGCGCGAATCGTGCTGCGACAGCAGCAGCTGCACGTTGGTGCGGCGCGCCTCGCGGGCCTTGGGGCTGTTGGTGTGGACCACCATGCCGTCGAGCACGTAGTTGTTGCAGGCGGCAACCAGCTGGTCGCAGCCCTCAACCTCGACCACGCACACGCGGCAGCCGCCGATCTCGTTCAGGTCGCGCAGGTAGCACAGGGTGGGAATCTGGATGCCGGCAGACTTAGCCGCGTCCAGGATCGTGGTGTGCTCGGGTACCACGACTTCGCAATTATCGATCGTGAGCTTGACCATGTTGAGTGCTCCGCTTTCGGTGTTGTCGCTGACAGTGGGGTTGTTGAGCTCTACCATTCCAGGTTCCTCCCTCCGCGGAACGCGCCAAAGCCAAAGTGGTCGCAACGCAGGCAGCGGCTTGCCTCCTGGCGTGCCTCCTCCTCGGTAAGACCTTGCTCGACCAGGTTCCAATCGTGAATGCGCTCGCCGGCCTCGCGCTCGCCCAGCTCGCAGCGGCCGCACTCGTGCTTGCCCTTAAACTGCACGGTCGGCAGCTCCACATCGAGCTTGATCTTGTGGTCGAAGCCCAGGTAGCGGTCGATATTTGCCGAAGCAACGCGGCCGGCGTTGATGGCGCGGATGACGGTGGCGGGGCCAGTCTGGCAGTCGCCGCCGCTAAAGAGACCGTCGAAGTTGGGCACGGCACCGTCCGAATCGGTGACCACGCAGCCCCACTTGCAGGCGATGCCCATATCCTCAAAGGGCTTGGAATCGATGTCCTGACCAATGGCCACAAACACGCGCTCACAGGGGATGACGCGCTCGGGCGTGGCGGCGGCACGCGGGGCCGGACGCCCGCGACGGGGTTCGCCGATAATCTGCGGCTGCACGCGCAGGCCGCTCACGCGACCATCCTCGCCCGTCTCGATGGCGAGCGGGGCCGTCAACTCCAGCACCTCGCAGCCCTCGGCCTGGGCACCGGCAATCTCGGCATCCTGGGCCGTCATATCGCAGATGCGACGGCGGTAGACGATGCTCACCTTTTCGGCACCGCAGCGCACGGCGGAGCGCGCCACGTCCATGGCCACGTTGCCGCCGCCGATGACGCACACGCGCTGGCCGCTCAGGTCGGGCAGTTCGTCATCGCCGATGGCGCGCAGCATCTTGACGGCCGACTCCACGCCGGGCGCCTCTTCGCCCGGAAGGCCGAGCTTCTTGTCACTGTGGGCACCGATGGCCAGGTAGACGGCATCGAACTCGTCGCGCAGGCGGGCGAGCTCCTCGCCGCTCACGGAGTGGTCGAGCTCCACGTCGATGCCGGCGCTCAAGATCCAGTCGATCTCGGCCTGCAGGCGCTCGCGCGGCAGGCGGTAGCTGGGGATGCCGTAGCGCAGCATGCCGCCCAAGTGGTGACGCTGCTCAAAGATGGTCACCTTGTGGCCCATCACGGCTAGGTAGTAGGCACAGGAAAGGCCGGCCGGGCCGCCGCCGATCACGGCGACGCGCTTACCGGTGTTGTCCACTACATGCGGCTTGTGGTCGTTGAGGTCACTGTGCTCAACGGCAAAACGCTTGAGGGCGAGAATGTTCATGGGGTCATCGACCATGCCGCGGCGGCAGTGCATCTCGCAGGGATGCTCGCACACCAGGCCGCAGACGAGCGGCAGCGGGTTGTTCTTGCGGATGACCTTGACGGCGTCGGCATAGCGGCCGGCCTCGACGAGCGAAATGTACCCGGGAATGTCGACGTGCGCCGGGCAGCCCGAGACGCACGGGACGCGGGCCTCGCGGTCAAAGCCACAGGAGTGCTCGCGGATGTGGTGCTCAAAATCGTCGCGGAAACCGCGGATAGCTGTAAGCGCCATAGCGCCGGCCTCGTAACCGATGGCGCAGTCGCTCGAAAGATAGATGGTGCGGGCGGTGCGCTCGATCAAGTTGAGTGTGGACTCGTCGGCGCGGCCCTCGAGCACATCGGTGAGCAGATCGCTCAGCGCGCTCAGGCCCACACGGCAGGGCGTGCACTTGCCGCAGCTCTGGGTGGAGCACAGGTTGACGAGCGCTGCCGTAAACTCAACGGGACACGGGGCGAGCGAACTCACCGCCAGACGGCGTCCAAGCGCATCGTGCAGATCGTCCATGACGGCCTGAGCGTGGCTGCGTTCCATTACGTGCAGTCGTGCCATAAGATCCCCTCTCACATGGCAGCCCGGAGGCGAGGCCGGGCAAAAATGCTTCACGCACAACACTGACCTAAAAAGTTGTTAGGTCTCCACGCAGTTCGGCAGGCGGTATGAAAAGTCACCCTCGGCGGTGAAATAGAACATTACCGCAGATAAATGCCATATTTGATAAAACGCGTTACCAAATGACAATGCCCCGCCCACGCAATCACGTGGACGGGGCATTGCTCCAGGCATGCGGTCAGCGACCCTGTTGCTTTTACTTAAGCTCGGGCCAGTAGCCCTTGTTGGCCTCGATCATGTCGTCGAGAACCTCCTTGGCGACCTTCATCGACGGCACGGTCTTGTTCAGCGTAAAGGCCTTGAGCGCCTTCTCGTACGAACCCTCGATCGTAGCCTCGACCACGAGCTTCTCGGAGTTCAGCTGCTGCATCATGAGGCCCTGCTGGAACAGAGGAATGTTGTCACGGCTGATGACCTCGGGGCCGTTCTTGCCAATATAGGCAGGCAGCTCGACCATAGCGTCGTAGGGCATGTTGGGGATAGCGCCCTTGTTCTCGCAAATGACCAGGAAGCGCTGCTTGGTGTCGTTCTTCAGAGCGATAGCCAGGTCGGCAATCCAGTCGCCGTGGCTGCCCGCATAGAACGTGCTCTCGTCGATCTCGCCCGTCTTCTCGTAGTGGTCGATGCCGTCGAAGAGGTTCTTCTCGCGCGTCTCCTCAACCTCATTCGCACGGGTGCGCTCGGGGTTGGAATGCTCGACGAACTCCTTCTGCTGCAGGTAGTAGTTCAGATACGTGTTAGGCAGGTACTCCGGGAAGCACTCCATGATCTCGTACTCGCCCTTCCAGACGTAGTACCAGCTGCCCTTGGTGTGGCGGTTCTGCTCGGGGTGCTCGTCAGTGGCCTCCTCGGGCTTCTTTGCCATGAGCGAGCCCATGCCCTTGAGGTAGGAGTCGGGCAGCAGGATCTGGTGCTCCTTGATGTACTCGCGCAGCTGCGGGAGCACCTCCTCGCCCTTGTGGCGGATCGAGGTGAACCAACCAAAGTGGTTGAGGCCAAAGTAATCGTACTCGACATCCTTCTTGTCGATATCGAGCGCGGCGCAAACCACGTCGATGATCGCGATCGGCATGTCGCAGATGTTGATGATGCGAGCGTTGGGACGCAGCACACGGCAGCCCTCGGAGACGATGGCGGCAGGGTTGGAGTAGTTGAGAATCCAGTAGTCCTTCTTGGCGTACTTCTCAACGTCATCGATCAGCTCGACCATGGGGAAGATGGTGCGCATGCCGTAGGCAAGGCCGCCGCAACCGCAAGTCTCCTGACCCACGCAGCCGTGACGCAGCGGAATCTTCTCGTCCTGCTCGCGCATGGCATAGCCGCCCACGCGCATCTGGGCAAACACGAAGCTGGCATCCGTAAAGGCAGTCTCCTTGTCGGTGGTCACCGTGAGCTTGATGTCCAGGCCGAGGTCCTCGTGCAAAATCCAGTCCACGAGCACGCCGATCTTGCGCTGGCGCTCCTCGTTGATGTCGTACAGACGAATCTCGTCAACATCGAGCTCGTCCTTGCGCAGGGCGATGGACTTGACGATGCCGGGGGTAAAGGTGGATCCGCCACCACACAGAGTAATGATCATTGTTTACTGCTCCTTCTCAATTGCGTTTTCGACCTTGTCGCGCATCTCGGCGACCTTCATGCCAAAGATGATCTGGATATTGTTGCCGTTGCGGTTGATGCCGCTGTTGGGCACGTGGTTGATGAGGTCCTCATTGATGAGGTCCGGGTTCTTAACGTTCACGCGGAGACGCGTAAAGCAGTTCTCGAGCTCCTCGATGTTGTCCTTTCCACCAAGACCTGCAACCAGGTCGGCAACGCCCGCATCGACGCCCTCTGCGGGAGCCGCGGCAACAGCGCCCTGCTTCACCGCGACAGACGCGGCGGCCTCGCCCTCGGCAACGGACTCGGCGAGCTCGGACTCCTCCTCGCGACCAGGCGTGTGGAGGTTGAGCTTCTTAATAAGGAAGGTGAAGAGGAAGAAGTACAGAGCGGCGTTGACGACTCCAAGCACCAGCATAACCGGCCAGTTGGTCTTGTCGACACCAAGAACCAGGTTGGAAACCACGATGTTGATGATGCCGCCTGCAGTCGAAGCGGGCACGGAGAGAACCTTAAGCAGGACCAGGAAGATGCCGGAAAGAACCGAGTGAACGACAAAGAGCACGGGAGCGGCAAAGACAAAGAGGAAGTCCATGGGCTCGGTCACGCAGGAGAGCACGGCGGTGATGATCAGCGGGATAATGACAGCCTTGGTCTTGTCCTTGTTCCCCTTGTAAGCAGTGAAGATAAAGGCGAGACCGATACCGATGTAGGGCCACAGGTTGTTGAAGGTGTAGCTGTTGAAGTAGGTGCTATCGGAGAAGGGCTGGCCCGTCATTGCCATCTCGGCAACACGGATGGGATAGGCGCCGGCGATAACCTGATCACCCAGCGTAAGGGTGCCGCCCACATCGGAGAACTGGAACGGGGTGTAGATGAGGTGGTGCAGACCGGTGGGAACGAGCAGCTTGTTGAGCATGCCGTAGATAAAGAGGCCGATGTTGCCCGACTCCTTAATGATGCCGGCAACGGAGGAGATGGCACCCTGAACCGGAGGCCAAACGATGCAGAAGCCAGCGCCCATGATCCAGGAAATGATGATCATGATCAGGAACGGAAAGCGAACGCCCGAGAACATCGAAAGGGCAATGGGGAACTGCTTGTTCGAGTACTTGTTGAACACGGCACCGGTGATGCAACCAAGGATGATGCCGCCAAACACGCCGGTATCGAGCACCTGAATGCCCATAACGGTGGCCTGGCCGGTTCCGGTAAGGCCGAGCATACCACTCGCATCGGCAAGAGAGCCGATGGCGTTGAGCACGATGTTGTTAGCCTGCAGGAACAGGAAGAACGACATCAGGGCGATCAGCGAAGCATGGCCCTTGTTCTTCTTTGCCATGGCGCCGGCGATGCCCACGCAGAACAGAATCGAGAGGTTGTTGATGATAAACATCAGCGACTGATAGACAACGGCGCCCACAAGCTGGAACGGACCGGAGCCCAGTACGGGGACCAAAGCGCAGATGGTCTTGTTGGTCAGAATGATGCCCACGATGAGCAGGATGCCGGCAACCGAGAGATACATCATCGGCTGGACGATTGACTTCGCGAACACCTCCAACGGCGCTTTGAAATTGAACTTCTTTTTTGCGGTCATAACGGTACTCCCCTTCCTTTTCCGCAAATTAAGACAGATGTGCCCTGGGCAAGACCGTAAGCCCTGCCTTATATCAATCGATGTGTGGGCACGTTATGCCTAGAGACCAGGTTCTCCAAGCAGGTTAACAATGTGATATGCGAGATAACTCTTCTCGGCATTGGTAACGACAACGTTATAGGTAGACGACAAGTGGGCGGCTATGGCGTCCGCGCACGAGAATGCACGCGGATACGCCGTTTCATCGATTCGGAACAGCGCGTCTCCGTTGATTTGCCCGGCCGTAGGATCGAGCGCTCGCTGTGCGAAAAATTGCAGGTGACGAACGAAACGTTCGTAAGGCAGCGAGGTGTCGTCGAGGGTCGTGGCATAGCGCTCGGAAACAATCGCAAGCACGTCGCGAACAAGCTGGACCGAAACAATCAGACGGTCAGAGCGTTGCGGCATGGTGGCGTTGACGATATGCAAGGTAATGAAACCCTGCTCCTCCTCGCTCATCTCAATGCCCATATACTCCTTGATAATCTGCAGCGCACGGCCCGCAAGCGCATACTCCTTGCGATAGAACTGCTGGATCTCGAGCAGCAGCGGGTTCTCGCAGGGAACGCCCTTGCGCTCGCGATCGAGGGCGAGGCTGATATGGTCTGCGAGAGCGATAAGAATCTTGTCATTGATATCGACATTGAGCTCTCGACGAAGCATCTGAACGATGTCCTCGGAAATCACGAGGTTGACGGTGGGGATGGACTCCAAAAGATGTGCCAAGCGGTCAATCGTACGCGAATCCTGAGAAGTTCCCTCCTGCAACGCGTAGGTCTTTTCGACCGACGTCTCATCGATGGCATCGCCGGCATGGCGACCAAAGCAGAGGCCTCGACCGATGACGATGAGCTCGGAGCCATCGTCCGAAGTGACCATTGCGACGTTGTTGTTAAAAACTCGCTTGATAACCACGGTACCCACCACAAGAATTTACTCGGAAAGCCAGACGACAGGCTCTTTAACAGCAACAGGGCCGGAAGCATGCTCACGAAGAGTCGAGTTCTCCGAACGCTCGCACACGATAACGAAGACCGTGGGATCGAAGCCGGCAGCGCGAACCGCGTCGAAATCGACCTCGACGAGGGGCTGGCCCGCGTCGACATGGTCACCCTGGGCAACAAGCGCATGGAAGCCCTTGCCCTCAAGCTTAACAGTGTCGATTCCGATGTGCAGCATCACCTGAGCAGAGCTGTCGTCGGACATGATGCCCAGCGCGTGCTCAGTCGGAAACAGCGCCGCAACGGTACCGGAAACAGGAGCGCACACCGTTCCCTCTTGGGGAACCACGGCAACGCCATCGCCCACTGCACGACTGCTAAAAGCGGGGTCATTGGTATTTTCTAGATTAACAAGCTCGCCGGAAACAGGGGCGAGAATCTCGAACTCGGAAGTCGCAGTCGCCTGCTTGTCCGAGCCACCCATAAGGCGAGAGAAGAAACCCATGGTGGCATGTCCCTTCATAAATATAGCCCAACCAAAATCAACCGAATGCATCCATAGAGACACATCCGATCAAAGACTTTGGTTAGGCCCACGTCCGAGGGACTCGGTAACCTTCCGCATTTCTTTTTACGGGGCACATTGTAGACAAGCCCAAAGCCGGAACAATCATTATGACCGATGAACGGTATTTTTTCTTCGATAAACGGTATTTAGGCGGCACTTAGGGACGTTCCTTTCCCGCCGGCACCCAGGGGCACTCCTTGCAGCAATTTCGTATGCGCTAGATGAAGAGCTCGCATTCCTTCCGCACGACGCAAACCTTGCTCAGCATCTGGGAAACAGCGGATAGCTTGTTGGGATCAAGCTTGCGAGCGCCTCGCGGACATACGGCGATGCAGCGCATGCAGGAGATGCACGCCTCGCCAGCTGTTCGCTTGGGGTCGCCCTTTTCGATAGCACAAACGGGGCACGCCGCGGCGCATGCACCGCAGGAGACGCAATCCTCTGTTGCCTCGGGTGCCATACGGTGACTTCCAGCTTGTTTATAAGGACGATTGCCGGGAATAGAAGGCTCGGACGCATCCTCAGCCAACAGCTTTTGCTGAATTTGCTGCGCAAACTCTGCGAGCTGCGCCGCATCCTGCGCATCCGGTCGCCCAGCAGCAAACTGACGAGCAACGGAATGCTCAGCAATAGCAGAAACCGCTGCAACCACCCTAAATCCGGCGCGCTTCGCAACGTCCTCCAGCTCTACGAGCGTGTCCTCAAACGCGCGGTTTCCGTATACACAAACCAAAACAGTCCGAGCCCCGTTGCCGCGCACCATGCCCAACCGGTCAGCCACCACAGCCGGGATTCTACCGGCATACGCCGGCACAGAGATTACGGCCACGTCGTCCTCAGTCATCGAGACAGCGCTGAAATCTAGCCCGCTATCGGTCAAATCGACGGTAACGGTATTCTTGTCCAGTGCCCCGGCCACAAGGCCAGACACCTTCCGCGTTCCGCCCGTCGGACTAAACACAATTTCGAATACGCTCATCGAGGCACCCTCCCCCTACGCCTGGCAACGCGTCAAGCTGTTTTCACATTCAGACAGAGTATACGGCGCATGGGAGAGCTCCCCGTTTTGGTGCGCCAGGCACCCCAATGCACCCACCCTACGCTGTCTGTCTCTTCATTTGTATAAATTACGGTACAGATTGTATATATTTACGGGATACCGCCGCGTTCTCCTGAGGTACCCCATCCTGGCCCGTGAAAAAAACGGAGTATTCTGCAACGTGACCGCGCCAGCACCGCCGCGGGTGGGCAAAACTGTAGGGCACCGTATCATTCTAAGTCCCGACATGGCGAGAATGACGCGCCCCTGCTCCGGAAAACGGCGAAATCTGACTCGGAACGCTCGCTAGGGATATCCGAAGGCCACCGTTGGCGACGTCGAATCATATGCAGACAACTCGAACTGCAGAATACTCCAAAAAATGCACGGCGCGCCCCATAGGACCCATTGCTGCATGGCAGAAAATAGGTCCTCAGCATCCCCCAGATGCATTCCCGAGAAAATCACGTTTGAATTAGCGATGGACACGGCAAACAAAAGGGCCCGAGCGTTGTTTGCTCGGGCCCTTAGCTTGTCTCACGCTAGCGCGCGATGCGCATCTTACTTGCGCTTGCCGCCGCCGTCGCCGGGGCGACGGGAGCTGCCACCGCGCTTGCCGCCACGGCTGTTGCCGTAGCTGCCACGGTTATCGCGACCGCCGGCACGGCCGCCACGGGAGCCGGCCTGGTTGCCGCCACGCCCGCCACGATAGCCGCCACGACGCTCCTCGCGGGTATCGTCGTAGTTGCGCCAGTCATCGCGACGATCGCGGCTGGCACGCGGGTCACGACGATCGCGCGACTCGTTAGAACGGCCAGCGCCGCCGCGGCCGCCATTGCCGCGAGCGCCCTCGCGACGCTCGCCGCCGCGGCTAACGCGCTCTTCAAAGCGCTTGCCGCCACGGGACTCACCGCCACGGGCACCTCGCTCACCGCGACCCTCGCCGCCGCGACGCTCATCACGGCCACTGCGCTCGTCATCACGACCGGAACGACGGCGGTCGCCCGCACCGCGCTTGCCACCACGCTTGCCACCGCGCGAACCGCGGCCCTCGTCCTCGCACTCGACACGACGACGGCCGCCACGGTCCTCGTCCTCACGACGACGGCGGTGTGCCTCGCCCTGGAACTGCTTGGCACGACGCTCGGCACGGTTGCCGCGCGCAGGCTGCTCAGCGGCACCAGCACCAGCGCGCTCCTCGGCAGCCACCTCGCGGGCCACGCTCTCCACAGCCTCGTCCACGCGAGCCTGAACGCCCTCGCGCACGCGGGTCTTGCCACCGCGCTTGGGACGGCTCGGACGCTCGCCATCGCCACGGCGCTCGTCGCGACCGCGGTTGGAACGACCGGCAACATCGCCGTAATCATCGCCGTTGCGCTTGCCGTCGCGACGCGCCTGCTCGAGCTTCTTCTTGCTCTTGGACTTGCCGCGCTTGGTCTTCTTCTTCACCTTAAAGGCCGCAGGGTCGCGCTCGGGATCAACCGCAGGCGGGTTGGGACCCACATGCAGGTCGCCGGCCTCGTAGATGTCGGCGGTCTTGTCCATGAGCTTCTCGATCTCGTAAAACTCGTCGACATCCTGCTCGGTCACAAACGTGATGGCCCAGCCCAGCTCGCCGGCGCGGCCCGTGCGGCCGATGCGGTGGATGTAGTCGGTTGGCTCGGCCGGCACGTCAAAGTTCACGACGTAGCGCACGTCGCTAATGTCGATGCCGCGGGCGAGAACATCGGTTGCCACCAGCACGTCGACGGTGCCGTCGCGGAAGGCAGAAAGCGCGCGCTCGCGCTGGGCCTGGCTACGGTTGCCGTGAATCGCGGCGGCCTTGATGCCCTTACGCTCCAGACGACGGCAGCAGCTGTCGGCGCGATGCTTGGTGCGCATAAAGACGATGGTGCGCTCCGGGCCCTCCTTCTTGAGGAACTCGGGCAACAGGTTATTCTTGGCCTCGATGGACACCGGGAACACAAACTGATCGACGGTATCGGCGGTCGACGTGGCGGGTGCGATCTCCACGCGAGCCGGATCGCTCACCAGGTCGGTGATCTCGCCCACGGCCTCCTCGTCGAGGGTCGCCGAGAACAGCAGTGTCTGACGCTCGGCCGGCGTCTCGCGCACAATGCGGCGGACGGCGGGCAAAAAGCCCATGTCGAGCATACGATCGGCCTCGTCGAGCACCAGGACCTTAACCTCGTCCAGATGGCAGGCACCCTGCTCGATCAGATCGACCAGACGGCCCGGCGTTGCGACCAGGATGTCGCAGCCGTACTTGAGGGCAGCGGTCTGCGGCTTGTAGCTCACGCCGCCCACGACAGTCACGGCGACATGGCCGGTGACGTCGGCGATTTTGCTTGCGACCTCGTCGATTTGCTGGGCAAGTTCGCGCGTAGGGGTGATGACGAGCATCACGGGGCCGCGGCCGTTGCCCTCGGGCTTCTTGGCGCCGCGACGGCGGTTGCGACCGCCACGCTCGCGCACGGGCTTGGGCGGAGCGATGTGCTCCAAGTTGTTCATGGTCGGCAGCAAGAAGGCAGCCGTCTTGCCGGTGCCGGTCTGAGCGGCGGCAAGCAGGTCGCGGCCCTCGAGCACCACGGGGATGGAGCCGGCCTGAACAGGCGTCGGCGCCGTGTAGCCCAGGTTCTCGATAGCACGAAGCATCTCGTCGGAAAGCCCCAGCTCGTCAAAGGCAGGCAGGCTCTCGGTGGCGGACTCGACGGCCTGGGCGGCATTGGCCTCATCGGCGGCATCGAAGGCAGCCTGGGTCATGGCCTCGCGGGCCTCGTCCAGGATCTCGGCGTCCGTGACGTCGGATACAGAATTACGCATATGTTGTTGTTCCTTATCTGCACGCGCGATGGGCACGGCATGCGGCCGCGCGGGCGTGCTTGGTAGTGCGCTAATACATACAAAAACGGGTGCGCACAGAGAGGACGTTGCTCAGCACGCTGGCGATCGCTTTGGCAGCCCTATCACGCGCCGTCCAGACGCAGCAGCTCTAAGCGATGGAGCAGATTCGCCGCGGGTTAGTATACCCGCGCTTCGCATGCCCCCACGTAAACCACAGATGACGAGGCGGACGAGGTGGGCCTGGCCGATTGTCTCAATCTGTAACAATTACCGAGTAAAATCGGTCCTAATTGTTATAGATCAAGACAGAGGGGGATTTCCGTCCAGTCCAAACCAAATCTCTCAGTCTTCCTGCAATTTCGAACATGTGGCCTATAATGTTGCTTTGGTTACGCTATATATTGCGCAGCCATTTAATACGTCGCCCACCGGGGGCCATTAATTCCTATCGCCATATTGGCTAGGAAGCAATCAAGGGAGGTATCCGTGGCAGCAGAGACGCCTTGCTCGGTCCTCTATAACGATATTCGCTCGTTCGGCGGTCTTAAACATCTCGAGATCGCCCGAATGCTCATCAATGGAAACTCTTATCTCGGCAGTACCCTGCTCGAGAAATGCTCTTCCAACCGCTCGTATCTCACCCGTTACATCGTCCATCGCAAGCCTGACCAGTGCGCGCCCGCCATCTACAGCGACTTTATCGTCACCACGCTCAACCTTTCCGCGGCAATCTGCAGCAAGCTCGGCGGCGGCGAGTCCGCCTATCGGGCAATCGCCGAGCACTATCGCGGTCCGGCCGCCAACGAAATGATGTCGGCTCTCGCCAGCTACAAACTGGACAGCCGCCTATATGCAAATGCCCTCAATCGCATCGACAACTTTGACGGCAATGCCGTGCGCGAGAAAAGCACGCTTTACCTTATGCTCTTTGTGGCAACGGGGGCGCTCGCCGATCCCGTTCAGGGCGTGGCCAACGTCGAGCGCTTTTGCGACAGCAAGACGGGCGGGCACTTTGGCACCACCGAAACTACCGTCGGACGTGGCTTTATGAGCAGCCTGGAGCAGCCGCGCACCGTCGCCCCCAACCTCGGTCTGCTCAGAACCCATGCCGACAACTGCGCCGACATGCAAATCCATCCCCTCACACGCAATCCGCGCGGCACCGTGATTGGTTCTTTGCCCAAAACCTCGCCCAGCATCACCGATGTGGGCGCCGACGCCTCGCGCGAGCATCTTCGCATTTGGCTCGAGGGTAAGCACTGGTACGCCCAGGGCCTTGGATCGACCAACGGCACAGTGCTCGAATCGGGCGCGGGCGACGGCGATATTGTGATTGAGCCGCCGCGCGACCAACGCGAGCCAGGCAAAGTCTATCCCCCCGTGGAAATCGCTAACAGCGACAGGCTCCATCTGGGTCTCTACACGACATTCCTTGTCATTGTGGACTAGCGCGGACGGCGATCGAAAGACGGTCATCGCCCGTCTTTCGTCTGCCACCTTCTACGTCGTAAACGACAATGCTCAGCGGCATACGTGAGCAGTGCGGCTATTATGGTACTTTACCGATAACCGCACTGTTCACGTACACGTGCGACAACCCATGCCAGACAAAGGAACGCCATGGATACTACCAACAACGCCTATGGCGACAAACTCATCCGTCTTGACACGTTCGACACCGCCGTGGCGGTCGACCCCAGCGCAGAGGACGACGCCAAGCGTCGGTTTATGACGCTTATTCTCCAGACGACCCACCGCGACAACGGCAACATCGGGCACGTGCTGCGCGCGACCAACACAAGCGGCGAGGTCTTTGCCGTCAAGCTACTCAAAGACAACGCCATCCTTTCCGGCCAAGCCCCCGACCGCTCCGCCGAGCAAGCGGCTGCGCACCTGGCCAACACCGCCGCGCTGTTCGAGGAGTACCGTCATCTGTGCACTGTCTCGCACCTGCGCGGATTTCCGCGCGTCTATGGCTATGGATCGTGCGAGGACGACCCGCTCATCCTCATGGAGTGGGTCGAGGGCACCTCGCTCAAGCAGGCGCTGCCCTTGCTTCCGCACGACACCTCGGGCGGGCTAACCACCCAGATGGTGGCCGCCGTTGGAAACGCCGTGCTTCGTGCGCTCTTGATGACCCAAGGCCTCGTGAATCCGGTCGTCCATCGCGACCTGTCGCCTGCCAATATCATGTTCCGCACCACCAGCCGAACGCTCGAGCAGCAGATTGCCGATTGCTCCTTTGACCCCTGCCTCATCGACATGGGCTCCGCGACCATGGCCCTCGGCGACGACACGATCACCCGGCGCGCCGACATCTGGCGTTTTGCCACGCCTGCATACGCCGCGCCCGAGATGCTCACGCAGGATATCGAAGGCATCGCGGCCCTTCGCCGCTCGCCCGCGGTCGACGTCTATGCGCTTTCGAGCATTCTGTACCAGCTCTACAGCGGTCGCAAACCGTTCGATGTTGAGTCGACGGGCGCCGCGGCAACCGGCTCGTTCTACCTCATAAAGACCAAGACCAAGCCGGCACCGCTCGAGCCGCGATGCGATGACGACGAGGCACTCGTCCAGATCATCATGAAAGGCATCTCAGTCGAGCAGTGCGATCGTCCCACCGAGCAGCAGATGCTCGAGGTGCTCTCGGCATACCTCACCGATGCCGAATCCGAAGGCCGCGAAGGCGCAGGAGACGAGGCCGCAATTGATATCGATTCTGGCACGCACCTTAAGGTCGACGTCGCCGGCGAGCGAGCGCGAGAGATCCTGGAGCAGGCCCGGCACGACGCCATGACCCGCCGCCGCTTTATTATCGGCGGCGTCGTTGCAGTCGTTGCGGGGCTCGGCGTCATTGGCGCGGCGACCCATGGCTTTGGCATCCCCGACTACCTGGACGGCATCCGCGGTTCACTTGACGACTACACCTGGGATCAGCTGCAGGAGATTTCGCTCAAGATTAAGGCTGCCGAGACCCGTAGCGAGGCACGCGAGATTGCCAAGCGCTATCATCTGCTCGATGACAACGGGCATATCCCCTATCCATGCACCAAGCGCGTCACGCTCACCAACGGGCTGCAGGTTGGCGCGCAGCTCGTGGGCATCCGTCACGACGAGCTTCTGGACGGTACGGGCAAGGCCGGACTGACGTTTATGTTCGATGCCGGCGTTGCCGAGCGCGACGCCGCGGCCCAACCGTTGAGCGCCGGCTGGGCAGATTGCGAGCTGCGGGAATGGCTCGATAACGACGGCCTTAAGCTGCTGCCCAACGAGCTGCGCGCACTCATCAAATCTGTCAAAAAGATCTCGAATAACGTTGGCGCCGCCAGAAGCGCATCGTGCCTGAGCGAGTTGCCCGCAACCCTTTGGCTGCCCGCCATGGTCGAGCTGTGCGGTACGCAACCGCCCGAGTCATTTGCCGAGGGCTTTCACTACCTGGCCGACATCTACAACGGCGAGGGCAAGGAGTATCAGCTCTTCCGCGAGCTCAAGGTAAGTCCGTATACCACGAACGAGACGTTGGTTCGCCAGTGGAAAGGCAAGGACACCTGTTGGTGGGAACGAACGGCGAGTCCTGACACATCGGAGAGCGAAGGCACACTCTATATGAACCGCGTGGGACACGACGGCGACGTCTTTACGTACGCAACGCCTGCGGAAAAGCCAAACAAGCGAACCTGCGTGATCCCCGGATTCTGCATCTAGGGAGCGGGCGTCTTGCCGCAACGGGACCCCTCCCCGGCAATTGTCTCGATCTGTAACAGTTAGAACCCAAAAAACCGGTCTAGATGTTACAGATCGAGACGTTAGTTTTCGGCCGAAATGTTTGTCTAAATCTGTAACAGCTATGGTTCAAAAACCGGTCCAGACGTTACAGATTGAGATGTTTGGCAAAGACGACCGCCGATTGAGCAGCCACCCTCATCTGTAATGAAAAGTCATACATTCCAACTACTACTAGACACCCCCAGGGGGTATGGGTGTATAGTATCGGCAGGTTAACAATTCCAATACCGAACCACAGAAAGGAGAAGCCATGGCTCAAGATAAATTCGATGTGGGCGGCATGACGTGCGCCGCCTGCCAGGCGCACGTGGACCGTGCCGTGAGCAAACTCGACGGCGTCCAAAGCGTCGCGGTCAATCTGCTCGCCGGCTCTATGCTGGTGGACTACGACCCTGCGCAGGTCTCCCCCGACGACATCTGCACCGCTGTCGACCGCGCGGGCTACTCGGCCTCGCCCATCAGCACGGGCACCGACGCTGTCCAAAGCGGCAGCACGCAAGCCAGGTCCGGCGCCGCCCATATGGAGTCGCCAACCAAAAAGTTGGAGGCCGCCGCCTCCGCCATGCGCACTCGTCTCATCGTCTCGATTGTATTCCTCATCCCACTGTTCTACATAGGCATGGGGCACATGCTCGGCTGGCCGCTGCCCGGCATCTTCACCGACCACACCCACAGCATGACGCTCGCTCTCACCGAGCTCGCCCTGCTCATCCCCATCGTCTACATCAACGACGCGTACTTTATCAACGGGTTTAAATCGCTCGCGCACGGCGCACCCACCATGGACGCCCTTATTGCCGTGGGCGCCACCGCCTCCATCGCCTGGTCGCTCTACGCCATGTTCATCATGGCCGACCAACTAGCCGCGGGTCAGGTCCACGAGGCCATGATGACGAGCATGGACAATCTGTATTTTGAAAGCGCCGGCACGATCTTGTCGCTCGTCACCGTGGGCAAATACCTCGAGACGCGCAGCAAGTCCAAAACCGGCGGCGCCATCGAGGCGCTCATTGACCTGGCGCCAAAGACCGCGACCGTCGTGGCCGAGGACGGTACCGAGGCCACCGTCGACGTCGATGCTATTCTGCCCGGCCAGGTGCTGCGTGTGCGCCCCGGCGAGTCCATCCCCGTCGATGGCGTGGTGCTCAAGGGCAGCTCGGCCGTGGACGAAAGTGCGATGACCGGCGAATCTATTCCCGTGGAGAAGACCGCCGGCGACACTGTCAACGCGGCCACGGTCAACCGCACGGGCTCGTTTACCTTCCGCGCCACGCGTGTGGGTGCCGACACGTCGCTCGCCAAGATTATCCAGCTCGTCGAGGACGCCAACGCCACCAAGGCGCCCATCGCCCGCATGGCCGACAAGGTCGCCGGCGTGTTCGTGCCCGTGGTGTTTGCAATCTCTGCCGTAACTTTTGTGGCGTGGATGGTGCTGACCGGAAGCGTCAACGAAGCGCTCACCTCCGCCGTCGCCGTACTGGTGATCAGCTGCCCGTGCGCGCTGGGCCTGGCCACGCCCGTCGCCATTATGGTCGGCACCGGCAAGGGCGCCGAGATGGGCATTCTGTTCAAGAGCGCCGAGGCGTTGGAGAACCTGCGCAGCGTGGGCACCGTGGTGCTCGATAAGACGGGCACGGTCACCCGCGGCAAGCCTGCCGTGACCGATATCGTGGTAGCCACGCGCGCTGACGGCTCGCCCGCCATGAGCGAAAAGGCACTGCTCAAGTTGGCCGCCGCGTTGGAGCGCTCGAGCGAGCACCCGCTGGCCGAGGCGATTATGGCCGAGTGCGAGACACGCGGGATCGTCGCGCGCATGGTCGAGGACTTTACTGCCGTGCCCGGGCGAGGCGTTACGGCGCGCGAAGGGCAAAACGCCATTGCAGCCGGCAACGTACGCCTGATGGACGAGCTGGGCGTTACCGTGCCCGCGGGTCTTGCCGAACAATTTGCCGCCGAGGGCAAGACGCCGCTGTTCTTTGCCAAGAACGGCGAGCTTGCTGGCACCATTGCCGTGGCTGACGAGGTCAAGGAGACGAGCGCCGGGGCCATCGCCGCACTGCGCTCACTTGGCGTCGATGTACGCATGCTCACCGGCGACAACCGCGTGACGGCCGAGGCCATCGCCCGACGCGTGGGACTGACCAGCGAGCAGGTCATCGCCGACGTGCTTCCCGCCGACAAGGAGCGCCACGTGCGCGAGCTGCAGGATGCGGGCAGTAAGGTCGCCATGGTGGGCGACGGCATCAACGACTCCCCCGCCCTGGCGCGCGCCGACGTGGGCCTTGCCATCGGCACCGGCGCCGACATCGCCAAAGAAGGGGCAGATGTGGTGCTCATGCGCAGCGACCTCATGGACGTCGCCCGCGCCATCGAGCTTTCGCGCGCCACGATCCGCAACATCAAGCAGGACCTGTTCTGGGCACTGTTCTACAACGGCATCGGCATTCCGCTGGCGGCGGGCGTGTTCTTCCCGCTCACCGGATGGCAGCTTTCGCCGATGTTTGGCGCCGCGGCCATGAGCCTGTCGAGCGTATGTGTCGTAAGCAACGCTCTGCGCCTAAAATCCTTTAAGCCCAAAGTGGCAAAATAGGATCACCATTAAGTCCATTTAGAACGGGTTTTCCAGGTGCCCGAGATTGACCTGAAAGAGGAGCGACGCGTACTCTGGTACGCGAGCGACGGCTTGAAGGTCAAGGTCGGGTGCCTGGGAAAGCCGACACAACAGAGAGGAATACCCATGCGTTTCACAATTAAGACTTCCGGCCTTATGTGCGGCCACTGCGATGCCACCGTCGAGACGGCGTTGCTCAACGTGGCCGGCGTGACCGACGCCGACGCCGATCACGAGACCCAGACCGTCCAGGTGGAGTGCGCCGACACCGTGACCGCCGAGCAGCTCGCCGCCGCCGTCGAGGGCGCCGGCGAGAAATTCCATGCCCTGTCCGTAACCGCCGCGTAGCAGGCGCCACCTGCCCCCTCAGAAGTTGCGGTGAAATACGGACTGTTGAGCCGCCCTAGGCCCTTAAACAGTCCGTATTTCACCGCAACTGACAGGGGGGCATCCGGAAGATCGACCAGAAACGAGGACCCGCCATGATGGCAGACCATAAATCGGTGACCCGCATGCTCAAGACGGCACGCGGTCAGATCGACGGCATCCTGCGGATGGTCGAGGAGGACCGCTACTGCGTCGATATCTCCACGCAGCTCATGGCCATACAGGCGCTCCTCGCGCGCATTAACGCCGACGTGCTCAAGGCGCATATCGAGGGCTGCGTGACTTCGGCAATCGAATCGGGCGACGAAGACCTCAAAGCCGCCAAACTCGCCGAAATCGAACGCGTCGTCGACAAACTCTCCAAGTAATTGGGGCATTGGGGACAGGTACGTTTGCACCGTCTTGGTATTCCGGGGACAGGTATGTTTGCACCACATTGGTGCAGATTAACCTGTCCCCCTTGCTCTAAATCGGGTATAAAGGCGTGCAGCATATCGAACGAAAGGCAATTTGCATGAATGACTTTATGAAGGGTCGCAATGGTGCCGATGAACTCACCATCGTGATGGGTTTTGCCGGCATCGTCATCGCGATGATCGGATCGATAGCCCGCATCCAGTGGCTCAGCTGGATTGCCATCGCCGTAATCGTGATTGGCGTGCTGCGCGGCCTGTCCAAAAATATCGACGCACGTCACAAGGAGAACGAGGCCTTTGTCGCCGCGACTGCAAACGTACCCGGCTTGGGCAAGTTTGTAGCTAGCTTGGGCGGCGGAGCTGCAGCGGCCAACGCCTCGCGCGCAGCCGGTACTAGCAAGGAAGACTTTGAACGTGCCAAGCGCACAGCCAAGAAGATGTGGAAGGGCCGCAAGACCACGGCCTATCTTAAGTGCCCCAACTGCGGCCAGATGCTCTCCGTTCCCAAGGGCAAAGGCAAGATCCGCGTCACCTGCCCCAAGTGCCACGCCAAGATGGAAACGCGCTCCTAGCCGCTACACCATAGGACAAATTAAAAGCCGAGGCCTCGTGTTGAGACCTCGGCTTTTTGCATGGGGCGACATCATTCGATGAAGCTGTCGCCCCGTCGCGCCAGCGCCTAAGCTACGCCATCGCGGGCAAGCTCCTCTGCCAGGGCTTCTACCGGCATGGCCATAATCGCGTCGAGCTCGGTGTCAACCTCGGGGATGCGTTTGACCTTCAGCTTGCGCACCAGGTCACCGCGGCACATCACGTGCATTGGCTCACGCAGAGCGCACAGGTCATCCAGAGGGCTCTCGCGCGTCACCAAAATGTCGGCCGCCTTGCCGCACTCGATCGTACCGGTCTCGCCGCCCAGCTCCAGCAGCTCAGCATTGACCTGCGTGGCCGTGTGCAGTGCAAACGCATTGCTCACGCCCACGTACTTGGCAAAATAGGCCACCTCGCGCCACATGTCGTACTGGGTCACGAACGGGCAGCTCGAATCCGTGCCCAAGCCCACCTTAACGCCGGCTTCCAGCGCCGCACGAGCACTCTCGATAATGCCCGAGCACACGATGTCGCCGTTCTTCTTTTGCGTGTCGGTCGAATGAGTCTTCTCCGGGTCGAGCAACACAAACGGCAGCGCCGGACTGATCGTGCAGGTCACGCTCGGCACGCGTCCCTCGAGCTGTGTTCCCGCGGCGCCGCGGTACAGCTCCAGGATCTCAGGCGTCAACGGAGCGCCGTGCTCGATCGTATCGACGCCGGCCTGAAGCGCGGCCTTCACGCCTTCGGTGCTCTCGACATGGGCCATGACCGGAAGGCCGACCTCGTGCGCTGCCTTGCACGCCGCAGCGGCAACCTCGACCGGCATGCGCAGCACGCCCGGCTCGCCTACTTCGGTCGCATCGAACACGCCACCCGTCACGAACAGCTTGATGACGTCGGCACCGCGCGCATACAAATCACGCACCTGTTCGGCCGCCTCGTCGGGAGTATTGGCCACCTGCGCAAAGAGGCCCGCACCGTGGCCACCCGGCACCGTGACGCCCGTTCCCGGTGCTACCAGACGCGGACCCTGATACTTGCCGGCGTCGATGGCGTTGCGCACGGCCAGATCGGCAAACAGCGGGTCGCCTGCACCGCGCACCGTGGTCACGCCGCTTGCCAGCTGTTGCTGGGCGCTGCCTTTGAGGATATGGCGGACGATGGTGCGGCCCACGGGATTGTCGAGCTTCTTCATCAGCGCGCCGGCATCTCCCGCCGAGACCGGTTTGCCCGAACCGCACAGATGCACGTGCATATTGATGAGACCCGGCATGAGATACGCACCGCCCAGGTCAATGACCTCGGCCCCCGCTGGAGCTTGGGCCACGGCGCTCGGTCCCATCCAGGTGATGATGCCACGCTCGACGGCCACGGCCATATCGGGCTGCGGCTCCATATGCTCCGAGCCATCCAGAACGGTCGCATTGATAAACAACGTGGGACGATCGGCAGTCGCCATATCGAGCTCCTCCCTCACGATTAACTTGAACATTTGTCCATTATTACCCAGTGCGGCGGGATTGCTGCGGACATATCGGTTAACGGAGGGACGAGAGAGATGTGAGGGCAAACGGAGACAGCACGGCAATGCTCCGGCCGTTCCAGCAAAACGTCTCAATCTGTAACAGGTAGACCGTCTTTAACCTTCCAAGTGTTACAGATCGAGATCTTTCGGTCGTGCGTCCAACCTTTGTCTCAATCTGTAACATGTAGACCGGTTTTTGGCCGTTAGATGTTACAGATCGAGATATTCTCCAGCCCTGTCGTCAAACGTCTAAATCTGTAACAAGTAGACAGGTTTTCGGCCTCTAGATGTTACAGATTGAGATCTTTCGCCAGGCGCCAACCTTCTGTCTCGATCCGTAACAGTTACGAGGCCAGACGGCCCCCTGTTGTTACAGATCGAGACCAACTCGGCAGGAACAACCACATCCGCGTCAGTTGCACCCCTCAGCGCCCATACCACTGGCGTCTCCATTCCTCAGCCAGATCGGCCCGCTGTTGAATTCCCGCCAGTCTCATCTTTTCAGCCAGCTTCCCCGGGTTCTTGAGTTCATCAAACGTAAACCGAAGCACCTTGTGCCCGAGCATTGTCAGATGAGATTCCCGCTGACGCTCTGCCACGAATGGATCGACCGACTCCCGATCCCTACCATCCTGCAGGGTATACTTTCCCTTCCCGTCAAGCTCGCCGATGACACATGTCCCGTCCTCGAGCCTCCAGAAATAATCAACCCGAAACACCTGGCTCGAATCGAGCGGATCGCGAAACTCCACCTGCAACTCCGGAACCGGAAAGCCGTATGCAATAAAGAACGCTCGGAACCGAGACTCGCCGCCGTTTTCGGACAGCCCGTCCGCATACGACGCAATCACCTGTGCCCTGCGATACCCTCGCCTGCCCTCGCAATCGGCGCGGAGGCGCTCGCACAAATCCCAACGTGATACGCCTTTCGCCCGCAGTGCAGAATCGGCAATCGCCAACCCGTACGAAAACGGCGCACGCAGCAAGCAATCCTCCACCGTGCGCCAAAACGACGTCACCCGCACGCCATCAACACGCTCGAGCGCACCCGCCATCTGCGGACGCGACAACCTGCACCCGCTGCTCAACGTCACCGAACAACCTGTCTTAACAAGAAAACGCGGCCCGAGCAGATCATTCGGCACCTCCAGACCCCACAAAAGCGCCGCGTCATAGCCCCAAAACGCCCAATCGGGATGAAACTCCGCAAGCCCCTTGATGGTCCGCAATGCCCGCTCCGACGTCGTCAACAAATCCCAATCATGTTGGAAGCAGAACAGGTACGGCTCGGGCTCCGCAATATCGTCTGTGCCCACATGGCGCCGCAGCCACATGAGCTCGGCATTGTCGTGCGTTACAAGCAGCACGCCTTGTTCAGCCGCCTCCGTGAGCCTGGCAAGCATCCTATTCCGCGCCAAGGTGTTACGTGTTGCATGCTTGTGTTTAAAAACGGTATTAGACACTTTCATCACCACCACGTCAGACAAATGGACCATCGCCGCTGTTGCCCCCGCTGGCAAATGTCTTGATCTGTAACAGGAAGACAGTCTTTGAGCCTCTAGTTGTTACAGAACAAGATCTTTCAGCAGCCGCCAACCTTTGTCTCAATCTGTAACAGGTAGGTCGAATTTGGGCCTGTAGATGTTACAGATTGAGACATTCCCCCAGCCAGGTGCCAAACGTCTCGATCTGTAACAGTTAGACGTTCTCCAGGGCCCTAAACGTTACAGATTTAGACAAACCAGCGGCGCCCAAGCATTCGTCTCGATCTGTAACAGGAAGACCGGTTTTTTGTCCCTAAACGTTACAGATCGAGACATAAAAGGCAGAAGGCAAGGCAGGCGACAACTGCCCGTCCCCTACTCCCGCTCCTGCTCGTAGATGTTGAGCGACTTTACGTACCGCCCCTGGGCGCCCATGATGTCGCGGACCAGACGCAAGAAGAAACTGATGCACGAGGTGTCAAAGCCATCCTGCAGGTCCTCCGGATGCACCGCACCCGGCCCATCGACTGCCGTGTCACTCAGGCGCGCGATGTCGTACAGATAGAGCTGTCCCGCCGTCAGCCAGACATCGTCGACACACGCGAGGCGCACCGCAATCGCGCCGTCGCTCCAATGCTCCTTTTGCACGATATGCGGGTCGTAGACATCAAAGCGATGGTCGGTGCGCGTATCCTTCAGCGCGACCATACCAGTCGCAGGATCCTTGTCCAAAATGCCAAAGCGCGAGAAATACTGCGTGTCGCGTACCTGCTCGAGCCGCTTGAGCGAGGCAGGCAAAAGCGATGCCGGCGGCTCGTCAACATACAGCTCGAGCAGCGTCTTGCCATGGCGATAGGGGCGCTCGAAGAGCAGCCAATCGGTAAATGCCATGTTGTAGGCCATGATTTCGTTTTGCGAAGGCTCGGTGCAATAGCTGAGCCACGGGTCGACAATAATCTCGAACTGTTCGCGCGCCGGCTCCAAAAACTGGAACTTCCGCAGCATCCAAAAATGGGCCATGTCGGCAATATCGTTGCCGACGGCTTCGGCTAGCTGCGCTCGGTCTAAAGCGTGGTCAGTCATGGCATCCTCCTCAAACTGATAGACCTCAATTTG
Organism: Collinsella aerofaciens; assembly: GCF_005845035.1. Lineage (GTDB taxonomy): Bacteria > Actinomycetota > Coriobacteriia > Coriobacteriales > Coriobacteriaceae > Collinsella > Collinsella aerofaciens_I. The sequence goes on along the minus strand of NZ_SPFO01000007.1, from coordinate 31,627 downwards.
AGCTTACGAGGAGGGTGGTCGGCCACGACCAGCGCGGGCAAAATAGGCCTCCGGCTGCAAACCAGATGCTGACCAAACACTTGACGAAAAGCTTGACCGAATGAGCGCACCGCAAAGAAACCGCAGGTAGACATAGACAGCCAACCCGCCCTTTTGAGCCATATGCCCGCAGCCGCCACAGAAACAACAGGTGACCACGGCCCAAGAAGTCGACAAATGAACACCCGTACGTCGGCAAACGAGCAAATCGATCGCAAAGAGTGTCCCCAACGACTAGACAAAAAATGACTAGTCATTGGGGACGTTCTTAAATGACTACTTTACAGCTCCAGCGCATCGGCGACTTCGGCTGCGCAGGCCAGGGCATCGGCCATGGCGTTCACCACGAGCGAGCTGCCGTTGCGAGCATCACCCGCCACATACACCGGCGCGGCATCCGCGGCGACGCCGTCGACACGGGCCGCAAGGTGCGAGCCCTCGGCAGCCATCACCGGCAGCGGACGACCAGCGGTGGCAACAGGCACGCTCACTGCATCGAACACACCGTGCTCCGGGCCCGTAAAACCGCAGGCGATGAGCACCAGCTGGGCCGGCACCTCGTGCTCGGAGCCCGCAATGCGTTCGGGCTTGCCGGCCGACCAATCCAGATCGACCACGCGCAGACCCGCAGCCGCACCTTTCTTGTCCAGCAGCACCTCGAGCGTATCCACACCCCAGGCACGCATCTCGCCGCCCATGGCAGCGATGGCCTCCTGCTGACCGTAGTCGGTCTTCTTAACGTTGGGCCACTGCGGCCAAGGGTTGCTCGCCGCACGCTTATCGGGCGCAGCCGGCAAGAACTCAAACTGGCGCACGCTGCGCGCACCCTGGCGCACCGCGGTACCCACGCAGTCGTTGCCGGTATCGCCACCGCCAATGACCACAACGTCCAGGCCGCGCGCGTTCACCGCGGGCTCATCGCCATCGAGCACCGAGACGGTCGAGGCCGTCAGGTAGTCCACGGCATACACCACGCCCGGGGCATCCACATTCGTAGCCGAAAGACCGCGGGGCGCACGAGCACCGGCAGCCACCACAACGGCGTCAAAGCCATCGAGCTTGGCTGCCACTGCAGGGTCCGTCACATCGGTGCCCAGCTCAAACACAATGCCCAGCTCACGCATGAGCGCCACGCGACGCTCGACCACGGACTTCTCGAGCTTCATGTTGGGAATGCCGTACATGAGCAGACCGCCCGGGCGGTCGTCGCGCTCAAACACCGTCACGCGGGCGCCACGACGCGCAAGCTCCCATGCTGCCACCAGACCAGCGGGACCGGAGCCCACCACGGCAACCGTGGGTGCGCCCTCCCCTGCCGGCTCAAAGCGGTGCGGACCGCCGTTGGCCCACTCATGGTCGCTAATCGCGCGCTCGTTGTCATGGATCGTCGTGGGCTGGCCATCGACCGAGCCCAGATTGCATGCGGCCTCGCACAGCGCCGGGCACACGCGACTCGTGAACTCGGGCATGGGCGAGGTGAGTGACAGGCGCTCGGCAGCCTCGTCCCAACGGCCGCGGTATACCAGCTCGTTCCACTCGGGAATCAGGTTGTGCAGCGGACAGCCGCTCGGACGTGCCTTGCCAAAGCTCGCGCCCATCTGGCAAAACGCCACACCGCACATCATGCAGCGGCTCGCCTGGGCACGGCGCGCGTCGTCGTCGAGCTCCACGTACAGCGGATCGAAATCGCGGCTGCGCTCCTCCACGGGGCGCAGCTCATGGGTCACGCGATCGATATCAAGAAAAGCACCGGGCTTACCCATGGCACTTACGCCTCCTTCTTGGTCGAAGCAACAGAATCGGTAGCGGCCACAGGCGTAACACCCGCGCCCGCAGCACCGCCCGCGACATCAAAGCGAGCGACATCCGCGGCGCTCGCGCGACCGGTCACGATGTCAAACGCCAACTCCTCGGCCTGCGCATGCGTCTTGCCGACGGCCTCGGCCGCAGCGACAATCGCCAGCACGCGCTCGTACTCGATCGGAATGACCTTCACAAAGTGCTTGCTCATCGTCTCAAAGCTGTAGAGCAGCTTAATGCCGCGCGGGCTCTGTGTCGCGTCCACGTGCTCCTGGATGAGCGCACGAATCTGCGCCAGCTCGTCGGCCGTCGGGGCCTTGAGCTCCACGCTCTCGTGGTTCACACGGGCATCGAGCGTGCCGTACTGGTCAAAGACATAGGCCACGCCACCCGTCATGCCGGCGGCGAAGTTCTGCCCGACCTCGCCCAGGATGAGCGCCAGACCACCCGTCATGTACTCGCAGCCATGGTTGCCGCAGCCCTCGACCACCACCGTGGCACCGGAGTTGCGTACGCCAAAGCGCTGGCCTGCCAGGCCGTTAATGAAGCCGCGGCCGCTCGTGGCGCCAAAGAACGCAACGTTGCCCACGATGATGTTCTCATCGAACTTGTAGGTCGCATGCGGGTTGGGGCGCACCGACACCTCGCCGCCCGAAAGGCCCTTGCCAAAGTAGTCGTTGGCGTCGCCGCACACGTTGAGCGTAATGCCGCGCGGCAGGAAGGCGCCAAAGCTCTGACCGGCCGAACCATCGCAATCGATGGTGATGGAGCCGGCGGGCAGGCCCTCGGGATGCGCCTTGGTCACCGCGTTGCCCAAGATGGTGCCCACGCAGCGGTTGACGTTGGCGATATCGGCGCGGAAGCGAATCGGGCGCAGGTGCGCACGGGCATCGGCCGTATAGGGCACAAACAACGTGGAGTCGAGCGTCTTGTCGAGCTCGCTGTCCGCAGCCATCTGGGGCAGGAAGTGACGGCCGTCGGCACCCGGGATGTGGGCACCAAACTCACAGGTCGCGCTCGCCAGCACAGGCGACAGATCCAGCAGGTTAGCCTTGCGGTTGCCCGGGACCTCAATCTGGCGCAAGCACTCGGGATGGCCGACCATCTCGTCGACGGTGCGGAAGCCCAGGCTCGCCATGACCTCGCGCAGCTGCTCGGCAACAAAGAGCATAAAGTGCTCAACGTGCTCGGGCTTGCCGCGGAAGCCGCGACGCAGGCGGCAGTTTTGCGTAGCGATGCCGGCGGGGCAGGTATCCTGCTGGCAGTCGCGCTGCATGAGGCAGCCCATCGAGATGAGCGGCATGGTCGCAAAGCCAAACTCCTCGGCACCCAGCAGGCAGGCGACGGCGACGTCGGTGCCGTCCATGAGCTTGCCATCGGCCTCGAGCACCACGCGTGAGCGCAAACCGTTTTGCAGCAGCGTCTGCTGGGCCTCGGCAAGGCCAAGCTCCAGCGGCAGACCCGCGTGCCAGATAGAGTCGCGCGCAGCGGCACCCGAGCCGCCATTGTGGCCGCTGATCAAAATCTTGTCGGCAGCGCCCTTGGCCACGCCGGTGGCGATGGTGCCGACGCCGGCCTCGCTGACCAGCTTGACCGACACGCGCGCGCCGGGGTTGGCGTTCTTAAGGTCAAAGATCAGCTCTGCCAGGTCCTCGATGGAGTAGATGTCGTGGTGCGGCGGAGGCGAGATCAGGCCGATGCCGGGCGTGGACTGACGGACCTCGGCAATCCAGGGGTAGACCTTCCTGCCGGGCAGGTGACCGCCCTCGCCGGGCTTGGCGCCCTGGGCCATCTTGATCTGAATCTCGAAGGCGCTGCACAGGTAGCGGCTCGTCACGCCAAATCGCGCACTTGCTACCTGCTTGATCGCGGAGTTCTTGGAGTCACCGTTAGCCAGTGGGGTCTCGCGACGCGGATCCTCGCCGCCCTCGCCGGAATTGGAACGGCCGTGCAGGCGGTTCATGGCGATGGCCATGCACTCGTGCGCCTCTTTGCTGATGGAGCCATACGACATGGCGCCGGTGTTAAAGCGGCGGACGATATTGAGCGCAGGTTCCACCTCGTCGAGCGAAACCGGGGTGCGGCCGCTGGCATCAAAGTCGAGCAGGTCGCGCAGGCGCACGGCACGGCCGGTGCGGTGCAGGCGGGCGCTGTACTCCTTAAAGGTGTCGTAGCTGTCCTCACGGCAGGCGGTCTGCAGCAAGTAGACAGTCTGCGGATCGATGAGGTGATCCTCGCCGCCGAGCGGGCGCCACTTAGTCAGACCCAGTGTGGGCAGCTGATCGGGAGCCGGGCTCTTAAGGATGGCGAGCGCGGCGTCGTAGCGTTCGTTCTGCTCGCGCTCGACGTCCTCGACACCCATACCGCCCACACGGCTCACCGTGCCGGCAAAGTACGCGTTGACGAACTCGGGCGTAAAGCCCACGGCCTCGAAGATCTGCGCCGAATGGTAGCTCTGCACCGTGGAGATGCCCATCTTGGACATGATGGAGACGATACCCGCCGTCGCGGCCTTATTGTAGTTGTCGATGCCCTGCTCGGCCGTCACGTCCAGGTCGCCGCGCGCCGCCAGATCGCGGATGCACGCATGTGCGTTGTACGGATAGATGCCACTCGCGGAGTAGCCCACCAGTGCCGCAAAGTCGTGCGGAGACACGGCGTCGCCGCACTCCACCACGATGTCGGCAAAGGTACGCACGCCGGCGCGGATCAGGTGGGTGTGCACGCAGCCCACAGCGAGCAGCGACGGCACGGGCACCTCGCCCGCAGCGGCACGATCGCTCAGCACCACGATGTTCACACCGTCGCGGACCGCAGCCTCAACGTCCTCGGCAAGCTGCTTAAGCGCAGCCTGCAGCGCGCCCTCGCCGGCGTCGCGGCGGTAGACGGCACGGAAGCGACGGATCTTAAAGCCCACGCGGTCGATGGCGCAGATGCGGTCGAACTCCTCCTCGTTGAGCAACGGGCGCTCCAGGCGCACCAGCTGGCAGGCCGTGCGGGAGTCCTCGAGCAGGTTACCGTGGTTGCCCAGGTAGAGCGTGGTCGAGGTTACCATATGCTCGCGCAGGGCATCGATCGGCGGATTCGTGACCTGGGCGAACAGCTGATAGAAGTAATCGAAGAACGAACGCGTCTTCTTGGACAGGCAGGCTAGCGGCGCATCGATACCCATCGAAGCGAGCGGTGCCTTGCCCTGCTGGGCCATGGGGCGCACGACCTCGTCAACATCATCCCAGTGATAGCCGAGCTTGGCCATACGCACGGCGGTAGGCACCTCGTCGTCCTCGGCGGGTGTTGCCGCAACGGGCTCATCGAGCGCGTCGACGGTCAGCGTCTCCTCGGCAATCCAATCACGGTAGGGCTTTTCCTTGGCGTAACGGGCACGCAGCTCGTCGTTGTAGATGACGCGACCGCGGGCAAAGTCGACCTCGAGCATCTGGCCCGGCCCCAGACAGCCGCTCGTCAGGATGTTCTCGGGGCTCACCTCGATGGTGCCCACCTCGCTTGCCAGCATAAAGCGACCGTCGCGCGTCACATAGTAGCGGGCGGGACGCAGGCCGTTGCGGTCGAGGGCAGCACCCAGGGTACGGCCGTCGGTAAAGGCGATGGCGGCCGGGCCGTCCCAGGGCTCCATGAGCATGGACTGGTAGGCGTCGTAGGCGCGGCGCTCCTCGCTCAGGCTGTCGTTGTGGTCCCACGGCTCGGGCAGCAGCATGGACGCGGCACGCGTGAGCGGACGGCCGTTCATGACCAAAAACTCAAGCACATTGTCCAGAATCGCGGAGTCGGAGCCCTCGCGGTTGATGATGGGCATCACGCGCTCAAGATCGTGCTGCAGCACGGGGCTGTACAGGTTGGGTTCGCGGGCGCGAATCCAGTTGACGTTGCCCTTGAGGGTGTTGATCTCGCCGTTGTGGATGATAAAGCGGTTGGGGTGCGCGCGTTCCCAGCTGGGCGTGGTGTTGGTGGAGTAGCGCGAGTGGACGAGCGCCACGGCCGTCTTGACGGCGGCGTCGTTGAGATCGATGAAGAAGCGGCGCATCTGCGTGGCGACCAGCATGCCCTTGTACACGATGGTGCGCGAGCTCATGGAGCATACATAGAAGATTTTGTCGCGCAGGGCAAACTCAGCGTCGGCCTTCTTCTCGATGGTGCGGCGGCACACGTACAGGCGGCGCTCGAAGGCATCGCCGGCGGGCGTGTCGTCCGGACGGCCCAGGAAGGCCTGCAGGATAGTGGGCATACAGGCGCGGGCCGTCTCGCCCAGGTCGTGCGGGTCAACCGGCACCTCGCGCCAAAAGAGCAGCGGCACGCCGGCCTCGGCGCAGCCCTCCTCAAACACGCGGCGGGCATCCTCTACGCCCTTCTCGTCCTGCGGGAAGAACAGCATGGCCACGCCATAGTCGCCCTCTGCCGGCAGAATCTGGCCACACTTTTGAGCCTCTTTACGGAAAAAGTGATGCGGAACCTGGAACAGGATACCAGCGCCGTCGCCGGTGTTCTTCTCGAGTCCGGTGCCACCGCGGTGCTCCAAGTTGACCAGAATGGACAGTGCATCGTCCAGAATCTGGTGATGGCGCTCACCGTTGATATCGGCAAGCGCGCCGATGCCGCATGCATCGTGGTCGAATTCGGGGCGATAAAGGCCCTGCTGCTGAGCGGAATCTGCCTGCATCGCGATCCTCCCCTAGATATTAGACAGTCAGTTGAATAGGCATACTAGGAGCACCGCCGGCCCGTTGTGTTTCCCGCCCGTTTCGAAACAATCGCGTAACGCACACCCTACGAGTGGACACCGCCGACCTCAAGGACGGCAACAAGGGCCCCAAGTTCGACCTGTAAGCTCACCGCTTCAAACATCTCAATCTGTAACAGTAAGACCCAATTTCCATCCCTAGTTGTTACAGATCAAGACATTTCGCAGCCCCCTTTCACCATCCTATTCAAATACAGCAATTTTGTTAGTCTTGATTAACTTTTGAGCCTAAAACGGGTATCCTTTCCGGCGTCAAGCAAACGGCACGCAGGAGCGCACCATGATCAACCATCTCAAACATCATTTTGGCTCCCGACGCACCGGCGGTCACGGAGGACTCGACATCGCACGGCATATCGGCCCCGGATTGCTCGTGACCGTCGGCTTTATCGACCCGGGCAACTGGGCCTCCAATATGGCCGCGGGCTCGCAGTTTGGCTACGCGCTGCTGTGGATCGTCACGCTGTCCACGATTATGCTGATCGTCTTGCAGCACAACGCGGCGCACCTGGGCATCGCCACGGGCGCCTGCCTTGCCGAGGCCACGACCCGCTTTCTCCCCCGCTTCGTTGGGCGCACGGTGCTCGCCAGCGCCTACCTCGCGACCATCGCCACCGCCATGGCCGAAGTCCTGGGCGGTGCGATCGCGCTTCAAATGCTCTTTGGCCTGCCCGTACGCGCCGGCTGCGTCATCGTCGCGGCGGCATCGATTGCCATGCTCATGACAAGCTCCTACAAACGCGCCGAGCGATGGATCATCGCCTTCGTGGGCGTGGTAGGACTTTCGTTTTTGGCCGAGCTTGCACTAGTCAACGTCGACTGGCCGCAAGCCGCCACAAGCTGGATCACACCCCGTATGCCCACCGGCTCGGCCGCGATTATCGTAAGTGTCCTAGGCGCGGTCGTTATGCCCCACAACCTCTTCCTGCACTCCGAGGTCATCCAATCCATGCACTTCGAAGGCCAAGGCGAGCAGGTTATCGAAGAGCGTCTGCGCTATGAGCTCTTCGACACGCTCTTTTCGATGGGCGTGGGCTGGGCGATCAACTCGGCCATGGTCATCCTGGCCGCAACGACCTTCTTTGCGCACGGCATTGTCGTAGACGACCTCGCCGTCGCAGCGGCCACGCTCTCCCCCATCTTGGGCCCGGCGAGCTCGACCATCTTTGCGGTAGCGCTGCTGTTCGCGGGACTATCGAGCAGCGTGACAGCGGGCATGGCGGCGGGAACCATCACCGCGGGCATGTTCGACGAGGAATACGACATCCACGACCGGCACTCATCGATTGGAGTGGCGGTCTGTTTCGTCGGCGCAGTGGCGGCGTGCCTGATCGTCCCGAATCCTTTTGAGGGTCTCATCTGGAGTCAGGCATTGTTGTCGCTTCAGTTGCCGATTACGGTCTTTGTGCTCATACGACTCACCAGTTCGCCCCGCGTTATGGGCAAATACGCCAACTCGCGCCCGCTCAACGCGCTGCTCGTAGGGATCGGCGTCATCGTGACGATTCTCGACATCGTGCTGCTAACGGGGATGTAATTGGGATAGCGTGGCTGTCCAGATATAACGTCTCAATCTGTAACACGTAAGGCCGTTTTAAACCGTCAGATAAATCAAAAGGGTCCCAGCCGGAATATCCAGCCGGGACCCTTGGACAGAGCTCTGTATGGCTAATCGCCGTGTGTCTACGAGTTACTCCTCGACGAGCTCAAACTCATCGGGGCCGACGCCGCACACCGGGCACACGTAATCCTCGGGCAGCTCGGGCGTGTCGACCTCAACCTCGTAACCGCAAACGGTGCACACAAACTTATACGTCTTCTTCTCCTCAGCCATGATGTTCTCCTCTCGAACGTGACTGCTGGTGTACTTACTTATTAGTATATATTCTCAATAGTATAATGCAAGTATTTTTAGAACATTTCTAGCCTTGATACGACGAGGCTTTGGGCGGCGTCTTGCCCTTTAGCACCTTGTGATAGTAGTCGTACGTCAGCGGCGTCTCGTCGCTCAGGCGCTCGGCATCCTCGACCTCGCCAATAAACAGCAGATGCGTTCCCACATCCACAGTGTCGATCAAACGGCAGCTAAACAGGGCCGCCGCGTGCTCGGGCACATAGGGCATGCCCAGAGCCGTCTCGCGGGTCTCGTATTTGGCAAACTTGTCATAATCGCTGCTGGTGCGGAACCCAAAGTTACCGATGTAGAGCATGTCGGCGGTCTGACCGATCACGGTCAGCGCGAACGCTTTGGCCGATGCGATGACGCCCGAGGTGACATTGTCCTTGTTCACGGCAACCGAAATACGCGGCGGCATGGACGTCACCTGCACCGCAGTATTGATGACGCAGCCGGCGCGCAGCCCGTCTGCCGCAGCGCTCACCACGTACAGACCGCTCGGCATGGTAAAGAACGCAGTTTTGTCCATAACGATCACTCCCCTAGCTCGGGTTGGAACCTCATGAATGTATGTACCCACAAAAAAGGCGGCACCCATAACGGACGCCGCCTTTGAGACATATGTGTCAGAACAGTAAGAAAGATGAGACGCCCGCAGTTGCGGTGAAATAGGGACTGAATAGCCCCTCAAACAGGAAAACAGTCCGTATTCCACCGCAACTTATACAGAGTGCCTAGCGGTTGCGTTCCTTAAGGGCGCGGTCGATCTCGCGTTGGACATCACGCTTGGCCATGTCCTCGCGCTTGTCGTAGAGCTTCTTGCCGCGACCCAGACCCAGCAGCAGCTTTACGCGGCCGTCGGTATTAAAGTAGAGCTCCAACGGAACCAGCGCATAACCACGGTTGCGAAGTTTGCCGTCAAGAAAGTCGATCTCCTTGCGGTGCAGCAGCAGACGACGCCGACGGTCAGGATCGCGATTCCACACGCCACCATGGCTATAAGGGTGGATATGCAGGCCGACGAGCCAGCACTCCCCGCCGCGGATCAGCGCGAAGGTATCGGTGATCTGGCAGGCGCGCTCGCGAATCGACTTGACCTCGGTGCCACTCAGCTCAATACCGCACTCAAACGTCTCATCGATAAAGTACTCGTGATGTGCCGAGCGATTCTTGGAAATGAGTTTGCGCTCGCGCTTACTGGGCATCGCCGGCCTCCTTGGCGCCATCGGCGTTTGAGCCCGCAGCCTCGCGCTTTGCCTTGCGCTCGGCATTGAGCTCGGCATCGCTCTCGCGCACCAGTTTGATAATCGCCGCGCAGGCCTCCTCGCCCACCAAGTCGCGAGCACGTACCGTCAGGCGCGTCGCCTCCTGCTTGTCGCCGTCGCTTGCAGCATCGGTCGCGCACATAATCAGGCAGATGGCAATCTCGGCCGAAGGCGAGGTCGGCACGCCTTGCAGGGCCAGTTCACCCATCACGTGGTCGTCGCTCTCATCGGCGGCATCCGGATAGGTGGTATGGATCTTGTTGAGCAGGCGCGTCGTATGCGCATCGTTGGGCGCCAGGCGCAGCGCCAGACGCGCGCAGCCCACGGCAGCCGAAACGTTCTCGGTCTCGGGCTCCAAGAAGTACTGACCTAGATTGGCGTAAGCGCGGGCGGCGCACTTGCCATCGCTTGCACGCTCCAGCACCGAGAACGAGAGCGATGCCCATTCCTGCTTGTCCTCGAGAGCGCGGAACAGCTCGGCCAGATCCAGGCGGCAGTTGCAGTTCATGGGGTCCCAGCGCACGGCCTGCATCAAGGCGTTGCGAGCACTCACATAATCCTGCTGGCGAATGTAGGCAAACGCCATGTCAGAGTACAGGCGGTCAAACGGCACCTCGACCTGCACGAGCTCGCGCGGATCCTTCTCCACGCGGCGATAGGCCAAGCGCTCAAACTTGCTATCGAAGCTAAAGTATTGACGCTTCTCCTCCGTCTTGCACTCAGCGTCGATATACTCCTCGGCGAGCTCCACCAGACGCTCCAGCAGCGGCGTCGCCGTAGCCAGGTCGCCCTGCGCCAGATAGTTCTCGGCATACGTGATGTCTTGCAAGCTGATGGGCAGATCCATGGCTACTCCTCGATCTGAGCGAAACACGGCAGGCGCCGTATATACGGTTAATACACAAAACCCGGGTCTCTTACGAGGCCCGGGCGTTCAATTTTGGTAGCCCGTACCAGATTCGAACTGGTGATCTCCGCCTTGAGAGGGCGGCGTCCTAAACCGCTAGACGAACGGGCCATATGTAGCAAATGCAATGGCTGGGATGGAGGGAGTCGAACCCCCATTGACGGAACCAGAATCCGCTGTCCTGCCATTAGACGACATCCCAATGACTGCATCGCTGCGCTCGGCTGTGCCTTTGCGCAAGAAAGAAATATACGGGAAGTCTCGCCGTGACGCAAGCCCCAATTTTGACTTTTTTGAAATTCAGTCAAATTGGCCTAATTTAGTCCAACCCGTGAAGGACCTGTGAAGCCAACCGCTGTACACGAAGGGCAAAACGCCGCGAGCGGTAGCCGTCAACCGTTGGCAGATTCTACCGCGAAAACGATAGCACCAGGCAACACAATCGAAGTATCAATGATCACGTAGATATCGAGGCGCCATGGACGAAGAGCTTGATTACCTATGGGAGACCCTGGGCCTCGAGATCACTGCCGACCTTTGGCCCGAACGGGACAAAATCCATCCCACACTGCGCCCCGCCATTACTGTGGTGCAGGCAAAATACCGCCGTGCATCCTTTTTGATCATGCGGATGTCATGGCACGCGGGACTCCCCGACCTTAAGCGAATCCAGGCAAGCCTCGTCGAGTTGTCCGGTATGCCGACCGTCATATCCGAGACGCACCTGGAGCAGCGCCAGCGCGAGCGACTGCAACAGCAGCGGATTCCCTTTATCTGCCCCGGCGTTCAGGCATATCTGCCCTTTATGGACGAGGAGTACTGGAGCGGCAAGCCCAACAAACACGTAAAGGTCTACGATCCGCACGAATGGGCACAGCTGGCGGACTGACTGGGGCAGGCCCGCCGGCGGAAAGTGCGTCCCAGATTTCAAGCTCAAACTGGTCCCCACTTTCCCGTCGAGCCCTCAACCGGAAACCGTGTCCCACAATCGAAGCTCAGAATGGGACGTGCTTTCCGCAACCGGCCACTTTGGGAAAGCGCATCCCATTCTGGAAGCGAATTCCGGGTCGCACTTTCCGCAGCCGCTACAGCAACGCCTCGGCCCAAGCCGATTCCCTAAAGCCTGGAATCACAAAGTCGTCGCCCACCAGCAGCGGACGCTTGACCAGCATGCCGTCGGTCGCCAGCAGCTCGTAGCACTCCCGATCCGTCATGCCCGCATCCAGACGCGCCTTCAGGCCCAGCTCTCGATATTTCATGCCCGACGAATTAAAGAAGCGCCGCACCGGCAGCCCCGAACGAGCAATCCAGGTCGCAAGCTCATCAGCCGTGGGATTGTCCAAAACGATATCGCGGTCGATGTACTCTACCCCATGTTCGTCCAGCCATGCCTTGGCCTTCTTACAGGTCGAGCACTTGGAATATTCAACAAACAGTACGGTCATGGGAATCCTCCGAATATAGATCGGCCAACGCAGGCACACGCCACACGAGGCGCCTTCGTATGATGGGCCAATTGTAGCCCGCGGGTCACACGTTAAACGAACCGTACCCCGAATCCGCGTTTGATGAACGGCAGCAGTTCCATTGCCTCGGGCGTGATATGGCCCGCAACGTTCATGCGCTCGTCACCGGGAAGATCGACCCGCGCAATCTCAAGCTCGCCTTCGTAGCGCCCATATCCGCTATTGCTCACAGCGATCGACCCCGCCTTTCGCGGCAGGCCGGCTCCGGCATCCGTCGGCACGGAATCCGGCTTAAGCGTCGTACGTGACTCCTGAGACCTAAAGATGAGGACGCTCGAGTCGGGTCGGTCGTGATGAATCTGCCCGCGCACATAGGCATAACTGAGCTCAAGCTCGCATTGCAGGTCCACGTATCCGGCGGAAACTTGAGCAAACTGCGCCCAGCCCGCATCGGAAAGATCGGGGTCGCCGACCAACACAATGTCGCAATCGGCGCCATGTGCAAGCTCAAGCATATTGAGGGCAACCTTTGACGCGCGACCGCGCTGCGCCTCGACCGTCGGCAGTCCCTCGAATACCGGCCCGCGAACGTTAGCATCACCCGGCACAAAAGCCATGATTTCGAATCCAAGCGCCGCAAGACGAAGATTCACCCGAGCAATGTCCTCCAGAGCTAAACCGGTATAAGGCTTGGGGTAAAAATTGTGGCAGGCGGCAAAACGAGTCACATCGGCACCGGCCTCACGCCACGATGCGATTTCATCAGAACTCACTGTCGATGCATTGACCACAATGCGAAATACACCGGACAGCTCCGCGACCCGCTGGGCGCTAAAGCCATAGTCCAAACGAAGGTATTCCAACCCCAGATCGCGCAAGTCCTCGATGCGCTCAAGCCCGAGCAAATCGCACGTGCGAGGCCCCACATCGGCAATGAGCGCAATGCCGCGGGCGGAAAGCAGCGACAGCACATGACGGACCTTATCGGCATACGCCGCTCCCCCATCCTCGGGAATATGCAGCGAGGTGAACGCATAGCGCGCACCCGCCGCGGCACCACGCTCAATCGTCCGCTCAATATCCTGCAGAGGGCTGGAAAGATAAATCGAAATACCCGTTTTCACGCTTCAACGCTCCTTTAAAAAAGGCCGGCGGAGCAGTTAGCCCCGCCGGCACAACCATAGCATCAAGAAATCTGCCGCGCACCGCGAGCCCCGAGCAACACGGCTCGCGATATCAAACTACTCGCCAAAGAACTCGTTGATCTTCTGCTCGTCGACGCCAAAGAACCACGTCAGGACAAAGCCGGCGGCATAGGCAAGCAGCATAGCGGCAACGTAGCCGAGCTGCTGGCCAGGAACAACGATCAGTAGGCCAAACAGACCGGAAACGCCCTGAGAAACCGTGCCGATGTGAAGCAGCGCCGCGAGCGCGCCGCCAAATCCGGCACCCAGGCAGGCCGTCACAAACGGACGAACGAGCGGCAGCGTAACAGCATACATCAGAGGCTCGCCCACACCCAGGATTCCAACGGGAATGGACTCTGCGACGTACTTCTTGAGCTTGGCGTTCTTGGTCTTAAAGTACAGCGCCAAACCGGCACCGACCTGGCCGCCGCCAGCCATCATAAGGATGGGAAGCAGGTAATTGATACCCTTGGTAGCGCCGTCGGGATCGTTGAGCATAGCGTGGATCGGCGTGAGCGCCTGATGCAGGCCGACGGACACCAGCGGCAAGAAGCCTGCCGACAGGATATAGCCGCCCAGGACGCCCAGTTTCTCGAAGATAAAGGTCAAAACGCTAAAGATGGCAGTCGTCAGCCATGCGCCAACCGGCTGGATGACGAGCATCAGAGCAAAGGCGCCGATGATGAGCACCAGCAGCGGGGACAAGAACGTGTCGAGTGCGTTGGGCATAACCTTGCGAATCTGACGCTCCATCCAGGCAAAAAATGCACCAGCGATGAGAGCCGCGATCATGCCACCCGCCGCGGGGTTGTACTGCGCACTGGTGAGCGGCAGCAGAATGGCAGTGGCAGGATCAGCCGCGCCAGGCGCAAGCAGGGGCATGGCACTGTTGGCGATACACATCATGCCGGCGATGCCGCCCAGCGCAGCGGAGCCACCAAACTCACGTGCCGCGTTATAGCCCACCAAGATGGGCAGATAGGCAAACAGAGCCCAGCCCATGGAACGAATGCCCTGGTACCACCACTCGCCTGCAAGCGCGCCTGCCGTCGAGACGTTAATGACGTTACAGATACCGTTGATGAGGCCAGCCGCAATGATGCCGGGAAGCAGGGCGACGAAGACATTGGAAATCTTCTTGAGGAAGGCCTGAACCGGCTTGGACTCGTACTTGGCTTTCTGCGCGGCCTTGTTTGTGGCCGCAGCGTCAACCACGCTCTCGTCGGCAACGCCTTTCGCAAGGCCGGTGAGCTTGGAGAACTCCTCGAGCACCTTATTCACCTTGCCCGGACCCAGCACGATCTGCATCGTGTCGTCCTCGACCAGGCCCATCACGCCGTCGAGCGCCTTAATACCCTCCGTGTCGACGTTGCCCGTGTCTTTGACGGTCACGCGCAGGCGCGTCATGCACGCCGCGTTTGCGAGCACGTTGTCTTTACCGCCCAAAAGGTCCAGCAGCTTTTGAGCCAGCTCTTTGTTCGTCATAACTCCTCCTTGTATTGGGTATCTCGTCTAGATGTCATATCAGCTCACGCCGTGCACCTATTGGACATCGGCATTGCTCTTCTCATGGCCACTCACCGCAGTACGGACATGGCCGTGCGCCCGTTCAAGAGCTACCGCAGCCTGCTCGGCATCGCAGTCCAACAGCACCGAGACAATAGCGGTTTTTACGTGGCCGCCGGCATCCGCAAGCGCCTGAACAGCGCGCTCGCGCGTGCAGCCGGTCGCCTCCATCACGATGTTCTGGCCGCGCACCACCAACTTCTCGTTCGTCTGCTGCACATCGACCATCAGGTTTTGGTATACCTTGCCGATCTTGACCATGGCACCGGTCGAAATCATGTTGAGAATGAGCTTTTGAACCGTTCCCGCCTTGAGCCTCGTTGAGCCGGTCAGCACCTCGGGACCGGGCACGGGCTCAATGGCAAGATCTGCGCTCTCCCCGATCTTCGACCCTTGGTTGCAGGCAATTGCAATGGTCTTGCACCCAGTTGCCTTGGCGTACGCAAGGCCGCCCACCACATAAGGAGTACGGCCGCTTGCCGCCAGGCCAACGACAAGATCCTTGTCCGAGAGTCCACGCTCCCGCAGGTCGCTCGCGCCAAGCTCCTCGCTGTCTTCGGCACCTTCGACAGCCTTGATAAACGCCGTCTCGCCTCCGGCAATGAGCCCGACAATCAGATCGGGTGACACGCCAAACGTGGGCGGACACTCCGAAGCGTCGAGTACGCCCAGACGACCGCTGGTGCCTGCGCCCATGTAAAAGACGCGCCCGCCGCGCTCGAGTGTCTCAGCAGCCCAGTCGATTGCCATGGCAACCTGGGGCAACACTTTCGTGACCGACTGGACGGCACGAAGATCCTCATCGTTCATCGTCGTGACGATTTGCAGCGATGTCATCGTATCGAGGTCCATTGACCTTTGATTACGCTGTTCGGTCGTGAATTTTGTTAAATCGAGCATTTCATTCACCTCATCTTTCCTGTTTCTCGATGTAGTTTTGCTTTATGACATGCGTCGCCCGTTCGTAGTCGCTGGCAACGTAAGCAGCGTACAGGGCATCGACAACCATAAGCTGGGCCATACGCGAAGCCATGGCACCGCTGCGGACCAAGGGTTCACTCGCAGCGACGCCGAGCACGGCATCGGCCATGGTGGCAAGCTTGGATGATCCATCTACTTTGGTAACGGCCACAACGGGACAGTTGTGACGTTGAGCCTCGGCGGTGCAGTCCAGCACCTCTTGCGTCAAGCCCGAGTAGCTAAAGGCGATTGCCATATCGCCCTCATGCATGTTCTTGGCACATAAGAGCTGATCATGCCAGTCGTCGTACAGATGGCACTCTTTGTCGACACGCATGAGCTTTTGCGCCAGGTCGTGCGCGACCAAACGAGAGGCACCAATACCGAACAGATTGACCGCGCGTGCCCGCTTAAGACGGGCCGCGCATCGCTCCAAGACGGTGTAATCGAGCGTTCGCGCCGTCGCCTCGATTGTGCGCACGTTGCTTTTCATCACCTTCCCCACGATACGTTCGACGCTGTCATCCATGGAGATGTCCTCGAGGGCTATGTCTTTCTTGTCACCTAAGAGCGCCAGCTCGGCAATCAGTTCGCGCTGGAACTCCTTGTAGCCCGCAAAACCCAAACGCTTGCAAAAGCGCAAAATGCTCGAGGGCGAGGAGAACGTGACATCGGCAAGACCGCGGACGGACAGCCCGACCACCTCGTGCGGATGAGCGCTTACATATGCGATGACATTGCGTTCCGCCGGGCTCGCGCTGAGCTCACGCTCGCGAAGCCGCAAAAGCAATCCGTTTGCCATCTCAAACACCTCCGTTGAGAAGAATTAAAGACCAACGAACGATTCGTACCGGATACAAACAGCTTTTGCGGTACATTGTGCCGCATCGTGGCGCACAAAGGGCGAGCGTTCTACCGCTCGCCCCTCAAATCCGACCGCTCGGAAATACGCGCGACACAAAATAATTCAACAAGGTCGCATTATCAGAAACGGGTTTGTTACCGGCTAGCGCCTCGCATGGGCGCCGATCGGCCGAGTCGCATGGCGCACTAACGCCGCCGCCAGCAATACCAACAGCATGGCGGTGACATAGCCCGCAGCATCGAATCCTAAATCGATAACGTCGAAATGCCTGCCGGGAACAAAGATCTTATGTACCTGATCGCCAACGGAGCAGGCGGCGCAAAAGAGCAATACAGGCACGCAACGGGAGCATACGCTCCACGGACGCCTGGAAAAGCAAACCACGACCACCGAGGCGAACAATCCGACGAAGAAAAACTCTACGGTATGGGCAACGCGACGGACGTTTGTGCCCACCCACATGCGAATGGAAGCAAGTCGGCCAGACCGGACATTCGAGGCAGCCGAATCGGCGCCCCCGGTCATTCCGTTCTCTGTCTGGGCTTCACCCGTGGCATCGGCAGCCTGAACGCCCGTAGCCTGACCCTCCACCACACGCGCGGTGGACTCGCTCAGCAACGACGTCTCCACCGCATTTTGCTCCGTCAGCACCCAGATGCCCGCCAGCGTTGCAACGAACAGAACGATCGCGGTCCATCCGATTATTTGTTTTACGCGCGCCAAGGGCCAACCTCCTTTTTTGAATATCAGCGAGTGTAGCCCCAAATGGCATCGTCACCGTATCAAAATTTGAATCGCAACAGGAAGCGACAAAGCGACGCAAACCCCTACCCCGCCTCGCGCATCCAGCGATCGAACGTCCCCACGCACACGCCCAGGCACTTTGCTGCCTGGCTGCGGGTAATATCGCCTGCCTCATAGCTATCGCGCACCAGCTCAAACTGAGGAGGGCACGGCTTGCGAGGTCGACCGAAACGAACCCCTCGCGCCCGCGCCGCTGCAATTCCCTCCGCCTGGCGCCGATGGATATTCTCGCGCTCCACCTGCGCCACGTAGCTCAGCAGTTGCAGCACAATATCGGCAATCAGGGTGTTGGTCACATCCGGCGCGCCGCTGGCCCTAGCGCGCGTGTCAAGCAATGGCATGTCCAACACCACAATGGCAACCCCGAGCTCCTTGGTGATGCGTCGCCATTCCTCAAGAATCTCGGAGTAATTACGACCAAGTCGGTCGATAGAAAGCACCACCAGCACGTCCCCGTCTCCCAGGACGTGCAGCAGCTCGCGATAATGCGGTCGATCGAAGTCCTTGCCGCTCGCATGGTCGGCATAAATATTCGCTGAGCCCACGCCATAGGCGCCCAGCGCATCCAGCTGCCGATTCAGATTCTGATCGCGCGAACTCACCCGCGCATACCCGTACACCGTCGCCATCTCATCCCCGCTTTCTTGTAAACCTGCCAAAAGGGACAGGTTTATTTTGGTAGGTTTTACCTCCCAAATAGCAGGAAAGCGGGCGGCCGAGCAGACGGCAAGGTAGCCACGATTCAAATGCGAAGGGCGGTCCCGAAAGGCCGCCCTCCGCTCCCCCACCATGAGTCGGGATTTGGCTAATGGATAAGCTTAAAGTCCAAGTGCCCACGCGTGGTATTGACGCGCGAGACCTCGATAATCACGCGCTGCCCCAGCTCGTAACGGGTGCCCGTGTCGGCACCTGTGAGCGTGAGCGCGTCCTCGTCGAACTCGAACCACTCGTTGCCCAGACTCTTGATCGAAACCAAGCCTTCGACCTGCGTTAGGTCCAAGCGCACAAAAAGGCCCATGCTGCTAACCCACGAGACGGTTCCGGCATAGCGCTCGCCCAGACGGTCCTCATAGTACTGGGCAATCTTGATCTTTTGCGTCGCATGGCTGGCGGCATCTGCCGCGCGCTCGGCATCGCTGCATGCGCGGCAGATCTGCGGCAGAATGCGCGGCAGCGACTCGCGCCCCTTGCCGATCAGCCGCGGCGTACGGACCAAGGCGTCCTTGCCGCCGAGCCGCTCATAGGCCAACTGCAGTTTGAGCACGCGGTGCACCACCAGATCGGGGTAGCGACGGATGGGACTCGTAAAGTGACAGTAGCACGGCGCGGCGAGCGCAAAGTGGCCCTCGTTGCGCGGCTTGTACAGCGCGCGCTGCATGCTGCGCAGAAGCAGCGTGTTAACGAGCGGTGCGTTGGCCGTACCGGCGGCAGCATCGACTGCAGCCTGCAGCTCATCGGGGCTCCCCAGGGCAATACCGGCAGCACGGCGATCGTCGATGATGCCTAGCTGCGCCAGCGCAACGGCGGCACCGTGCAGGCTATCGGGGCTCGGATCCTCATGCACGCGATAGCAGGCCTCGATATCACGGTCTGCCAGCCACTCTGCAACGCACTCGTTGGCGAGCAGCATAGCTTCCTCGATAAGCGACGTGGCACACGAACGCTCACGCGCCACAATCTGCACGGGCACTCCGTCCTCATCCAACAGAGCACGAATCTCGGCCGTGTCAAAATCGACCGAGCCGCGGGCGCGACGGATACGACGGCGGAGTTCGGCGAGTTCGTTAGCGGCGACAAGGAAATCGCCGAGGTCGACGTTGTAGCCGCGGGCGGCCTCCTCGCACGCAAGACCGCGCTCAAGCGCTTCCTCGCGCGAGGTCTCGGCAGCCGCAACATCCTCGGCTGCACCCTCCAGCACCGAATACTCAACCGCGCCGGCACGCACCAGCAGAGCCTCGGCGCCGTCATAGTCCATACGCACACGCGAGCGAATCACGCTGGGGTACGGATCGTAATGCCGCACGCGACCATGCGCATCGAGCTCGATATCGACGGTAAACGCAAGACGGTCCTCGTCAGGGCGAAGCGAGCACAGGTCACAGGACAGGCGTTCGGGCAGCATGGGAAGCACGCGATCGGCCAGATACACCGATGTCGTACGATGGCGAGCCTCAAGATCGATATGCCCGTCCCAAGCCACATAGTGTGAAACGTCGGCGATATGCACACCCAGCTTGTAGCCACCCTCGGGCGTGCGCTCCAGCGAAATGGCATCGTCAAAGTCGCGCGCGTCGACCGGGTCGATCGTGATGACAAAGCGGTCGCGCAGATCGCGGCGGAGCGGGTCCTTAAGCGCCGCGGACACATCGAGCGAAAGCCCCTCGGCCTCGTCTAGCGCGGTCTCGGGATAGCTATCGGTATAGCCGTAACGCGCCATCACATATTGAACGCCCAAATCGGGCGCGTCATCTCCGCCAATGCGGCGTTCGATCGTCACGGTGCCCGATTCCAGGCGCGTCGGGTAGGTCAAAATGCGCGCGACAACGGCATCACCCGGGTGGACACCCAGACGATCCGCCGAGGTATCCTCGGGCAAAATGAAGAAGTCGGCCTTCAAGCGCGAATCGAGCGGCTCGATCACACCGAGCGGACCGGCGGTCTGGTACGTACCCACCACGCTTATGGCTGCGCGCTCAACTACGCCCTCGATCACGGCGCGACGCTCGCCATGCGGGCTATTCTTAATGCTCACGGCAACGGTATCGCCGTCCATGATCTCACGCTTGCCGCGACCCATGACCTTGTAGTCGCCATTCTCGGTTATGACATAGGCACTGTGCTCATGGAGCTGCACGCGCCCGGTCAGGCTCGGACGGCGTTCGCTGCGCACCGGCCCGCGCTTATTGCGAGCTCCACGCTTATGCTTGTTATTGCGCCCCATGGCGCCTCCTAACTATCGATTGCGAACTCCAAAGAGTCTACCCAAATGATTCGCTTTCCTGCCGTCCCCTAGGGATCAAAAAACGGGCCGCCCCATAAGAGACGACCCGTTGGAAGGGATGAATTCCAGGCATGCCTACACGCGCAGGTAGCGACGCATGGCGATGGCAGAACCAAAGAGGCCGATAATCACGCCGACCAGAATCAGCGCAGCATAGGTCACCAGGTAGTACTGCATCGGCAGGGCAAACGACATCCAGCCGATGCTCTCCTGCAAACGCGGAATCATCAGATTGCGCAGCAGCTCCAGAACGCCGATGGAAAGCAGCGAGCCCAAAATGGCCTGCAGTACGCCCTCGGTGATAAACGGGCCACGAATGAAGCCGTTGCTGGCGCCGACCAGACGCATAATCGCAATCTCACGACGACGCGCCGTAATGGACAGGCGAATCGTGTTGTTGATGAAGATGAATGCGATAAAGGTCAGAAGGCCAACGAGCACCACGGCGGCGATGCGGATGTAGTTGGTCACCTGGAACAGGCGGCTCACTTCCTCCTGGCCGTACAGCACGCTCGCGTTGACGTCGCCGTCATCCGCGATCTTCTGGAAATCGGCATCCTTCTTGAGCTTCTTGGCCGTGCTCTCGACCTGAGACGGATCGTCCATCTCAATCGCAAACGAGGCGGGCAGCGGGTTCTGGCCGTCGAGCGCGCTCATGGTGGCGTCGGCGTTACCCGACATCTTGCTCGTGTACTCGGCCAGCGCGTCGTCCTTATCCTTATAGGTCACGGACTTGACGTTGCTCCACGTCTTGAGCTCGGCCTCAAAGGCCTGGATGTCTGCCTGATCGGCGTCATCGCTAATAAAGGCATTAATGACAACCTGATCCTCGACGGTACCGATCACGGAGTTCAGCATCGCGGAACCCATAATGAACAGGCCGATGATAAACAGCGAAAGGAAGATCGTGATGACGGCGCCGAGCGAGGTAGTCCAGTTACGGAAGAAGTGGCTGATTGCCTCTTTGAAGGAGTAGCCCACGTTAGTTGGTGCCATAGTTGCCGTAACCTCCCCTCTCCTGGTCGCGAATAACGTGGCCGCCCTCGAGGGCGATCACGCGACGGTGCATGCTATCGACCATCTCGCGGTCGTGCGTGGCGACGATCACGGTGGTGCCGGTGCGGTTAATACGCTCGAGCAGCTTCATGATGCCCAGCGAGATCGCCGGGTCGAGGTTGCCCGTCGGCTCGTCGCAGATCAGCAGCGGCGGACGGTTGACCATAGCGCGGGCGACGGCAACGCGCTGCTGCTCGCCACCGGAAAGCTGGTCGGGCAGCGAGTCCATCTGATCGGCCAGGCCGACCAGACGCAGCACCTCGGGCACCTGGCTGCGAATGACGCCCTTGGGCTTGCCGATGCACTGCAGGGCAAACGCCACGTTTTCGTAGGCGGTCTTTTGCGGCAGAAGCTTAAAGTCCTGGAACACGGCGCCAATCTGGCGGCGCAGGAACGGAACCTTGCGGTTCTTGATCTTCATGAGGTCCTGACCGGCAACCAGGATGCGGCCGCTCGTCGGCTTGACGTCACGGTTGAGCGTCGACAGCAGCGTGGTCTTACCCGAGCCGGAGTGACCGACCAGGAAGACGAACTCGCCCGGATAGATCTCGATGTTGATGTCGTCGAGTGCAGGCTTGTTGGGCTGTGCCGGATAGATCTTGGTGACATGCTCCATAAGGATGACGGGCTCGACACCGGCCTGCTTGGCCATCTTCTTGCGGCTGGCCTGCGGATCGATGGGCGCAAACACCGACGTAAAATCGGGGTTGTTGAGCGCGTTATCGAGGCTTGCGACCTCGGCTGCCTGATCGCTCTCGACCACCGGGGCAGCAGGCTGCGTGGGGTCGGGAATAGCGGCAAAGAGACCGGACTGCGCAGGCTGAGGAGCCGGCGTCGCAGGGGCCAAGGGGTCGGGAATGCCGGCCATGGTAGGCTGCGGCGTGGCGGCACCAGCCTGAGGCTGCTCAACGCGAGCGGTCACGGCCTGAACGGGCTCAAAACCCGCCGTGCCGGAAAGCGCGACATCGCTGGTTGGATTGTAGGCAAAGGGATCGGATGCCGGCTGTGCCTGATCTGCCGGCTGAGCGGGGGCCTGAGCAACAGGCTGGCCCTCTGAATCCGGAGTGGCGAAACGACTGCCCTGGACGCCTGCC
Source organism: Collinsella aerofaciens (assembly GCF_005845035.1). GTDB lineage: Bacteria > Actinomycetota > Coriobacteriia > Coriobacteriales > Coriobacteriaceae > Collinsella > Collinsella aerofaciens_I. The sequence continues at coordinate 8,964 of NZ_SPFO01000007.1, read as the reverse complement.
TGCGTCTTGGGGGCATCATCGCCCGCACCGGAGGTACGGAAGTGGTTACCCACTGGTGCTCCTTATCGTCGTGCGTTTAAACTACATGAGCGCTTTGTATTTTAGCAGCATTAGCTTTACTGCACATAAGAAGCATGGCGTGCTTAGGGATCCCGTCGGCCGGGTACAGGGTTACTCTCCAAATCGTCCTCGGACATGTCGGAGCCCCCGCTGCGCGCTTCGCGCGGCGGGGGCTCCTCCGTCCTGCGGAAAGATTTGGAGAGTAACCCTGTACCCGGCCTGCGGTAACTAAGGGGTCGCTGCGTTTTATTTGGGTGCAGCAGTGCTATGCTTGGGGGCTGAATTGCACTTGGCTGGGATGGGCCCGTTTCCCGGAGGAAGCCCTTGCTTGGTGCGGGCCTGTTTTGTTTGTTGCCGAAAAAACAGGGGCGCCCTCTTTGGGGACGCCCCTGTTCTGGCTTGTATGTGGTTGTTGAGGCGATACTTTGCCTCGTCTTGTCCTAGGCCAAGAACTCCTTGGTGGTCGCCACGATGTTGGCGGCGTCCAGGCCATACTTGTGCAAGAGCTCGGCACCCGGGCCAGACTCACCGAAGGTGTCGTTGACGCCGATCTTCTTGAGCGACGTCGGGCACTGCTCGCACAGGACGTCGGCAACGGCGCTGCCCAGGCCACCGATCACAGAGTGCTCCTCGACGGTCACGACGTGACCGGTCTTGGTGGCGCTCTTGACGATCAGGTCGGCATCGATGGGCTTGATGGTGTGCATGTTGATGACCTCGGCGTCGATGCCCTCGGCAGCGAGCTGCTCGGCGGCCTCGAGAGCCTCGCCGACCATCAGGCCGCAGGCAATGATGGTCACATCGGCGCCCTCGCGCATGACAATGCCCTTACCCAACTCGAACTTGTAGGTCTCGGGGTCGTTGATAACCGGCGAGGCCAAACGAGCGAAGCGCATGTACACCGGACCGTCGCACTCGTAGGCGGCGCGCGTCACGGCGCGGGCCTCGACGTCGTCGGCAGGAACGATCACAGTCATGCCAGGGATGACGCGCATCAGGGCGATATCCTCGCAGCACTGGTGTGTGGCGCCGTCCTCGCCCACCGAGATACCGGCGTGCGTGGCGCCAATCTTAACGTTGAGATGCGGGTAGCCGATGGAGTTACGGACCTGCTCAAAGGCGCGGCCGGCGGCAAACATGGCAAAGGTGCTCGCGAAGGCAACGCGGCCGGTGGTCGCGATACCGGCGGCGACGCCCATCAGGTTGCTCTCGGCAATGCCCACATCGAAGAAACGATCGGGGCAGGCGGCCTTGAACTTGCCGGTCTGCGTGGCGGCGGCCAGGTCGGCGTCGAGAACCACAAAGTCATCGTGCTCGTTGGCGAGCTCGACGAGGGCCTCGCCGTAGCTTACGCGCGTGGCGATTTTTTTGACGTCTGCCATCCTAGAGCTCCTCTCCGGCGGCCGTGAGCTCTGCCATGGCCTGCTCAAACTGTTCATCGTTGGGGGCCTTGCCGTGCCAACCAACCTGGTTCTCCATAAAGGAAACGCCCTTGCCCTTCATGGTCTCGGCGATGATGGCGGTCGGCTGACCCTTGGTGGCGCGGGCCTCGGCAAAGGCGGCGCGGATCTGATCGAAATCGTTGCCGTCGGCAAGCTCCACCACGTGGAACTTAAAGGCGCGGAACTTGTCGGCGAGCGGCATGGGGTCGTTGACCTCCTCGACGGGGCCGTCGATCTGCAGGCCGTTGTGGTCGACGATCACGCAGAGGTTATCGAGCTGCTGGTTGCCGGCAAACATGGCTGCCTCCCAGACCTGGCCCTCCTCGCTCTCGCCATCACCCAGCAGGGCGTACGTGCGGTAAGTATCGCCCCAGTGCTTGGCGGCAACCGCCATGCCCACGGCGGCGGAGATGCCCTGGCCGAGCGAGCCGGTGGACATATCGACGCCCGGGGTGTCGTTCATGTTGGGATGACCTTGCAGGTGGCTGCCGATATGGCGCAGCGTCTCGAGATCCTCCTTGGGGAAGAACCCACGCTCGGCGAGCACGGCGTACAGGCCCGGAGCGCAATGGCCCTTGGAGAGCACAAAACGGTCGCGATCGGCCTTGCGGGGATCGGCCGGGTCGACGTTCATTTCCTCAAAGTACAGATAGGTCATGATGTCGGCAGCGCCGAGCGAACCGCCCGGATGGCCGGACTTGGCAGCGTGCACGCCGGTGACGATGCCCTTCCTTACCTCGTTGGCAACCTTTTTGAGCTCTTCGTCGCTCATTGTGCCTTCCTTTCATCCTCATTAGACAAAATGCGCACGGCACGGAAAGGTAATCCCAACACAGCCGCAATGCACGTACGTCATTCATTATGCTGGAAACTGATGGCTTTACCAGAGTTTTTATCATTATTTGAACAATTTAGCAGGCAGAACCGCTGATGAAACGGTTTATCAATGTGAACGTCTTTTGGATGGAACGCGATCGACCCTACGCGCTAATGTCCTTGAATCCCTCGCCGAAGGCTTCCGTAACGTCAGCGACCGTCACAATGGCGCGAGGATCGCGCTCGCGCACAATCGTCTTGAGGGTATTGAGCTCTCGACGGCTCACGATGACCATAATCACCGGCTTCTCGGCACCCGAATACATGCCAGTCGCCTTAAACTTGGTACAACCACGACCCAGGCCATACATGATATCGGCAGCGATATCAGGGAACTTGTCCGAGATGATGAGTACCATACGGCGTTTGTTGCCACCATCGACCACGGCATCGATCACGTAGCCGCTAATGACCATCGAAAGGCCTGCATATAGTGCGTTTTCGATTGAAAAGACCGGAGCCGACAGCGCACACACGGCAACGTCGATTGCCATGACGATCGAGCCCACCGGCAGCGAGGTATTACGCGAGATGATTTGGCCAATCGTGTCCGAGCCGCCGGTGTTGGCGCCGGCGCGCAACACCATGCCGTAACCGATGCCCGTAATAATGCCGCCCCACATGGCGGGAAGCATCAGGTCCGCATCCGCCAGAGGTGCTACAAACGGGGCGAACAGATCGGTAAAGAAGCCCAGCAGCACAAAGCCCGTCGCGGTCTGCACCACGTAGAACATGCCACCTTCGCGCATAACGACCAGCAACAGCAAGGCGTTCATCACGATCGTCTGAATACCAACGGGAAGCGATAGGCCGCGCGATGCACCGACCGCCTGGATAATGGTGGCAAGGCCCGTAACGCCACCGGCGGCAAGGCCGTTGGGAATCAAAAACAGGTCGGTCGCAATAGCGGCCAGAGCGCACCCCAACATAATCTGGGGCAGGTCATGAAAGAAGTTCATCGAAAGAATGCGCTTGATGTCCAGACGGTATGCCATGCTGCCTCCCTCAAAAAAGCGCACCCCATCGGATGCGCTTTGAACTTCTTCTTGTATTCGATTCTACCGATTCGCCGGACAAAAACCACCCCTGCGCAGGGTTTGCTCTGGATACAAAACCACACCGCTCGGAGGGTTTTAATCCATTTCCACATAAACCCGGGCGGTTTAAGCAGACGGGGTCTCCGCATCGGCGTTGCCGGTTGCCCAACGATGGTAGCCGATCACAAACGGATCCAGGTCACCATCGTCAAGAACTGCCTCGACGTTGCTGGTCTCAACGCCCGTGCGTAGGTCCTTAACCATCTGATACGGGTAGAGCACGTAGCTGCGAATCTGGTTGCCAAAACCAATCGTGGTCTTGGGTCCGCGAATCTCATCCAGGGCCTCGGCACGCTTCTCGAGCTCGATCTCGTACAGACGGGCCTTGAGAATCTGCATGCACGCGGCCTTGTTCTGAATCTGGCTGCGCTCGTTTTGGCAAGTGACAACGATGCCGCTGGGAAAATGCGTCACGCGTACGGCGGAGTCGGTGGTGTTGACGCCCTGGCCGCCCGGGCCACTCGCGTGATACACGTCCACGCGGATATCGTCGGGACTGATCTCGATGTCGATATCGTCAGGCAGCACGGGGATGACCTCGACGCCGGCAAACGTGGTCTGGCGGCGCTTCTTGTCGTCGGTAGGGCTAATGCGCACCAAGCGGTGGACGCCGGCCTCGGCGCGCAACATGCCAAATGCGTCCTTGCCCTCGACGGTAAATGTCGCGCGGTCGATGCCGATGACCTCGGCCGCGGGACAGTCGTTGATGGTGACCTTCCAGCCGCGACGCTGGCAGTACTTCATGTACATCTTAAAGAGCATGAAGGTCCAGTCCTGAGCCTCCAGACCACCCTGTCCGGGCTTGATGGTCACAATGGCATCGCCGTGATCGAACTCACCGGTAAACCAGCTCGAAAGCTCAAGCTCATCGATGGCACGGGCCAGGCGCTCAGCCGTGGCTGCAGCCTCCTCGCGAAGGGCGGCGGCGTCGGGGTCATCCCCCATCTCCTCGGCAAGCTCCAGCGCGGCGCGGGCATCGGAAAGCTCGCCGCGCGCGGTGTCCACGGCAGCGATATCTTCCTTGGTGCGCGCGATCTCCTCCATGGTGGCACGGGCGGCGTCGGCGTCATCCCAAAAGCCAGGGGCAACACTTTTGGCCTCGAGCTCGAACACGCGGGTACGCTTCTCGTCCAGGTGGAGATACGACTCGACCTCACCGAGCCGGTCCGCAAACGCGTCCAGCTCGGCGGGCGTTACCTCTAAAGCCTCAGCCATTAACGATTCCTGCCGTGGCAGTACTTAAACTTCTTGCCGCTACCGCAGGGGCACGGGTCGTTGCGGCCCACGTTGACGTACGGATCGTCGCTCTCGGACTTGCGATAGGTGGTCACCTTGCCACCGTTGTTGACGGCAGCCGGACCACCCTGGACAGCCATGCGGGCCTGCACCTGCGCCTGCTTGCGCAGCACCGAGCCGCCGTTGTCACCATCGACCTCGGCAGGACCGGAGAAGTGCGCACCCTCGAGCGCGGGCTCCTCCTTGTGCTCCACGGCACGCGGGGCAGCCTTGATCTCGATGCGCAGAACCGTGCGCAGGTAATCCTCATACATGGTATCGACGAGTATCTGGAACGCGCCGTAGGCCTCGGTCTTGTACTCAACCAGCGGGTCGCGCTGGCCAAAGCCGCGCAGGCCGATGCCGGTCTTGAGGTAGTCCATCTCCTGCAGGTAGTTCATCCAGCGGGTATCGATGACGCGCAGCATGACCTGGGTGTTGAGCTCGCGCATCAGGTCCTCGCCCAAGCGCTCGGCCTTCATGTTGTAGCACTTCTCTACGTAAGCCAGGACATCGGCAGCCAGGGCCTCATAATCCTCGTCGGGGAACTTCGGCGTATCGATGTGGCCGGTGAGCTCCACAACCCACTTGCGCAGGCCCTCCAGGTCGCGCTCGCCATCGTGACTGTCCTTGGTGCAGAACTCCTGCACGCAGCGGTACACGGTGTCGTGCATGACCTCGGTGATGTGGTCGGTCAGGTCCTTGCCGTCCAGAATCTTATTGCGCTCGGCGTAGATGACCTGGCGCTGCTTGTTCATGACGTCGTCGTACTCAAGGACGCTCTTACGCATGGAGAAGTTGATGCTCTCGACCTTGTGCTGGGCGCTCTCGACGGCCTTGGAGATGATCTTGTGCTGGATGGGCATGTCGTCGCCCATGTCGGCCGTGACCATCATCTTGGAGACGCGGTCCATCTTGTCGCCGCCGAACAGGCGCATGAGGTCGTCCTCGAGCGACAGGTAGAACTGGGTCTCGCCCGGATCGCCCTGACGACCGGAGCGGCCGCGCAGCTGGTTGTCGATACGACGGGACTCGTGGCGCTCGGTTCCGATAACGGTCAGGCCGCCGGCGGCAAGCACGCGCTCGCGCTCGGCCTTGCAGGTCTCCTTGGCCTCGGCGTTAAACTGCTCGAGCTGCTCGGGCGTCACGTCCTCCATGGTCAGGCCCTCGTACTCCAAGCGCTCGCGCACCAGCTCGTCGGGGTTGCCGCCCAGCAGGATGTCGGTACCACGACCGGCCATGTTAGTAGCGATGGTCACGGCGCCGTAGCGTCCGGCCTGGGCAACGATATGAGCCTCGCGCTCGTGATGCTTGGCGTTGAGGACCTCGTGCGCGATGCCGCGCTTGGTAAGGGCGGCGGACAGCTTCTCGGAGCTCTCGATGGAGACGGTGCCCACCAGGACCGGTTGGCCCTTGGCGTGACGACGCTCAACGTCGTCGGCAACGGCGTTGTATTTAGCCTGAATGGTGCGGTACACCAGGTCCTCGTGGTCCACGCGCTGCACGGGCTTGTTGGAGGGGATGACCTCGACGGGCAGCTTGTAGATCTCGCGGAACTCAGCATCCTCGGTAAGTGCCGTGCCGGTCATGCCGGAGAGCTTGTCATACAGACGGAAGTAGTTCTGCAGGGTGATGGTGGCCAGGGTCTGGTTCTCCTCGCGTACGAGCACGCCCTCTTTGGCCTCAATGGCCTGGTGCAGGCCCTCGGAGTAACGGCGGCCTTCCATAATGCGGCCGGTGAACTCGTCGACGATCTTGACCTCGCCGTTGGTGACCACGTACTGCTTATCACGGTGGAACATGTACTGGGCCTTCAGCGCCTGCTGCAGGTGGTTGACCAGCTGGCCGGAGAGATCGGCATAGATGTCATCGATACCCAGGCGGCGCTCGATCTTCTTAAGACCGCGCTCGGTGGCGGCGATGGTGTGCTTGGCCTCGTCCATGACGTAGTCGCCCGTGGGTTCAACGTCCTCGGTGGCGGTGAGCATGTCGTGCGACACGTCCTCACCGCGCTCCAGGCCGCGCACGGCGCGCGCGAAGTCCTTGTAGGTGCTGGCGGACTTAGTGCCGGCGCCCGAGATAATGAGCGGCGTCCTGGCCTCATCGATCAGGATGGAGTCGACCTCGTCGACGATGGCGTAGTTGTGACCGCGCTGCACGCGCTGCTCGGGACGGGTGACCATGTTGTCGCGCAGGTAGTCGAAACCGAACTCGGAGTTGGTGCCGTAAGTGACGTCTGCCTGGTAGGCCGGGCGCTTGAGCTCGAGCGGCATGTTGTTCTGGAGCAGACCGACGGTCATGCCCAGGTACTTGTAGATGCGGCCCATCCACTCGGAGTCGCGCTTTGCCAGGTAATCGTTGACGGTAACGACATGCACGCCCTTGCCGGCGATAGCGTTGAGGTAGCCGGCCAAGGTGGAGACGAGCGTCTTGCCCTCGCCGGTCTTCATCTCGGCGATGTGGCCCTCGTGCAGTGCCATGGCGCCAATGAGCTGCACGTCAAAGTGGCGCATACCCATGGTGCGCTTGGAAGCCTCACGCACGGTGGCAAAGGCCTCGGGGAGCATGTCGTCGAGCGACTCGCCGTTGGCGTAACGCTCGCGGAACTTGTCGGTCTGGCCGCGGAGCTCCTCCTCGGTCATCTTCTCAAACTGGGGCTCAAGACCGTTGATCTGGTCAACGATCTTGTAGTAGCGCTTGAGGTCCTTATCGGATCCAAAGGACAGCAGCTTTGACATGAATCCCATATGGTTTTCCTTTTTGGCCATCGCCCGCGCCGTGCGGTTTAGGGCGAGTTAAACACAGTTGAGTTTACTTTAGCCAAACGGCGCACAGCCTATACGGACGACAGCCCAAACCACGTAATAACTACGACCGACCTGCCAAAAAGGGACAGGTATGTTTTGGCAGGTTGTTGGCTTGTATCAACAAGAAAAGGGCCACGCACCCAAAAGGATGCGCGGCCCTCATGCCATGAATGCGAGTGTGTCCTCGGCGAGCTATTTACTCAGCAGCCTCGGTGGTCTCGGCCTCGGCAGCGGCCTCCTCGACGGGAGCCTCTGCGGGAGCCTCGGCGGCCTGCTTGGCAGCCTCCTCGGCAAACTTAGCAGCACGCTTAGCCTTCTCGGCAGCCTTAGCCTCAGCGGCGGCCTTGCGAGCAGCCTCGGCCTCAGCAGCCTTGGCGGCCTTGGCAGCCTTGGCCTCCTCGGCCTTCTTGAGCTGGGCGGCAGCGGCGCCACCGAACTTGTCGGCGAAGCGCTGGACGCGTCCACCGGTGTCGACGAACTTCTGCTGGCCGGTGTAGAACGGGTGGCACTCGTTGCAAAGCTCAACCTTCATCTCGGACACGGTAGCGTGCGTCTTGAAGGTGTTGCCGCAGGAGCACGTCACCGTGCACTCGACATACTGGGGATGGATACCCTGCTTCATGGTAGGACTCCTTATTGGTCAGGCGCTGGTTACCGATCAGCGCATAAGGCGTCTTGGTTTCCGACCAAGACAACAAACTCGGCTATGGTACCACGGCGCCGCGTGTCCCACAAAAGGTTCACGGTCTTTTCGAAACGACACGAATCTGACCCATCGAAACACATCTCCACCGTTCCTTCAACTGGGAAAATGCCGTCCCCGGGGCCTGAGAAGGGCCCCGGGGACGTTCGACTGACTGCGGGAACGGCCTTTCCGCTCAATGTGTTCGGCTGAGATCGGAAATCAACCAAACTGAACTAGGTTCAGTTGACATGGTTAAAAACGAGGGGCGACGCTTTTGCGTCACCCCTCGTCCCGGCCGGTTGCTTTAGTTGTACACACGGTAGTTACACTTGAACTGGGTTATGTGTCCATAGTTGGAGCGGTACCAACCCGACGTATAGCTGATTGCCCCTGCGCCTAGATAGTCGTAGCCCTTGTTGTAGCGAAGCTAACGGTAGGTCGTGTCGTACTCTGCTACGTAAAACGTGTCTCCAGAGAAGGCTTTGTACCGGTCCTTAACCGTCGAAGCCATGTACGCGGGTTCGACATCGCCTTTCTCCCCGTTGAGCGCATAGACGGGTGCCGAGATTCCGCACAAAGCCGTTGCCACGAGGATGGCGTAGACAGCCATGCGCGACGCATTGGACTTCAGCTGTTCAAATAGTTTCATGTCATTCACCTCCCTCGTATGTATCGAGGTATTCCTGCTTGAGCGTCTGCGAGGACGACTTGATCTTTTCCAC
>NZ_SPFO01000006.1 GCF_005845035.1 Collinsella aerofaciens | reverse complement strand
AAGCCCGCTGAGCCCAAGAGCTCCTACGCCGTCACCGGCCTGTACTTCTACCCGGGCGACGTGGCCGCCAAGGCCCACGAGGTCAGGCCCTCGGCCCGCGGCGAGCTGGAGATCACCACGCTCAACCAGATGTACCTGGAGGAGGGGACGCTGTCCGTCGTCACCCTGGGTCGCGGCTACGCGTGGCTGGACACCGGCACCATGGAGAGCCTGCACGAGGCCGCGGAGTTCGTCCGCGCCGTGGAGCACTCCCAGGACCTGCCGGTCTCGGTCCCCGAGGAGATTGCCTGGGAGAACGGCTGGATCACCACCGCCGGGCTGGAGGAGGCCGCGAAGGCCTACGGCAAGTCGGTCTACGGGCAGCACCTGAAGAAGGTCGCCGCCGGCGAGATCGTCAACAGCCCGCGCGAGTACTAGCGCCAGCTTGTTTTCTTTTAGGGGTCACCGTTTATCTGGTGGCCCCTTTCGTTATGATTACGTTGACCATAAAGATAATATGATTGGGAGTGGATGTGTTAAGCGTCTACTTTGGCGATATGCCAGAAGCGATTTACAACACAGCGACATATTTCAAAAACTCTTACCGGTCTACTTGGATTACGGATCCCTATGCAGTCTCGATAATTAAAGATGTCGATCGATCGGATGTTGTCTCCGAAAACGTCATCGAAAGCCCCGTGCTTGGATCCATCTCCCCACTCCAGCTTTCTGGTGGCGTGAAAACGCTGCTGCTTATGAGATTTGATCGTAAGCATATTTTTAACGCCTCTACCTGTGGTGACAACTGTGCCAAGTGGATTCTTGACATGGCGAAAGACCGCAAGCTCGTTGTGAATCTCTATCATGTGATGGACTTTGGTCGCGAGGATTTTAAAATTAAAGTCGTGAATAGCGGCCGAATCGTTCACAACATGGCCGAATTGATTCACGAGTCGATTCCGTATCTGTAGGTACTGCTTATGAACGGTTCGCATCTCGTTAAGATTTCCCGCCGCAGGGGAACTAAGTACACATTTACCATCAAGCGGAACATCACTATTGTGCGTGGCGATAGTGGCACGGGTAAGACGGCACTGTTTGACATGGTCGCAGACTACATGCGAACGGGCGAGCAGTCGGGTGTCTCCTTGCAATGCGATTGTCCCTGTGTCGCCCTGACCGATTATGATTGGCGAAACCAGCTTTCGTCCGTTCATGACTCGATTGTATTTGTCGATGAGGGCTTAAAAGAGATCCATTCTGATGAGTTTGCCCATCATGTGCTGTATTCCTCGAATTATTTCGTGCTGATCTCAAGGGCTGATTTCCCCAATCTTCCGTATAGCGTGGATGAGATTTATAAGATTAAGACGAGCGGAAAATACCATTCCTTCGTCCCTGTTTATCAAGATCGCGGAAATCATCGTTATGCTATTTCCCGATCGGCGCCAAAACAGGACTTTTCTATCCTTCTATGCGAGGACAGTAAGTCTGGTTTCCAGTTCTTTGAACGGCATTTCGCTGATAGTGAGCTTACCTGTGCTTCGGCCATGACGAACAGCGCGATTTTGGGCTGGTTGGATCAGCATTTCGACGATCGCGTGTTTGTTGTCGCGGACGGAGCGGCATTTGGGTGCTATGCGGACCGCGTCCTTAAGCTGCAAGACATTCATCGCGATACTGTTACGGTTTGTCTTCCCGAGTCATTCGAGTGGCTTCTGCTGAGCTCTGGCGTAATTTCAGGGTTAGATGTTAAGGCGGTTTTGGAAACCCCAGAAGCCTTTGTAAACAGTGAGAAGTTTAAAAGCTGGGAAGACTTCTTCTATAAGTACTTACGCGATAAAACTGGGAATTCGGTCTTCCGGTACGACAAAGACTGCATTCCGGAGGCGTTTTGTAGGGGAAGTAATTCTGCGAAGGTCATGGCTCTTATCGCATGCCGAAATGTCCGATAGTTTTGTTGAATAGTGTCGCGGCGTCACTTCCTGCGGCATACTAAAGAAGCTGTACTTGCTTCAGATTGGATTTTCATGTCTGAGATTTTTGAACCTAAGAACATCATCGTCACGGGCGGTTGCGGCTTCATCGGCAGCAACTTCGTGCACTACGTGGTGAAGAACCACCCGGGCGTCCACGTGACCGTCCTGGACAAGCTGACCTACGCCGGCAACCCCGAGAACATCGCGGGGCTGCCCGAGGACAGGGTCGAGCTCGTCGTCGGTGACATCTGCGACGCGGAGCTGCTCGATAGGATCGTCCCCGGCCACGACGCGATCGTGCACTACGCCGCAGAGAGCCACAACGACAACTCCATCGCCGACCCGGAGCCGTTCTTGCGCACCAACGTGGAGGGCACCTTCCGCCTGCTGGAGGCCGTCCGCAAATATGGCGTCCGCTACCACCACGTCTCCACCGACGAGGTCTACGGCGACCTGGCGCTCGACGACCCCGCCAAGTTCACCGAGGAGACGCCGTATAAGCCCTCGAGCCCCTATAGCTCCACCAAGGCGAGTTCCGACATGCTCGTGCGCGCATGGACCCGCACCTACGGCCTGCGCACCACGATCTCCAACTGCTCCAACAACTACGGCCCCTACCAGCACGTGGAGAAGTTCATCCCCAGGCAGATCACGAACATCATAGACGGCGTCCGCCCCAAGCTCTACGGCCGCGGCGAGAACGTCCGCGACTGGATCCACACCGAGGACCATTCCAGCGCCGTCTGGGACATCCTCACCAAGGGCCGCACGGGGGAGACCTACCTCATCGGCGCCGACGGCGAGAAGAACAACATCACCGTGCTGCGCATGATCCTGGAGGCGATGGGGAAGGACCCCGAGGACTTCGACTGGGTCGCCGACCGCCCCGGCCACGACCGCCGCTACGCCATCGACTCGACCAAGCTCCAGCGCGAGCTGGGCTGGAGGCCGGCCCACACCGACTTCGCCGAGGGCCTGAAGGCCACCATCGACTGGTACGTGGCCAACGAGTCTTGGTGGCGCCCGGCCAAGGAGGCCACCGAGGCCCGTTACCGCGCACAGGGCCAGTAGGAGGGGAGAGAGACATGGCAGACATCGCATTCGAGAAGGACCTCGCCGTCGCCGAGACCGGCATCGTGGGCCTCAAGGTCGTCGACCTCGCCGTCCACGGCGACTCGCGCGGCTGGTTCAAGGAGAACTGGCAGCGCGCCAAGATGACCGCGCTGGGCATCCCCGACCTCAGGGTCGTCCAGAACAACATCTCCTACAACGACAGCCGCGGCGTCACCCGCGGCATCCACGCGGAGCCCTGGGACAAGTTCATCTCCGTCGCCCGCGGCAGCGTCTTCGGCGCCTGGGTGGACCTGCGCGAGGGCAGTGACACCTACGGCAAGGTCTACACGACCGTCCTGGACCCCTCCAAGGCCATCTACGTGCCCCGCGGCGTGGGCAACTCCTTCCAGGCCCTGGAGGACGGCACCGCCTACACCTACCTGGTGGACGCCCACTGGTCCCTCGAGCTCAAGAAGACCTATACCTTCGTGAACCTCGCCGACCCGGAGCTCGCCATCGAGTGGCCGATCCCGCTGGAGGAGGCCACCGTCTCCGAGGCCGACCTCAAACACCCGATGCTCAAGGACGTCGTCCCCATGGCGCCCAGGCGCACCCTCGTCACCGGCTGCAACGGCCAGCTGGGCCATGCGGTGCGCGCGCTCGCCGAGGAGCGCGGCATGTCGAAGGACTTCGACTTCTGCGACATCGACACCTTCGACATGTCCGACCCGGACGCCTACGCACAGTACGACTGGTCGCTCTACGGCACCGTGATCAACTGCGGCGCCTACACGGCTGTGGACAGGGCGGAGACCCCCGAGGGCCGCGCCACCGCCTGGAAGGCCAACGCGACCGGCCCGGCCCTTCTCGCCCGCACCTGCGCCGGGCACGGCATCACGCTCGTCCACGTGTCCTCCGACTACGTCTTCGACGGCACCGCCGAGGTCCATGACGAGGAGGAGCCCTTCTCCCCGCTGTCCGTCTACGGCCAGACCAAGGCCGCCGGCGACATCGCCGTGGCCGGCTGCCCCCGCCACTACATCATGCGCAGCTCCTGGGTCATCGGCGAGGGGCACAACTTCGTCAAGACCATGAAGGGGCTCTCCGACCGCGTCGCCGACCCCGAGGACGGGCTCGCGCAGGTCACGGTCGTCGACGACCAGCTGGGCCGCCTGACCTTCACGCGCGACATGGCCGCCGCCATCTTCCACGTGCTGGGGACGCACGCCCCCTACGGGACCTACGACTGCACCGGCTCCGGCGCCGTGAAGAGCTGGGCGGACATCGCCCGCGCCGTCTTCGAGGCCGCCAACGGCAACGGGGACAAGGTCGTGCCGGTCAGCACCGCCGACTACTACGGCGGCGCCGAGGGACCCGTCGCCCCGCGCCCGGTCCACTCCGCGCTCGACCTTTCCAGGCTCGAGTCGGTCGGGTTCCACATGCCCGACTGGGAGGAAGAGCTTGGGGAGTACCTCAAGACGCTCTAGCCGCTATCAACTTTTCGAGAGTAAAAGCCGCCGTTCTTTAACGGCGGCTTTTCTTGTTGATGGCTATCTGCGCAGTGGTGCCAATAGTATTTTGCGGAAGATCTTTCACTCGCTTGGCGTGGTGGCGGACCTGCCGGGCTGGTCGTCGTAGGCGTATTTGCTGTACACGTTGACCTCCCACTGCTTTTTTTCGACCTTTGCCACGGAATCGAGGATGAAGCCGGTCGCAAGGCTCAGACCGCACAGGAACATAAACGACGCGGCGAGCATGGCGGTGGGGAAGCGCGGAACGAGGCCGGTCTGGAAATACTCGACAACGATGGGCGTGCCCAAGGCGAGGCCGATCACCGCAAACAGAAGCGCGACGAGGCTGAAGAACTTCAGCGGGCGGTAGTCCTTGAACAGCGTGCCGATCATCGCAACGACTTTAATGCCGTCGCTCACGGTATTGAGCTTGGACTCGGAGCCTTCCGGACGGTCGCGGTACTCGATGGGCACATCTTTGATGCGCCAGCGGTGGTCGACGGCGTGGATTGAGAGCTCGGTTTCGATCTGGAAGCCCTCGGAAAGCACGGGGAAGGTTTTAACGAACGGGCGGCTCATGGCACGGTAGCCGGTCATGACATCATCGAAGCTGTAGCCATAGATCCACTTGATCATGGCACGGACCAGATTGTTGCCAAAGCCGTGGAAGGCACGCTTGTTTTCCTCGGCGTAGGTGCCGTTGGAAAGGCGATCGCCTACGGTCATGTCGGCCGTGCCGCTGAGGATAGGCTCGCAGAGGGCTTTGGCCGCCTCGGCGGGGTAGGTGTCGTCGCCGTCGACCATCAGGTAGCAATCGGCGTCGATGTCGCGAAACATCTGGCGGCAGACGTTGCCCTTGCCCTGACGCGGCTCAAAGCGGACCGTCGCACCATGCTCTGTTGCGATGCGGGAAGTCTCGTCCGACGAGTTATTGTCATAGACATAGACCGTCGCCTGCGGAAGCTCGCGGTGAAAGTCGTCGACGACCTTACCGATCGTGAGGGCTTCGTTGTAGCAGGGGATAATGACGGCAATGGATTCAGAATTCACTCAATGCTCCTTTGAATTTCAATCTCTGAAAGTATAGCCGTTTGCGCCTGGCATCCTAAGATGTGGGTTAGTTCTCCAGTTTTGTTGCGCGATTCGTTTGCCTGCCTGTCGGGTCTATACTGTTCGTTTGTCAACGATTACGAGTAAAGGAGTTGCATCCGTGTCGGATCAGACAAAGCAACAAGAAACTCGCAGTCTGCCTGCGACGTTTGCTAAGAACGAATTTGAGAAGGACGCGTTTATCCTTCGTCAGCTGGTTACCAAGGATTTTAAGATTAAGTATCGTCGCAGCGTGTTGGGCGTTGCGTGGTCGGTGCTCAACCCGCTGCTGATGATGATCGTCATGGCCATCGTGTTCTCGACGATTTTTGCCCAGGGTCGCAACGGCTCTATTACGCCCGAGATGTACCCGCTGTACTTGATCGTGGGTAACGTCACCTTTGCCGTCATGTCCGAGTCTACGAACCAGGCGCTGACGTCGATCGTGGGCGCAGCTCCGCTGCTCAAGAAGGTCAAGGTTCACCGCTGGGTCTTCCCGGTGCAGAAGGTGCTCTTCTCGCTGGTCAACTTTGCCTTCTCGCTGGTCGCCGTCGCCATCGTTATGCTGTGGTTCCGCGTTATGCCTTCGTGGCACCTCATTCTGCTGCCTGTTTGCTTGTTCTTGCTTATGTGCTTCTGCATGGGCCTGGGCATGATGCTCTCCGCCCTCACGGTTTTCTTCCGCGATGTCATGCATCTGTGGAGCGTCGTCATCACGGCATGGACCTACATTACGCCCATCTTCTGGACGACCGACTTCGTTGCGCAAATGCCCCATATCGTGCGCATCCTGGTCTATGCGAACCCCATGTACAACTACCTGCAGTTTATGCGTGACATCTTCCTGTTCCAGACCACGCCTTCGTTCTTGACGCTTGGTATGTGCGTCGCTTGGGCGGTTCTTGCGCTTGCTATTGGCTACACCGTGTTCCATAAGTCCGAGCGCAAATTCATCCTCTACATCTAAGGAGTGCTGTGATGACTGAATCTGTTGTTGATTACAGCGAGCAGCCTCTGGCTGTCGAGGTCGACGACGTCACCATGATCTTTAACATGGCGTCCGAGTCGCTGACCAACCTCAAGGAGTATTTCATTAAGCTTGCCAAGCACGAGCTGTTCTTTGAGGAGTTTAGGGCGCTTAAGCACATCTCGTTCGATATTCATCGCGGCGAGGTCGTGGGCCTGGTGGGCACCAATGGTTCCGGCAAGTCTACGATGCTCAAGATTATCGCCGGCGTGCTTGAGCCTAGCGAGGGCAGCGTTAAGGTGCACGGTAACATCGCACCACTGATTGAGCTTGGCGCTGGCTTTGACCCCGAGCTGACGGCGCGCGAGAACATTTATTTGAACGGTGCGCTGCTCGGCTATACCAAGGAGTTCATCGACGCCAACTTTGACGGCATTATCGAGTTCGCCGAGCTGCAGAACTTTGTCGACATGCCGCTTAAGAACTTCTCTTCGGGCATGGTGGCGCGTATCGCCTTTGCAATCGCCACGATTACCGAGCCCGATATTCTGATCGTTGATGAGACGCTCTCCGTCGGTGACGTGTTCTTCCAGCAAAAGTGCGAGGCGCGTATTCAGCACTTTATCCAGAGCGGTGACGTGACGGTTCTGTTCGTTTCGCACTCTATGGAGCAGGTTGAGCGCATCTGCCAGCGCGCCGTTTGGATTGAGAAGGGCGACCTTCGCATGGACGGCCCGGTTGATGAGGTCTGTAAGGCGTACCGCGAGCAGTTCAACTAGGTTATAATTATCTGCGCCTGGCGCGCGTGCGCGTGCTTGGGCGTGCGGTTATTTGCTCCATTAGCTCAGTTGGATAGAGCAGGGGACTTCTAATCCCAAGGTCGACGGTTCGAATCCGCCATGGAGCACCATCGTTTATTAAGCCCGGACCGCTTGGTGGTCTGGGCTTTTTCACATGCCGGTGTTCTTTGTTCTTGCCGGGTATACGTTTAGGCCGAAGCCGTGGCGTGAGCTGCTATTGTGCTGCTGATGTGGATTGGTTATACGGCGCGCCAAAGGGGGCTGGAGCCGAGCGTGAGCAAGCCTCTGCTTATGACGCTGCCAGCATCGTGGTTCTTCGCGTCAATCGTACGCTGTGCCTGCGATATTGGATTGGCGTACGTGATCAAGAAGGCGTAACAAAAGCGGGGAGGACCAACTTGGCCCTCCCCGCTGTATCTAGTCTGCCTTCAGGCACTCGGGCAAGACGTTTGCAACTGCATTCATCGCCTGCGGCCTCAGGTACTGCTCATTGAGCTTTACCTTTCTGTAGGCGTAGCGAGTGTCTGCCGAGTATTTGATCAACACATCGGTGAAGAACCGCTCCCAGCTCAGGTAGTCGCGGCTTTCGATATAGCTTGAGGGATCCTCGAGGATTTTTAAGATATCGTTACTGGGAATGAGGCCAGATTGCAGGAGTGTCCACTCGAATGATTCGGGGAGGAACAAGCGTACGTTCTTGTAAACGCGCTGTCCGAGCACCTTTTCGATGTAGGGACCAAATGCTGCTCCGTCTCCAATAGCAAGGATGTTTTGCTCGGGACATTCGTGAATCGTACGTTTTAGATTCGCAACGCCGGTGGCGGTATAGCAGGGGATCCCGAGTCGGTTGCAAAGAGCGTCGTAGAATTGATAGCCAGATTTGCTATCCTCGACAACTACGGCGTCGGGTACCTCGAATCCAACATTTAGATCCTGATACAGCATACTTGCCGTGTGGTCATATAGCGGCTTGGTCACCGAGTAGAAGCGCCTGTCGCTCTTGCGGCCATTGATTGTTTTACTTGTCGTGTTGACTAGCTTCAGGATCTCATCAACGCTGTAGGGGAGCTCGTTGGCATCGCGACGAGATATCAGAACAAAATAGTTGGACGAGCCGTTGACGGCTTTGGCGAAGTCCTTTGAGTAGATAAACTCGTTACCCTCATCTAGAAAGACGATTGAATCTTCGATGATCGATAGCTCGCGCTCCCAGCGTCTGCCGGAAAGCGTTTCGCAAGGCACGTCGCAACTGAGTGCAACGCCGCTTTCCGGTCCTCGGTCGTTGTAGTCGCGAATCATCGAGATGAGCGTCGTTTTACCCGTGCCGCTGTTGCCGCGTATAAAGGAAATATTGCGCTTAAACGTGAGTGTGTATTTGACCTTTGCGCGCTCGACGACAACAGTATGTGTTCCCCTCATTACTCATCAACATCCAAAAAGTCATTGGTGGCACCGACAAACTCCTGCATGTTCCTGACGTTGCGGCCATCGTTATCGATGCGGATCTTAAAGCTCTTCCAGGGGAATTTCATGATGTGGTATAAGGTCACCAGCACATCCTGCTCTTTGCCGATCTTGAGTAGCCAGCGGGCACAGTTGTCTCCGCAGGTGGATGCGTTGAACACCATATTTGGGAGATTGCGCACCAGCAGCAGCGTCTTAACGCCGCCGGACAGTTCGAGTGGGGTGATCGAGCCCAGCTGTTTGCTTACGATGTTGTGGGGACCGATGAGCTCTGATCCGTCCACGCTTTTAATAATCTGTGCGGCCATAGGGTCTTCGAACCATGAGTCCAAGTATGAGTTCCTAAAATAGGTTTCGGTATCGTAGATGGAACCAGGGTAATCCCCCAGATGGATGCTTAACATGCGCGTCTCCAGACGTTGTGTGACTGCAATGATTATATGCCAGTAATAAAGTGCCGCCAGTAGCAAGGTTGCTGCTGGCGGCACTGGCATTATTAGCGTGTGAATCGCGTTGATGGATTTGCTCGCGAGGCTACTTTTCGAGACGTTCCCCCAGCAGCTCCAGCGCGTGGGCGTAGCCTTGGAGGCCTTCGCCGGTGATGGTGGCGAAGCAGGCTAGGCGTGCGTAGCTCACTTGGCGGAAGTCCTCGCGGGTCTCGACGGCGCTGATGTGGACCTCGACGGCGGGGATGGCGACGGCCTTGAGGGCGTCGAGGATCGCCACGCTCGTATGTGTGTAGGCTGCCGGGTTGATGACGATGCCGTCGACCTTGCCGTAGGCCTCCTGGATCTTGTCGACGATGCTGCCCTCGTGGTTGGACTGGAAGACCTCGACCTCGTCAAACCCCTGCGCGGCCCCTGCTTCCTGGCAGATCTGCACTAAGCGGTCGTAGTTGTCGCTGCCATAGATGCCCGGCTCGCGAATGCCGAGCATGTTGAGGTTGGGGCCGTTGATGACGAGTGCTTTCATGGTTGCTTCCTTTGCGGTTGGAAAACCACCACAAAGGTGCCTGTCTCCTTTGTGGTGGTTTTGGTTAGAGAGCGGGTGAGAGGGTGTCGAGGAGGGCACGGGCGGTGTTGGCGGCGCAGTCGCGTGAGTCGATGATGTAGTCGGCCCAGGCGCGGTAGCGGGGCATGCGCTGTTCGGCTAACTTATCGATGCCGTCGCGCGCGGTGATGGGGCGGCCCTTGTGGGCGAGCTCGTCGAGCTTACGGTTGAGCATCACGATCTGGCTATTCTGGTGCAGCAGCGGGTAGTTCTCGTCGCGTGTGACCACGCCGCCGCCGGTGGAGAGCACCAGGCCGCTGCGCTTGGAGATGTCGGCCAGCGCCGCCGTCTCCTGTTCGCGGAAGGCCGCCTCGCCGCGCTCGACGATAAAGTCGGCACAGGGCATGCCCAGACGCTCCTCGAGCGCGCGATCCAAGTCGATGTGCTCGCGGCCCGTGAGCTGGGCGATCTGCTCACCCACGCGGGTCTTGCCCGAACCCGGCATGCCGATCAGCGCGATGTTTTGTTCGCAGCGGGACAGACGCTCCGTTACGTCTAAGATGCGCTTGCGCGGGGTGACTTGGCCGGTATAGCGCTCGACGGCCTGTGCCGCTTGGGCCACGAGCATCAGTAGGCCGCCGATGCAGGGGATGCCGCGGCGCTCGGCCTCGAGCATCAGGCCCGTGCGGGCGGGGTTGTAAACAATGTCGATAACGCCCTCGAGCGCATCGAGCCCTTCGAGTGTGCAAGGCGCGTCGGGGCAGTGGGGGGACATGCCGGCAGGCGTGCAGTTGACGAGCATGGCGGCGTCGGACTGCTGCGCGATGTTGCCGTAGTTGACCTCGCTCGTGCGACCCACGGGTACGACGATGGCGCCCAGGTCTCCCAGCACCATACTTGCCGTGGTGCCGGCGCCACCAGTGGCTCCGAGCACGAGAGCCTTCTTGCCGGCGACCTCAACCCCCAGCTCCTCGACAAGGCACTGAAAACCGAAGTAGTCAGTATTATCGCCGCGCAGGCGGCCGTCGGGCAGGCGCGTGATGGTGTTGACGTTGCCCATGCGCTCGGCGAGCGGGCTCAGCTCGTCCAGATACTCCATGACGGCGCGCTTGTAGGGGATGGTCACGTTGGTGCCCTCCCACTCGTCGCCCGTCATAAAGGCCGCGAGGTCCTCGGGCTCGCGCTCAAATCGCACGTAATCGAGCCCAGCGAGCTCTTTGTAGATGGTTGGGGTGTAGCTGTGGCCCAGCACGCGGCCCAGCACTCCGTAGGGGCGGGTTGCGGCGGTATCGGTCATCTAGAACACCTCCGTGTAGCTGCCAAAGTAGGTGAAGCTCTCGCACACGTCGTCGATAGAATCGAGCAGGTCGTCGAGGGCCTTGCTGCCAAAGGGGCAGTCCAGATCAAAGTAGAACATAAACTCAAAGTCGCGGCCGGGGATGGGGCGGCTCTCGAGCTTGATGAGGTTGATATTGAGCGCGTAGAAGCGCTCGAGTACGCGATAGAGCGCACCCGGCTCGTTGGCCGTGGTGATCATGAGCGAGGTACGGTTGGCGCCGGGGTAGACGCGCGGCTCGCGGCTGATGACGACAAAGCGCGTGTAGTTGTTGTCCGAGTCCTGAATGTTGGGCTCCAGCACCTCCAGGCCATAGAGTGCCGCGCAGCTGCGCGAGGCGATGGCGGCGACGTCGGTGCGCTCGGAGTTGGCGACCATCTCGGCCGACATGGCGGTGTTGGGGTACTTGGAGGCGTGCAGATTATGACCCTCGATATAGCCAGCGCACTGCGCGATGGCCTGACCGTGGCTGTAGACCTCGCGTATGTCCGCGAGCTTGGTGCCGGGCTTGACGAGCAGGTTGTGATCGATCTTGAGGCGAAGCGAGCGCACGATATGGAAGTTGAACTGTGCGAGCAGGTCGTAGACGGCGTTTACCGAGCCGGCGGTTGAGTTTTCGATGGGCAGTACGCCAAACTCGCAAAAGCCGTCGCGCACGGCGCGCATGACGCCCTCGAAGGTCTCGAAGAACGCAATATCCGGCACGTCGAAGAGTTTGCACGCGGCGATCTGGCTATAGGCACCTTCCACGCCCTGGCAGGCAACGGTGGCCGTTTGAGGGAAGGGCGTGTCAAAGGCTGCAGCCGTGGCGTGGGCCTTTTGCGAGACGGTGATGCCCTTGAGCTCGTTGATGTAGCGCTGCTGCTCGGCCTTGCTCATGCTCATAAGCAGGCGGAACAGGGTGATGGTCTGAGCTTCGTAGCGCTTTGGCGCGCGGCTGGCGAGGTTGTTGAGCTTGGAGCGCTCGCGGGCGGGGTCGAAGACGGCCTTGCCCATCTCGATCTTGGATTTGGCGACCTCGGTGGCAATGTCCATGCGCTCGACAAAGCTGTTGAGCAGCGTGGTGTCGATGCCATCGATGGCCTGGCGGATGTCTGCAAGGTCCATGGAGGCCCCTTTCACGTAACGGCTGAGTTGACAGGCAACCCAGGTGAGTCGGGTTAGAGCTGGGCGGCGTCCTCGAGGAGAGCGTCCCAGATGGCGAGCGCCGCGGCTGCCTCGGCTACGGGGACGGCTCGGGGGACGATGCAGGGATCGTGACGGCCGTGCACCGAGAGCTCGGCATTTTCCATAGCGTCCATGTCTACGGTCTGCTGCTCGCGGCCAATGGAGGGCGTCGGCTTTACGGCCATGCGCCACATGACGGGCGCGCCGGTGGAGATGCCGCCCAGGATGCCGCCGGCGTTATTGGACTCGACCTCGATCTCGCCGGTCTCGGCATCAACGCGGTACGGGTCGTTGTTCTCGCTGCCGCGCATGGCGGCCACGGCAAAGCCCATGCCAAACTCCACGCCCTTTACGGCGGGAATGCCAAACGCGATTTGCGCGATGCGGTTCTCGATGCCGTCGAACATGGGGTCGCCGATGCCCGCGGGAAGCCCGTAGATGCCGCACTCCACGATGCCGCCGATACTGTCGAGCTCGTCGCGCGCGGCCAGAATCTCCTCGCGCATGCGACCGGCGGCCGCTGCGTCGATGCAGGGCAGGTTGTTCGTAAGGATCGCCTTGCGGTCGGCCTCGCGATAGACCATGTCGTCCATGGGCAGGTCGGAGATGCCGCCGATCTGTGCCACGTGCGCCATCACCTTAATGCCGCGGGCCTCGAGCGCCTGCAGTGCGATGCCGCCGGCGATGCACAGGGGTGCCGTCAGGCGGCCGGAGAAGTGCCCACCGCCGGCGACGTCGTGCATGTTGTGGTACTTCACGCGCGCTGGGAAATCCGCATGGCCCGGACGGGGCTTACGGCGTAGCTCGGAGTAGTCCTTGGAGCGCGTGTTGGTGTTCTCGATGATCGCTGCGACTGGTGCGCCGGTGGTGTGCCCATCGACCACGCCGGCGATGATGTGCGCGGCATCGGCCTCACGGCGCTTGGTCGCGGTCTCATCGCGGCCGGGGGCACGACGGTCCAAAAAGGCCTGCAGCTGCTCCTGGTCCACGGCGATACCTGCCGGAATGCCATCGAGCGAGCAGCCGATGGCGGGGGAGTGCGACTGACCGAAAATGCTCAGATGCAAGACGTTGCCAAAGGTCGAGGACATGCTATTCCTCCTCGAGTGTGACCTTGCCGCCCAGCAGGCGGTAGTGGTCGAAGAAATCGGGATAGGACTTGTTGACCGCCTCGGCGCCGTGGATCACGACCTCGCCGGTGGCGCGGCTCGCGGCGATGGCGGCCATCATGGCGATGCGGTGGTCGTTGTGCGAATCGACCTCGCCGCCGGTAAAGGCATCGACACCCTTGATGATGAGGTCGTCGCCGGCAATGCGCACCTGTGCGCCCAGCGCGGTGAGCTCGCGGGTGGTGGTGACCAGGCGGTCGGATTCCTTGATGCGCAGGCGCGCGCAGTCGCGGATGAACGTGCGGCCTTGCGCCAGCGAAGCCACGGCGGAGATGACGGGCACCAGGTCGGGAATGTCGTGGGCGCTCATCTCGAAGCCGGCGAGTTTGTCGGACTGCACGGTGGCGGCGTTGGTGGAACGCACGATGCGGGCACCAAAGCGCGAGAGCGCGGCGAGCACGTTGCGGTCGCCCTGCGCGGAGCTGAGCGACACACCCTCTACGGTGATGGGGTCGGTGCCGATGGCGCCGGCGCACAGCCAAAAGGCGGCGTTGGACCAGTCGCCCTCGACGGCCACGCTGCCGGGTGTGCGGTACGAGCCGCTGTTCACGCGGAAGTTCGTGACCTCGGGCTGGCCGTCCCTGGCGGGAATGCGCTCGACGTTGACCTCGACGCCAAAGGCCTTCATGGCCTGGATCGTCAGGTTGATGTAGGGGCGGCTCTCAATGAGGCCGGTCACCTGTACGCAGGAGGGCTGGGCCAGCAGCGGGGCCGCCAGCAGCAGGCCCGAGATGTACTGCGAGCTCACGTTGCCCGGCAGCACAAAAGTGCCCGGGCGCATGCGACCGTTCGTCTTGAGCGGAAAACCGCCCAGACCCTGCAGGTCGCAACCGGCGGCGATTATCTCGTCCGAGAGCGGGGAGAGCGGGCGGGCGCCCAGACGACCCTGGCCCACAAAAGTGGCCTCCGCACCCAGCGCACAGGCGACGGGCAGCATAAAACGCAGCGTGGAGCCGCTCTCGCCGCAGTCGAGCGTACCGCCGGCGAGAGCCTTGAGCAGGCCAAATTCAACGCTCTTCATGGTGGGGTGGACCTGGAAGCCGTCCTCGACGGTCTCGATGCGGGCGCCGAGCGCCGTGAGGCAACGTACCGTGGCCTCGATGTCGGCGCAGGTGGTGTTGCAGGTAACGTGCGTCTCGCCGTTGGCAAGCGCGGCGCAGATGATCAGGCGATGCGCCATCGACTTGGACGCGATGGCGGGAACGGTGCCCTTGAGCGGGGACGGGGTGATGCGGGCTAGCATGCGGAAGCGTCTCCCTTCTGGCCGAGGCCCTCGGCAATTAAATCGTGGAAAGTGGAAAGCGGCGTGCGGTCGATGCTGCAGCGGCCAATGCCGTGCGGAATCACCAGGTCGATGGTGTCGCCCGCGCGCTTCTTGTCGTGGAGCGCCTCGGCAAAGATGGCATCGGCATCTAGGTCGCAGCGGGTCTTGAGGCCATGGCGGGCGCAGAGTTCCTCAATACGACCGGGCAGTGCAGCATCGCAAACGCCGTGCAGGGCCGCGGCGCGCGTGATGATTCCCATGCCGATCGACACGCAGTTGCCGTGTCCGAGCTCAAAGTGCTCGCAGGCCTCAACGGCATGTCCGGCGCTGTGTCCAAAGTTGAGGAGCTTGCGCTGGTTGGTTTCGCGCTCGTCGGCGACGACCACGGCGCGCTTGATGTCGATATTGCGGGCGATGATGAGCGCTACGCGGGCCACATCGCGGTTGAGCAGCTCCAGCGTGAGCGGGGTCTTCTCCAGCTCGGCGAAAAGCTCCGGGTCGGCGATCACGGCGTGCTTGACGACCTCGCCGCAGCCGTCGGCGAACTGCTCGGGCGTGAGGGTGGCCAGGCACCCCACGTCTGCGATAACCACGCTCGGCTGCCAAAAGGCGCCGGCCAAGTTCTTGCCGGCAGCCAGGTCGATGGCGGTCTTGCCGCCCACAGACGAATCCACCATGGCGAGCAGACTCGTCGGGATCTGCACAAGCTTGCAGCCGCGCATGTAGGTGGCGGCCACAAAGCCCGCCACGTCGCCCACGACGCCGCCGCCGAGTGCCACGATCACGTCGGAGCGCGAAAGCTCGTGCTCGGCCACAAACTCCAAAATGGCAACATAGGTTTCGGCGCGTTTATGGGCCTCGCCGGCCTCGAAGGTGCAGATGCTCACCTCGTAGTCTGATGCCTCCAGACTCTGCTTAACTGGCATCTGGTAGAGCGGGCCCACGTTGGTGTCCGTCACGATGACGGCCTTGGTGCCGCCGGCAGTGGCGCGCACGAGCGGTCCCGCCTGCTCCAGCAAAAACGTGCCAACATGCACCTGGTAGGGGCGTGCAGTGTCGATATCGATGGTAATCGCCATAAGCTTCGGTCCTTTCGACCTGGCGTGATAGGTGGTCTAGTGGGAGGCCTCGTCGTCGAGCGCGCGCTTAATGCGGTCGCCCTCGGCAAGGAGATTCTCCAGATAGCGCTGGTCGCGGTCCTTAAGGGCGCGGCTGTAGGCGCCGAGCGATTCGATCAGATGGTCGATCTCGAAGGCGAGCGCATCGGCGTCGTCGATCATGAGCTCGGACCACATCTGCGGATTGAGGTGCGCCACGCGGGTGAGGTCGCGGTAGCTGCCAGCCGAAAAGCCGTGGTGGACCTGGGCAGTGGGGCTTTTGACGTAGGCGTTGGATACCACGTGCGCAAGCTGGCTCGTGAAGGCGATGACACGGTCGTGCTCGGCGGCGCTGGTCACGCTGAACTTGCCAAAGCCCAAGGGGCGCACCATCTCGCGCACCTGGCCCAAAAGCTCCAGTTTGAGCGCATCGTCCACCGCGGGCGGCACGAGCACGAGTGGCGCGCCCTGGAACAGATCGGCGCGGGAGTGCGCATAGCCCGAGTACTGCGTGCCCGCCATGGGGTGCGCGCCCACAAAATAAAAGCCGTGCTCGCGGGCAAGCTCAAAGGCGCGCTCGCACACGATGCCCTTGACGCCCACCGTGTCGATCACCACGGGGCCCATGATGGCCTCGGTGTCGGTGGCGTCGGCGAGCGCCTGGGCGTGCGCCTCGAGCCACTCGATGCATGCCTCGGGATAGCAGGCAAGGACGATGATGTCGCATTCGCCGAGTGTCTTGTCGTTGAGCTCTCCGGCGACAGTGCCCATGCTGGCGGCCGTCATGACATCGTCATCGGGGTCCCAGGCCAGCACGCGGACGCCCGCCTGCGCATAGCCGCGGGCAAAGCTGCCGCCGATGAGGCCAAGGCCGACGATGCCGGCGCACTTGGGGCCGCCCTGGTTAACGCGCGCGTTTCTCACCGTACCCATGGGCTACTCCATGGTCTCTTGGCAGACAACCTCGCGGATGGCTCGGATGCGGCGCATGGTGTCGTCGAACTGATCGGGGGTGAGGGCCTGGGCGCCGTCGGACCAGGCGCGGCTCGGCTCGTCGTGGACCTCGATCTCCAGGCCGTTGGCACCGCAGGCGGTCGCGGCGAGCGCCATCGGCTCAACGTAGCGGGTGTAGCCGGTGGCGTGGCTGGGGTCGGCGACGACGGGCAGGTGCGACAGGTGGTGCAGCACCGGCACGGCGTTGAGGTCGAATGTGTTACGGGTGCGGGTCTCGAAGGTGCGGATGCCGCGCTCGCACAGGATGACGTTGTCGTTGCCCTCGCTCATGATGTACTCGGCGGCCATGAGCAGCTCATCGATCGTGCCGGACATGCCTCGCTTGAGCAGAATCGGAGTCTGGGTCTTGCCGACCTCCTTGAGCAGGGGGAAGTTCTGGGCGTTGCGGGCGCCGATCTGCATGACGTCGATCTTCTTGTCCAGGAAGACCTGCACGTCGCGTGGGTCCATGATCTCGGTGACGATCGGCATGTCGAGTTCGGCAGACGCCTCGCACAGCAGGTCGAGGCCGGCGGGACCCATGCCCTGGTAGGCGTAGGGGGAGGTGCGGGGCTTGTAGGCACCGCCGCGCAGCATCGTGGCACCGGCGGCCTTCACGCGGCGGGCGATGCGGATGAGGTTCTCGCCCTCGACGGAGCACGGGCCGGCGATGACCTGGAACTGATCGCCGCCAATCTTGACGCCGTGGCCGCAGTCGATGACGGAGTCCTCGGGGTGGAACTTGCGGTTGGCGCGCTTGAACGGCTCGGAGACGCGCTGCACGCGCTCGACGACATCCATAGACTCGAGCAGGAACGGGTCGATCTTGGTCGTATCGCCCACCAGGCCGATGATCGTCTCATTCTCGCCGCGCGAGACGTCGGTCTTCAGGCCCTTTTTCTCAATCCAGCTGACGATATGGCTGACGGCCTCGTCGCTGGCGCTCTGCTTTAAAATAGCAATCATGGTGTGCCTCTCACCTCGATGGATAACCCTTGCAAAAACGGCCCGCATCGCGAGCCGTGTATATATGGTGCATGAGAGTTTATACTATCTGACTCGCTTTTGCCTTCTAAAGTGGGCCGTTGCGCCGCGTCTCCCACGTAATTGCAAAGCTTTTTCTTTTATTTTGATAGCCCGTGGTGCACTTGGGTATAATGCCAAACGTTGGCCCTATTAGCTCAGGGGATTAGAGCGTCTGCCTCCGGAGCAGAAGGCCGTTGGTTCGAATCCAACATGGGGCACCATCGAACGTAAGACCGTCCGAACCTCGCATGGTCCGGGCGGTTTTTCTTATACCGACGCGACGTGATGGGACGTGGTATGGCAGCAACGGATATCGAGCGCGGACTCTCAACCGCCGAGGTCGAGGAGCGCATCGCCGCCGGTAAGATCAACCGCAACATGGAGCTCAAGACCAAGTCGGTCAAAGAGCTCATCATCGAGAACCTCTGCACGCTGTTCAATTTGATCAACGTGATCTTGGCGTTCCTGGTCATTTTGACCGGTTCGTTTAAGAATCTGACGTTCCTGTTCGTGGTGTTCTTGAACACCGCTATCGGCGTCATTCAGTCCATGCGTTCCAAGAAGATGGTCGATAAGCTCACGCTTCTGACCTCTAAGAAGGCCATCGCGGTGCGCGACGGTGCCGAGGTGGAGCTCGACTTGGACCAGATCGTGCTCGACGACATCATTCGCCTCGGGCGCGGCGACCAGATTCCCGCTGACGCCGTGGTGGTTTCGGGCGAGGCGCTCGTGAACGAGAGCTTGCTGACGGGCGAGAGCGACCTTATTAAGAAGCAGCCTGGTTCTGAGCTCATGAGCGGCAGCTTTATCGACTCGGGCCTGCTGCGCGCCCGCGTGATCCATGTCGGCGCCGACAACTACGTGGCTAAAATTAATAACGAGGCGAAGTACGTCAAAAAGGTCAATTCCGAGATCATGAACGCGCTTAACGCCATCGTGCGCTTTGCGAGCATCATCATGATCCCGCTCGGTTTGGCGTTGTTTGCCTCGAGTGTGAGCGAGCTGTGGGATGCCGCGGGAACCCCGGGCGATAGCGCGCTTTCGTGGTGCTTCTCCGAGCTGTTGGCTGGTCATGTGCCTTCGTCGGCGCTGCTGTCCACGGTGGGCGCCCTGCTGGGCATGATTCCGCAGGGCCTGGTGCTGCTGACTTCGTCGGTGCTCGCGATTGCCACGGTGCGCCTGGCCCGCCACAAGGTGCTGGCGCAGCAGCTCTACTGCATCGAGACGCTCGCGCGCGTCGACGTGCTGTGCCTGGACAAGACGGGCACCATTACCTCGGGTCGTATGGAGGTCGAGGGCACCTACCCGCTGCCTGTTGAGGGTGTTGGCTTTGGCGTGGACTCGGACGAGGCGGCTGTTCCCGTCGATACCACAGTGCTCGATTTTGCGCTGGCTAACGTGGCACGTGCGACTTCGGCCGATGCCAACGAGACCTGCCAGGCGCTGCTCAACTATTACGCCGATCGCCCGGTCGAGGTGTCTGAGCCGCTGTCGGTCATTCCGTTCTCGTCCTCCAAAAAGTGGAGCGGCGCGTCGTTTGCGCAGGGCTCCTATGTGATGGGCGCCGCGCAGTTTGTGCTTTCGGAGCGTGTGTTTTCGCAGGTCGAGAACCGTGTCGCCGAGCTTGCCGATACCTGCCGCGTGCTCGTGGTGGCTCGCGTGGACGGCTTTACGCCCGATGGCGATATGGTGGGCGAGGCCGAGCCCGTGGGCTTTGTGACCATCCGCGACGAGATTCGTACCTCGGCGGCCGAGACCATCGGCTACTTTAACGAGCAGGGCGTGACCCTCAACGTGATCAGTGGCGACGACCCGCGTACGGTGTCGTCGATCGCGCGCGTGGTGGGCGTGCCGGGGGCGGACGCTTATGTGGACGCCACGACGCTCGATACACCGGCCAAGCTTGATGCCGCAGTGGACCGCTACCATGTCTTTGGTCGTGTGACCCCGCAGCAGAAGCGCGAGCTCGTGCAGGCGCTCAAGCGCCGCGAGCACACCGTGGCCATGACGGGCGACGGCGTCAACGACGTGCTGGCGCTCAAGGAGGCCGACTGCTCCGTGGCCATGGCGGCCGGCTCCGATGCCGCGCGCAACGTGGCCGAGATCGTACTCGTCGACAACGATTTTGCCTCGATGCCCGCCGTGGTGGCCGAGGGCCGTCGCTCCATCAACAACCTGCAGCGTTCGGCGTCGCTGTTCCTGACCAAGACGCTGTTCTCGATGGGCCTGGCGGCGCTGTGCATCGCGCTGCCGCCGTACCCCTTCGAGCCCATCCAGATGACGCTCATTAACTTCTTCTGCATCGGCGCGCCGGGCTTTGTGTTGGGCCTGGAGCCCAACAATGCTCGCGTGAAGGGGTCGTTCCTGACGAACGTGCTCAAGCGGGCACTGCCGGCGTCGATTGCGGTCATTTTGGCTGCGGCGCTCGATATCTTTGTGGCGCGCGTGTTTGGCTTTAACCAGCTCACGCTGTCTACGATGTGCCTGCTTACGTCGTGCGCGGCGAGCGTCAGCCTGATCTGGCGTATCTCGCAGCCCCTCACGCCCTTACGTGTGGTGCTTTTTGTGTTTGTGGTCGCCGGCATCCTGGTGGGCGTTATCGGATTCCCGGAGCTGCTGTCTATTGCCAACCTGACGATGGGCCAGATGGTTATCTTGGCTGTCATCGTGGTCTTTACCTGTTCGGTGTTCTTTAAGCTCGCCACGATGATGGATTCGCTCAAGCCGCGTCGTCGTCATGCCGCAACTGGTTTTGGCCGCGGTGTGCGCGTCCGCCTGGGTCGCGGTGGCGGCAAGGTGAGCTCGACGGGTTCGACGGCCGAGCGTTTTGCCAAGCGCTTCGCCGCCGACATGGCGCAGCGCCGCGAAGACCGCATCGTTCGCGTGGCCGAGGCCCGCGCACTCGAGGGCGTGGCCCAGGCCCAGCCCAAGAAAAAGAAGGGTACCGGAGCCAAGCGCTCTCTCGTGACCAAGTCCGCCCAAGGCATCAAAGTCTCTATGCCAAGCAAAAAGAAGAAGTAACTACGCGCCATGGCGATGTTGAATTGGTGCCTTGCTCCTGTGGGGCCGTGTCGATGTTATGCTCTAACCTCGATTGTTTGAATTGCTTCGAAAAGAGGATGCCGTGATCTGCCCGCATTGCCTTAAGACTATCGAGGACGGCGCCTCGTTCTGCCCCTACTGCAACGCCTATGTGGGTCCGGGCGATGGTCCCGAGCACACCGAGTTCGTGTTCTGCGAGGGCTGCGGTGCCCGTCTTTCTCCGCATGATCGTACGTGCCCCAAATGCGGACGCCCCGCTCCGGGTATCCTCTCCGAGGACGCGGCCGCATCCGACCTGGCTGCGGGCCGCACGGCGGGCTTTCCGCGCCTAACGCAAGAACAAATCGATACCGAGGTGCCGCATGCGCCGGCCTCTGCCGCTGCAGTGCTTTCGGACGCCGCCGACCCCAATGAGACCTGCGTGCTGCCGGCTTTCGATAAGGATTTCGGTATCCCCAAGGTCGATATTCCCACACCCGTTTCCCTGCATGACGATGCTCAAAAACCCAAGCGCAAGGTGCACCCCGACGAGGACGCCTATCACAAGCACAAGCGTCATATTCCTAAGCCGCTCATCGTCATCGCGGTCCTTGCCCTTGTGTGCGGTGGTGCCTATTGGTTCGTGACGACTGATCCCATGGGTGTCATGCCTGGCTTTTACGACCAGTTTGGCCAAGCTGCACAAACCACCTTCCCCACGCGCCAAAAGGGTGAGGCGACTGAGGACGATACCAAGCAGGACGATTCTGCCGAGGTGGTCCAGGAAGAAACCGTGCTGACCGATGATCAGCTCTATACCAGGCTCGACGGTCTGTATCAGACCATCGTGTCCTACGGTGACGAGGACCAGATCGGCGAGGTCATCGATTCCTTTAACAACGGCTATCTTCGAACGCCGCTGTCCACCCGTCAGGAGCTGTCGCAGAGTGCTTACGCCCTGCGCGACCAGATCAAAAAGACGCAAGATGAGCTCAACAACCTTAAGTACCAGGACGATACGGTCTATGCGGACGACATCGCCCACTTAAAGCAGCTTGCCGAGTGGATGTATGAGCGCGTCGACGTGATCTGCCAGAGCTGGGATATCTCGCTGGCCATTCCCGATGGCGAGTCGATGAGTTCCCACCAAAGCGAGATCCTGGCGCCCATCGCGCAGAGCGGCAACAGCGCGCTGAATCAGTACGACGCCAACGTGGGCTCCTGGAAGCCGCAGCAGCGTTCCTAAAATTAGTTCGCCATAGTCGGCATAACCTACGTGCGCAATTGATGTAAGCGCATGCTTATTGCTACAATTCGTACAAATATGCTTTAAACGCACGAGGAAGGAACCACATGTTTGGTTTTAAGAAAGAGCTCTACACGCCCGAGTATCAGCTTGCCGGCGACGAGTGCGCCGTAATCGAGACGTCGAAGGGTGCCATCAAGGTCAAGTTTGACGGCGAGGGCGCTCCCATTCATGTCGCGAACTTCTGCGAGCTTTCCACGATGGGTTTCTATGATGGCCTTAAGTTCCATCGCTATGTTCCCGGCTTCGTCATTCAGGGCGGCGACCCCAATACCCGCGATATGTCTGGCGCCGACGTTGCTGCCGGTCTTGAGGGCCCCGACGGCATGCCCGGTACCGGTGGCCCCGGCTACTGCATCAAGGGCGAGTTTGCCACCAATCCGCGCAACAGCCATGTCGATGGCGCCCTTGCCATGGCACGCTCCATGGACCCCGATTCCGCGGGTTCGCAGTTCTACTTCTGCCTGGGCGCCCAGCATAACCTCGATTCCGGTTACACCGTCTTTGGTACCACGGTCGAGGGTCTCGATGTGATTTCGCAGCTGCGTGCCGGCGACGAGATCGTCCATGTCGAGATCGTTCACGAGTAAAGGGGACTTCCTTGAATAGCCAGCTGATCCAACAGGGCCGCGCCGCTTACCGCGCGGGTGATTTTTCCGCTGCAGCCCAGATGCTTGGGGCGGCAAAGACTCCCGATGAGATTATGGGCGAGGCCGATCACCTTCGTGGTAACGCCTTGATGCACCTGGGCATGTATGCCGAGGCCGCCGAGGCCTATGCCGCTGCCCTCAACGACGGCACCTACGGCAAGCGCGGTGCGCTGCTCACCAACCGCGGCAAGGCGCTCGCCGCCGTGGGCGACTACACGACGGCCGCCCAGGCGTTCTCTGCTGCTACGCAGGATGCTTCCTACGCCACGCCGTTCAAGGCCTATCTGGGCCTGGGTAACGCGCTGTTCCAGTCGGGCGACTACGCCAACGCGGGTACTGCCTTCCGTCAGGCTGCCATTGACGGCGCCAATCCGGCTCCTTCCGCCGCACTCGGCGAGCTCGGTCGTTGCTTCATCAAGCTCGGCCGTCCGGCGGATGCCGTGGAGACCTACCGCACGGCTATCGACTTTGCCGGCCCTCGCGACGACACGCGCGCGCTCAACGCCGGCATGGGTCAGGCGCTTTCTGCCGCCGGCCGTCCCTCCGACGCACTCGACGCCTTTAACGCCGCTACTGCCGATGGCATCTACCAGCTCACCTCCGAGCAGGCCGATGAGCTTGCCCGCGTGCACGATTCGCTTGCCGCGCTGTCTGCCCAGACGGCTATGGCCACGGCTCCGGCGCCCGCGATGGACGCTCCTGCCGTCGATCCGCTCGATCCTACGGGTGCGACCGGTCAGTTTATGCCCGATCCCTCGGACACCGGCTTCTTTACGCTGTCCGAGTCCGAGATGGTTCAGCAGGACCGTCAGGATCGTAAGCAGGCCAAGGTCCGTCGTCGCCATCGCCACACGGGTCTCAAAGTCTTCATCGTGCTGCTTCTGCTCATTTTGATCGCCGCGGGCGGTCTGGGCTTTGCCTACACGCGCGGCTTTGGCTTCCCGTCTCAGGAGTCTGTCGTTACCGATCTGTTCCAGGCTGCCGGCGACGGTGACACCGCAAAGGCCGAGTCTTGCCTGGCCTCGAGCCTGCCCGAGGACGCCAAGTCGATGATCATCTCCTCGATTCCGCAGGGCGCCACCGTGTCCGTCGAGGGCATGGATCAGTCCATGACCGAGACGACCGCCAAGGTTAAGGCTTCGCTGTCCAAGGGCGGTGAGCAGGAGTACACCGTCAAATTCGTGCGCTCCGACAACCATATCGGCTGGGCCGTTTCCTCGCTCGATATGGATTTCTCGGCTGCTGACAACCAGTAGTGACCTTATGGGATTTAGCTTTGCCCGGTGCTTCACCGCAAGTGAGGTGCCGGGCTTGCGCTAGTATGATGAGCTAGTAGTTTTCCAGCAATCATCCAACACATCAGGAGTTGCGTTGTTTTCTTTGATGGATATGTTCTTCGGTAGCTATGCGGGCGATCTTGCGATCGACCTCGGCACCGCAAATACGCTTGTCTCCGTGCGCGGCAAGGGTATCGTCATTCGCGAGCCCTCTGTTGTCGCCATCGACAAGAACGACGAGCGCATCCTGGCGGTCGGTATCGAGGCAAAGCGCATGCTCGGCCGTACGCCCGGCAACATCGTGGCCGTTCGTCCCCTGAAGGACGGCGTCATCGCCGACTTCGATGTTACCGAGGCCATGCTTCGCTACTTTATCGACAAGGCGTCCGAGAAGCGCTATCCGTGGACTCCGCGTCCGCGTGTTGTCGTCTGCGTTCCTTCCGGCGTCACGTCGGTCGAGAAGCGTGCCGTCTTTGAGGCCACGATCCAAGCCGGCGCTCGCCAGGCCTACCTGATCGAGGAGCCCATGGCCGCCGCTATCGGCGCCGACCTGCCCGTCGAGGAACCCACCGGCTCCATGGTCATCGACATCGGCGGCGGTACCACCGAGGTCGCTGTTATCGCCATGGGCGGTATCGTCGTCTCGCAGTCCATCCGTATTGCCGGTGACGAGTTCGACCAGGCCATCCTCACGCACGTTCGAGATGCCTACAACTTGGCCATCGGCGAGCGTACGGCAGAGGACATCAAGATCAAGGTCGGCTCCGCCGTGCCGCTCAAGGATGAGCTCGACGTCGAGGTCAACGGTCGCGACGTGATCACGGGTCTGCCCAAGACCGTGCGCATCGAGAGCGAGGAGATTCGTCGTGCGCTCAACAAGCCGCTCGACGAGATGGCCAAGGCCGTTAAAGACGCCCTCGATGCCACGCCGCCCGATCTTGCCTCTGACCTTATGTACTACGGCATTTTGCTGACCGGTGGTGGCGCTCTGCTACGCGGTCTCGACGTACGCCTGCGCGATGAGACCGGTGTTTCGGTCAACGTCAGCCCCACGGCGCTCGATAACGTCGTTAACGGCTGTGCCCGCGTGCTCGAG
This sequence comes from Collinsella aerofaciens, assembly GCF_005845035.1. GTDB lineage: Bacteria > Actinomycetota > Coriobacteriia > Coriobacteriales > Coriobacteriaceae > Collinsella > Collinsella aerofaciens_I. The sequence goes on along the minus strand of NZ_SPFO01000006.1, from coordinate 103,205 downwards.
GCCAATGCGTTTGATGGCGGCTTCGTCCAGACCAATGCTTAATTTCCAAAAGGTGGATTCCATTTGGCACGATCTTCGGGTTTCTCCACAAATCTGAATACCAAGCGACAATCAACGGGTATGCGCCCGTTGATTGTTTTCAGCCTGATTTCGGTGTTGCTGCTCACGTTTTACATCCGCGAGGGCGAGGCAGGGCCGATTCATGCCGTGTGTTCGGGCGTAACGACGATTACCTCGCCGGTGCGTTTTGTGGGCTCGGCTGTGGCGGCTCCTTTCAATGCCATCGGCAACGTGTTCTCTAACCTTACGGCGTCGCAGGACACGCTCGACGAACTCAAGAAGCAAAACGAGGAACTGACCTCTAAGGTTGCTGAGCTCTCCGAGGCTCAAAAGACCGCTGAGCGTCTGGAGGGGCTGGTCGGCCTGCAGTCGACCTACAACCTTAAATCGACCGCTGCTCGTATCGTTGGTGCCTCGGGCGATGCCTGGACCTCGACCGTTACCATCGACAAGGGCTCTGCCGACGGCCTTACCATCAACATGCCCGTGACGAGTTCTGCCGGTGTTATCGGCCAGATTATCGAGGTATCGGCCAAAACGTCGACCGTGCGCCTGATTGGCGACGAGAACTCGGGCGTGTCCGCTATGGTGCAGGACACGCGCGCTCAGGGCATGCTGCAGGGTCAGGCTGACGGCACGCTGCGTCTTGAGTACGTGAGCGTCGACTCCGACGTTAAGGTTGGCGACATCATCGTGACCTCGGGCATTGGCGGCGTGTTCCCCAAGGGCCTTCCGCTTGGCACCGTCTCGTCGGTCGAGAAATCGGCAAACGACGTGTACTACACCATTGTGGTGCGCGCTCAGACCACGGCCGAGAATAACGAGGAAGTGCTGGTCATTACCTCGCTGACCGACGAACAGTCGGCCTCGGATGAGGACGTGAGCACGGCCAACAGCACGCCGCAGGGAACGTCGCGTGACGCTGCGACCAAGACGAAGGACGAGAGTTCGGATGACAGTTCCGACACGTCCGAAACGACCGATTCCGGCTCGAGCGAATAGGGGGGGCATGTCCATGGATCTACACGAGCAGGGGATGAGCTCCCGCACGTTTGTGATCGCCGCCATCGTGTGCGTGCTGCTGCAGGCAGGCCTGGCACCGCAGATCTCCATTGCGGGCGGTCGCGTCAACTTCATGATTATCCTTGTGTGCCTAAGCGTGTTTTCGGGCGACCCGACCCGTGCCATCGTGTGCGGTTTTTGCAGCGGCTTGTTCTATGACCTGTCCGCTGCCGTGCCGGTGGGCGTTATGTCGCTCCTGCTGACCGTGGGTTCTTTTGCCCTGGTGCACAGCGCCGTCGGCCAGACGGGCGGTACCCCGAGTGCGCGCGGCATCACTGTGGGCGCCTTCGCGCTCGTCATTAATGTGATCTACAGCACCATCTTGCTGTTTATGGGTTTGGAGACGAGCTTTGTCGTGGCGATCTTCGGCCATGCGTTGCCGTCCTCGATCCTGACGGGTCTGGTTGCCATTCCGTTTTTGATGTCCGGCGTCGTGCCGCAGTCCGGCTATGGATTCTCCGCACGTGGCGGACGCCAGACGGGCATGCGCTTTAAGCCCAAGACCCGCAAGCTCAAATAGGGGAGGCCCGTAGATGTCTTCCCAGTTGACGGTTATTATCGCCGGTATCGTGCTGGTTGTGGCCATCGTGGTCGCGCTGGTCATCATGCGTCGCGGCGATTCCCGTTTTACCTACGATACGCAGCATGGAACGGCCCCGCGCGCCACCGAGGGCGAGGGCAATACCGCGGCGACCGCCTTTAAGGGCCGCTTTTCCATCCTCACCACGGGTGTGGGCGCGATGTTTGCGGCGCTTGCCGTCAAGCTGTGGGGCATGCAGATGGTCTCGTCGGATTATTACGAGAAGCAGGCCAATAGTAATCAGACTCGCACCGTTACCACACCCGCTGTGCGCGGCCGCATCCTCGACCGCAATGGCGTGGCGCTTGTTCAGAACCGTCCCTCACTTGCTGTCGTGGCCTACCGCGACCTTGCCGAGGATGAGGTTCTGGTTCGCCATCTTGCCAACGTGCTTGGAATGCCTTACGTGGCGGTCCTTCGCAGTATTCAGGACAATACAGAGGGCGCTCAGAGCCTGCATACCATCGCGACGGACGTCCGTCGCTCCACGGTTGCCTATATTCAGGAGCACGCCGGCGAGTTCCCGGGCGTCAAGATTGCCGAGCGTACCGAGCGCCAGTATCCATACGGCGAGACGGCATGCCATATCTTGGGCTATACCGGCACCATTACCTCCGAGCAGCTCGAGGCCCAGAATAAGAAAACCTCTGGCGATGATGATGCTTCTGCTGGCAAGATTACGTACCAGTCGGGCGATATCGTAGGCCAGGCGGGCGTTGAGAGCTACTACGAAAACCTGCTACAAGGTATTCGTGGCGAGCAGATCGTCAAGGTCGATGCCTCGGGCAATGTGACCGGTCAGGCCGGCGCCGTGCCCGCGAAGGCCGGCTCCGACATTAAGCTCACGCTCGACCTTAAGATTCAACAGGCCTGCGAGACGGCACTGGCGAGCGCTATCGAGCTTGCCAAGACCACTGGCTACAGCAATGCCGGCAACGGCGCCGTGGTGTGTCTCGATCCCAACAATGGCGAGATCCTGGGCATGGCGAGCGAGCCCAAGTTCGATCCGTCCGTCTTTATCGGCGGCGTCTCAAATGACGTTTGGACCGAGCTCAATGATGACAAAGGTTTGCACCCGCTGCTCAACCGCGCCATTAGCGGACAGTACATGTCGGCTTCGACCATCAAGCCGCTCTCGGCACTGGCCGGTCTTGAGTTTGGAACCTACACTTCAACGCAGACAACCAACTGCACGGGCTATTGGACGGGCCTGGGCAAGGCTTGGGGCAAGCGCTGCTGGCTGACGTCTGGCCACGGCACCATGACGCTGCAGTCGGGTATCGCCAACTCGTGCGACCCCGTCTTCTACGACATGGGCAAGGCGTTCTTTTATGACGAGCAACATCCCGAGGGCCTGCAGGAGGTCTTTCGTCGCTGGGGTCTAGGCAAGACCTGCGGTATCGATCTGCCGAGTGAGGGCGCGGGCCGTATTCCCGATGCCGAGTGGAAAGAGTCGTACTTCACCGACGCATCTGCCGAGGACCGCAAGTGGAATGCCGGCGATATGACCAACATTGCTATCGGTCAGGGTGACATCCTGGTGACGCCCCTGCAGATGGCGTGCGCCTATATGGGTCTTGCCAACGGCGGCAAGCAGTACGTGCCTCACGTGTTTTTGTCGGCCGTGTCGCGCGATGGCGACGGCGATGCCTATAAGTACAACGGCAAGGGCAAGAAGAAGCGTCTGGAGGCCAAGATCAACAGCGATTCGGATTTGACTCTTGTTCGCAACGGCATGCACGACGTGATTTATACGGCATCGACGTCCCTGGCGGCTCACTTTGGTACCCTGACGCCGCAGGTATACGGCAAGTCGGGCACGGGTGAGAAAAGCGGCGAGGACGAATACGCGTGGTTCTGCGCCTATGCACCGGCCGATGATCCCAAGTACGTCATCGCTACTGTCCTGGAGCAGGGCGGCGGCGGCTCAGATACCGCGATGCATGTCGTGCGCGACGTGCTCGGCGTGATTTATGGCGAGCCCGATACCTCTTCAGCCTCGGGCGATTCTTCGGTTCGATAGGAGGTTGCGATGGATTTTTCTCCGGCGGATCTGTTCCGTTCAACCAAGACCGGCTCTCGCAGCAGCCTGGACCGCGTCAACAAGCAACTTTCGGCCTCGCGCGGCACGTTTCGCCAAAAGGTGCATATCGGTGTGCTCGTGGCTACTGTGGCGCTCGTCGCCTACGGTGCCATCATTATCTGGTCAGCTTCGCAGTTTAAGGCCGATGCTTCGTTCTCACGCCATCTGCTGGGAATTGGCATCGGCACGGTGCTGGCGGTGCTGGTCTGGCGCTCCGACCTGCGCGGTATTTCCAATTTCTCGACGGCGTTGCTCGTCATCGACCTGATCGTGATCCTCTCGCCCAAGATTCCGGGTCTGTCCTATACGGGCGGTCTGGGCATGACGGGCTGGATCAAGATTCCCGGTATCGGCTTGACATTCCAACCGGTTGAGCTTGCCAAGCTCATCACCATCTTCTTTATTGCTACGCTTGGATCGCAGTATAACGGCCGCATCGATACCGTTCGCGACTACGTCAAGCTCTGCGGCATGCTGTCCATTCCGTTTTTGGCCGTCGTTGCCATGGGCGACCTGGGCTCGGGCCTGGTCGTGCTGGTTTCGGGCGCCATCGTCATCTGTATGAGCGGTGCACGCCGCGAATGGGTGCTGTCGACCCTGGCCCTGCTCGTGGGCCTGGTTGCCCTCGTCCTGGCGCTCGATTCGGTTTTTGATTCGTTGCTCGGCCACGATGTGCTCATCAAGCAGTATCAGATGAACCGTCTGACGGTCTTTATCGACCCCGATAATGCCGATTCGGACGATGCCTACAACCTGCAGCAGTCGCTTATCGCCGTTGGCTCGGGCGGCTTCTTTGGTAAGGGTTTGGGCCATGCGACGCAGTCGGCCGGCGGCTTTCTGCCTGAGTTCCACACCGACTTCGTCTTCGCCTTCCTGTCCGAGACCTTTGGCTTTTGCGGTTCCTTTTTGCTGCTGTGCTTGTACGTGCTGCTCATCTTCTCGACGATCCGCGTTGCCTTTAAGTGCGAGTCTCTGTTTTTACGTCTTTCGTGTGTGGGCATCGTTGGCATGTGGGCGTTCCAGACCTTCGAAAACATCGGCATGTGCATCGGCATGATGCCGATTACCGGTATTCCGCTACCGTTTATTAGCTTCGGTTCGTCTTCGATGATGATTCAGCTGCTGACGGTGGGTATCGTACAATCCATATGGCGGCATCGTTCGGGCGCCGCGTAACCGCTGGAGGGGTTTGCTATGAAAATTCCCGTAGATAAGCTGACCCGCGCTTTTAAGATGGGCGCGTCCGTTAAGAAGGATTCCGATACGCCGGTGCGCGTCTCGGTCTATCTGGATTCGTCCGCCTCGCGCTTTCTGGCCGAGACGGTGCGTGACGCCTTTGTGCCGCAGACGACCTCGGGTATTGTGCGCGTCGAGCGTCTGGGGGAGGAGCGAATTGCTCCAAAGACCGATACCGATGTGGTGCTGGTGCTCTCGTGTGGTTCCGACCGCTTGGAGAGTGCCGTGCAGGAGCTCGTGATCGCCGGCGCGCCCGTGTGCGTGCTTGCCGAGTCTGCTGTGGAGGCGCCGTTTATCGAGGAGTCCACGCCCATGCTCGGCGTGGTGGCGGCAACCGATAAGACGTATCTGCTCGAGACGCTTGCCCGCTGGATTCTCGATCGCACCGACAAGGAAACGGCTTTTGCGGCGAACTTTGCCTTCATGCGCATCGCGGCGGCCAATCGTATCATCACCTCGTGCGCGCTTACCAATATGGCGACCGGTGCACTGGTGTTTTTGCCGGGCGCCGATTATCCCGTTATGGCGCTGGCGCAGGTGGGCATGCTCTTTGAGCTCGCTGCCGTCTTTGGACGCGGCATTAAGCCTGAGCGCGGCTACGAGGTCGCGGGCGTGCTTGCCGGCGGTCTTGTGATCCGCGCGGTCACCCGCGCGCTCGTCAAACAGACGCCGCATATTGGGTTTGCCGTCAAGGCGTTCACTGCTGCCGCGGGCACCTATGGCATGGGCCGTGCGCTCGTTTCGCTTTACGAGCGCGATGTCGATTACAGCCGTGCCAACGAGGTGGTCACTGCCACGTTCTCCCGCGTTCGCGATCTGGTGACCACGGTCGCGGGCGCTACCCGTCCTATGGCGTCCTACCAAGACGCATCAGATCTCGCTGCTTAGGGGTTTTCCGTTGCGCGTTGCATACCAAGACTGTTTTCATTTAATTGAGCCGCTGCTCGCCAAGGTCGAGAAGCCGAGCCGCTATATCGATCACGAGTGGGGCACGCTTTCCAAGGCCGATGCCGACTACCGTTGCTGCCTGATCTACCCGGATGTGTACGAGGTCGGTCTGCCCAACCAGGGCATCGCCATCCTCTACAACATCCTTAACCAGGCCGAGGGCATCTCCTGCGAGCGTGGCTATGTGCCGTGGCCCGATATGGGTGACGCCATGCGCGAGGCGGGTATTCCGCTGCTCTCGCTCGAGGGTGCAGCGCCGGTCGCTTCGTTTGATATCGTCGGTCTGCATGTGCCGCACGAGATGGCGGTGACGAACTTCCTCGAGGCTCTCGACCTCGCTGGCATTCCGCTGTTAGCGGCCGACCGAGGTGAAGACGACCCCATTATCATCGCCGGCGGTCCCTCGGTGTACAACCCCGAGCCGTACGCGGCCTTTTTCGATGCCATCCTCATCGGTGAGGGCGAGGAATCGCTGCTCGAGACCTGCCAGCTGCATCGCCGCCTGCGTGACGAAGGGGTCCCGCGCGCGCAGATTGTCGAGCAGCTTGCATCCATTGCCGGCAACTACGTGCCGTCGCTCTATGAGGTTCGTCACGACGAGCCCTGCTCGCCGCATGGCTACACCGTGCCGCGTGAGGGCAAGGATGTGCCGACCGTGGTCTACAAGCGCGTCGTCGAGGATTTCGGCGCCACAAATCCGCTGTCGCAGTCGTGCGTACCCTATGCGCAGCTGGTCCACGACCGCCTGTCTATCGAGATTCTGCGCGGCTGCGCCCGCGGCTGTCGTTTTTGCCAGGCCGGCATGACGTATCGCCCGGTGCGCGAGCGCTCGGCCGACCAGATCGTCTCGTCGGTGATCCAGGGTCTGGAAAAGACCGGCTATGACGAGGTGTCGCTGACCTCGCTCTCCACGACCGACCACTCCTGCATTCGCGACGTGCTCGGCAGGCTCAACCGTCGCCTGGAGGATACGGGTATTCGCGTGTCTATTCCGTCGCAGCGCCTGGATTCGTTTGGCGTGGATATGGCCGAGTCGGTCGCCGGCGAAAAGAAGGGCGGCCTGACGTTCGCGCCCGAGGCCGGCAGCCAGCGCATGCGCGACATCATTAACAAGAACGTGACCGAGGAGGACCTGGACCGTGCGGCCAAGGCGGCCTTCGAGGCCGGCTGGAACCGCATGAAGCTCTACTTTATGATGGGCCTTCCCGGCGAGCGCGACGAGGACATCGTGGCCATCGCAAATCTGGCCGATCACGTGCTGGAGCTCGGTCGTTCCGTGGTGCCCAAGGCTCGTCGCGGCTCGATCTCGGTGTCCATCTCGGTTTCGGTCTTTATCCCCAAGGCCGCCACGCCGTTCCAGTGGTGCCCGCAGCTCGACTACGACGACGTCAAGCGTCGCCAGAAGTTGCTTATCACGAGCGTTCGCAACCGTGCCGTCCGCGTGCATTACCACGATGCCGAGACCTCGCTCATCGAGGCCGCGCTGTCCCGCGCCGGTCGTGACATGACGCCCGTCATCATCGATGCTTGGCGCGCGGGCTCTCGCTTTGACGCCTGGGTAGAGCATTTCTCGCTCGATAACTGGAAGGAGGCTGCTGCCAAAAACGGCATCGACCTCAATGAGCTTGTGCACCTGCCCTACGAGTTGGACTGGCGCCTGCCGTGGGAGCATGTGAGTCCCGGCTGCACGCGCGGCTTCCTCGAGCGCGAGTACCGTCGCTCGCTCGAGGGCGTCACGACTCCCGACTGCACCCGCACGTCGTGCACCGGCTGCGGGATCTGCCTCACGCTCCACGCCAAGAATGTATTGATGGGTGATCGCGCATGAGTGAGCGCCTGACCGACAACCCCTCGCTCTTTAGACTTCGTGTTCGCTATGGCAAGCGCGATCGCCTTAAGTACCTGGGCCATCTCGAAGTAATCCATACCATTGAGCGCATCGTGCGCCGTGCGGGACTTCCCTATGCCGTCACGCAGGGCTTCTCCCCGCACATGCGCGTGGGCTTCTCTTCGGCGCTACCGGTGGGTACGTCGTCGACCTGCGAGTGGTATGACCTGTTTATGACCGAGTTCGTGGCGCTCGACGAGGCGTTTGGGCGCCTGGCTGCGGCGTCTCCGGCCGATCTGGCGCCCATCGAGGCGGCGTACATCGACGTGCGCACGCCGGCGTTGACGGCGCAGCTCACGCGCTTGTCGTATCGCATCGACCTGCACTTGGATCCCGAGGCGCCTGTAAGCGCCGACGAGGTGCGTCGTGCGATCGACACGCTGCGCGCGGGCCACGGCATCGACTACGCGCGCGGCAAAAAGAGCAAGCGCTTGGATTTGGATCACACGCTCGTGGGCTATGAGCTCACGGCGGGGGAGCGCCCGGACCATTTGGTGCTCATGCTCGACACCCATGCCGACAACGAGGGCTCCATGCGTCCGGAAATTTTGCTTTCTGCTGCTGATGTTTTGTTGCAGGGCTTGACCCCGGGCGTGGATGCACCTATTGTTTCCACCGGTATGCAAGACCTCGTGACCATCTGCTCCTACGATGTCGAGCGTCAGAATCAAGCATGCGAGGACGACGAGGGCCGACTCGTCAGCCCCATACCTGTGCGAACTTGTGGATTTGCTCCACATACTCGTTGACGGGGGTATTTTCGCCTGCTACTATATTCGGCTGTTGCACTAACTGATGCATGAAGGGCAAGTAAACATGTACGCAATCGTTAACACGGGCGGCAAGCAGTACAAGGTCGCCACCGACGATGTCATCACCGTCGAGAAGATCGAGGGCAATGAGGGCGACAAGGTCACCCTGCCGGTTATCTTCCTCAACGATGGTAAGAAGATCGTCACCGATCCCGACAAGCTGGCCAAGGCCAAGGTTACCGCTCAGATCGTTGAGCAGTTCAAGGGCGAGAAGCAGCTGGTCTTCAAGTTCCACAAGCGCAAGCGCTATCGTCGTCTGAAGGGTCACCGTCAGCAGCTCACCAAGCTGAAGATCGTGAAGGTCCAGGCTACGTCCCGCGCCAAGAAGGCTGTCAAGGCAGAGGCCGAGGCTGTTGCCGAGGCTCCCGTCGCCGAGTAGATTACACTCGTAACGAAAGAGTAGGTATACACAATGGCACACAAAAAAGGACTCGGTTCCTCCCGTAATGGCCGTGACTCCCGCGGTCAGCGCCTTGGCACGAAGCGCTATGCCGGCCAGACGGTAACCACGGGCACGATTCTCGTCCGTCAGCACGGCACGCACATCCACCCGGGTGAGAACGTTGGCCGTGGTAAGGACGACACGCTGTTCGCGCTGGTCGACGGTACCGTTGAGTTCCACAAGGGTATCAAGCACAGGGTCAGCGTACGCCCGCTCGCGAACGCGTAATTCACCCTTCATAGAGCACATATGTGGGAGGCACTTGAGTTTTAGGATTCAAGGGTCTCCCTCTTTTTTGTAGGAGGCGATTCTGTTGTCACAGTTCACCGATATCAGCCGCATTAACGTTTGCGGCGGCGACGGCGGAGCCGGATGCATGTCGTTTAGGCGCGAGGCATTTGTTCCCAAGGGCGGCCCCGATGGCGGCGACGGCGGTCGTGGCGGCAATGTCGTCATCCAGGCCGACGCTCAGCTTTCCTCGCTGATCGATTACCGCTTTAAGCATCACTTCCGCGCCGAGCGCGGCACGCACGGGCAGGGTGCCCGTCGTAACGGTAAGAGCGGCGAGGACCTGATTCTCAAGGTCCCCATGGGCACCGTGGTACGCGAGCTCGATCCCGAGACGCAGACCCCGATGTTCGAGATTGCCGACCTGGTGCACGACGGCGAGCGCGTCGTCGTGGCGCCCGGCGGTGCCGGCGGTCTGGGCAACACGCACTTTGTGACGTCGGTGCGCCGCGCGCCCGCGTTCGCTCAGCTGGGCGAACCGGCCGAGGAGCACTGGATTGAGCTCGAGATGAAGCTTATGGCCGATGCCGCGCTCGTGGGCTTCCCCTCGGTGGGCAAGTCCTCGCTCATCGCGCGCATGAGCGCCGCCCGTCCCAAGATTGCCGACTACCCGTTTACCACGCTTGTGCCCAACTTGGGCATGGTGCGTGCCGGCGAGTATTCTTACGTTGTCGCCGATGTCCCCGGCCTTATCGAGGGCGCGAGCGAGGGCAAGGGCTTGGGTCACCAGTTCCTGCGCCACATTGAGCGTACGGCCCTGATCATGCATGTCGTCGACATGACGGGCGGTTTTGAGGATCGCGATCCGGTTGAGGATTACCACATCATCAACCGTGAGCTCGAGCAGTATGGTGCCGAGCTTTCGGAGCGTCCGCAGATTGTCGTTGCCAACAAGTGCGACGCGCCGGGCACGGCCGACAAGATTGCTGACCTCAAGCGCGCAGCGCTCGACGATGGACATATGTTCTTTGCCGTGTCTGCTGTGACGGGCGCCGGCCTCAACACGCTGATGCTTGCCGTGGGCGAGCAGGTGGCCAAGCTTCGCGCCGAGTTGGCTGTCTCCGATGAGCCGGTCGTTCTGCGCGACGATGAGTGGGAGCGCCGTCGCCTGCAGCGTGAGAAGCGTTTCCGCATTGTTCAGGAAGAGCCCCATGCCTTCCGCGTGGTCGGTCGTGCCATCGAGCGCATGGTCATCCAGACCGACTGGGAAAACGAGGAAGCCGTCATTTACCTGCAGCATAAGTTTGCGCGTATGGGTGTTGACGACGCCCTCGAGAAGGCCGGTTGCCGTGCGGGCGACGAGGTCCGCATTTGCCAGCGCGCCTTTGACTTTGAGGGCGCTGAGGACTTCTCGGAGTACGAGGAGCTCGAGGATGCTGGCGAGGACGTTGCCGTTGAGGTCTTTGACGTAGCCGATGCTGCGGACGAAGGCGTCGAGGTTGTCGATGCGGCAGAAGTCGTGGACGATGTCGAGACCCCGGAGGGCGAGTAAGCCATGTCGCTGCGCGGTGGAATCGGTTTGCCCGAGCTTCCCCTAGAGGACGGGCAGGAGTTTAGGCTCGGCATTATGGGTGGCACCTTTGATCCCATCCATTACGGGCACCTGGTGACCGCCGAGCAGGCGCGCGAGTCTCTCGACTTGGATGCCGTGCTTTTTATGCCGGCGGGCACGCCTGCCTTTAAGCTTGACAAGCCGGTGACGCCTGCCGAGGACCGTTATGCCATGACGGTCCTCGCCACCGCCGCGAACCCGGCCTTTTTGGCGAGCCGGTTCGAGATCGACCGCCCGGGCGTAACCTATACGGCCGATACGCTTCATGCCCTTCGCGACTTTTACCCGCCGCAGGTAAAGCTCTACTTTATTACGGGCGCCGACGCGATTATCGATATTGTGACCTGGCATGACGCCGAACGAATCGCTGAGCTTGCTACCTTTATTGCGGCGACACGACCGGGCTTTGATATCGATACGGCGCGTGCCCGAATCAAAGAGTCGGGGCTGCCGTTCGACGTGCGCTATATTCAGATTCCGGCGCTGGCGATCAGCTCGACGAACATTCGCAAGCGAGTTGCCCGCGGCATGAGCGTGCGCTATCTTACGAGCGAGTCCGTGCTCGGCTACATTCGCAAACGCAGACTATATGCCGATTTGGGCCAAGAAGATTTTGAGTGATGGGGGTCTACGTTGTCGGTAGAGGATCAGTTTGAGGGCGATGAGCGCGTGCTGCTCAAGCGCATTCAAGAGCTGCTCGATGTTCGCATGAAGGATAAGCGCAAGCGCTATGTGCATTCGCTGGGTGTTGCCGAGACCGCACTTCATCTGGCCGAGGTTTACGGCGTTGACCGCTTTGATGCCGCTGCCGCCGGCTTGATCCACGACTGGGACAAGGTGCTTTCCGATGACGAGCTGGTCACGCGCGCTCTGCATTACGGCATTAAGATTGCCGGCTCTCCTTCCGCCGCGACGCCGCTTTTGCATGGCCCTGTTGCCGCCTATGAGCTTCCGCAGCTTTTCCCCGAGTTGTCGCCGGCCGTTTTCCAGGCTGTCGACCGTCACACCGTGGGTGCCTGCGACATGACGCCGCTCGATATGGTGGTCTTTGTGGCCGATGCCATCGAGCCCAACCGCCACGGCGACTATGCGCATGCGCTGCGCAAGATGGTGGGGGAGTCGACGCTCGATGAGTTGTTCTTCTCCTGTTTTGCGCAGGGTCTGGTCTATGTGATCCAGTCCGGGCGCTATCTTTATCCCACGGCTATTTCGATTTACAACCATTACGCCCAGCTACGCTAGCTCGGGCTGTCTAGAAAGAGGTATTCCATGGCCGACGAGACCATGACCGACGAGCAGATTCTTGAAGGTGTGGAGCACAAGAGCTTCGTCGCCACGTCCGACCGCACTGCCGCCTCGCTGTCCGCGAGCGGTGTCGCCGCCGAGGATGTCGCCCGCGCCGCCGCGCAGGCCGCCTACGACAAGAAGGGCGAGGACGTTCAGGTGCTCGACCTGACCGAGCTTTCCGACGTGTGCGACTACTTTGTGCTTGCCACCGGTACCAACAACCGCCAGGTCGATTCGATCGTCGACGAGATCGAGGAGAAGGTCGCCGAGGCTTGCGGCGAGCATCCGTTCTCCATCGAGGGCCGCGAGCAGAAGACCTGGATGCTCATGGACTACGGTTCGGTTGTCGTCCACGTCTTCACTCCCGAAGCCCGCGACTTCTACCGCCTCGAGAAACTCTGGGGAGACGCTCCCCAGCTTCTCCTCGACCTCCTCTAGGAGCTCATTTGGGACGGGGCTATTTAGCTACCTTCTATCGTTCGCCGGGCAGTTGCACCATTCGCAGCTGCCCGGCTTTTTTGCCTTAGGGACTAATCGTCGAAGCGGGATTGGCGGCCGAAGGATAGGGCGGTGTCGCCGAACTTGTCTCGGACGGCGTCGATAGCGACCGAGAGGTCGCGACGGTCGCTCGATTGGGCTCCGCGGTCGTCGACTTCGCAGAACAGGTCAGTCTGGATGCCGCCCTGATGGTCAAAGTCGCTCATGCCGATGCCTGCTAAGCGCACGTGCATTCCTTCCTGCCAGATGTTGTCGAGCAGTTCGAGTGCAACCGCCACGAAGATGTTCTCATCGTCGGTCGGATGAGGCAGCCGGCGCTGTGCCGAGCGACCGTTTCCATACGAATACTTGAGCTTGAGCGTCACCGTGGCGCCCGTTAGTCCCTGACGGCGCAGACGGCGTCCCACTGACTCGCCTAACAGCGCAATCGCCGCTTCGATGTCCCCGCGCTTAGTCAAATCTTTCGCAAAGGTGCGTTCATTGCTGACCGACTTGACCTCGCGCTCTTCATCGAGGCTCGTGACTTCAGAGATTTCGAGTCCCAGCGCACGCTGGCGCATGCGTTCGCCGTTGACGCCAAAAATAGAGGCCAAGGTGGATTCCGGTGCACGTGATAGCTCTCCGAGGGTGTAGATGCGCATGCGGCGCAGTCGCTCCTCGGCCGAGCGCCCGATGCCGCTCATGGCAGATACCGGCAGTGCGGCCAAAAAGCGCTGCTCGGTTCCGGGGCGCACGATGGTCAGCCCAAACGGCTTATCCCGCTCGCTTGCGATCTTTGCGACCGTCTTGTTGCAGCCCACGCCAATGGAACAGGTCACTCCCAGCCCTGCCACGCGGTCGCTTATACGCCGCGCAACCAGCAGTGGGTCTTCGGGCGCAAAGCGACCCGGTGTGATATCGATAAAGGCTTCGTCGATGGATACGCGCTCAACACGCGGGGTCTCGTTGGCGAGAATCGCCATGACCTGCGCGCTCACCTCGCGGTAGCGATCAAAGTGCCCGTGCGTCCAAATGGCTTGCGGGCACAAGCGCCGCGCCTCGGCCGAGGCCATGGCAGAGTGCACGCCAAAGCGACGTGCCTCATACGAACACGTGGACACGACGCCACGCGAATCGGCGTCTCCGCCCACGATGAGCGGCTTTCCGCGCCATTCGGGATGATCGAGCATCTCCACGCTCGCAAAAAACGCATCGAGGTCCATGAGGCCCACCGCCGGACCCGTCCAGGGAGGCGGCGTGACGCCCATGGCATCCTCATAACCGTATGTATGTTCGCGTCTTTCCATGTCATGAGTATACCGCGCAGCTCATGTGGGGTGCGTGTATGTGCTTGCAAATCCCGAATTCTTGTCTAAGATATGGATTTGCCCTCGACTACACCGAAGAAGTTGGTCTCACGGACTTCACCTGCCCGCGTCGATGGCGTATTATGTTCAACTGTTTGTTTGTAGTTGCAGCCTAAAGCTGCTTGGTTGGAGGAGTTTCCTTTGGCAGTCAAGATTCGCCTTGCTCGTCACGGCGCTAAGAAGCGTCCGTACTACCGTGTCGTCGTCGCCGATTCCCGCGCCCCGCGTGACGGTCGTATCATCGAGGAGGTTGGCCGCTACAACCCGATGACCGCCCCCAAGACCATCAACCTCGACCTCGAGAAGATCGCCGACTGGCAGTCCAAGGGCGCTCAGCTCACCGACGCCGTCGCCGCTCTGGTCAAGGCCGCCAACGAGGGCGAGAAGACCGAGACCGTCGTCAAGAAGTCCAAGAAGCAGCTCGCCAAAGAGGCCGAGGCCGCTAAGGCTGCCGCTGAGGCCGCTGAGGGCGCCGAGGAGTAAATCGTGCCTGAGGTTGACGCTGCACAGCTCGAGGGTGAGGCAATGCTCTCAGATCGCATCGCCGATCTCGTCGAATATCTCGTTGTTCAGATCGTCGACGACCCGGATTCCGTGAGCCTTGAGGTCATCGATGGTGACGACGCCTCCACGATTGAGGTTTCGGTTGCCGAGGATGACGTCGCTAAGGTCATCGGCCGTCGTGGCCGTACCATCAAGGCCATTCGCACGCTCGCCCGTGCACTGGCCGCTCGCCTCGACACCGCAGTCGAGGTAGAGGTTCTGGGCTAGGACCTTGAGGTCCCAGTACAAAAACATCGCCCGTGTGGTTAAGCCGCACGGAAGGAAGGGGGAGGTCCTCGCGCAGCCGCTGCGGGGGCTTCCTTCTGTATTGACGCCGGGTATGCGCGTCGCCTTGACGCCGCCGGCGCTCAAACGCGACCGTTTTTGCACGGTCGTATCCGTCACTGATACGGGCGATGGCGTTCTGGTCTCGTTCGAGGGCATTGACGACTTGACGACTGCCGAGGGCATCACCGGATGCTACGTGCTGGCAAATCGTGACGACTTTGAGCTCGATTCGCTCGACGCTGCCTATACCGACCTGATGGGTCGCGAGGTGGTCGACGAGCGCTTTGGCTCGCTCGGCACGATTGTCGAGATCATGTCGACGCCCGCCAACGATGTTTGGGTTGTCGAGGGCGATCGGTACGGCGAGGTGCTGATTCCCGTGATCGAGCAGGTTGTGCTCGATCTTCCCGATCAGGGGACAATTTCCGTCCATGTTATGGACGGTTTGATCGATATGGACAAGTAGGGAGGAAAACATGCTGATCGAGACCCTTTCAGTCTTTCCCGAGATGTTTGAGCCCGTCATGTCCACGTCGATTTTGGGCCGCGCCCGTAAGGCCGGCCTTTTTAATTTTAAGGCCTATAACCTGCGTGACTGGACGCACGACCGTCATCGTACCGTCGATGACGAGCCGTACGGCGGCGGGCAGGGTATGCTCATGAAGGTCGAGCCCATCGCCGAGGCCATCGAGGCCATTAGCTCCGAGGGCCCCAAGCCCACCGTGGTGTTCTTTACGCCCTGCGGCGAACCCTTTACGCAGCATGTGGCCGAGCGCCTGCTCAAAAGCGAGCGCCTGCTGTTTGTATGCAGCCGCTACGAGGGCGTCGACGAGCGCGCGTATGCGTATGCCGACGAGCGCCTGTCGATCGGCGACTACGTGCTTACGGGCGGCGAGCTTCCCGCTATGGTCGTTGCCGACGCCGTCGTGCGTCTGATTCCCGGCGCCCTTGGTGACGAGATGAGCAACGTCGATGAGTCGTTCTCGACTGCCGAGGACGGTGGTCTGCTCGAGTACGCGCAGTACACCCGTCCCGCCGAGTTCAACGGCGAGGGCGTGCCGCCGGTGCTCGTGAGCGGTGACCATGCCAAGGTAGACGCCTGGCGTCGTAAGAACGCCATCGAGCGCACCTGTCGCTGGCGTCCCGACCTGATTGAGACGGCACGGCTGACGCCCGAGGAGCGCGCATACGCGCAAGAGATCCTTGACGCTTCGTATTCGCAGATCGAGGAGTGAGAATGGTTCCATCGCAGCATTCCGCGTTGAGGGGCGCATTTGAGTGGATCGCTGTCATCGCGATCGCGCTTGTGGCCACCTTCCTGATTCGCACCTTTGTGGTCGAGCCCTTTGTGGTGCCCACCGGCTCTATGGAGGACACAATCGAGATTGGCGACCAGATCCTGGCGCAAAAGGTGAGCCTCGAGTTCGGTCAGCCCGTCAAGCAGGGCGATATCGTGGTGTTTCATAACCCCGACGGCACCTCCGAGCATGATGTTCTTGTCAAGCGCGTTATTGCCACGGCCGGCCAGACGGTCGACCTGCAGGACGGCAAGGTGGTCGTTGACGGCCAAGCGCTCGACGAGGACTATACGACGGGCATGAGCTGGCCGCTTTCGGTCCAGGCGCCCGCTGCCCAGGTGAGCTATCCCTACACCGTCCCCGATGACTGTGTGTGGGTGATGGGCGACAACCGCGAAAACTCTGCCGACTCACGCTACTTTGGTCCCGTCGATCGCTCTGATTTGATCGCTGTGGCACTCGTTCGCTACTGGCCGCTCAACCGCATCGGCGCTATCGACTAAAAACCGCTATAGTACAGTACCTAACCGTGTAATCGTTTCGACGAGGGGATATTAGAGGCATGAACGCTTCATCGCTTTCCTTCCAAGACATCATCCTGCGCCTCCAGCAGTACTGGGGCGAGCAGGGCTGCGTCATTATGCAGCCCTATGACTCCGAGGTCGGTGCCGGTACCTTCCACACCGCGACCACGCTGCGCTCGCTCGGTCCCGCCGAGTGGCGCACCTGCTATGCGCAGCCCTGCCGCCGTCCCGCCGACGGCCGCTACGGCGAGAACCCCAACCGCATGCAGCACTACTATCAGTTCCAGGTGCTCATCAAGCCCTCGCCGGTCAACGCCCAGGAGCTCTACCTGGGTTCGCTGGCCGCCATCGGCCTGGACCCTAACGACCATGACGTCCGCTTTGTCGAGGACGACTGGGAGAGCCCGACGCTCGGCGCCTGGGGCCTTGGCTGGGAGGTCTGGCTCAATGGCATGGAGGTCACGCAGTTTACGTACTTCCAGCAGGTGGGCGGCATCGAGGTCGACCCCGTGCCCGTCGAGATCACCTACGGCCTGGAGCGCATCGCCATGTATGCGCAGGGCGTCAACTCCGTCTACGACCTGGTGTGGAGCTACCTGCCCGACGGCACGCCCATGACCTATGGCGACGTGTTCCTCGAGAACGAGCGCGAGTTCAGTGCCTATAACTTTGAGGTCGCTAACGTCGAGATGATGCGTCAGAAGTTTGACGACTACGAGGCCGAGTGCCACTCCTGCCTGGAGCGCAAGCTTCCGCTGCCGGCGTACGACTGTGTCATGAAGTGCAGCCACGCTTTTAACCTGCTCGATGCCCGTGGCGCCCTGTCCGCGGTCGAGCGCGCTAACTACATCTTGCGCGTCCGCGCCGTCGCTAAGGCGTGCTGCGAGGCCTATATGGCCGAGGTCGCCGGAGTCAACGAGAATGCCGATCAGGAAGGCGAGGTGGCGTAAGCCATGGCAGACGCTAAGGATTTCCTGTTTGAGATCGGTACGGAGGAGATGCCCTCCGCGCCGCTGAACAATGCCGTCAAGCAGCTTGGCACCATGATCGCCAAGGGTCTCGACGAGGCCGGTCTGGCCCACGGCGAGGTCCGCGTGATCTCGAGCCCGCGTCGCCTGGCTGCGCTCGTGGCTAACGTCGCCACCGCGACCGATGAGGTTCATGAGGTCAAGCGTGGCCCCGCGGCCAACATTGCCTTCGATGCCGACGGTAACGCCACCAAGGCCGCCCAGGGCTTTGCCCGCAAGTGCGGTGTGGCTGCCGAGGACCTGGTCCGTCGCGAGGACACCGACGGTCGCGAGTATGTGTTCGCCGAGAAGAACATTCCCTCCGCACCGGCAACCCCGATTCTGACCGCTCTGTGCGAGAAGACCATCGCCGGCCTGCATTGGCCCAACTACCGCTCCCAGCGCTGGGGCCACGAGCACGCGACGTTCGTTCGTCCGGTCCGCTGGATCTGCTGCCTTCTGGGCGAGGATGTTGTGCCCGTGTCGTTTGCCGACGTGACGAGCGGCAACACCACGCGTGGCCATCGCGTGCTTGGCCCCGGTGACCACGTTGTCGCCAGCCCCGCCGCCTACGAGCAGGTGCTCGAGGACGCCGGCGTGCTTTCTGCCGAGCGTCGTCGTGAGGCCATCCTCGCCGGTATCGCCGAGGTCGAGGCTGCCCGTCCCGGCTGCCATGTCGATACGCCCAAGAAGGTCTTCGAGGAGGTTATTAACCTCTGCGAGTGGCCGACGGTGCTCGTCGGTACCTTCGATGAGGAGTTCCTCAAGGTCCCGCACGAGATCATCTGCGAGTCCATGCTCACCAACCAGCGCTACTTCCCGATCTATGACGGCGAGGGCAAGCTCACGCGTGAGTTCGTGGTCGTCTCCAACAGCAAGCCCGAGAACGCCGAGCGCGTGATCGACGGCAACGAGCGCGTCGTGCGCGCCCGTCTGGACGACGCAAAGTTCTTCTACGAGGAGGACCTGAAGATCTCCCTTGACGAATTCCGTGAGCGTCTGGCCAAGGTTGCCTTCCAGGAGAAGCTCGGTAGCGTGCTCGCCAAGTCCGAGCGCATCGAGCAGCTCGCGCTCGCTATCGCCCGCGAGGCTCATCTGGGCGCCCATCTTGCCGCCGACGCTGCTCGCGCCGCGCACCTGTGCAAGGCAGACCTGGTGTCCAACGCCGTCGTCGAGTTCACGAGCCAGCAGGGCGTGATGGGCGGTTACTACGCCACCGCGATGGGGGAGAACGACGAGGTCGCCCATGCTATTCGCGATCACTATCGTCCTCGCTTTGCCGGTGACGAGCTGCCCGAGGGCACCGCTGGCTGCATCGTGGCCTGCGCCGACAAGCTCGATACCATCGCCGGTATCTTTTCCATCGGCGAGCCCCCGACCGGCTCTTCGGACCCCTACGCGCTGCGTCGTGCCGCTATCGGCATCATCAACATCCTGCGCGTCCGCCTGCCGATTGACCCCACGTCGCTCATCGACTTCGCCCTTGAGCTCTATAGCGAGCAGGGCATTGAGTTCGATGCCGCCGAGGTCGCCCAACAGGTTCGCGACTTCTTCCATGGCCGCCTTGTGAGCATGGCCCGCGACGAAAAGATCCCGGCCGATACCGTTGCCGCCGTCTCCGCGGTGCACATCATCGCCCCGTCCGTCTTCTTCGCCCGCTGCGCCGCGCTCGACGAGGCCCGTAAGAACGATGCCGAGACCTTCGACAACCTGGCTACCGCCTATGCCCGCGCCGCGCACATCTCCAAGCCCGAGCTGGGTGCGGAGTACGACCGCAGCCTGATGGGCGAGGCCGAGCTCGCGCTCGCCGACGCCTCCGAGGCCGCTCAGACCGCTGTTGATGCCGCCCTTGCCGCCGAGGATTACCCGGCCGCATTTGCCGCCCTTGCAGCTCTGCGTGCCCCCATCGACCGCTTCTTCGACGAGGTTATGGTCATGGACAAGGACGAGCAGCTCCGCGATAATCGCCTTAAGCTGCTCAACCGCTTCGAGGCCGTTTTCTCCGGCATCGCCAACATCGGTGAGCTTGCCCGCAAAAAGTAAGCCAGCCTGCGCGTAAGCGCAAAAGGAGCCCCGCATGGATTGCCCGGTCACCGCTTGTCCCTCCGTTATCGTTATCTCCGACTCTCTCGGCGATACCGCTTGTGAGGTGGTGCTTGCGGCGTCCGGGCAATTTGATGAAGGGGCTTTTCGCGTTTTGCGCCTGCCCAAGGTGGCCTCCGTGGAGCAGGTCAAGTCATTTGTGGGGCCGCGCGTCGATGCCGACCATCGCGATATCGCCGTGTTCCACACCATTGTCGATCCGGCCCTTCGTGCTCGTGTGCTCGACTACTTGGGCATGCTGCACATTCGCTCGGTCGACCTGATCGGTCCGACGCTTGCGGTGCTGTCGTCGCTCATCGGCGTTGCGCCCAAGGGCGTAGCCGGCGTGATCCACAAGACCGATGACCGGTATTTCTACCGCATCGAGGCCATGGAATACTTTGTCGAGCACGATGACGGGCGCGGTTGCGACGATCTGTCGGGTGCCGATATCGTGCTGCTGGGCGTATCGCGCACGTCCAAGACGCCGCTGTCGATGTATTTGGCCTATCAGGGT
The DNA here is from genome assembly GCF_005845035.1 of Collinsella aerofaciens. Taxonomy (GTDB): domain Bacteria; phylum Actinomycetota; class Coriobacteriia; order Coriobacteriales; family Coriobacteriaceae; genus Collinsella; species Collinsella aerofaciens_I. Next base: position 82,864 of record NZ_SPFO01000006.1, on the reverse strand, counting down.
TACAAGGTTGCCAATGTTCCTTTGGCGCACGGCATGGAGCCGCCGAAGTCAATTTACGAGGTCGACCCGATGCGCCTGTTCGGCCTGATTTCGACCGTCGATGTGATTTCCGAAATTCGCGATAGCCGCTTGGGCGATGACTACGCTCGTGCCGTTGCCGGCTCCTATGCCGAGCCCGAGAGCGTGCGCAGCGAGCTTGAGGAAGCCCGTGCCCTCATGAAGCGCCTAGGCTGCTTTGTGGTGCGTACCGACGGCAAGGCCATCGAGGAAAGCGCTGCCGAGATCATTAGACACTTGGAGGAAATCCAAGAAGCTCGCGCCCGCCGAGCCACCCGCCGCGGCTAATAGTAGTAGCATTTTGATAAAGCGATTTAGCAAAAACATCGCATCTGACCTGCTTTTCTATTGTAGTGGTATCTTCATAAGGTAACCAACTTTACCTACCGTTTACCGCCAGATTTACCACGTTTACCAACCCCCGCGCCCTCTGCGCAAGCCCGCTCAATGCCCGCCGTATAGTACCCTCACGGCTCGCATTCGGCGGGTCGATTCGTTACCACGGTCGTGCGCGTAAGTGCATGGAAGGGGAAGTATCGTGAGCGATTGCAAGAGGGTTTACCGTTTTGGAACCGACGCCCAGGGCGCCTGTGTCACTGAGGGCGACAAGTCCATGAACTTCGTGCTTGGCGGCAAGGGCGCAAACCTTGCCGAGATGAGCCGCATCGGCCTGCCGGTTCCCGGGGGCTTTACCATTACCTGCCAGACCTGTGTCGAGTACTCCGGCGCCGGCAACGTCTGGCCCGAAGGCGCACTCGACGAGATCGTTGCCGCCGAGGCGGACCTCGAGGCTCGCTGCGGCAAGAAGCTCGGCGACGCTTCCGATCCGCTGCTCGTGTCGGTTCGCTCGGGCGCTCCGTTCTCCATGCCCGGTATGATGGACACGGTCCTCAACTTGGGCCTCAACGACGACTCCGTTCAGGGTCTCATCGCGCAGACGCAAAACCCGCGTTTTGCCTGGGATAGCTACCGCCGCTTTATCCAGATGTTCTCCAACGTCGTTATGGGTGTTGATGCCGACCTGTTCGAGAACGCCCTGACCCAGGCCCGCCTGGTCGCCGGCGTCCGCGTCGATTCCGAGCTTTCGGCCGAGGGCCTTCAGGAGCTTGTCGAGACCTTCAAGGGCATCTTCTCTGATAACGTCGAGGCCGCCCTGTATCCCGAGCTTGAGGTTGCCGACGGCAAGCCCGTCTTCCCGCACGATCCGGAGCTTCAGTTGCGCCTTGCCATCCAGGCCGTCTTTGGCAGCTGGATGAACGAGCGCGCCTGCATCTACCGCAAACAGCACGGCATCTCTGACGAGCTCGGTACTGCCGTCAACGTCCAGGCCATGGCCTTTGGCAATAAGGGCGAGACCTCTGCGACCGGCGTCGCCTTTACGCGCAACCCGGCAGACGGCACCAAGGAGTTCTACGGTGACTTTTTGGTTAACGCCCAGGGCGAGGACGTCGTCGCCGGCATCCGCAACACCGAGCCCATCGCCGACCTCAAGGCCACCCCGGGCCTTGAGTCCGCGGGCGAGGAGCTCGAGCGCGTCTTCCTGACGCTCGAGGATCACTATCGCGATATGTGCGATATTGAGTTCACCATCGAGCAGGGCAAGCTCTGGATGCTCCAGACCCGCGTGGGCAAGCGTACCGCCACTGCCGCCCTGCGCATCGCTATCGAAATGGTCGAGGAGGGACTGATCACCCGCGAGGAGGCCGTAAGCCGCATCGATCCTGCGCAGCTTGACCAGCTCCTGCACCCGCAATTTGACGCCTCCAAGAAGTACGAGTCGCTGGCCTGCGGTCTTAACGCCAGCCCCGGTGCCGCCGTGGGCGAGGTCGTGTTCTCGAGCGACGATGCCGTCGCGCGTTCCGCCGAGGGCCGCAAAGTCATTCTGGTTCGCTGGGAGACCAACCCCGACGACCTGAAAGGCATGGTCGCCGCCGAGGGCATTCTGACAAGCCACGGTGGCAAGACGAGCCATGCCGCCGTTATCGCCCGCGGCATGGGTACGCCCTGCGTCTGCGGCGTTGAGCGCTTCCACATCGACGCCGCCGAGAAGGTCGTGCGTATCGAGGGCAGCGATCGCGTGCTGCACGAGGGCGACATCATCTCCATCGACGGCACCCAAGGCATCGTCGTCGACGGCGCGGTCGACTTGGTCTCTGCAGAGCTCACCGGTGACCTGGACACCATCCTGTCCTGGGCCGACGAGATTCGCCTGGACGAGACCTGTGGTCATGCCAACCATGTGCGCGTCAACGCCGACAATCCCGAGGATGCCGAGCTTGCCCTCGAGTTTGGCGCCGAGGCTATTGGCCTGTGCCGCACCGAGCACATGTTCCTGGGCGATCGCAAGAACATCATCCAGAGCTTTATCCTGTCTGACGATGAGGCCGTGAAGCAGCAGGCCCTGTCCGACCTGCTTAAGGTTCAGACCGAGGACTTCCTGGCGATGTTCAAGACCATGTCTGGTCGCGATGTGGTCATCCGCCTGCTCGATCCGCCACTTCATGAGTTCTTGGATAATCCTCGCGAGCTCGAGGTCGCCATCACCAAGAAGGAAGCCGCTGGTGCCAGCGAGGAGGAGCTTGCCGCCCTGCGTGCCCGACTGCGCCGTATCGACGGCATGGTCGAGTCGAACCCCATGCTCGGCCTACGCGGCGTGCGCCTGTCCGTTGTCTTTGGCGATCTGCCACTCATGCAAGTTCGCGCCGTCGCCACGGCTGCCGCTCGCCTTATCAAGGAGGGTGTTGACCCGCGCCCCGAGATCATGGTTCCGCTTGTTTCCATCACGGCCGAGCATGTCCAGACCCGCGAGGTTATCGAGCGCGTGATCGCCGAGGTTTCCGCCGAGGAAGGCGTCGAGCTCAATATTCCCGTGGGCACGATGCTCGAGCTGCCGCGTGCCTGCATGGTCGCCGACGAGATCGCCCATCATGCCGACTTCTTCTGCTTTGGCACCAACGACCTCACCCAGACCACCTTCGGCTTCTCCCGCGACGATGCCGAGGCCAAGTTCATCCCGCTGTACATGCACAAGAAGATCTTGAAGGACAACCCCTTCGAGACCATCGATACGGCAGTACTCGAGCTGGTGCGCATGGCCGTGGCGAAGGGTCGCGCCACCAACCCCGGTATGCACTTCGGTGTGTGCGGAGAGCACGGCGGCGACCCCAAGTCCATCAAGGGCCTGTTCAACGTGGCCGATGTGGACTATGTGTCCTGCTCGCCCTACCGCGTGCCCCTCGCGCGTCTTGCGGCCGCACAGGCCAAGCTCGAGGCCAAGCGTTCCGCCTGACGTTTTGGGTTTGGGCGCCTTCGTAGCCCCCTTCATGCCGCCCGTCTCATTCGTGAGGCGGGCGGTTATCATGTGCGGGTTTTGTCTTTTTGTCTGCGTAAAAAATTGTTCTTGCAGCAGAAACCCGCGCGTGTATACTCGAATACGTTTGTTCAACTACGTGCCGGCCAAGGTGGTACGGCACCTCTAGAAGAGTAAGGAATTGCACATGGATTACATCCGCGCAATCGAGCGTCAGCAGATCCGCGAGGACATTCCTCAGGTTCGCGTCGCCGACAACGTCAAGGTTCACTACCGCATTAAGGAAGGCGACCGCGAGCGCATCCAGGTCTTCCAGGGCGACGTCATCCGCATGGCCGGCGCCGGTGCCCGCGAGACCTTCACCGTCCGCAAGATGTCCTTCGGTGTCGGTGTTGAGCGTACCTTCCCGCTTCACAGCCCCAAGATCGCCAAGCTCGAGGTCGTTCGTCATGGTCGCGTCCGTCGCGCCAAGCTGTACTACCTCCGCGACAAGGTGGGCAAGGCTGCTCGCATCCCCGAGAAGCGCTAAGAAGATCGCAGCGTCTGTCCACTCGTTTGGACGTAAGGGTCACCTTCGGGTGGCCCTTCTTTTTATCTGATTTGCATGCAAGGAGGGCCTGGTATGGCCAATATGACGAGCTCGGTTTCGGCATCGCAAGTTGCCGGCGAGCTGGCGAGCGCTACGTTTGAGGAGATTCCCGCCCTCGTGGAGCATTATCGCGAGGACCCGCGCCAGCAGGTGATCAAGGCTTGTGAACGCGCCCTCAAACGCCATGCCAAAGAGCTTGCCGAGCGCGAGCGCGTCAATGACATGTACGAGCTTATGTATGAGCTTGGCGGCGATGGCGTGGTCGTGGGCGTCGACGAGGTGGGTCGTGGCTCGGTAGCGGGTCCCTTGACCGTGTGTGCCGTGTGTCTTCCGATGGAGCCGCGCATCTGGGGCATCAACGATTCCAAAAAGCTCACGCCGGCGCGCCGTGAGCTGCTCTCGGTGAAGATTGCCGAGGTGGCGACTGCCATCGGCTTTTGCCATATCGCTCCCGCGGATATCGATGAGATGGGCATGGCCCGCGCCATCCGCGCTGCCGTCGCGGGTGCCGTGGCCGATACGGGACTTGAACCCGACTGCGTCCTCATGGATGGCAACCCCCTGGGCGCCGTTCCCAACGAGCGCGACGTGGTGAAAGGCGATGCCAAAATTGCCTGCATCGCCGCGGCGTCCATCATGGCCAAGGTCACGCGTGACGAGATGATGGTCGAGTACGACGCCGAGTATCCCGAGTACCATCTGGCCGAGTCGAAGGGCTATGCAAGCCCCGAGCATATCGAGGCCATTCGCAAACATGGACTTTGTCCGCTGCACCGTGTGAGCTTTTGCGGAAACTTTCTGCAGACTGAGCGCCTTTTCTAGGCCAATTGTGAAGACGGGGACCTCCGGGGTTTTATAAACCTGGTGGTAGCGGGCCGTATGCAACAGCATTGCTGCGTACGGCCCGTTTTTTGTCTGCATTTGGTCAGCTTCTGGTTAGCTTCCGGTACTTACCCGCATGAAAGGTGCCCTCATCATCGGGGCAATGCAGTGTGCGGGAAAGGAGACCCCATGAGTGCCGCAAGCAAAAAGAGCAAGACACAGCAGCTCAAGGAGCGTTGGGAAAACGGTGAGCTCGACTGCGGGGCGATGACGCCCGAGTTTATCAAGGGGCTCAGCCCCCGCGAGCTGGGTATGCTGGGCGAACTGATCACCATCGACTACTTTAACGAGCGCGGCTACACCTTGCTGGAACAGGGTTATCGTTGCACCGAGGGCGAGGCTGATCTGGTGCTGCTTGATGAGCTCGACGATGTCGTGGTGATGGCCGAGGTCAAGACCAGACGCGTCGCGCTGGATTGCGACACGCGGGTGTTTCCTGAGGAAGCGGTGAATGCCCAAAAGCAGCGGCGCTATCGTCGCATCGCGAGTTGCTACCTCATGGAGCATTATCCGCTCAAGGCGATTCGCTTCGATGCCGTGGGTGTCACCATTCGCGGCGGGCATATCGCCGAGATCGAGCATCAGTACAACGCGTTCGATTGGCAGGTGTCGTGATGGCGTTCGAGACGTTTGCCGTTCACGCGGCCTGCATCCGCGGCGTCGAGGCGATTCACGTCACGGTCGAGGTTTCGCTTGCTGGCGGCGTTCCGGGCATTCAGATGCTCGGCATCCCGAGTATGGAGGTGATGGAGTCACGTGGTCGTATTCGCTGTGCGATGCGCTCCGCCGGGTTCGAGATCCCACGCTCGGGCATTACGGTCAATCTGGCGCCCGGCGATATTCGCAAGACCGGTAGCGGCTTTGATCTGCCCATCGCCATCGCGGTTCTGGCGGCCGATGGTCAGATTCCCCGCGACAACCTCGACCGCTGCCTCATTGCCGGCGAGCTCGGTCTGGACGGCACGGTGCTTCCCGTCAAGGGCGAGGTGGCGTTTCAGCTGCTGGCTCGCGACATGGGGCTGTCTTTTATCGCCGGTAGATCAGACCAGCATGTGCCGCTCGCGGGCGTGGATTGCGGTTTTATCGACCATCTGTCGCAGCTTGCTCACGGTATGGGCGAGGCAGCTCGGCATTATCTGGATTCTGAAGTGCTCGAGGCCACCTTTGAGCCCGAGCTCGACTATGCCGACGTACTGGGGCAGGAAGTTGCCAAACGCGGCATGGCACTGGCGGCAGCGGGTGAGCTCGGTTTACTTATGATCGGGTCCCCGGGATCGGGCAAGACGATGCTTGCGCGCCGTATGACCGGCATCCTGCCTGAGCTTTCCGTTGAGGATCAACAGGAGGCGCTGTGCATCCATTCGGTTTTGGGTGAGAACATTGATGGCTTGTTGGCGGGTCACCGGCCCTTCCGCAGTCCCCACCACAGTATTTCGACCGCAGGCCTTATCGGCGGCGGGCGCCCGGTGCACCCGGGAGAGATCAGCCTTGCCCATGGCGGCGTGCTCTTTTTGGACGAGCTTGCCGAGTTTCCCACGGGTGTGCTGCAGACGCTGCGTCAGCCCATCGAACGCGGCTATGTCAGGATTGTGCGCGTCGACGGGGCCTTTACCTTCCCGTCGCGCTTTCAGCTGCTCGCTGCGAGCAATCCCTGCCCCTGCGGCTTTTTGGGCGACCGCGAGGTGCCGTGCCGCTGCTCGGCATCGATGGTCGAGCGCTATCGGGCAAAGCTGCGCGGTCCTTTGGCCGACCGTATCGACATGATGATCGATGTGACCCGTCCCGATCCCCAGGTGATTATCGAGGGCGCGGAGGGTATGTCGTCGGCCGAGTTACGTGACTACGTTGTGCGCGGTCGCGCTTTTCGCGCCTGGCGCGAGTCTCGTATGGACGATGCGGATGCCGAGGCCGAGGATGACGAGACGCGGTCCATTGACGGCGTCGTTTCGACCTTTGAGCTCGATGATGCTGCCGAGAAATGCGTACTCGGCCTGTCCAAACGCACACATCTTACAGGGCGTGGCATCGTGCGCCTGGTTCGCATTGCGCGCACGATCGCAGATGTCGCCGAGAGCGAGCAAGTGACACAGGACCACGTGCTCGAGGCGGCGATGTACCAGGGAAGGAGGGACCAATGATGGCCGAGGGGACCTTCGAGCTGCATCCAGGCGACGCGTTCTATCCCGAGACCGTTTTGGAGCTTTCTGATGTACCCCAGACGCTTTATGTGCGCGGCAACCCCGAGGTGCTTTCGACGCCCGCGCTCTCTATCATCGGCGCGCGCAAGGCCTCGCCGTATGGTCTTGCCGTGGCAGAGCTTGCGGCAAAGGTGGCGGTCGAGGCGGGGGTGACGGTAGTTTCGGGCGGCGCCGTCGGTTGTGACCAGGCCTCGGGTTGGGCTGCGGTCAACGCCGGCGGCAAACACGTCGTGGTGCTGGGGACGGGCGCCGACGTGGTCTACCCGCGTTCGAGCGCGGGGCTTATTACACGCACGCTCGATACGGGTGGCGCGGTCGTGTCGATCTCTCCGTGGGGCATGGGTCCGCGCAAGTTCGCTTTTCCGCGCCGCAATCGCGTGATCGCGGCCCTGTCGCAAGCCCTCTTTGTATCCGAGGCGGGTATGCCTTCCGGGACGTTTTCTACAGCCGAGGCTGCTATGGATTTGGGGCGCGAACTTCTTGCCGTGCCGGGGTCGATCCTATCGCCCGAGTCGCGTGGCACGAATTACCTCATTGCGAACGGTGCCTGCTGCGTCGTCGACGAGGAATCTATCGAGATGGCTATCTCACGCATCTACGGAACCCTGCGCTATTCGCGCCCCGATGCTCCCGGCATTGCCGACCTGGATCCAACGCAGCAGACCGTGATGCATGCGCTCATCGCCTCTCCACTCAAGGTCGACGACATCGCGGCGCTCGTCTCGCTCGATGCCGTCGGCGTACTCAAACTCTTGGGTTCGCTTGAACTCGAGGGTCTTATCGAGCGCATGATGGATGGAAGGTATGCGCCCTCCAAGTTTGCCCTTCACGCCCAGACACCCTTCGGTCACAATGGAAAACGTGTCAATTAGAAAGGTGTTTGCAGATGCAGTTCGATCAGGTGACAGTTATCGGTGGCGGTCTGGCGGGTTCGGAGTGCGCGATCCAGCTGGCAGATCGCGGTTTTGCCGTAAAGCTGTGCGAGATGCGCCCCCAGGTGAGCTCCCCGGCTCACCATACCGATCACCTGGCAGAGCTCGTCTGCTCCAATTCGTTTAAGTCGACCCGTCCGGATTCCGCGGCTGGTTTGCTGAAGGCCGAGCTTGAGCGCATGGGTTCAGTCCTGCTCGATTGCGCCCATCGCGCCGCTGTTCCCGCCGGTGGTGCCTTGGCGGTCGACCGCGTTAAGTTTTCCGAGCTTGTCGAGGCCGAGGTTGCCGCCCGTCCCAATATCGAGATCATTCACGGCGAGGTCACGCAGATTCCCGAGGGTCACGTGGTCATTGCCGCCGGCCCCTTGTGCTCGCCGGCGCTGAGCGAAGAGGTCATGAAGCTCGTCGGTGGCGACGCCCTTGCGTTCTTCGATGCCGCGGCTCCGATCGTCGATGCCTCCACGCTCGATATGGACGTGCTGTTCTCGCAGTCGCGCTACGAGGAGCAGGGGAGCGGCGACTATCTCAACGCCCCGCTCAACAAGGAGGAGTACGAGGCCTTTATCGAGGCGCTCACCACGGCCGACCGCGTGGTGCTCAAGGATTTTGAGGGCGGCGATCTGTTCCAGGCCTGCCAGCCTGCCGAGGAGGTTGCACGCACCGGCAAGGACGCCATTCGCTTTGGCGCCATGAAGCCCGTCGGCCTCACCGACCCGCGTACCGGACGTCGCCCCTGGGCGGCGATTCAGCTGCGTGCCGAGAACAAGGAGAAGACCGCCTATAACCTGGTGGGCTTCCAGACCAATCTGACCTTCGGCGAGCAGAAGCGCGTCTTCCATATGGTGCCGGGCCTGGAGAACGCTGAGTTCTTCCGCTACGGTGTCATGCACCGTAATACCTTTGTCGACGCCCCGCACGTGCTCGATGGCACCTTTGCCGTGCCCGGTACCGGCGTGCGCCTGGCCGGTCAGATCACCGGCACCGAGGGGTACATGGAAGCCGTGGCGACCGGTCTGCTCGCCGCGCTCAACACCTATGCCGAGGCTATCGGTGCCGCGGGCGTCGAGTTGCCCCGCGTGGGCGCCCTGGGCGCGCTCGTGGGCTATGCGACCGATCCTGCCACCGTGGGCTACCAGCCTATGCATGTCAACTTTGGCCTGGTGCCGCCGCTCGAGGACGGTAAGCGTCGCAGCAAGCGCGACCGCTACCAGGCCTATGCGGACCGTGCGCTTGAGGCCCTTGATGCCTATCTGGCCACTCGCCCCGATCTGTTTGGAGGCGACCGGTCATAGCCTTTGACCTGTACGATGCCGTCGACTCGTTTATCGCCTATATCGCACGTGTCGAGGGACTTTCTCCCAACACGGTGACGGCCTATGGCTCGAGGCTGGAGCGCTTTGCTTCCTGGTGCGAGCGCGAGGATATCGATGCTTTCGCTGCCGACGTGCGCACCATTCGTCGCTATCTTGCCGAGCTTTCGCGTGAGCAGGTGGCTCCCCGAACGCTTGCGGCGCACCTGTCGGCTATCCGATCTCTCTATCGCTGGATGGCTGCCGAGGGGATAGTCGAGGGCGATGTGGCCTCGGCGATCGCATCGCCCAAGCTGCCGCGTGACCTGCCGGGCGTCCTTACGACCCATCAGGTCGAGGCGCTGCTCAAGACGCCTGATACCTCGACGCCCGCGGGACTGCGCGATGCGGCGATGCTCGAGCTGTTCTATGCCTCGGGTGCCCGTATCTCTGAGCTCGCTGCACTCAATGTGGAGTCCATCGCTTGGTCCGAACGCACGCTGCGCCTTTGGGGCAAGGGGAGCAAGGAACGTATCGTCCCTCTGTATCGTCGTGCGCTCGAGGCGACGCGTCTCTATATTGAGGAGGGGAGGCCGGAGTTGCTCGCTCAGGCAAAGCGCCGTGACCCCGCTACCGGGCCTCATCCGCTGCTTATATCGGCGCGCGGCAATCGCATGAGCGCCGCCATGCTCAGGCGGCGGTTCCATACGCTGGCGGCGCTCGCCGGCATTCCGGCCGACATCGCCCCGCATGCGATGCGCCATACCTTTGCGACCGACTTGCTCGAGGGCGGTGCGGACCTGCGCTCGGTTCAAGAGCTGCTGGGCCATGCGAGCCTGTCCACGACGCAGATCTACACGCATCTCACACCCGATCGGCTTAAGCGGGCTGTGGCTCAAGCCCATCCCCGCGGCGAATAGTGGCTGGGACGTCCCGCGCCGCACTCAGGTGTGTGGTTTTGATTGCGGGTTGGCAGGAAGGTGCATTCCTGCTATCATTCATCGGGTTGCTTCACGGCAACAGGTTTTTATCACGCACGCGCGGCTACTTCATACCGTGGTGCCCGGGCTTTGGTAGCACATGTCCGGGTTGGTTTTGGAGGATGACCCCGCGCGGAGGCAAACCACAGGAGGTTTAACATGGCTACCAAGATTAATATCCGCACCCTGCTCGAGGCCGGCTGCCACTTCGGTCACCAGACCCGTCGCTGGAACCCCAAGATGAAGCCGTTCATCTTCGGTGAGCGCAACGGCATCTACATCCTCGACCTCAAGCAGACCATCCTCGACGCCGACCAGGCCTACACCTTCGTCAAGAACGTCGCCAAGGGTGGCAACGTGCTGTTCGTCGGCACCAAGAAGCAGGCTCAGGAGGCCGTCAAGAACGCTGCTGAGCGCGCCAACATGCCTTACATCAACCAGCGTTGGCTCGGCGGTATGCTGACCAACTTCGTCACCATCCGCTCCCGCATCAACCGCATGGAGGAGCTCGAGGCCATGGTCGAGGACGGCCGCATGGCAGTGCTCCCCAAGAAGGAGCAGGCTGTGCTCGGTAAGGAGCTCACCAAGCTCCAGACCAACCTCGGTGGCGCCCGCGACATGAAGGGTCTGCCCCAGGCTCTCTTCGTCATCGACACCAAGCGCGAGGAGAACGCCATCAAGGAGGCTCAGCGCCTGAATATCCCCGTCGTCGCTCTGATCGACACCAACTCCGATCCCGACGAGGTCGAGTACGGCATCCCCTGCAACGATGACGCTATCTCCGCTGTCACCCTTATGTGCGAACTCATGGCTGACGCCTGCCTCGCTGGCTCCGGCAAGGAGCAGGTCTCCGAGGCCGAGATGGCCGCTGAGCCCAAGGCCGAGTAAATCAGTCTTAGTTAATTCTTTTTCATCTCTTTGAAAGGAACCACAATGGCCCAGATTACCGCCGCTATGGTCAAGCAGCTCCGCGAGATGACCGACTCCCCGATGATGGAGTGCAAGAAGGCTCTCGTCGAGGCTGACGGCGACATGGACGCCGCTGTCGACGTTCTGCGTAAGAACGGCCTTGCCAAGGCTGCCAAGAAGGCTGGCCGTGAGACCAACGAGGGCGCTGTCGCCGCGTTCGTCTCCGAGGATGGCAAGACCGGCGCCCTGCTCGAGCTCTCCTGCGAGACCGACTTCGTTGGCTCCAACGCCAAGTTCACCGGCTTTGCTTCCAAGGTCGCTGAGGTTGTCGCCACCACCGAGCCTGCTGACGTTGATGCTCTGCTCGAGAAGCCGATGGGCGAGGAGACCGTTTCCTCCGAGCTCACCGAGATGATTCACATCATGGGCGAGAACATGAAGATCTCCCGCTTCGCTGCCCGCAAGGCTGAGAACGGCGCGCTCGCTTCTTACATCCACATGGGTGGTAAGATCGGCGTCCTCGTCGAGTTCGCCTTCGAGAAGGCCGAGACCGCTCAGGCTGAGTCCTTCAAGACCTTCGCTCACGACGTTGCCCTTCAGGTTGCCGCCGTCGCCCCGATCTGCGCTACCCGCGATCAGGTTCCGGCCGAGACCGTCGAGCACGAGAAGCAGATCTACATGGCTCAGGCTGCCGAGTCCGGTAAGCCCGAGGCTATCCAGGAGAAGATGGCTGTCGGCCGTCTGGAGAAGTTCTACAAGCAGTCCGTGCTCACCGAGCAGGAGTTCATCAAGGACAGCTCCCTCACCATCAAGAAGTACGCTGAGCAGGTCTCCAAGGAGCTCGGCGACACCATTACCGTCGTTGCCTTTGACCGTCTGGTCCGTGGCGAGTAAATAAGCTCTTGTAGCTGGTAATGAGCAGGCTGTGGGTTTTACTCACAGCCTGCTTTTTCATGGCTCTTCTTAGAGCCTTTGATAGAATGTTGAGAGTTCAATCTAAAGGAGGATCGCTTTGTCCGACATCCGATATAAACGCGTGCTTCTTAAGCTTTCTGGCGAAGCACTGATGGGCGACGGCCAGTATGGCATCGACCCCAAGGTTACCGACCATCTTGCCAAACAGGTCAAGGAGCTGCTCGCCGATGGCCATGAGGTCGGCGTCGTTGTCGGCGGCGGTAATATTTTCCGCGGCATGGCCGGCGCTGCCGGTGGCATGGAGCGTGCTCAGGCCGACTACATGGGCATGCTGGCAACCGTTATGAACGCGCTCGCCCTGCAGGATGCCTTCGAGCACAACGATGTTCCCTGTCGCGTTATGAGCGCTATCCAGATGAACGAGATCTGCGAGCCCTATATTCGCCGTCGCGCCATCAACCACCTTTCCAAGGGCAACGTCGTTATTTTTGCCGCCGGTTCGGGCAATCCGTACTTTACGACCGACACCGCCGCTGCTCTTCGTGCGTGCGAGATCGGCGCCGAGATTCTGATTAAAGCCACCAAGGTTGACGGCATCTACGACAAGGATCCCGTCAAGTGCGCCGATGCCGTCCGTTTTGACAAGATTACCTATCACGAGGTGCTCGTCCGCGGCCTGCAGGTTATGGATTCCACGGCTACGGCTCTGTGCCAGGATAACCGTATGCCGATTTTGGTCCTCAACATCGATGGCGAGGACACCGTCAAGCGCGCGCTTTCGGGTGAGCCCGTCGGCACGCTCGTCTATCAGGAGGATTAAGCATGGCAGAGAACATCACCGCCCATATGGACAAGTCGCTCGAGTCCCTCAAGCATAACTTCTCCAAGGTTCGTACCGGCCGCGCCAATGCCAACATTCTGTCCGACATCACCGTCGATTATTACGGTGTTCCCACGCCGGTCACGCAGGTTGCCGCCGTCAAGACCCCCGAGGCCCACATGCTGCTCATCGAGCCGTGGGACAAGGCACTCATCAATGCTATCGTCAAGGCCATCGGCGCTTCCGATCTGGGTATTACCCCCAACTCCGATGGCACCGTCGTTCGTCTGCCGTTTCCGGCTCCCACCGAGGAGCGCCGTCGCGAGCTCGTCAAGGAGTGCCGCGAGTACGCCGAGCAGGCCAAGGTGTCTATCCGTAACATCCGTCGCGACTTCAACAACAAGCTCGAGCGCGATGAGGAGCTCACCGTGGACGATGTCCGTCGCGAGCAGGCCAAGGTCCAGAAGCACACCGATGAGTATGTCGCCAAGGTCGAGGAGCTTCTGAAGGAAAAAGAAGCCGAGGTCATGGAGATCTAAGGTGCAATACGACGAGCATAAACTGGTCGAGTACTTTGCCGACGCCCCTGCGGGCGTCGGTTTTTCCGACCTTGACCTCAATAACATTCCGCACCATATCTCGTGCATCATGGACGGTAACGGTCGTTGGGCCACGTCGCGCGGTCTTGCACGCACCGAGGGCCACAAGGCGGGTATCGTCTCCCTTCGCGAGATTATTACCGCCTGCGTGCGTCTGGGCGTCGACGTGCTTTCGGCCTATGCGTTTTCTACCGAAAACTGGAACCGCCCGCAACACGAGGTCAACGTCTTGATGCACCTGTTTGCCAAGACGTTTATCGACGAGCTGCCGCTTCTGAAGCGCGAAAACGTGCGCGTTGTCTTTTTGGGTGACATTTCCGCGCTGCCCAAGAAGACCCGCGACGTTTTTGAACGCGGTCTTGCAGAGTGCGCCAATCACACCGGCATGACGCTGGCGCTTGCCGTCAACTACGGCGCGCGTGCCGAGATTACCCGCGCTGTCCGTCAGATCGCACTCGACGCTGCCGCCGGTAAGATCGATCCTGGCGCAATTGATGACGACATGGTGGCTTCCCACCTCTATACCGCCGGCCTTCCCGATCCTGAGCTTGTGATTCGCACTTCTGGTGAGCTGCGTCTTTCGAACTATCTGCTGTGGCAGGTGGCTTATTCCGAATTCTACGTCACCGATACCTATTGGCCCGACTTTGATCGTTGGGGCCTTGTCGACGCCATTTTGGCCTATCAGGGCCGTGACCGTAGGTTTGGTGGTCTGAGCAAGACCGAGGAGGCTTAATCGTGTCCGATCGTCCCAAGGCAACTGCTCCCAAGACATCTGAGCGCAAGGCTGTCGCTGCGGGAGCGCCCGCAGCGAAGAATGGCACCGGTTCGTGGCTTGCGGGCTTTATTACCCGTGCCGCCGCCGGTATCGTCTACGCCGTTGTCTTTATCCTGTGCCTGGTTTTGGGTATCGTGCCCACGGCCATCTTTGTTTCTGTCATGAGCGGTCTGTGCTGCTATGAGTTTTTCCGTATGACGAGGCTCGATGGCAAGATGGCTAACGAGCGCATGGGTATCGCTGCCGCCGTACTCTTTCCGCTGTCGGCGTTGGGCGATTCGATGTTGTTGAATGCCCTGCTTTTTGCCCTGATGCTCGCTGTGGGCATTTGGTATGTCTGGTCGCCGCGTACCCGCATCTCTGATGTGGCCGTAACGCTCATGGGTCCCATCTACACTGGCTTTATGCTGTCGGCTATCGTGCTGCTGCGCGATGCCGTGCCCGGTTTTGCCGGCGCCCTGCTTTCAGTGGGCGTTTGCGCGTCCCTTTGGGTCTCCGATTCGTTTGCTTACATCGTGGGCAGTCGTATCGGCAAACACAAGATGGTTCCCAAGATCTCTCCCAAAAAGAGCTGGGAGGGGTTTGTCGGCGGCATTCTGGGCTCGGTTTTGATTTGGCTCATCCTGTGGGCGACGCACTTCTACAAGCTCAGCCTGCCCTATGCGCTGCTGTGCGGCGTGGTGGTGTCCATTCTGGGCGTTATCGGCGACCTTATCGAGTCGCGCATCAAGCGCGGTGTGGGCGTCAAGGATTCCGGTAACCTTATCCCGGGCCACGGCGGCATGCTCGATCGTAGCGATTCGCTTATCTTCGGCTGCATCACCGCGCAGCTGATGCTGATGATCGGAGGCGTGCTGTAATGTCATTCCAGACGACGTATGGCGCCGATGGACGCCTTCGTGTTGCCATCCTGGGTTGTACGGGCTCCATTGGCACCCAGGCGCTCGATGTGTGCCGCCAGCATGCCGATCGCCTGCAGGTGACGGCGCTGTCCGTTAACTCCAGTACCTCCGAGCTCGTTGCCGCTGCCCGCGAGTTTTCGGTTTCGGCGGTTGCCGTGGCCGATGTCGCTCATGGCGATGACGCCGTGCTGCAGGAGTTGCCCGAGGGCACGAAGCTCGGCGTTGGCGCGCAGGCGGTTTGCGAGCTCGCGCGTCGCGACGATGTCGACTGCGTGCTCGTCGCTATTGTGGGTGCCGCCGGTCTCGAGGCGAGCCATGCGGCCTTGACCTCAAATAAGCGCCTTGCCCTTGCCAACAAGGAGTCCCTCGTCGTCGGTGGCGACTTGCTTATGCCGTTGGCGCAACCGGGCCAGCTTATTCCAGTCGACTCTGAGCACTCCGCCATCTACCAGTGCTATCTGGGGGAGAACCCACGCGAAGCTCATTGTATTTGGCTCACCTGCTCGGGCGGTCCGTTCTTTGGCCGCACGCGCGACGAGCTCGATCGCGTGACGCGTGCCGATGCCCTCGCACATCCCACGTGGGCCATGGGTGCCAAGATCACCATCGACTCCGCCACCCTCATGAACAAGGGCCTGGAGCGCATTGAAGCCATGCATCTGTTTAACTGCGACCTCGATTTCATTAACGTGGTCGTGCAGCGCCAGTCCAAGATTCACTCTATGGTCGAGTTCGCCGACGGCTCTGTGATGGCGCATCTCGGTGCTTCCGACATGCGTATTCCCATCCAGTTCGCGTTCTCGTATCCCGAGCGTTGGGATACCCCGGCGCCTCGTATCGATTTCCGCGAGCTGGGGCAGCTCACGTTTGATGCTGCCGACCTGGATACCTTCCGCTGTCTTGCACTGGCCGAGCGTGCCGGCAAGACGGGTGGCACCATGCCGTGCGTGCTCAATGCCGCCAACGAGGTCGCCGTCGATGCCTTCCTGCACGATGGCTGCAGCTTTACCGATATCGATCGCATTGTGGAATCCTGCATGGATGCCCACGATATGCAGGCGGTCGATTCGTTTGAGCAGCTTCGTGACATCGATGCGTGGGCGCGTGAAAAGGCCTCGCAGGTGCTCGCCGCAGCCCGTTCTTAACCCATAAGGATTGCTTTTTCGTTTTATGGATACTGTTCTGAGCGTTCTCTCATCGGTCTTTTGGGGCCTGCTGATGCTTTCCGTCCTCGTGTTTTTGCACGAGGGCGGCCACTTTTTGGCGGCGCGTGCCTGCGGCGTCCGTGTGACCGAGTTCTTTTTGGGCCTGCCGTGCCGCTTTGACATCCATTACACGTCGCGTCGCATTGGAACCAAGTTTGGCGTGACCCCGCTGCTGCTGGGTGGCTACGCTGCCATCTGCGGTATGGATCCGACCGATGTCTCGTGCGCCGATCGCGTGCTCGCGGCTATCTACCGTCATGGTCGCGTGACCGTGGCCGACCTTGCTGTCGAGCTCGAGCTTTCCGAGGGGGATGTGCTCGAGGCTTGTGCTCTGTTGCTGGGCTGGGGCTCCATTGCACCTTGGTATGAGGAAGGGGAGAAGCCCTCACCGAGCTACTATCCCACCAAGTATCAGACACTGCCTCGAGACGCTGCGGGTTACACCACCTTTGACGGCCGCCGGTTCGATCGCGAGCATGCGACTGCCGAGGGCGATGTGTGGGAGCTGCCGTGCGGCGAGGCTGATTTCTTGGCGCAAGAGCGCTCGCATACCTATCTGGGCCAAGGCTTTCTCAAGCGCGCCTTTATGCTGCTCGCGGGCATTCTCGTCAATATCCTGACGGGTTTTTTGCTCCTTATGAGCATCTATTCCATTGCGGGTGTCACCGTGCCGATGGACACCAACGTGATCGGTCAGGTTGACGAGGGGTCTATTGCCGCCAAGGCGGGTATCGAGGCCGGTGATGCGATCCTTTCGGTCGACGGTGTCTCATGTTCCACTTGGATGGACGTCTACGGTGCTATCGGCAAGGCCGCCGGTAAGGACGATATCGCCATTGAGTATGAGCGCGACGGCAAGCAGCATTCGACCTCGGTTGCGCTCAAAGAGGACGAGCGGTTAGGTGTGTATGCTTCTACGGAGGTAGTCCGTTTGGACCCCATCACGTCGGCTCGCCTCTCCTTTTCCTATGTCGTGCAGACAGCGGATGGCGTGATGCGCCTGCTCCAGCCGCAGCATACGATGGAGATTCTCGATCAGTCTTCTTCGATCGTGGGTATTAGCGTTATGTCCTCACAGGCTGCTGCTGCCGGCCCTGCCACGTTCCTTTCGTTTGCTGCCCTCATCTCGTTCTCGCTTGGCTTTATGAACCTGCTGCCCATCCCGCCACTCGATGGCGGTAAGCTGGTCATCGAGATCATTCAAAAGATTGCGGGACGCGAGCTTCCGCTCAAGGTCCAGACGATTGTGAGCTATGTGGGCATCGCGCTCTTTGCGCTGCTGTTTGTCTATATGCTTCGTTCCGACATCCTTCGATTTATTCTGTAGGGGAGTGTTTGGATTGTCTTTATCCCATCCTTTGCCGCGCGAACTGACGCACCCCGTGCGTGTGGGCGGCGTACAGATCGGTGGCGGCGCGCCGGTCGTGGTTCAGTCCATGACTTGCACCGATACCGCCGACGCCCAGGCAACGCTTGCGCAAGTGTGCGCGTTGGCGCAGGCTGGCTGCGATATCGTGCGCGTGAGCGTGCCCACCGAGGCCGCGCTTGGGGGTTTCCGCACCATCTGTGCCGAGTCTCCGGTGCCGATCGTCGCCGATATTCACTTTAACCATAAGCTCGCCATTGGTGCCGTCGAGGCTGGTGCCGCCAAACTGCGCATTAATCCCGGCAATATCGGCGATTGGGCTAAGGTTGACGCGGTGATCGATGCTGCGGGTGCAGCGGGCTGTGCGATTCGTATCGGCGTCAATGCCGGTTCACTTGAGCAGGATATCGCCGAGCGCGACGACCTCACGCAGCCCGAAAAGCTCGTGATGTCGAGCGAGCGTTTCGTCAAGCATTTTGAAGACCGCGGCTTTACGAACATTGTGCTTTCGGCCAAGGCCCATAGCGTGCAAACGACGCTCGATGCCTATCGAGCCTTGTCGCGTGAGATTCCTCACGTTCCGCTTCACCTGGGCGTAACCGAGGCGGGTACCAAGCTTCAGGGCACCATTAAGAGCTCGGTGGGCCTTGGTATTCTGCTGTCTGAGGGTATTGGTGACACCATGCGCGTCTCTCTCACGGCCGATCCGGTTGAGGAGCCTCCGGTTGCCTGGGGTATTCTGCAGTCGCTGGGCCTGCGTCGCCGTGGCCCCGAGATTGTCTCGTGCCCCACGTGCGCCCGCTGCCAGGTTAACCTCATTCCCATCGCCGAGGAGGTCACCGAGCGGCTTAAGAACTACTCCGCGCCGCTTTCTATCGCTGTGATGGGATGTGCCGTTAATGGCCCCGGTGAGGCTTCTGATGCCGACCTGGGCGTTGCTTGCGGACGTGGTCAGGCCTTGCTCTTTTCGCATGGCCAGATCATTGGTAAAGTAGCTGAGGACCAAATTGTCGACGCGCTTATGGCAGAGGTCGACAAACTTATTGAGGAGAAATAAATGACCCGAGCAATGTATATGTCTAAGCTCTATGCGCCGACGCTTAAAGAGGATCCGGCGGACGCTGAGCTCGCCAGCCACCGCCTGCTGCTCCGTGCCGGCATGATCCGCAAGGAGGCCGCCGGTCTGTATTCCTACCTGCCGCTCGCATGGCGCTCGATTCGCAAGATCGAGAACATCGTGCGCGACGAGATGGATGCCGCCGGCGCCCAGGAGCTCATGATGCCCATTATGGTCGACGCTGAGCTATGGCGCGAGTCCGGCCGCATCGACGCCTATGGCAAGGAGCTCGTGCGCTTTGATGACCGCCACGGCCGCGAGTTCGTGCTGGGCCCCACCCACGAGGAGACTGTCACCGCCCTGGTGCGCAATGAACTGCGCTCCTATAAGCAGCTTCCCGTCAACCTCTACCACATCCAGGACAAGTTCCGTGACGAGTTCCGTCCCCGCTTTGGCCTGATGCGCGGTCGCGAGTTCATCATGAAGGACGCCTACAGCTTCTCTGCCACGCAGGAGAGCCTGCAGGAGGAGTATGACAAGATGAAGCAGGCCTACGCCAACATCTGCGAGCGCTGCTACATCAAGGCCCTGCCCGTCGTTGCCGACTCCGGCGAGATCGGCGGCGACACCTCCGTTGAGTACATGGCTTTGGCCGACGCTGGCGAGGCTTCGCTCGTCTACTGCGATGAGTGCGGCTTCGCTGCCGACGATGAGGCCGCAAGCACCAAGGTCGTTGTGACCGAGGGTCCTGGCGACGGTACGCTCACCAAGGTCGAGACTCCGGGCATGGGTACCATTGAGGCTGTTGCCAAGTTCTTTGGGTTCCCCGAGAACGGCACGCGCAAGTCCCTGGCGTTGATTGACTCCGAGGGCAAGCCGGTCGTGGCCCTTGTTCCGGGCGATCATGAGCTCAATGACTGCAAGGCCGAGCATGTCTTTGGCAAGGGTTATCGCATGATGACCGATGAGGAGCTCCAGACCTACGGTCTGCATAAGGGCTTTATCGGACCGGTTAACCTTCCCGAGGGCATTCGCCTGGTGTGCGACGAGAGCCTGCGCGAGTCCAAGCAGTGGGCCTGCGGTGCCAACGAGGTCGACTATCACTTTACCGGCGCCTGCCCCGAGCGCGACTTTACCGTCGACGAGTGGGCCGATCTGGTCACCGTTGTTGCCGGCGACCCTTGCCCGCACTGCGGCAAGCCGCTCTCCGCTGCTCGCGGCATCGAGGTCTCGCAGGTCTTCCAGCTGGGTACCAAGTATTCCGAGGCCATGGGTGCCACCTTTATGGACGAGGACGGCAAGGAGAAGCCGCTCATCATGGGTTGTTACGGCGTGGGCGTGTCCCGCTCGCTCGCTGCCGTCGTGGAGCAGCACAACGACGAGCACGGTATCGTCTGGCCGGTCTCCGTTGCCCCGTACGAGGTCGCGGTGATTCCGCTCGACCCCAAGAAGGAGGAGTGCGCTACCGTCTGCGAGCAGATTGTTGATGGCCTGTGTGCCGAGGGTATCGAGGTCGTCGTCGACGATCGCGATGAGCGTCCTGGCTTTAAGTTTGCCGATAACGACCTCATGGGCTTCCCGTATCAGGTGGTGCTCGGCAAGCGTGGCCTTAAGAACGGCACCGTCGAGCTCAAGGACCGTTCCACAGGCGAGCGCGAGGATGTGGCGATCGACGAGGTCGTCGCCAAGGTTGCCGAGCTTGTTAAGGCGGCCCGTCGTTAATCGACGATTTCGCTTGTAGTTCGATATACGGGACGGCCCCGCATTTCTCCAGATCGGGGAGATGCGGGGCCGTCCTTTTATCTTGTAGCATCCTCGATATCTAAAAGGAAAACCCCACAGCCTATGCGAGCTGCGGGGTTTTCCTTTGTGCCTCCGATGCGAAATGAATCGCTCAGATATTACTGATAATCGACGACGTCGATCCAGTTCTTCAGGAACTCGTCGTTCACGTTGCGCTTACGAGCGAGCTCGGAAGCGGCGACGATGCTCGTCCACTGACGCACGACCTGCATGGGCATGTCGGCGCGGTCGCAGTAGAGCTCCAGGTAGGCCTCGGCCTGATCCTTGCTGTTGAGGGCAAAGAGCAGGTAGGTGGTGGCAACGTCGGCAGCAGGGGAGCCCTGGGTGGCGTGTGCCCAGTCGCACACATAGAGCTGGCCGTCGTCGCCGACGATGACGTTGGAGGGGTTGAAATCGCCGTGGCAGACCTTGAACTCCTTGGTCATGCCGTCCAGACGCTCCTGAAGGTTGTAGCGCGTGGTGGCATTGAGCTGATCAAGGCTGTCGATCATGCGGGCGAACTTGTCGCGCTGACGGTTGAGCAGCGGGGAGGTGTAGCCGTGGATCTCGATCTGGAGGTCGACGAACATCTCGAGGTACTCACCAAAGCGCTGGGGCTCGGCAGTCATCTTCTCGGCAAGGGTGGTGCCCGGAACCTTCTCGGTCACGAGCGCCCAGCCGTTGGCGTTCTCGAGCTGGGAAACCTCGAGAGCCTTGGGGCTGCGGATGCCGCACTCATTGATGCGGGCAAGATTCAAAGCCTCGTTGAACACGTCGGAGACAGGCTTGGTCTCGTTAAAGACCTTGACGATCTTGTCGCCCAGGTCGTAAACGACCTTGTTGCCACGGCGGACGAGCTCGGTCTTGGAATCGGGTAGCAGCATGGTTGCATCCTTTCAACGATGCGATAGAAGCGACGGCGGGGGTGTGTGAAACACCCGTGCACCCCCGCCGTTAAAAACCGTGCTAAAACTAGCAGACGGCGTAGTCCTGAGGCTCGCGGCCGTAGTAGGCGTCCAGGTAGAGCTCCTTGATCTCGCTCATGAGCGGGTAGCGCGGGTTGGCGCCGGTGCACTGGTCGTTGAATGCCTGCTCGGTCATCTCGTCGAGGGTGTCGAGGAAGTACTGCTCGTCAACACCGTAGTCGGCGATGGTCTTCTTGACGCCGATGAAGTCCTTGAGCTCCTCGAGCTTCGTGATGAAGTTCTCGAAGACCTCCTTGTCGTCCTTGCCCTCGATGCCGCAGTACTTGGCCATCTCGGCGTAGTTGTGCAGTGCGTTGGGGTAAGGATACTGGGAGAAGGTACCCATCTTGACGGGAGCCTCGGCGGCGTTGTAGCGCATGACGCGGGTCAGGATGACGGCGTTTGCGAGGCCGTGAGGCAGGTGATGGAAAGCGCCGAGCTTGTGGGCCATGGAGTGGTTGAGGCCCAGGAAGGCGTTGGCGAAGGCCATACCGGCCATGCAGGAGGCGTTGTGCATCTCCTCGCGGGCATGCGGGTCCTTGGCGCCGTTCGTGAAGCTGGAGGGCAGGTTCTCGAAGACGAGCTTAGCAGCGCGCTCGGAGAGGCCCTTGGTGTAGTCGGAAGCCATGATGGAGACGTAGGACTCGATGGCGTGGGTCATGACGTCGATGCCGGAGGCAGCGGTCAGGCCGCGCGGGGCGGTCATGCAGTTGTCGGCGTCGACGATAGCCATGTTGGGGAGCAGCGCGTAGTCGGCGAGCGGCCACTTGATGCCGGTCTCCTTGTCGGTGATGATGGCGAACGGCGTGCACTCGGAGCCGGTACCCGAAGAGGTCGGGACGGCGACGAAGTAGGCCTTCTTGCCCATCTCGGGGAAGGTGAAGATACGCTTGCGGATGTCCATGAAGTCCATGGCCATGTCCTCAAACTTGCACTCGGGGTGCTCGTACATCATCCACATGATCTTGCCGGCGTCCATAGCGGAGCCACCGCCGACGGCGATGATGACGTCCGGCTCAAAGAGAGCCATCTGCTTGGCGCCGCGACGTGCGCACTGCAGCGACGGATCGGGCTCGACGTCGTAGAAGCAGTCGTGGGCGATGCCCATCTCGTCGAGCTTGGCCTCGATGGCGCGGGTGTTGCCATTCTTGAAGAGGAACTGGTCGGTGACGATGAAGGCGCGCTTCTTGCCCATGACGTTGCCAAGCTCGTCGAGGGCGACGGGCGTGGAACCCTTCTTGAAGTAGACCTTCTCGGGAGCGCGGAACCACAGCATGTTCTCACGGCGCTCGGCCACAGTCTTAACGTTGATCAAGTGCTTCACCCCAACGTTCTCGGAGACGGAGTTGCCGCCCCAGGAGCCGCAGCCCAGGGTCAGAGACGGCTTCATGCCAAAGTTGTACAGGTCACCGATGCCGCCGTGCGAGGACGGGGTGTTGATGACGATACGGCAGGCCTTCATGACGTGCTCGAACAGGCTGATCTTCTCGGCCTGGGCGGGGTGCACGTACAGAGAGGCGGTGTGGCCCGGGCCACCGGCGAGCACCAGGTGCTCGGCCTTGTCGACGGCCTCCTGGAAGTCCTTGGCGTGGTACATGGCCAGGACCGGGGAGAGCTTCTCGTGGGAGAACTCCTCCTTGGCGGGGTCAGTGGAGGTGACCTCGGCGATCAGGATCTTAGTCTTGGCGGGAACCTCGATGCCGGCGAGCTCGGCGATCTTGGCGGCAGCCATGCCGGGGATGCGGTGATCGAGGGCGCCGTTCTTGAACATGGCGGCACGCAGGGCCTCCATCTCGGCACCCTGCTTGACGAAGTAGCAGCCGCGCTTCTGGAACTCGGCCTTAACCTGGTCATAGATGCTGTCGATGACGGTCACGGACTGCTCGGAAGCGCAGATCATGCCGTTGTCGAAGGTCTTGGAGTGGATGATGGAGTTGACGGCGAGCAGCACGTCGGCGGTGTCGTCGATGACGACCGGGGTGTTACCGGCGCCAACGCCCAGGGCGGGCTTGCCCGAGGAGTAAGCGGCCTTGACCATGCCCGGGCCACCGGTGGCGAGGATGATGTCGACGTCGCGCATGACCATGTTGGTCAGCTCGATGGAGGGGACATCGACCCAGCCGATGATGCCCTCGGGGGCGCCGGCCTTGACGGCGGCGTCAAGCACGAGCTTGGCGGCGGCGATGGTGCACTTGGCGGCAGCCGGGTGCGGGGAGATGATGATGGCGTTGCGGGTCTTCAGGCTGATCAGCGTCTTGAAGATCGCGGTGGAGGTGGGGTTGGTCGTCGGGATGACGGCGCCCACGATGCCGATGGGCTCGGCGATCTTGGTGATGCCGTAGGCCTCGTCGCGCTCAAGGACACCACAGGTCTTGGTGTTCTTGTAAGCGTTGTAGATGTACTCTGCGGCGTAGTGGTTCTTGATGACCTTGTCCTCAAGAACGCCGCGGCCGGTCTCCTCGATGGCCATCTTCGCCAACGGGATACGAGCCTTGTTGGCGGCCATGGCGGCCTCATAGAAGATCTTGTCGACCTGCTCCTGCGTGTACGTAGCAAAAAGCGCCTGGGCCTCTCGCATTTGAGCGAGCTTAGCCTCAAGCGCCTCTACGTTGTCCACAATTGCGGGAGTAGTGTTTTCCGGTGACTTTTTCACCATTTGTGTCTCCTTGCGATCGGAGATTTACCCTACGCCTTGCATGATAGCAAGAAATAATTCGGTAAACGGTCAGATTCCCGTAAAAGGCATACTAAAACGCTTCAATTAAATGAACCGTTTCAACTAAATTATGCTACTTAGCGTAGGAAAGATCGGATGCTTTGCGCCTTGTAGGTGCCCTGAAGCCGTATTGGCCAGCATTTGGTTCCAGAGGGTTTTTGGCTTAAAGGCGTCGGGTTATCGAGAACGACTTTTGCATATTCATATGTTAATAGTTGTCGTTTTACGATCAGTTGGTAGTCAATAAACCAAAAAGGCGCCCTCCGTAGGGGAGGGCGCCTTTGGTAAGTTCTATGTGAACGCGAGGTCTTTGACCCGGAGAGTCCGAGGTACTTGTTGGTAAGACCTTATTTAGGAGCGCGCAACCTTGCCGGACTTGAGGCAGGTGGAGCAAACGTTCATCTTGCGACGGTGACCGTCGACGACGACGTAAACGCGCTGGATGTTGGGGCGGAACTTACGGTTGGTGACGCGGTGAGAGTGGCTGATGGAGCGACCGGCAACGGGGTGCTTACCGCAAACTTCGCAAACTTTGGACATAACTGACCCTCCTTGGGCGACAAACGAACATGTCGCGTTAACAAACAAGCCTGAACTATAGCACAGAAGCAGCTCCCTGTGCGTAATCTACACAGAGATATTTCTCTTTTGGCGATAGTGCCCACGCCACGGCCCTGGACGTAGATCCGATTTGCGTGCAGCAGAGGGGATTATGCCAGCTCGCAACAAGGTTTTCAAGCTCGTCCCACAAATATATATAGGTTTATTGAGCGTTGGGCTCCGTTTACGGATTGCTCCGTATTTATGCTCGCAATTAAGCTCGAGGTTGGCTAGACTATCCCTTGACCATTAAAGGGGTACGAGATACCCACATGGAATTACATAGCTGCCATAGAGCAGCCTTTCCTTGTGGGTGTCTGGTCCGCTTTGAGCGGTCGGGCATCTATTTTTTTGACTGTGTCAGCAGTCAAGACATGTGAGGAAGGAGATCGATGGGCACGACTTCCCCCAAGGCGGTCATCATGGACGAGACCGCCGTCAACCGAGCGATGACCCGCATCGCGCACGAGATTCTCGAGCGCAACGAGGGCTGTGAAGACCTCGCTCTGGTCGGCATCGTCACGCGCGGCGACCTTCTGGCAAAGAAGCTCGCCGAGGAGATCAAGGAGATCGAGGGCGTCGAAGTTCCGCTCGGCAGCCTCGACATCAGCTTCTACCGCGATGACTATGCGACCAATTTCGCTCCCGCGATCCACGCTACCAACATTCCCTTTAGCGTCGACGGCAAGCGCGTCGTGCTGGTGGACGACATCCTGTACACGGGTCGTACCATCCGCGCCGCTCTGGACGCCGTCATGGACCTGGGCCGCCCGAGCCGCATTGAGCTGGCAGTTCTCGTTGACCGCGGTCACCGCGAGCTTCCCATCTCGCCGGACTTTGTCGGCAAGAACGTTCCCTCGTCTCACGAGGAGAACGTGCACCTATATATGAAGGAAGTCGACGGCCGTACCGCTGTCGAGATCAACGACGTCGCGCCGGGTTCCCACGTGGGCTCCGCGCCGCTGGGAGGTGAGTAGTACCGTGGCGTTCAACCATAAGCACCTGATCGACATTACCGAGTACTCCGAAGAGGATATTAAGCTCATCCTCGAGACCGCCAAGGCGTTCTCCGAGGTCAACGAGCGTGCGATCAAGAAGGTCCCCACGCTCAAGGGCAAGACCATCGTCAACATGTTCAACGAGCCCTCGACGCGCACCCGCAGCTCCTTCGAACTCGCCGAGAAGCGTCTTTCGGCCGACAGCCTCAACTTTGGCGGCTCCTCGACCTCCACGGTCAAGGGCGAGAGCCTCGTCGATACCGTCGAGACCCTTAACGCTTATAAGATCGACTGCATCGTCGTGCGTGACAAGCACGCCGGCGCGCCCTACATCGTCACGCAGAACTCGCCCGCGAGCGTTATCTGCGCCGGCGATGGCAAGCATAATCACCCCACGCAGGCCCTGCTCGACCTGTACACCATTTGGCAGCACAAGGGTGACTTCCATGGTCTGAAGGTCGCCGTCGTCGGCGACATCTCCCACTCCCGTGTCTGCGGCTCGCTGATCCCCGCCCTTAAGATCATGGGCTGCGAGACCTACGCCGTCGCCCCCGGCACGCTGCTGCCGCCGGCACCCGAGGTCCTTGGCTGCGACCACGTGACGAGCGATCTCGATTCCGTCCTGCCCGAGCTGGACGTCGTCTACATGCTGCGCGTGCAGCAGGAGCGCCTCGAGGGCGCACCGTTCCCTACGATTCGCGAGTACCACAAGCTCTTCGGTCTGACCAAGGACCGCGAGAAGCTCATGAAGCCCGATGCGATCATCTGTCACCCGGGCCCCATCAACCGCGGTGTCGAGTTCGACTCCTACATGGCCGACCACCCGCAACGCTCCGTCATCCTGGAGCAGGTCTACGCCGGCATCTGCGTGCGTATGGCTATCCTGTATCTGCTGCTTGGAGGTGCCGATAATGGCCTTGCTTCTTAAGAATGCCCACGTCGTCGATCCGTCTGTCGAGCTTGACGGTGTCGTCGACGTCCTGATCGACGGCGACAAGATCGCCGAGGTCGGCGAGAACCTCGCCGCCGAGGGAGTCGAGGTCCGCGACCTTTCCGGCAAGTATCTCGTCCCCGGCCTGGTGGATATGCACGTGCATCTGCGCGAGCCTGGCTACGAGGTCAAAGAGGACATCGAGAGTGGCACCCGCGCTGCTGCCAAGGGCGGCTTCACCGGCGTTTGCGCCATGCCCAACACCGATCCCGTCACCGATAACGGCACCGTCGTTGAGTTCGTTAAGTCCCGCGCTGCCGAGGTCGGCCACTGCCGCGTCTATCCGTCGGGCGCCATGACCCGCGGTCTTAAGGGCGAGGCCATGTCCGAGATGGGCGATATGGTCGCCCACGGCGCCGTCGCCTTCACTGACGACGGTCGTGGCGTGCAGGGCGCGGGCATGCTCCGTCGCTGCATGGACTACGGCAAGATGTTCGGCAAGGTCTTTATGAGCCACTGCCAGGACGAGGATCTGGTCGGTCACGGTCAGATCAACGAGGGCAAGGTCTCGACCCGTCTGGCCCTCGAGGGCTGGCCGGCGGCAGGCGAGGAGCTGCAGATCGCTCGCGATATCGAGATCGCCAAGCTGACCGGTGCCAAGCTGCACATCCAGCACATCTCCACCGCTCATGGCCTGGAACTCGTGCGAGCCGGTAAGGCCGCCGGTGTCCAGGTGACCTGCGAGGCTACCCCGCACCACATGTTCCTGACCGAGAACGACCTGGACGAGACCTACAACACCTCGCTCAAGGTCAATCCGCCGCTTCGCACCGACGAGGACGCCGAGGCCATCCGTCAGGGTGTCATCGACGGTACCGTCGACGTGATCGTCACCGATCACGCTCCCCACACCCCGTGGGAGAAGGCCCGCGAGTTCGAGCTTGCGCCCTTTGGCATGATCGGCCTCGAGACCTCGCTGTCGCTTGTGCTTACCGAGCTGGTCAATACGGGCAAGATGAGCATGGCTCGCATGGTCGAGCTCATGGCCATCAAGCCGCGTGAGATCCTGGGCCTCGACCAGGTTCAGGTCAAGGCGGGCTCTGTCGCCGACCTGACCGTGTTCGACCCCTCCGCAACCTGGACGGTTGGCGAGGACGGTTACGAGTCGCGCGCCGAGAACTCCGGTTTTGCCGGCCGCACGCTCACCGGTCGTGCCACCGATGTGTTTGTCGGCGGTAAGCAGACGCTTGCTGACGGCTGCATCTGCTAGCATAGCCTTATCGCTTTTGTGCGCGGCGCCCTTGCAGTGCCGCGCTTTCTATTCGTTTGGACCATGCAACCGCATGGGGGATTGGAGCGTCTATGCCCACACCTTCCACTGCACGCATGCACGACTTCGAGGTCGTCTCGAACCGGGAGATTGCCGACGGCATCTTCTCGCTCGTCATCTCGGCCCCCAAGCTTGCAAGTGCGCTCAAGCCCGGTCAGTTTGTGAACATCGCCGTACCCGGAGATGCGTCCTCGCTGCTTCGCGTGCCCCTGAGCTACTACCGCGCCGACGCCGAGGCCGGCACCGTCGAGCTGTGGTACGCCGTCGTGGGCGACGATACCCGTCGTTTGTCCCAGATGGGCCCTGGCTCCACCTCTAACCTGCTGGGCCCCGGTGGCCGTGGCTGGATGGTACCCGAGGGCACCAGGAAGGCCCTGCTCGTCGCCGGTGGCATCGGCGTTCCGCCTGTGCTGTGCCTTGCCGGTATGCTTGCCGAGCAGGGTGTTGATGTGGACGTGTGCTTGGGCTTTGGCACCGCGTCCAAGGCCGTGGGTGTCGATGAGTTCCGCGCGCTGGGCGCCACGGTTAACGTGTGCACCGACGACGGTACGCTGGGTACGCACGGTTTTTGCACCGATCCGGCAGCCGAGCTGCTCGGCGAGGGCGGCTACGACTACGTGGCCAGCTGCGGCCCCGCCGTCATGATGAAGAAAGTCGCCGCCGCTGCCGCCGAGGCCGGTGCGTACTGCGAGGTGTCTCTCGAGCGCATGATGAGCTGCGGCTTTGGCGCCTGCAACACCTGCAATGTCGAGACGGTCGACGGTATGAAGGGCGCCTGCATGTGCGGCCCCGTGTTCGATGCTTCCAAGGTGGTGGTCTTCTAGTGGGTACCGTGAACATGGCCGTCGATTTCGGCGGCGTCATGATGCAGAACCCCATCAACACCGCAGCCGGTACCTTCGGCTACGGTTGGCAGTTCCAGAACTTCTTCGATGTGTCCCAGCTGGGCGCCATCACCACTAAGGGCTGCGCCGCCGAGCCCTGGCCGGGCAACCCTGCGCCCCGTATGGCCGAGATCCCGGGCGGTATGATCAACTCCGTGGGCCTGCAAAACCCCGGTGTCGCCGCCTTTGCCCGTGAGTCCGGCCCGTGGCTCGAGCAGCTGTCCAAGGACGGTTGCCAGGTCATTTGCCAGGTTGCCGGCCACTCCGTTGATGAGTTTGTGCGCGCGCTCGAGATGTATGTCGAGCTATGCCCCTGGGCTGCCGGCTACGAGATCAACGTGAGCTGCCCCAACATCGCCGCCGGCGGTGCCGCCATGGGGTCTACGCCCGAGGGTGCCTCTTCCGTCATGGCCGCCTGCCGCAAGGTGACCGATAAGCCGCTGTTCGTCAAGATGGCTCCGGTCAACGTCGCCGAGATTGCCAAGGCTCTCGAGGCCGCCGGCGCCGATGGACTTTCGGTCATAAACTCCATCCAGGGCATGGCCATCGACGTTCATACCCGTAAGTCCCGCGTGGCCAAGCCCAAGGGCGGCCTTTCGGGCCCGCTGTGCCACCACATCGCCGTGCGCATGGTCTGGGAGGTTGCCCAGGCCGTTGATATCCCCATCAACGGTGTCGGCGGCGTCATGACCGGCGAGGATGCGGCCGAGTTTATCCTGGCTGGCGCCACCTGCGTGTCGGTCGGCATGGCCAACTTCGTCGATCCGTGCGCTTCGCTCAAGATTGCGCACGAGCTCGAGGCCTGGGCGGAGTCCCAGGGCGTGAAGGATATCAACGAGCTGGTAGGTGCTTTCGAATGCTAGAGACTGATGCCCGCGACCGCGTTATCGTCGCCCTCGACTGCGACCGTGAGCGTGCGCTCGAGCTCGCCCATGAGCTTTCGGGCCATGCCGCTTGGCTCAAGGTCGGCATGACGCTCTATTACGCCGAGGGTCCCCAGATCGTCAAGACCTTTAAGGACCTTGGCTTTAAGGTCTTCCTCGACCTTAAGTTCCATGACATTCCGCATCAGGTGCGCGGCGCTGCCCGCTCGGCCTCGCTTGCCGGTGCCGACCTGCTTTCGGTTCACGGCCTGGGCTCGGGCGCTATGCTCGCTGCCTGCCGCGAGGGTGCCGAGGAGGCGCGCGTGGACCGTGCCAAGCTTGTCGCCATTACCGTACTCACGAGCATGAGCCAGGATTCGCTGGCCGAGATTGGCGTCGAGTCGCCTGTGGCCGAGGAGGCCGCTCGCCTGGCGAAGCTTGCTCAGGCCAACGGCATCGACGGTATCGTGTGCTCTCCGATGGAGGCTCACGATATGCGCGAGCTGCTGGGCCCCGATGCCCTCATCGTGACCCCGGGCGTGCGTCCCGTGGGCGCGGCCCTGGGCGATCAGTCCCGCGTTGCCACGCCTTCTCAGGCTATCGAGCGCGGCGCGAGCCATATCGTGGTGGGCCGTCCCATCACCGGTGCCGACGACCCGGTTGCCGCTTTTGACGCCATTGTCGCCGAGCTGGTCGAAAACGTCGCGTAAAAGATTTCCTTAAGTCACCACTTTTGGGTGCCATTAGCACAAATTAGCCCCCGTGCCTGCGAAAACTTTCCCATCTATTGTGTGGAATCGCGGTTCGGGGGCTTAACTTTGCCCCCGATATATTGCACTTTTTGCAGGTATCGTCTAACCTATGGAGCCGCAATTGAGCATTTTGTACGTTTGACGTGCTAAAATGCCAACATCGAATGAATGTTAAACCAATTATTTGGAGGTTCGAATGGCACTCCCTCAGCTTACCGACGAGCAGCGCAAGCAGGCTCTTGAGAAGGCCGCTGCCGCCCGTCATGCCCGCGCTGAGCTTCGCGAGCAGATCAAGAAGGGTGAGAAGTCCCTCGAGTCCGTGCTCAACTCCGATGATCCCATCGCTTCCCGCATGAAGGTCTCCACCCTCATCGAGTCTCTCCCCGGTTATGGCAAGGCCAAGGCTGCCAAGATTATGGAGGAGCTCGGCATCTCCGCTACCCGTCGTGTCCAGGGCCTCGGCGTCCGTCAGCGCGAGCAGCTCCTCGAGCAGCTGACCAAATAAGTGAGCGCTCAGGATTCAAAGCTCTTTGTGATTTCTGGACCGTCAGGTGCAGGCAAGGGCACGCTCGTCACTCGTGTGCGCGAGCGTCGCTCGAACCTGGGCCTGACGGTTTCGGCTACCACGCGAGCACCACGTAAAGGTGAGGTCGACGGCGTCAACTACTTTTTCCTGACGCGCGAGGAGTTCGACCGCCGCGTGGCAAACGGTGAGTTTGTTGAGTGGGCTGAGGTCCACGGCAACTGCTACGGGACGTTGGTGAGCGAGGTCACATCCAAGCTCGCCTCTGGCTCGTCTCTGATCTTGGAGATCGATGTCCAGGGTGCCCTGCAGGTCAAGGAGCGTTTCCCCGAGGCCGTGTTGATCTTTATCAAGCCGCCCTCGCTCGAGGTGCTTCGCGAGCGTCTTGTCGGTCGTGGTACCGAGTCGCCCGAGACGATCGAGCTGCGTATGGCAAACGCCGCCCATGAGCTTGCCCTTGCCGACCGCTACGACGACGTCGTGGTGAATGACGATCTCGACCGCGCGACCGATGAGCTCGTTCGCGTTCTCGATATGCATGAAAGGATCTGAGGTCCGTGTCCGTTGTAAAGCCTTGCATTGACGATCTTCTGGAGAAGACCGATCACAACCGCTTCCTGCTCGCTTCGCTTGCCTCCAAGCGCGCCTGCGATATCAATAGCATGCTGCGTGGCCAGCACAATCGTGTGCTTGCCGTCCAGGATGTCGATGACATCACCATCGCGCTCTCTGGTGCCGATACCATTTCGATGGCTATGGACGAGATCGTCGACGGCGATATCTCCTACGACGAGGCCCGTTACGAGAAGGCACTCGGCCACAAGGTTGCTGAAGCCTAAATGGCAGCTCGCGTCTGCCTGGTCCACTATCACGAGGTTGGACTGAAGGGCAAGAACCGCGCACATTTTGAGCATATCCTCATGGATAACATTAAGGCGGCTTTGGCCGCCTTTTCCGTGAATGCCGTGTCTCGAATTTCCGGTTATATCCTCGTGACCTTTAACGAGCATCAGGCCGATGAGGCGGCGCGTGTCATTCGCACCGTTCCCGGCGTTGCTCGTGTGTCTTTGGCGTATCACACTAACCGCGACCCGCAGGAGTACTGTGCCGCCGCCGTGAAGGCGCTGCGCGAGTTTGGTCCCTTCGATTCGTTTAAGGTGCACGCCAAGCGCTCCAATACTGACTATGAGCTCACTTCGATTGACATCAATCGTCAGGTGGGCGAGGTGCTGTGCGAGGCGTTTCCCGATAAAAAGGTCCAGATGCACGATCCTGACGCTATGGTGCACGTATTGGTGGTCCAGGGTAGCGTCTACGTGTATGCGCGCTCCGAGCGCGGCGTGGGCGGTCTGCCGGTGGGTTCTGCCGGCAAGGTCGTGACGCTGCTGTCGTCGGGTATCGATTCTCCGGTGGCGACCTGGATGCTCGCGCGTCGCGGTGCGGTGTGCGTGCCGGTACATTTCTCCGGTCGTCCGCAGACGCCCGATACGAGCGAGTATTTGGTGCAGGACATCATCCGTGCGCTTGAGCCGGGTGTCCAGATCGGCCGCCTGTATGTGGTGCCGTTTGGCGACTGCCAGCGTGAGATTTCGGTCACCTGTCCCAGCAATCTGCGCGTGATCATGTATCGCCGCATTATGTATTCGGTTGCCGAGCGCATTGCGCACATCGAGGGCGCCAAGGCCATCGTGACGGGCGAATCGCTTGGGCAGGTTGCCTCCCAAACGCTTGAGAATATCATGGCCGTCAACGAGGCCGTGAAGATCCCCGTGTTCCGTCCTCTCATCGGTTCGGACAAGCAGGAGATCATCGCGCGCGCCGAGGAGATCGGTACGTTTGATATCTCGACTGAGGCCGCTCCCGACTGTTGCACGCTGTTTATGCCGCGCCGTCCCGAGACGCACGCTAAACTCGATGCCGTGCATGAGGCCTGGGAGTTGTTCGATCACGAGGAGATGATTGAGCGCCTGCTCAAGCAGACCGAGTACATCGACTTCGAGAGCAACACGTATAAGGCCCCTAAGACCTTAAAATGCAAACATTCGGAGCTTGCTCCGCGTGAGATTTACCAAGATCACGAGTAATTGTCTGCATAGACCGACGGTACGCTTGTATCGTCGGTCTTTTGCTATTTGGGCGTTTGACGGCGATGTGTTCATTCGTTGACGCGTGAATGAATAAATGGACACGTTCGCGCAAGGTTTTGGTCAGCTTTTGGTTTGACCGTCAAAACTGGTTTATCCATACGGTTCGTTCGGTTGCGATTTCCTGACACGATGGTGTTGGGAGGTTTTGCTATGGCGCAGCGCGAACAACACGAACGGGTCAAAAAGATGGACCGCTGGGCGGGCAAGCTGCTCGGTCATAAGGCAGTGGTGATGGCGATACTGGTCGTCATTGCGATGGCGAGTGGACTGGCGATGGCGAACCTTGGCGGCGGTGCCGGCAGTGTGTCGTTTGAGCACACTGATGGTTCGGGTTCGTTAGTGGAGCCGGGATCCGGCGATGCCTCGAGCGGAAAGACATCCGAAGGCTCTTCGCCTAAGGCGTCTGCCGCGGCAGAGGTTTATGTCGATGTTGATGGCGCCGTTGTGTCGCCCGGTGTATATCGTCTCAAGGACGGCGCGCGGGTGGCTCAGGCGATTGATGCCGCCGGCGGGCTGGCGCCCGAGGCAGACGTTACGGGGCTCAATCGGGCATCTAAGGTCGTCGATGGACAGAAGATTCACGTTCCAACGGTAGGGGAGCAGCAGGCGTCCATTGCGGAAGCCGGTGTTGATGGTGGGGCTTCCGCATCATCGGGCGTGAGTGGCGCAACAGGCCTAGTAAATATCAATACGGCAAGCGCGGCAGAGCTACAGACGCTCTCGGGGATCGGTCCCTCCATGGCCCAGTCGATTATCGATGAGCGGACAAAGAACGGTGCTTTTGCCTCGGTTGACGATCTGATGCGTGTGTCGGGAATCGGCGAGAAAAAGCTTGCCAAAATCAAAGATAGCATCTGCGTATGAGTGCGACCGAGCGCGAGCATGTGATGCCTCCGCGGCCCCTGATTCCGTGGACGATGGCCCTGTGTGCCGGCATGTGCATGAGCTGCGCCTTGGTGCTCAACGTGGCCGCTGATGCGCTGCTGAGGGAGCAGGCGCCGGCGGTCGGGCCGCTATGGGCCATCCCCGTCGCGGCGGCGGTATTCGTTGTGCTGGCTCAATCTTGTGCGCGGCTTGCCCCTTTGAAGCGGTGGCTGTATGCCGCGTCCGTCGGCCTCGTGGCGGGAGCGGTCGTCTCTGTGTGGTGGGCTGTGGGCGCGCTGAGCGCTTCGAAGGCGCTCGATGGTCGAGCGGCAAGCAGCCTCGAGTTTGTCGTGCAGGGTGATCCATCCATAAACGACGACGTGTATTCCTATACCTGCGAGGCACGCGCGGACGGCAAGAACTTGGCAACGGTTCGCCTATCGTGTGACCGCGAGCTCAGGGTCGGGGCGCACGTGCGTGTTATCGGTCGCGTTTCACGTTTTGAGAACGATGCGTATGGACGATCGCGCGTGCTCCGAGGCGAGGTGCGCAAGGTTAAAGCCGTTCGGATTGTGTCGGTCGATGAGGGTTCTCCGGGGCCGCTGCTTCGACTGCGAAATGGGCTGCTTGGGTCCATCGCGCCTGCGACCGACCCGGCGCGTGCGCTCATCGCCGGTGTCGTCTGCGGTCGTTCGGCCGAGCTGCGCGCCCAGCAGGCGGGCGATTGGTTTTCAGTGACGGGAACGGCGCATCTTATCGCCGTCTCGGGCAGCCATTTGGCTATCGTGGGGTTTGTAATCGAGGGTGTATTGCAAAAGACCCGGTGCTCACGTGGTCTTCAGCGGGCGATATTGGCGATAACGCTTGTGGGCTACGCTGCCTTTACGGGCGCCTCGCCCTCGGCCGTGCGCGCGTGCTGTATGGTCTTTGCGACGCTTGTCGTAAACGGCGCGGGGCGTCGCCGGCACGGCCTTTCGGCACTCTTCGTAACCGTGTCCATCTTTGTGCTACTGCGGCCGACGGTACTGTTCGAGATGGGCTTTCAGCTTTCATGTGTCAGCGTCTTTGCCATCCTGTGCTTTTGCCCGTACGCCACCTACGCATTGGGAGAGCTGGGTGTGCCGACGGGCATTGCCGGCATGCTTTCCGTCACACTGTGCTCGCAGTTGGCGACGCTCCCCATCACCATTCCCGCCTTCGGTACGTTCTCGCTCATTGCTCCGCTGGCAAATGCGTTCATCGGTCCGGTGGTGAGTGTACTGCTCGCTGTGTCGATTGTGCTGGTTCCCTTTTCGCTCGTGGCGCCGTTGCAGGCTTGGGCGCTTGTCGTACCCATGATTTCCGCCCGGTGCGCACTGTTCTTTGAGCAGCTGTTTGCCGCCGTGCCGGGTGCATCCGTGAGTGTGCCGCCCGATACGTTCTGGATTTACGTGGTGCCATTGGCGCTGCTGGTTCTCTTGGTCTGGTGGCCGCGCCCGCAGGCACAGCCTATGGCTGCTGGGCTAGTCTGCCTGGCGCTTCTTGCGGGGATTCCGTACGTCTACTGGGATCGATTTGCTCCGCCTTCGGTGACGGTCCTCGATGTTGGCCAGGCCGATGCGATTTTGGTTCGTCAGGGCAGTACCGTGGCGCTTGTCGACTGCGGGCTCGACGAGCGCGTTGTGGCGGCGTTGGTTCGCAACAACGTCCACCATATCGATGCCGTCTTTGTAACGCATTGGGACGAGGACCATTGGGGCGGCCTGCCTGCAGTTCTGGAACAGTTTTCGGTTGGGACCATAGCCGTGGCGGCCGACGCGCTCGAGGATGCGCCTGCGCAGGTTCTAAACCGCCCCGGCGTTTCATATCGCCAGGTGAGGCGGGGAGATGCCCTCGACATCGGTGCGTTTCGCGCCCGCGTGATGTGGCCGTTCGATTCTGTGGATGGAGAGGGGAACGAGGACTCGCTTGTCTTGCTGCTCATCTTTGCGCAGGAAGGAAAGCGCTTGCGTATGCTGCTGACCGGCGATGCCGAGCTTGACCAGGAACGTGAGATTGTGCAGGAGGTGGGGGATATCGATGTGCTCAAGTTAGGGCATCACGGCTCGAAGGTTTCGGTCGACGGCGAGTTGCTGGGCGTCTTGAGACCCGAGCTTTCCGTTGCAAGCGCCGGCGAGGGGAATCGATACGGTCATCCCAGCGACGAGTGCGTTGATGCGGTTCGAGCGGCCGGTGGGGCCTTCGCATGCACCATCGAACACGGCGACATTACCGTCACGCCGACTGCGAATGGCTTTGCGATGCGATGCCAGCGACCGTGACGACGTCGTTGGCGTGTGGTGGGCCCCTGGGCTAGAATGGCACGGAGCGAATACGAAGGCCTGCGGGAGGGGAGCGCAATGTCCGAAACCGGTCTGCTGCCGGCATATCTGATCGTCGGTACCGACGGAGTCAAGCGCGATCACGCCGTCTCGCGTATGAAAGCGCGTCTGGAAAAGTCGGGCATGGTCGAGTTCAACCTCGACGAGCGCGATATGACCAAAGACCCCGATATCGAGTCGATTATCGGATCGCTCAACACCTTTCCCATGGGCAGCGAGTTTCGCCTGGTAATCCTTGATGGCTGCTCAAAGCTCGCCAAGTCGGTCTCGGAGCCGCTCGTCGAGTATCTGGCGAGTCCCAGTCCCACAACGGTCTGCCTCATCATCGCCGACTCGCTTGCCAAGAACACGCGCCTGTATAAGGCGATCGCCAAGATCGACAAGAAGGCCGTGATCGATTGCTCCGGCACCAAGCGCTGGGAGCTTCCGCGCCGCGTGCAGCAGATGGCGACGCAGCACGGCAAGTCGATCTCGACGGCGGCCGCCGAGGAGCTCGTTTCGCGCTCGGGCGAGAACACCCGCATGCTCGATAACGACTTGGCCAAGCTCGCTCAGATGGTCGAGGCACCGCAAATTGAGCTTGCCGACGTTGAGCGCTGGATTGTACGTACGGCCGAGGTTCAACCCTGGGACTTTCTCAATGCGGTCTCGGCCCGTGACATGCGACGCTCGCTCGAGCTCTTCAATCTACTGCCCGCCAAGAGCTACGTGTGGACTTACACATTGCTGTGCGGCCGCATCCGCGAGCTTATCGTTGCCAAGGCGCTCGATGCGCGCGGACAGGGTCGTGAGCTGGCCGCAACACTTAAGCTCCAGTCCTGGCAGGTCAAGAATCACCTGACCTGGGCACGTCGCTTTTCGATGGCAGAGCTCGTTGCCGCGCTCGAGGGCGCGGTCGATGTGGAGCTCGCACTGAAGGGTTCGGCAGATTCTCAGACCGCGCTTTTGCTCTGGATTAGGAACATCTTGAGAAAATCGTGATGATACCTGCCTATTTGACAAATTCGTTCTATCCCTTTGAGATAGAGCGTGCTATAGTAGGCGCTTGCATGACCTCACCGTGTCTCAGAGGTGTCATACATTTTTTGCAAGGAACTCGAAAGGAACTCCAGAAGTGGCAAACATCAAGTCTCAGAAGAAGCGTATCCGCACCAATGAGGCAGCTCGCATGCGTAACAAGGCTGTCAAGTCCGAGCTCAAGACGCTGACCAAGCACGTCCAGTCCGCCGTCGCCGAGGGCGACGCCGAGAAGGCCCAGGCTGCCCTCAAGACCGTCACCAAGCGTCTCGACATGGCTGCCGCCAAGCATGTTATCCACAAGAACCAGGCTTCCAACCGCAAGTCCGGTCTTGCCAAGCTCGTGAACAGCATCAACGCCTAAGTTGTAAATTTCACACCACACAGATTACGCGCATAAATGGAGCCTGTTTTATGGAACAGGCTCCATTTTTTGTATCGCTCGGGTAAGATAGTCCGCATGAATACTTCAATTGACATTTCCCACATCCGCAACTTCTCAATTGTTGCGCACATCGACCATGGCAAGTCCACGATCAGTGACCGTATCCTCGAGCTCACCCATACCGTCGACGAGCGCGACATGGAGTCGCAGCTGCTCGACACCATGGATATCGAGCGCGAGCGCGGCATCACGATCAAGTCCAACGCCGTCCGCGTGTCCTATGACGCCGACGACGGCGAGACGTATCAGTTCAACCTCATCGATACGCCGGGCCACGTGGACTTTACCTATGAGGTCTCGCGTTCGCTGGCAGCCTGCGAGGGCGCGGTGTTGGTCGTCGACGCCACCCAGGGCGTCGAGGCGCAGACCGTCTCCAACGCGACGCTCGCTATGAACGCCAATCTGGACATTGTGCCGGCCATCAACAAGATTGACCTGCCCTCGGCCCATCCCGACGAGGTCAAGACCGAGATCGAGGATGACCTGGCGATTCCCGCCGATGATGCCGTGTGCGTGTCGGGCAAGACCGGCGAGGGTATTCACGATCTGCTAGAGTCCATCGTCTTTTTGATCTCTCCGCCTAAGGGCGATGCAAATGCTCCGCTCAAAGCGCTCATTCTGGATTCGTACTTTGACGAGTATCGCGGCGTGGTGGCCACGGTGCGCGTCTTTGACGGCTCCATCAAAAAGGGCGATACCCTGCGCATGATGCAGGCAGAGGGCGACTTTTTGGTCGACGGCGTGGGTGTCAAGCGTCCTGCCGAGACCCCGGTTGACGCGCTGACGGTTGGCGAGGTCGGCTACGTGGTCACGGGCCTGAAGGACCCCGAGGCCGTTCGCGTGGGCGACACCCTTACCTGGGCGTCGAACCCCTGCCCCGAGCCGCTTCCTGGTTACCGCGAGGCCAAGCCCATGGTCTATACGGGCCTGTTCCCGATCGATAACAAGGACTACGAGAACCTGCGTGACGCACTCGATAAGCTGCACGTCAACGACCCGTCGTTGGTGTGGGAGCCCGAGACCTCGGTGGCGCTCGGCTTTGGCTTCCGCGTGGGCTTCCTGGGCCTGCTGCACATGGAGGTCGTCAAGGAACGCCTGGAGCGCGAGTTCAACTTGGACCTCATTGCCACGAGCCCATCGGTGGACTATCACGTCTACAAGACTGACGGCGAGATGATTGATGTCCGTAGCCCGCAGGATCTTCCCGAGGCCACGCGCATCGAGCGTATCGAGGAACCCTACCTCAAGGCTAAGATCATCTGCCCGCCCGAGTATACGGGTGCCGTCATGCAGCTCGCTATCGAGCACCGTGGCATTACAACCGACATGATCCATCTCACGAGCAAATCGGTCGAGATGCGCTTTGACATGCCGCTCGCCGAACTCATCTTGGACTTCTTTGACCAGCTCAAGAGCCGCACCAAGGGTTACGCCTCGCTGGACTACGAGTTCAACGAGTATCGTCCCTCCGAGCTCGTTAAGCTCGATATTTTGCTTTCGGGCGACGAGGTGGACGCGCTGTCGTTTATCGTCCACAAGGACAAGGCCTATGGTCTGGCCCGTGGCCTATGCGACAAGCTCAAGGAGATTATTCCGCGTCAGCTGTTCGAGGTGCCCATCCAGGGTGCTATCGGCAACAAGATCATTGCCCGCTCCACCGTCAAGGCGCGCCGCAAGGACGTGCTTGCCAAGTGCTACGGCGGCGATATTTCTCGTAAGCGCAAACTGCTCGAGAAGCAGAAAGAGGGCAAGAAGCGCATGAAGGCCATCGGCTCGGTAGAGGTCCCGCAGGAGGCCTTTATGGCGATCCTCAAGGTGGACGAGTAGGTCTATGGCGCTTTCCGAATATAGTCTGCGGCTGCTGGGCGCCTATGCCGAGCAGCCGTTCCTTATGGCTCCTATGGCGG
Source organism: Collinsella aerofaciens (assembly GCF_005845035.1). Classification (GTDB taxonomy): domain Bacteria; phylum Actinomycetota; class Coriobacteriia; order Coriobacteriales; family Coriobacteriaceae; genus Collinsella; species Collinsella aerofaciens_I. Next base: position 42,992 of record NZ_SPFO01000006.1, on the reverse strand, counting down.
GCGTGACCGACCCTGCCTACCGCATCATGTGCCGCCGCCGCGGTGCCAACCTTGCCTACAGCGAGATGGTGAGCGTGGCGGGCCTTGCCTATGCCAGCAACAAGACCTGGCGCCTGGTGCTACCGGCTGACGAAGAGCAGCAGATTTGCGTGCAGCTCTTCGGCTCCAAGCCTGATCAGTTTGCGAGCGCCGTCGCCGCCGTCGAGGAGCGCGTTGGCGATCGCCTGTCGCTCATCGATATCAATATGGCATGCCCCGCCCGCAAGGTCGTTACCAAGGGCGAGGGCTCGGCGCTCATGCGCACGCCCGACCTGGCGGAGAAGATCGTCGAGGCCACGGTGGGCGCGGCACACGTGCCCGTGACCGTCAAGATTCGCAAAGGCTTTTATGCCGAGGACCGCAATGCCGCGACATTTGCCCAGATGCTTGAGGGCGCAGGGGCTGCCGCAGTCGCCGTGCATGGTCGTTGCGCTACGCAGCTTTACACGGGCCAGGCGGATTGGTCGGTCGTCGATGAGGTCGCAGATGCCGTCGAGATTCCCGTGATCGGTTCGGGCGATGTGTTCTGCGCCGAGGATGCCGCGGAGCATCTGCGCAGCTCGGGTGCCAGCGCGGTGTTTATCGCGCGCGGTATCTATGGCAACCCCTGGGTGTTCGGCGATGCTCGCGCCCTTGCACTTGATGGCACGCCGGTTCCTTCTCGCTCCTCGGTCGAGCGCCTGGACGCCCTGCGTGAGCACCTAACGCTGACGCATGAGCTCCTGCCGCTCATGTCGCGTGCCCGCACGTACGCAAGCTGGTACTTAAAAGGCATGCCCCATGCCGCCGCTTGGCGTGCCCATGTGGTGCGCTGCTCCACGTACGAGGAGTTTATGGCGCTGGTCGATGAGATCGAGCATGATGTGGTGGCCTGTGAGGCTGCCCTTGCCGCCGGCGAATCGGTGCCCCCTCATCCGCTGGAGGCTTAAGGGTGGCCGTTACAGCGCTGTACGTGCACGTGCCGTTCTGTGCCCAAAAGTGCCGCTACTGCGACTTCGACTCGCGCAGCTTTGCTTCGTGTGATTTGGATGCCGCGCTCGATTCCTATTTTGAGCAGTTGTACGCGCGCCTCGATGCTTTTGGTAAGGCTGGGGCCCTCGACCAGATCCGCACCGTCTATGTTGGCGGCGGTACGCCGTCGCTGGCGGGGGAGCGCCTGGTGGAGCTGGCGCGGCGTATTCGTGCGTGGTGCGCCCCCGTTGAGTTTACCTGCGAGGCCAATCCCGAGTCGCTGACCGCCGAGCTCGCTACTGCACTTGTCAAGGTTGGTGTCACACGCGTCTCTCTGGGCGTGCAAACGCTCGATAATACCGAACTTACTGCCATCGGCCGTATTCACGATGCCGATCGGGCGCTCGCCGCCATCGCGACGGTGAAGGACGCTGGCCTCGATGTGTCGTGCGACCTCATGTGCGGACTTCCCGGGCAAACCGCAACGAGTTGGAATCGCACGCTCGTTGGCGTGCTGGCGGCGGCTCCGCATCATGTGTCGGTCTACCCGCTCACGCTCGAGGAGGGGACGCCCCTTTATCGCATGGCGTGCCGTGACGAGTCGCTCGAGCCTGATGAGGATTTTCAGGCCGCATGCATGGACGTGGCACGCGAGCTCCTGGGTGCCGCCGGCTATCACCCGTATGAGGTGGCGAGTTACGCGCTCGACGGCCATGAGTGCGCCCATAACATTGCCTACTGGACCGGACGGGGCTACCTGGGCCTGGGTCGTTCTGCCGCGGGCATGCTCGACGCCGAGGATTTCGACCGTCTTGCAGGTTTGTTCCCCGGTGTATCTTCTCGAGGCGATGCGTACCGCGTGCGTCTGGTGCAACGTGACGATGACGCGACGGCGTTCGAGGCCGAATATCTCTCGCAGCGCGAGGCTGCGGCCGAAGACCTGATGCTTGCTTGTCGCATGACGCGCGGTGTCGCGTCCGACCTGTTGGTTCGCGCGGCTCGTGTCATCCCGGCCGATGGGCTGACAGCCGCTTGCGATCGCGCGCTCGAATTAGGTCTTGCCACTTGGGTGCCCGAGACGCTCGGGGTCCATGAGGGACCCTTCACTTCGGCAGATGTCGTCGCGGGCCATGTTCGAGCTCGTTTAGCACCGACACACCTGGGCTGGCTCGATGGAAATGTTCTGTTCGAGCTGTTTTGGGATCTAGCTTAGGCCGCTCGGGTAGAATTACCGGAATATATACGCTGCTGTGAGCAGGAGGTTGCCGCGCATGGCGACGATGAACGAAAAAGATTATTACGAGATTCTGGGTGTCTCCAAGGACGCTACCTCGCGTGATATACAGAAGGCCTTCCAGCAAAAGGCCCGCAAGCTCCATCCGGACGTCAACAAAGAGCCGGATGCCGAGGAAAAGTTTAAAGAGGTTTCCGAGGCCTACGCCGTGCTTTCGGATGAGCAAAAACGTGCGCGCTACGACGCCATGCGTTCTGGCAATCCCTTTGCCGGTGCTCCTACAGCTTCGCCCTATGGTGGCGGCTACGCCGGCAACACGGGCTATGGCAATCCCTTTGAGGGCGGCTTTCCCTTTGGTGGCGCCTGGGGCCAGCCCCGTCGCGGCCAGGCGGCCTACAACCCCGAGAGTGGCGCCAACGTGGTCGTCGATATCAAGCTCGACGCCAAGGAGGCCAAGGGCGGTGCCCGCAAGACCGTCCGCTATACGCGCTTCGATACCTGTGGTCACTGCGGAGGCTCGGGATCTGTTTCGTCCGAGCATGCACATACCTGTCCGAGCTGCGGCGGTCGCGGCCACATCGACGTCGACCTGTCCTTCCTGTTCGGTGCCGGCACGTTTCAGTCTGTCTGCCCCGAGTGCGGCGGTTCCGGTAAGGTCGTCGCCGACCCCTGCCCCGATTGCGGCGGCAGCGGGCGGACCCGTGTGACCTCCGAGCAGACGATTGAGTTTCCCGCCGGCACGCACGATGGTGACGAGGTTCGCATTAGTGGCATGGGTCACGCCGGCACCAACGGTGCCTCGGGTGGCGATCTGGTCGGCCGCGCCCATGTCGAGGCCGAGCGCCTGGAAGGCAAGGCCCGTACAGGTTTTTACCTGATGGGCATCGTGGCGCCGTTTTTGGTGCTGTCGGCCATCTCGGGCGTGTTCTCGGTCTTTGCCATAATGTGCTTTATTCCGTTTGCCATGGGCCTGTTTATGGTGGTCTCGGACGGCGTGCTTCACCGCAGCCTGCTGTGGTGGAAGCGCGGCGCGATGCAGTTTGCCAACGGTTTCGCCAACGGATTTATGTTTGCGCTCGTGTCGGTTTGGTTTGCGAGCTGCTCGCAGCGTGCCATGCTTTCGCCTTACGGAATGCAATAACATCAACCCCTCTGTTTGCGGCCGGCCCAGCTTGGGTATAGGACGCACTGTGACAAAAATGAAAGTCGGAAGGATTCGGTCGTGTCGGAAAATAGGGATTACTACGAGGTACTTGGCGTCGACAAGGATGCCGACGCGCGGACGATTAAGCGCGCGTTTCTAAAGAAGGCCCGTACCGTACACCCGGACGTTTCGGACGACCCCGAGGCCGAGGCCAAGTTCAAGGAGCTCAACGAGGCTTATTCCGTTCTTTCCGATGAACAGAAGCGTGCTAACTACGACCGTTACGGCACTGCCGACGGCCCTGGTGGTTCGGGCTACGTCGATATCAACGATATCTTTGGTGGCATGGGCATGGACGACTTGTTCTCGTCGTTCTTTGGCGGCGGTGCCGGCGGTGGCGCCCGCAGCCGTCGTGAGCGTCGTCGTGGACGTGACATGGCCATCTCGCTTTCGGTGACGCTCGAGGAGGCGGCGCTCGGCTGCAAAAAGACGATCAGCTATGACCGCCTTGCTCCTTGCGAGGACTGCAATGGCACCGGTAGGGCCGAGGGTGCGCAGGAAAAGCAGTGCAGCCGTTGCCACGGCACGGGCTATGTCACGACGGTCCAGCGTTCGTTCCTAGGCCAGGTCCAGTCCTCTTCGCCTTGCCCCGACTGCCATGGCGAGGGCACGGTCATTGATCATCCCTGCGAGACCTGCGACGGTCAGGGCCGCACGCCTTCGCACGAAAAGATCGACATCGATATCCCCGCCGGCGTTTCGACCGGTCGCCAGCTGCGCGTGAGCGGCTTTGGCGAGGCCGGCCTTCGCGGCGAGCCCTCGGGTGACCTGATTGTCAACGTGCGCGTTGCCGACCATGAGCGCTTTAAGCGCAACGGTGACGACCTGTACCTGGTGAGCGATATCTCGATTGCGCAGGCTGCGCTCGGCTGCGAGATCGAGGTCGAGGGCATTATGCCCGACGAGGTCGTTAAGGTGACGGTTCCCGCCGGTGCCCAGTACGGCGACACCGTGAGCGTCAATAATTACGGTATGCCGCGCATTGGCGGTGGCGGTTCGCGTGGCCGCCTGATCGTGCAACTGCGCGTGGTCGTTCCCACCAATCTTTCCAATAACCAGCGCGAGCTGCTCCGTGCTTTTGCCGATGAGATGGGCGATGACGTCGCTTCTGGTAAGAAGTCGGTGACCGACCGTATCAAGAGTGCCCTCGACGATATCCTCGATTAAGGAGCCCGCGTGCTCGCACCCCATATTTCCGTCGTCAACCTCGGCTGCCGTGTCAACCGGGTTGAGTCCGACCGTATCACTGCCGATTTAATGCGCCTGGGTTTTGCAATGGTGGAGCCTCAGGATGCAGAGCTGATCGTCATTAACACCTGTGCCGTTACGGGCGAGGCCGAGGCCAAGACCCGTAAGGCCGTTCGTCATGCGCTGGCCTATCCAAACGAGCCCTTTGTGCTCGTGACCGGTTGCGTGGTCAATTTGCATCCCGAGGAGCTGTTGGAGCTTTCGGATCGCGTGATCGCCGAGCCGTCCAAGATCGATGTCGCCGAACGTGTCTGCGAGGTGCTGGGCGTTGAGTCCGATAGCGTTCCCGCCTGCAGCGATGGCGAGGTGGTCGATGCGCTCGGTCGCTCTCGCCTGGGCGTGAAGATTCAGGACGGCTGCAACCATCGCTGCACCTATTGCATTGTGTGGAAGGCGCGCGGCCCCGAGCGTTCCGTGCCCGTCGAGTCCGTGCTTGAGCAAGTTCGCGAGGCTCAGGAGGCCGGCGTGCCCGAGGTGGTGCTGACCGGTGTGAACTTGGGTGCCTACGATGGCAAGAGCGCGACCGACGAGCATGTCGAAATCGATGAGTTGCTCGAGGCCATCATGGAGCGCACGTCTATTCCGCATGTGCGCATTTCCTCGGTCGAGCCCATGGATATCTCCGAGTCCCTGCTTAAGGTCATGGCGCGCTATCCGCAGCGTATCGCCCCGTTTTTGCACCTGCCCGTGCAGTCCGGCTGCACGGCGACCCTGCATCGCATGGGCCGTCCCTATAGCGCCGAGGCCTTTGAGGACACGGTGCGCATGATTCGCGCCAACTTGCCCCAGGTGTCTCTTTCGTGCGATGTCATCGTCGGCTTCCCCGGCGAGACGGACGAGGAATTCGAGGAGTCGCTGGCGCTGTGCCGCCGTGTGGGTTTCTCGCGTATGCACGTATTCCGCTATAGCAAGCGTCCCGGTACCCTTGCTGCCGACATGCCCGACCAAGTGCCGCCCGAGGTTATGGCCGAGCGCAGCCGCCGTATGCGGGCCGCGGCACAGGAGCTCGCTATTGCCGACGCTCGTCGTCGCGTGGGCACGGTCGAGCGTGCCGTGCTCGAGTATGGAGACAACCTGACGCTCGGCTCGTTCCATCATGCCCGTCTTGACGATACCTGTGGACTCACAGCCCCGTGCCTGCTCGATGTTGCTATCATCGGAGTCGATGATTCCGGCTTGGTCCATGCGCGCAGGGAGGTTCATGGAAGCCTCGAAGATTAGACTTACCGTTCCCGAGGGTATCGACCCCTCGCGCGTTTTGGGCGCCGGCGACGGCGTCCTTCGTGCGCTCGAGAGCTTGGTTCGCGCCCATGTGGTCGCCCGTGGCGATAGCATCGCCGTGAGCGGTGACCCGGATGAGGTCGAACTCGTGGCGCGTTTTTTCGAACATGCCTTTCGTGAGGCTGCTGCCGGGCGCACGCTTTCTGCCGACGATGTCTCGCGCTGTCTGGCCGTTCTGCGCGACGGTGAGCACGAGGCTACGTCGCTTCGCGATGACGTGCTGCTTTCGTATCGCGGTCGTGCCATTCGCCCCAAAACGCTCGGGCAAAAGCGCTATGTGGATGCCATTCGCTCGCATACCATCACCTTTGGCTTGGGTCCTGCCGGTACCGGTAAGACCTATCTGGCCATGGCGCTCGCCGTTGCCGCGCTCAAGCGTCACGAGGTGGGCCGTCTGATCTTGACGCGTCCGGTTGTCGAGGCGGGGGAGAATCTGGGCTTTTTGCCCGGTACCCTTGAGGAAAAGATCGATCCCTACATGCGTCCGCTCTACGACGCCCTTTTTGACATGATGGATCGCGAGCGCACCGATGAGCTTATGGAGCGCGGCGTGATCGAGATCGCCCCGCTTGCCTACATGCGCGGCCGCACGCTGAGCGATGCTTTCGTGGTGCTCGACGAGGCGCAAAATACCACGCCCGAGCAGATGAAGATGTTCCTGACACGCCTGGGCTTCAACTCCAAGTTCGTGATCACCGGCGACCTGAGCCAGCGCGACCTGGTGGGTCGTCGTGGCGGTCTTGCCGACGTTGAGCAGATTTTGGGCCGTGTCGACGATGTCGCATTTTCGCACCTCGAGCGCGCCGACGTGGTGCGCCATGCCTTGGTGGGACGTATCGTCGAGGCATACGACACTTATGATGATGTGCGCGAGAAACGCGTACGTGACCGAAAGGAGTCCCGTTGAGTGTATTGATCAGCAACGATGCCGAACTCGATACGCTGCTCGATGCGCAGGAGGTGGAGCACATCTGCGAGGTTGTGCTTGCCGCCGAGGGCGTTGAACGTGAAGTCGAGATTTCCCTTTCGTATGTCGACGAGGACGAGATGCACGAGCTCAACCACGAGTGGCGCGGTATCGATCGCACCACCGATGTACTCTCGTTTGAGTGCGATTCGGCCTTTGACGATGACATTCCCGCCGATGAGACGCTCGAGCTCGGCGATATTATCTTGGCCCCGCAGGTTATTGCCCGTCAGGCCCCCGGTTTTGGCAATAGCCCCGCTGACGAGTGCCGTCTGATGCTCGTTCACGGCATGCTGCACCTGCTGGGCTATGACCACATCGAGGACGACGAGGCCGAGGTCATGGAGGCCCGCGAGGACGCCATCCTGCGCGATCTGGCGCTCGAGCGCGGCGAGGACCCTAAGCTAGTCCACGTCGGCCCCATCACCAACCACGCCCACGACTAGGAGCCGTCTATGATTCCCGGATCGAACAAGGACCATCCGTCCTTCTTAAAGTCGTTTTCCTACGCCATGGAGGGCTTCGTCACCGCCGTCAAGACCGAGCGCAACATTAAGGTCATGCTCGTGGCGGGCGTGTGCACTGTCATTGCCGGCTGTATCGTGGGGCTCGACATTGCCGAGTGGGCCACGATTATCATCTGTTGTGGCCTGGTGATTCACGGCGAGCTGTGCAACACCGCTATGGAGGCCATCGTCGACCTAGCGACCCAGGAGCTCCATCCGCTGGCCAAGCGTGCGAAGGACATCGCCGCCGCCTCTGTATACGTTCTTTCCATCACCGCCGCGATTGTGGGCGTACTGGTATTTGCCCACGCGCTCGACTTTATTTAGAAAGGGATTCCCATGTCCGACAATATGCAGCCTACCGATGAGATTTTGGACGACGAGTCCCTGGGCGCGGTGGATACCGAGGAGCTCCAGGATGTCGAGGAGTTCGACCCGTTTGAGGGTATGAGCGACGAGGAACTCGACGCCCTGTGCGACGAGGACGACAACCTCGCGGGCTTTGGTGACGTTGAGCCCGGTTTCCGCAGCGGCTTTGTGGCCCTGGTCGGTCGTCCCAACGCTGGCAAGTCTACGCTGCTTAATGCCTGCTATGGCAAAAAGGTCGCCATCACCTCGCCGGTGGCCCAGACGACCCGCCGCCGCATGCGCGCCGTCGTCAACCGCCCCGGCTACCAGCTGGTCTTTGTCGATACCCCCGGTATTCATAAGCCCAAGGACGGCTTGGGATCCGAGCTCAACAAGAGCGCGTTGTTCGAGCTGAACGATGTTGATGTTGTCGCGTTTTTGATTGATGCCACCAAACCGATCGGCAGGGGAGACGCCTGGGTTGCCGAGCGCGTCAAGAGCGCTCGTTCCAAGAAGGTCTTGGTGCTCACCAAGGCCGATGAGGCCGACCCCGCACAGGTCATGGAGCAGCTTAAGGCAGCCCACGAACTCATGGAATATGACGACGAGATCGTGACGTCGTCGGTCAAGAACTTCAACGTCGATGCATTTATCGAGACCGTTGCGCACTTTTTGCCTGAGGGTCCGCGTTGGTTCCCCGAGGACATGGGTACCGACGCTTCCGATGAGACGCTCGTTGCCGAGTTTGTGCGCGAGAAGGTCTTGCGCCGCACCCGTGATGAGATTCCGCACTCCGTTGGCGTGATCTGCGATGCGCTCGAGCAGACCAAGAAGGTGCTGCGCGTGCACGCCACCATTTACGTCGAGCGCGAGGGCCAAAAGGGCATCATCATCGGTAAGGGCGGCGAGATGATCAAGCATATCGGTATCGACGCCCGTCGCGATCTTGAGCGCATCTTTGGCACGCAGGTCTTTTTGGAGCTGGACGTGAAGGTCAAGGCCGGCTGGCGTGACGACGAGGCCCAGATTCGCCGCTTTGGCTACAACGCCGAGGACTAAGGACGCGCGGCGCGCATGGCAGGCTCCCGGACATATCGCACCAAGGTGCTCGTCCTCGACAAGACGAAGCTCAAAGAGACCGACCTGATCTTGACGATGCTTGACGAGCGGGGACGGCAGGTTCGTGCAGTGGCAAAGGGCGCCCGCAAACCCGGCGGACGCCTGGCTGCGCGCTGCGAGCTGTTCTGTACGGTCGATATGCTGCTCGCACATGGACGCTCGCTCGACGTGGTTTCTCAGGCCGAGCTTATGGAGGCGCCGCTCGGCGCTGCGCCCGATTACGAGACGACCTGCGCCGCAAGCGCGATCGCCGAGGTCGCGCGCGTGTGCTCGTTCGAGGACGCCGAGGACCCGTTTACCTTTGCCATAACGCAGCGAGCGCTTGCCCTGGTGGGCAGCGGGCTTGGCACGGCACATATGGACCTACTTGTGGCGGCATATGTCTTTAAGCTGCTGTCGCACGTTGGCTATCGTCCCGATTTTTCGGCCTGTGTGCTGTGCGGAGACCCCATGCTGTCGTATTTTTCAGCCCAGGCGGGCGGTCTCATGTGCGGGTCGTGCGCGTCGAGCGTTCCGGGTGCCGAACTGGTGTCGACCGGTGAGACCGCATGGCTGCGCGCCCTCATGTCCATGACCTTCGATGCGCTCATGGCCGAGAAAATCGACCCGCATACGGCGGCGTTCTTGCTCGGGCTTTCGCATGTGTGGGCGGCGACGCATACCGACCAGCGCCTCCGTGCGATGGAATTCATGTTGGGTCGGTGATGATGCGCAGGCGCGGGCTGCTTGTGGTAACATATCGGCCTGTTGGTACCTCGACCTTGGTTGCTCGCTCCACCGGCGGCTTCCCAGTCCGAGGCGAATCGAGTCGCCCGTGGGCGACGTAAAACGAAAGGTGAAACAATGACTGTTTCCAAAGAGCGCAAGGCTGAGCTGACTGCCCAGTTCGGTAACACCCCGGTCGACACCGGCAACCCCAAGGTTCAGGTCGCCATCCTGTCCGAGCGCATCAAGGAGCTGACCGAGCACATGAAGTCCCACCAGAAGGACTTCCACACCCGTCGTGGCCTGCTCATGCTCGTCGGCCGTCGTCGTCGTCTTCTCTCCTACATCAAGAAGAACGACATCGTCGAGTACCGTGAGCTCATCAAGGCTCTGGGCATCCGCGACAACATCCAGTAGGATTTGTACATGCTAAGAGCGTCCTGCGCAGCGGGGCGCTCTTTTTGTGTAAGGGCGTGAACAATCACGCTCTGAAGCGTGGCGGGGGCAGGGGGCCCGCGTCACATGAGAAGCCCGCAGGCAAGGGGCCTGTGGGGTAAAGGAGAACAATGACACTCGTATCCAAGACCTTTGAGCTGTACGGCAAGACCTACACCTTTGAGTCGGGCGAGCTTGCCAAGCAGGCCACCGGCGCCTGCCTGGTCAAGCAGGGCGACACCACGATGCTCGACACCGTGGTCGTCTCCAAGGAGCGCAAGAACTACGACTTCTTCCCGCTGACCGTCGACTTCAACGAGAAGATGTACGCAGCCGGCCGCATCCCGGGTGGCTACCTCAAGCGTGAGGGCCGTCCCAGCGAGAAGGCCACGCTCACCGCGCGCATGATCGACCGTCCGATTCGCCCGAGCTTCCCGGACGGCTTCCGCAATGAGGTGCACATCGTCGCCACCTCGCTTGTCGCCGACCAGGTCAACCCCTTTGACGTCATCAACGTCATGGGTGCTTCCCTGGCCATGACGCTCGGCGGCGTGCCCTTCGAGGGCCCGCTTGCTTGCGTGCGCATCGGCCGCAACGTGGAGACCGGCGAGTTTATCGTCAACCCCACCTACGAGGAGCGCGAGAACTCGGATCTGGACCTGGAGCTGGGCGGATCCGCCGACTTCATCTCGATGGTCGAGGCCGGCGCCGAGGAGATCTCCGAGGACGACATGCTCGCCGCCATGAAGTTTGGCCAGGAGGCCCTTGCCGCTTTCTGCCAGGCTCAGGACGAGTTCGTCGCCGAGTGGGAGCAGGTTAACGGCCCCATCGTCAAGAAGGAGTACCCGCTCGACCAGCCCGTCGAGGAGGTCCAGGAGCGCATCTTCGCCCACTACGACGAGATGGCAGCCGCCCTTCGCGACGCCGACAAGCTCTCCCGTATCGGTAAGGTCGAGGCTCTGAAGGAGTCCATCCGCGCCGAGTTCACCGAGGAGGAGCAGGCCGCTTGGGAGCGCGAGATCCCCGTGGCGCTCAAGAAGCTCGAGAAGAAGGCCATGCGCACCATGGTCGTTGAGACCGGCGAGCGCGTCGACGGCCGTGCCGCCGACGAGATCCGTCCCATCATGGTGAAGGACAACTACCTGCCGCTCGTTCACGGCTCCGGTTTGTTCCAGCGTGGCCAGACCCAGGTGCTCTCGGTTCTTTCGCTCGGTATGCTCAACGAGGGCCAGCGTCTGGATACCATCGAGCCCACCGAGGGCAAGCGCTACATGCACCACTACAACTTCCCGCCGTTCTGCACCGGCGAGACCGGCCGTATGGGCAGCCCCAAGCGCCGCGAGATCGGTCACGGCAACCTGGCCGAGCGCGCCCTGCTCCCGGTGCTCCCCGACGAGAACGAGTTCCCCTACGCCATCCGCGTGGTCTCCGAGGTCATGGAGTCCAACGGCTCTTCTTCGATGGCTTCGACCTGCGGTTCCACGCTCGCCCTCATGGACGGCGGCGTGCCCATTAAGCGCCCGGTCTCCGGTATCGCCATGGGCCTGATCCAGGAGGAGGGCAAGACCGTGGTCCTGTCCGACATCCAGGGTCTCGAGGACTTCCTGGGCGACATGGACTTTAAGGTCACCGGTACCACCGAGGGCATCACCGCCCTGCAGATGGACAACAAGGCCACCGGCCTCACCTTCGACATCCTGGCCCGCGCCCTGCAGCAGGCCAAGGAGGGTCGTGCCTACATCCTGCAGAAGATGCTCGATGTGATCCCCGAGCCGCGCCACACCACGCGCAGCACCGCTCCGCGCATCGTCTCCATCCAGGTTCCGACCGACAAGATCCGCGACGTCATCGGTTCCGGCGGCAAGGTCATCCGCGGTATTCAGGACGAGACCGGTGCCTCGGTCGACATCCAGGAGGACGGGACCGTCTTTGTCGGCGGCACCGGCGAGTCCGTCGACCAGGCCGTCGAGCGCATCAAGCTCATCATCAAGGTTCCCGAGCCGGGCGAGGAGTACACCGGTCGTGTTGTCTCCATCCAGCCGTTCGGTGCCTTCGTGAACCTGCTGCCCGGTAAGGACGGCCTGCTGCACATCTCCCGCGTTGCCAAGGGCCGCGTGGAGAAGGTCGAGGACGTCCTCAACGTGGGCGACGAGGTCAAGGTCGTCGTCATCGAGGTCGACGATCGCGGTAAGATCTCGCTCGATCGCCTTGACAAGCCCGAGGCCCCGGCTCGCGCCGAGGGTGCCTCCGAGGGCGACGGCGAGCACTTCCAGCGCCGTGAGCGTCCGCGTCGCGAGCGCTCCGAGCGCAGCGACCGTCCGCGCCGTCCCGGCGACAACGGAGGCCGCAAGCCCCGCCGTCACCACGACGCCGAGTAACAGCTAAACATAAGCAGCTCAACAAGGGCGACTCCGGACAGGGGTCGCCCTTTTGCTTGCGCCCGGGAGGGCCGCATATGAAGTTTCCTGCTCTACAGTCCTGCGCAAGACGGAAAGCACATTAAGTGCTTTCCTTTGCGTGCGGAACTCGCGATAAACTTCATATGCGCCCCTCCCGGGCGCAAGCAAAAGGGCTGGTTAGTGCCGCTCGCTATTTAGTTAGACAGTCTATTCAGTAGTCAGATTTCAGATCTGTAGATAGCCGCAGCAGCATCTTCCCAGATAAAACCGACCAAAATAAACCTGTCTCTTTTTGGCAGGTTTCCCGTGGGGCGGGCACTGATGAAGTTTATCGCGAGTTCCGCACGAACAGGAGGCCACTTAATGTGGCCTCCGTCGTGAGCAGGACTGTAGAGCAGGAAACTTAGCCCGTGCCGGGGCCGCTGAGCCCTGACCGGCGGGATGGACCAGTTCAGATGGGGCTTTGATGCATGGGTGGTCTGTTGTTGTGCAAATGGGTATCATACTGTGGTTATTGCATCGACTCTGCGATGCATGTTTGTACGTTCCCGGCGGTCGGTTTGCCAGAAGCGCCCCGTCGGTTGTTCCAGACCCGTTTCGAAGAAAGGAAACCACACTAACCTATGGCAGCTAAAAAATCATCTCCCTTGAAGATCATTCCGCTCGGCGGCCTTGACGGCATCGGCAAGAACATGACGGTCTTCGAATGCGGCGACGACATGGTGCTCGTTGACGCTGGCCTCATGTTCCCCGACGATTCCCAGCCCGGTATTGACCTGGTGCTTCCCGACTACACCTATGTTCTGGAGAACGAGGAGAAGCTCCGCGGTATCGTCGTCACCCACGGCCACGAGGACCACACCGGTTCGCTTCCGTATCTGCTGCAGGACCTCAACAATAAGGTGCCCATCTTCTCGAGCAAGCTGACGCTTGGCTTTATCGAGGGCAAGCTTTCTGAGTTCCGCATCCGCGCACCCAAGTTCCGCGAGGTCAAGGGCGGCAGCCATGTCAACCTCGGCGGCATCTCGCTCGATTTCTTTTCGATGACGCACTCCATCCCCGGCGCTCTGGGCGTGTTCATCCGCACCAATCAGGGCACCGTTATGCACACCGGCGACTTTAAGCTCGACCAGACGCCCATCGACGGCGTCACGCCCGACTACGCCGCTATCAGCCGCTTTGCCAAGCAGGGCATCGACCTGCTGCTTTCCGACTCCACCAACGCCACGGTTCCGGGCTTTACCAAGTCCGAGGCCGAAGTCGGCCCCAACCTGCTGCACGCCATCAAGAACGCGCCGGGTCGCGTGTTCGTCGCGTCGTTCTCGAGCCACATCCATCGTCTGCAGCAGATCTGCGATGCCGCCCGCAAGTGCGGCCGTAAGGTCGTTGTGACCGGTCGCTCCATGCTCACTAACACCCGCGTGGCGCGCGAGCTTGGCTACCTCAACATCGACGACGCCGATATCATCGATGCCTTTGACATCGATAACCTGCCCGACGACAAGATCGTCGTCATGTGCACCGGTTCGCAGGGCGAGCCGCTGTCGGCCCTGTCCCGCATGGCCAACGGAGAGCACAAGACGCTCTCCATCCACGAGGGCGATACCGTTATCCTCTCGGCAACGCCGGTCCCCGGTAACGAGAAAGCCGTCCAGCAGGTCGTCAACAGCCTAGCCAAGCTCGGCTGCGACGTGTGGGATAAGAACCGCGCTCTCGTTCACGTCTCCGGTCACGGTAGCCAGGAGGAACTCAAGCTACTGATGGCCATGGCCAAGCCCACCTACTTTATGCCGGTTCACGGCGAGGCCGTGCATCTGCGTGCCCATGCCCAGCTGGCCCGCAAGATGGGCATCAAGGATGATCACATCTTTATCCTCGATAACGGCGACACGCTCGAGATGCGCGGCGGTATCGTCAAACGCGGTACGCCCGTCGAGTCCGGCGTCGTCTACGTCGACGGCCTGCGTATCGGCGATACCGACCCCATCGTCCTGCGCGATCGTCAGAAGCTCGCCAACGACGGTATGGTTACCGCTGTTGCCATCGTCTCGCTCAAGCACAAGAAGATCGAGGCCATCGAGTTCTCGGGCCGCGGCGTCTCGTTTGCCATCGACGACCAGTTCTCCGAGGATGCCTCCGCGTCCATTATGAAGACGATCGAGAAGGGCAAGTTTAGCTTTACGAGCAGCGGTTCCGATGCCATTCGCAAGGCCGTGCGCGATTCGCTCTCTAACTTTATCTGGAGCCGTACGCGCACCCGTCCGATGATCATCCCGGTCGTCATGGAGGTTTAGTTTGGCGCGCGGATCTGCACAAAACGCCAAAGGCAATAAGGCCAATAACCAACCGGCATCTGCTAAGGGTGCCGGTTCCCATCTGCGTGCCAATAAGGGCCACGAGGCGGACTTCGACGATTTTGAGCCCTTGGTGGAGCCCTCGGCCAATCGCGATATCGCCGGCGTGGTCATTGCCGTTTTGGCGATTGCGTCCTTTATTGCCGTGATTTCTCCGGCAACAGCGCCCGTGACGGCTGCTGTTGCCGGTTTTTACCACCTGGGCTTTGGCCTGGGCGCCTACGTGCTGCCGATCGTCATTTTGCTGTTTGCCGCCACGCTCTTTTTAGGCGAGGACTCGCCGCTCAACGTGCGCTCGGTCGCGGGCGGAGCCGTGGTCTTTATCACCGTTGTCTCCATTCTTTCGCTGATGGTGCCGGGTACGAGCGACTCGTGTGACCTTATGTTCACGCCGCAAAATCTGTCCGCCTCGGGTGGCTACATCGGTGCGTTTATTGCGAGTGCGCTGCAGAATGCCCTGGGTAAGCCTATCGCGATGGTGGTCCTGTTGGGTCTGGCCGTCGTTGGTTTTGTCATCATCGGCTTTTCGGTGGGTGGCGTGCTGCGCTCTGCTCGCGACCGCGCGGCCGATTTTGCCGAGCGCCGTCGTGCCGATGTTAACGCGAGCCCGTGGGGTGACGACGAAGCCCTGTCGGTGCCCGGCGTTGCCCGTCCGCACCTGAGCATTCTTCGTCAAAAGGGCTCCGATGCTGCCGTGACCACGGTCATGGGCAACGATGTGGACCCGGTTTTGGACGATGACGACGAGGACGAGGATCCGTTTGTCGACGTATCCGATGCCGTGGAGGCCGAGCGCGCTAAGACGACGCTGCTGCCGCGCCGTCATGTCAAGAAGGGCAAGGCCACGCCCAAGTTGAATACAAGCGAGCCCGACCCGTCTTGGTCCGATAGCGAGATTGAGCTTACCGAGGGCGATGACGAGGACGACGAGGCTCCGATTGAGACCGCAAAGACAACTTTGCTGCCGCGTCGCCATGCTAAGCGCGAACAGGTAACCGGCCAGCTTTCGATGGAAGACGACCCCGATAAGATCGACGAGTCCGAGCCGCCGTTTGCCGTGAATCCTGTCTCGGCAGCACCTCAGATCCCCGACTTCTTGAAGCATCCCAAGGTTTCCGATGCGCCTGCCTTGAGTGCTGTCGAATCGGCTGCGGCTAGCGATGGGGGAGCGGACGGCGGCGTCGCAGATAACGAGGGCGAAGAAGAGGACGGCCTCAAACTTCCGCCACTTGAGATTCTGCATGCCAACCCGCAGTCGGCTTCCTCCGCGTCTTCTGACAAGGAGCTGGAACAGACTGCCGAGTCGCTTCAGTCCACCTTGCTGGAGTTTGGTCGTAGTGCCCGCGTGGTCGGCTGGATCGCCGGCCCCACGGTGACGACCTTTAAGCTGCAACCTGGCGAGGGCGAGCGCGTGAGCAAGATTTCGAGCCTCGAGGACGATATCGCGCTATCGCTTGCTGCCCAGTCGGTGCGTATCTTTGCCCCGATCCCCGGCACCTCGCTTGTGGGTATCGAGATCCCCAATCGCAAGCGTCAGAACGTCAACCTGGGCGACGTGCTTCCCTATGTGAAGGGCGGTCCGCTCGAGCTCGCCATCGGTCGAGATGCCGAGGGTACGCCGGTCGTCGCCGACCTTGCCAAGATGCCCCACCTGCTGATCGCCGGTACCACGGGTTCCGGTAAGTCGGTCATGATCAACTCCATCATCACGACCTTGCTCATGCGCGCCCTTCCCGAGGACGTTCGCCTGATCATGGTCGACCCCAAGCGCGTCGAGCTTGCGGGCTATAACGGTCTGCCGCATCTTTACGTGCCTGTAGTGACCGAGCCCAAGCAGGCCGCGAGCGCTCTGCAATGGGCCGTGTCCGAGATGGAGCGTCGCCTGAAGGTCTTCGAGCGTCTCAACGTGCGTAAGATCTCGACCTACAACGAAAAGCAGGCCGCCGGCGAGTTTGAGCATTACGATAACCCGCCGCAAAAGATGCCCTACCTGGTCATCATCATCGACGAGCTCTCGGACCTGATGATGGTCGCCGGTAAGGATGTCGAGGCCTCGATCGTGCGTATTGCTCAGCTGGGCCGTGCCGCCGGTATTCATCTTATTGTGGCCACCCAGCGCCCCAGCTCCAACGTGGTGACGGGCCTCATCAAGGCCAACATCACCAACCGCATCGCCTTTAATGTCGCCACGGGCATCGACTCGCGCGTCATCATCGATCAGATGGGTGCCGAAAAGCTCACCGGTTTGGGCGATATGCTGTTCTCCAAGGTCGACTGGGGCAAGCCTCGCCGTATCCAGGGCTGCTTTGTCTCGGATGACGAAATCAATGAGATTGTCGAGTTCGTCAAGTCGCAGAGCGAGCCCGACTACCACGAGGAGATCCTGTCTGCCGTGGCGCCCGCTTCCATGTCCATGGCGGGTGGCAGCGGCATTGTCCGCACCGGAGTCGCCGAGCCGCAAGACGATGATCCGCTCATTTGGGAAGCCGCCCATATTGTGGTGGAATCGCAGCTTGGCTCCACATCTGGCCTGCAACGCCGTCTGAAGGTTGGCTATGCACGTGCCGGGCGTATTATGGACATGCTGGAAGAAAAGGGTGTCGTCGGACCGCCCGACGGTTCCAAGCCGCGCGAGGTCCTGTTGGACGAGGAGGGGCTTGCCGCGCTGGAATCTGTCGACGCCGAGATGGCACGTGAAGATCGTGAGTTTGGAGGATTCTGATGGCTGCACGCTTTGGTGACATGCTGCTCGAGCAGCGTCGCCGAATGGGCCTTTCCATTCAGCAGGTCGCCAACACCATCAAAATCAGGCCGCAGATCATCGAGTTTTTCGAGACCGGTAACTTTGCTTCGATGCCGCCGCGCGGCTATGCGCAGGGCATGATTTCGAGCTATGCTCGCTTTTTGGGCCTCAATCCGCGCGAGGTCGTCAATGCCTACTTTGACGATCTGATGGCATATGAGCGCGAGACGTCGCAGCAGGGCGGTCGTTTTCAGGACGCCGCTGGCTACGTCAATTCGCGTTCCTCGGTCGATAACGGGCGCTTCCTGATGGTTCAGGGCGGTCGTTCGACGCGTTATGGACAGCGTCCTCAGCAGGCCGGTTATATTACCGAGACGGGTTCGGGCGAGGAGATTCGCTCACAGCGTGACCGGTTCCGCAGTACGCCGATGCCCGAGGACCGTGCACTTCCCGCTGCCCGAGGCGTGGCGCGTGACCCTCGTGCCGGCTACGGCGACGGCGGCTATTCCGATCGCGGTTACCGTGGTGCCTCTACGGGACGCTCTCGCGGTGGCTATGCGGATGCCGATACCACGCAGGTGACGCCGCGTCTTCGCTCTCAATCACAGCCGTATGGCCAGCGCTCTTCGGCTCCGCGTTCGGGCCAGCGTGGCTATCAAGGCCGCGGTGAACTTGCGCCCCGCTCGGGTCAGCGCAGCCTTCAGGGCCAGGGTGGCTATCGCGGCCGTTCCGATTGCAATCGTGGTCGTATGCCTCAGGGAGGCGGCCGCAGCAGTTCCAATCGTGGACGCGGCGGATCACGTACTCCTCAAAACAACGGGCTCGATCCGCGTATCGTCTACGCCGGCATCGGTGCCGTTGCGCTGCTGTTGATTGTGCTCATCGTGGTGCTTCTGCGCGGCTGCGCATCTTCGGCGCCCGAGACCACGCCCGAGACGCCCACTGCTACCAAGACGACGACCAAGAAGTCTTCTAAGAAGACCGAAACGGTCGACGAGGACGAAGACACCGATGAGGCGACGGATGAGTCGACTGACTCGGACGCTACCAAGACAACGGCCAAGAAGGAAGAGAACGAGGTCACGAAGGTCAAAGTCTCCGTTGCCAAGGGAAAGACCGCGTGGATTGAGGTCAAGGTCGACGGCAAGTCGGTCTATGGCGCCCAAGCGACTGGCCCCTTTGAGCAGGAGTACACGCCCGAGTCCTCGATCGAGATCACCACGTCCAAGCCTTCCGATGTCACCGTTACCAAGAACGGTGAAAAGGTCCGTTACGATACCAAGACCTCGGGCGTGGCGCGTGTGACGATCACCGTTCCCAAGAAGGAGACGACTGATTCCGAGAATGGTGAAAGTTCTGATGGTACCGACACCACCGATGGTGCCGATACCACCGACGTTACCGATGCCCAGTCCACGGATGGCGCCGATACCGCAACTGACGGTCAGACACCCACCGATTCTACCGACTATTCGTACGATAGCTACTAAGCCGCTCGTACGCGAAAGGAAACATCATGGCTAAAGATTCCAGCTTCGACGTCGTGTCCGAGGTCAACATGCAAGAGGTCGACAACGCCTTCCAGCAGACCACGCGCGAGATTTCCCAGCGCTATGACCTTAAGGATTCCGGCGCCACGATCGAGCTTTCGAAGGGCGACAAGCTCTTTACGATCAGCGCCCCGGCTGACTTTGTCTCTAAGCAGATTATCGACGTGCTGAGCTCCAAGCTCATCAAGCGCGGCATCGACCTCAAGGCTGTCTCGTGGGATGCTCCGCAGGCGGCGTCGGGCGGCACCGTGCGCGTGCTCGGCCATATCGTCGAGGGTATCGACCAGGCGACCGCCAAGAAGATCAACAAGGACATCAAGGACCAAAAACTCAAGGTCAAGGTGACCATCGAGGCCGACAAGCTGCGTGTTTCCTCTGCTTCGAAGGACGCGTTGCAGGCCGTGATCCAGTTCCTGCGCGACCAGGATTACGGCCAGCCGCTACAGTTCACCAACTACCGCTAATATCTTTCGAAAGGACCGCTCTCCAACATGGATACACCGTTGGGCTCCGTGCTCTATATCACCCTCGGGTGCGCTAAGAACGAGGTTGACACCGACCGCATGCGTTCTCTTTTGACCGCCGCAGGCTACGAGGAGGCATTCGACCCGCAGGATGCCGATATCGCCATCGTCAATACATGCTCGTTCCTCGCCTCCGCAACGTCCGAGAGCATCGAGACCACGCTCGAGCTCGCCAACGAGGTTCAGGACGGCGTTCGTTCTTGCCCCATCGTTATGTGCGGCTGTGTGCCGTCGCGCTATGGCGACGACTTGCCTGACGAGCTGCCCGAGGTCGCTGCCTTTGTGAAGGCCGACGAGGAGGACGGCATCGTGGCGGTCATCGATGGCGCGCTGGGTGTCGAGCGTGAGATCGCAGCCTATATCCCGCAGGTCAAGCGTACCGTCGAGGGCGCCGTTGCTTACGTCAAGATCTCCGATGGCTGCAACCGCTTCTGCAGCTTCTGCATGATCCCCTACATTCGCGGTCGCTATCATTCGCGCAATGCCGAGAGCATTATCTCCGAGGTGCGCGACCTGGTTGCCGGCGGTGTGCGCGAAATCGTGCTGATCGGCCAGGACACGGGCATTTGGGGCACTGACTTTGCCGATGAGGACGCCGCCGAGGGCTCGCCGCGCAATCTGGCGCAGCTGCTGCGTGCCGTCGCCGAAGCCGTGCGCCCGCACAACGTTTGGGTCCGCGTGCTCTATCTGCAACCCGAGGGCATGACCGACGAGCTTATCGATACGATTCGCGATACGCCCGAGGTGCTGCCCTATATCGATATCCCTGTGCAGCACTGCGACGCGCGCATCCTCAAGGCTATGCGCCGTTCCGGTTCGCGCCAGGAGCTCGAGGACCTGTTCCGCGATCTGCGTGAGCGTATCCCCGGCATCGTGATCCGTTCCACGGCCATGGTCGGCTTCCCGACCGAGACCGACGACGAGTTCCGCGACCTCATCGACTTTATGGACACCGTCGGCTTCGACTACACGAGTGTCTTTGCCTACTCGCGTGAGGAGGGCAGCCTGGCCGCCAAGATGGAGGGTCAGGTCGATGAGGAGGTCAAGCTCGAGCGCGCCCAGGAGGCCATGGACCTGGCCGAATCGCTCGGTTTTGCCGCCACCGCCGCGCATGTGGGCGAGCGCGCCCAGGTGATCGTCGACGGTATCGAAGAAACCGAGGACGGCGCCGAGCTGATCGGCCATGCCTGGTTCCAGGCGCCCGATTCCGATGGCGCGGTGCACTTGGACGCCAGCGAGGCGTCCGTGGGCGATATTCTGACGGTCGAGTTTACCGATAGCTTCTGCTATGAGCTTATCGGTCATGTTGTGGAGTAGGAGAGCATCGTGGCAAACGAGAGCAATAAGGAACTGACGAGTGTTTGGACGCCCGCCAACATCGTGACGTGCGTTCGCATCGTCTTTATCCCGGTGTTCATGATCGTGTCGGCGCTTTCTCACACGAGTGTTGCCGGTACGGATTGGAGCATCTTCGACGGCCCGCTCGCCGCCGCTGCCTTCATTCTGTATGTGATCCTGTCGTGCACCGATAAGGTCGACGGTTATCTGGCGCGTTCGCGCAACGAGATCACCGACTTCGGTAAATTCTTGGACCCCATCGCCGATAAGCTGCTCGTGTTCTCGGCCCTGCTGCTGTTCTTGGATTTTGGTGCGGTGACCGTGTGGTCCGTGTTCATTATCCTGTTCCGTGAGCTTCTGGTGAGCGCCCTTCGCATGGTCGCGAGTGCGGCCGGTGTGGTCGTTGCGGCCGATAAGCTCGGCAAGTACAAGACGGCAACCACGATGGTCTCCATCTGCGGTTACCTGTGCGTTTTTGCTATGGCCGGCTTGCACCTTGGCCCGGTGGCGCTGACGCTCGGCATCTACTCGGTGTCGCGCTTCCTGTATGCCGTTGCCGTTGTCTTGACCGTTATCTCGGGCGCCCAGTACTTCTGGAACTGCCGCAAGATCGTCTTTTCGGTCTAGGTCCTGGTGGGTATGACGGACTCTTTTGAGCAGATTTTCGCACATAACGAGGAGCTGGCGCGCGATATCGTCGAGCGCGCGAGCGCTCGGGGCGTGACGGTTTCGACGGCTGAGTCTCTGACGGCGGGTATGATCGCCTCGACGATTGCCGATATCCCAGGCGCCTCGGCGGTGCTGCGTGGCGGTGCGGTGACCTACTGCGATGAGATTAAGCATCGCGTGCTGGGTGTTGAGCAGGAGACGCTCGACCGCTATACCGCTGTGTCGCATCAGACCGCGCGCGAGATGGCGTCGGGTTCGCTGGAGCTGTACCAGAGCGTTATTGCAGTGAGCGCAACGGGTTATGCCGGCCCCGGCGGTGGCACTGAGGACGATCCGGCGGGCACTTTCTATATTGGCTGGGCGCATCGTTCCGCCGATGGGGGCGTGCCGGTCGTGGACTCCATTCGTTGTCGCTATGAGGGCGATCGTTCGTGTGTTCGTGCCCATGCGGTCGCGGAGGCACTGGGTCGCATTGTCTGCGTGCTCGATTCTATGGAATAGACGTGTTTTAAGGGGCCTCCGGGCCCCTTAATTGTGGAGATAGGGACCTCAGAAGAATTTAGCGTTTGTGCTGTTCATAGGTGTATTTTTGCCTGCCTTGTTCTTATTTGGCCCTTTATGGTCAAGCATTTGGTCAGTGTATGGTCGGCGTTTGGTTGGTTTTTGGAAAGGTCGACTGCTTATGATTTATCTGAACGGTTGACCACGAACAGCCGTTCGTTTATTATCGATGCAGGTTGTTAAGAGGAGGGCTATTCATGGCCAAGAATTCAGGTCCCGTACGTACCGTTCATGCTCGCACGACGGGTAAAGAGCGCGATGAGATGATCGCCACCACCAAGGCCGAGATCGAGAAGAAATTCGGCCAGGGTTCCATCATGAGGTACGGCGACGGTGGCCCCGAGCTCGAGGTCGAGGCCATCCCTACGGGCGCTCTGGCACTCGATGCCGCTCTGGGTATCGGCGGTGTGCCGCGCGGCCGAATCGTCGAGATCTACGGTCCCGAGTCCTCCGGTAAGACGACGCTTTCGCTCGAGATCTTGGCCGAGGCCCAGGCAATGGGTGGCGTTGTGGCATTTATCGATGCCGAGCACGCGCTCGATCCCACGTATGCCGCGCGCATCGGCGTGGATATCGACGAGGTGCTCATTTCCCAGCCCGATACGGGTGAGCAGGCGCTCGAGATCGTTGACATGCTCGTGCGTTCAGGCGCCATCGACGCCATCGTCGTCGACTCCGTCGCCGCGCTGACTCCGCGTGCCGAGATCGAGGGAGAGATCGGCGATACCACGGTCGGCTTGCAAGCTCGCCTGATGAGCCAAGCGCTCCGCAAGCTCGCCGGCTCGCTGTCCAAGTCCAACACGACGTGCATCTTTATTAACCAGCTGCGTGAGAAGATCGGCGTCATGTTCGGCAACCCCGAGACTACGACGGGCGGTCGCGCCCTTAAGTTCTTCTCTTCGGTGCGTATCGACATTCGCCGCATCGACAGCATTAAGCTTAAGGACGAGGTTATCGGTAACCGCGTGCGCGCCAAGGTCGTTAAGAACAAGGTGGCAGCTCCGTTCCGTTCTGCTGAGTTCGACATCATGTACGGTACGGGCATCTCTAAGGAGGGCTCGATTCTGGACATGGCTGTCGAGTGCGGCATCTGCAAGAAGATGGGCTCCTGGTTTGCCTATGGCGAGGACAAGCTCGGCAACGGTCGCGAGGCCGCCAAGGCTTTCCTGCGCGAACACCCCGATTGCGCCGACGAGATTGAGCATAAGGTTCGCCTTGCCTGCGGACTTGAGTTTGATGACGATGCTCCGTCCGAGGTCGAGCTGACCGATCAGCCTGCGCCTGAGGAGTTTGATGAGCTTTACGCCATCGATGGTTCCGCTATGCTCGATGATGACGACGAGTAGCGGTTACGCTCATGTCGTATACGGTGACCGAGGCCACGGTCGTCTTTCCCGATAAGAAGGCGGCCTCCTCGTTTTCGAGCGGGTATGCGTCCAAAAAGCCTTGCGCACATATCGATTGTGAGCTTGAGGACGGTTTTGAGCGGTCCATTTGGATTCCCATGCGGGTCGCGCGCCTGTATGTCAAAAACCGCCCCGATCTTCCCTGTGATTGGGACAACTTTCGTGAGGCGGTGCAGCTCATCGAGCGTAAATGTGCACTTACCATGGTGACTGAGATGTTATCGCGCCGCGACCATGCGACGGGTGAGGTCCGTGACAAGCTGGCTCGCTACGGCTTTCACCAGCCCGCGATCGATTTCGCCGTCGAGCGCGCCACCGAGTATCACTTTTTAGACGAGAACCGCTTTTGCTCGTACTTTATCGAGGAACGCAAACGGCGCGGTTGGGGACAGCGCAAAATCGAGACCGAGCTCAAGCGCCGTCATGTCGTGCTCGATGACATTCCCGGTTATCCCGAGGAATATTTTGCCGTCGAAGACGATTTGACGCGTGCGTCAGCCCTGCTCGCCAAGCGGCGTGTTCCAGAGACGCGCGGATTCGAAAAACTGGTTCGGTTTTTGATGGGCAAAGGCTTCTCGTATCAAATCGCCGCCGATGCCGTTAAGGCACGTCTCGATGCCGAACGCGAGGAATGTGCGGTTTAGGCGTATGCGTTTTGTGGCCCTGCCGTTCACCGCGTTTTAGCCGCCGTGCCGGGGCCATTTATTTGACAGTTGTTGTGGTTCAACGTACGATAAACACTGTCATTTGCTTTGTGATATGTGCTCATCTGTGATGAGTTTGTTTATATGTTTATCTGTATCCGACCCGCATAAGCTGCGCCCATATTACTCAAATGTCGCGAGCCGTTCGTAAGGACGGTTCGCTTTGTTGTGTAACGAATCCATAAAAAGGAGTGAGCATGCCTATCATCGCAGCGCTCGTTGGTATCGTTTTGGGTGCCATCGCCGCCATTGCCTACATGCGCACCGCCAAGCAGGGTAGTCTTCACGAGGCCGACGAAAAGATCCAGTCGGCACATGCACAGGCTGAGTCCCTGATCGGCGATGCAAAGCGTCAGGCCGAGACCCTCAAAAAAGAGGCTCTGCTCGAGGCTAAAGAGGAGATCATCAAGAACAAGCAGGCCGCCGAGGCCGAGGACAAGCAGCGTAAGAGCGAGATTCGTACGCTCGAGAACCGCGTGATGCAGCGCGAGGAATCCCTTGATCGCCGCAACGACGCTCTCGACAAGCGCGAGCATCAGCTGTCCAGCCAGGCCGGTCAGGTCGAGAAGCGCTCCCGCGAGCTCGAGGAGCTCTGCGCAAAGCAGACCTCCGAGCTCGAGCGCATCGCCGACCTTACCCGCGAGGACGCCCACAAGGAGCTCCTCGATAAGGTTCGCGGCGAGGTCACCCACGAGGCCGCCACGATCATTCGCGAGTCCGAGCAGCAGGTTCGCGCCGAGTGCCACAAGACCGCCCAGGAGATTCTGTCCCTGGCGATTCAGCGCTGCGCTGCCGACCACACAGCCGAGGTCACCGTTACCTCCGTGCACATTCCCTCTGATGACCTCAAGGGCCGTATCATCGGTCGCGAGGGTCGCAACATCCGGACCTTCGAGCAGGTTTCCGGTGTCAACCTCGTGATCGACGATACGCCCGAGACCGTCGTTCTTTCGAGCTTCGACCCGGTCCGTCGTGAGACCGCTCGTGTTGCTCTGGAGAACCTCATCGCCGACGGCCGCATTCACCCCGCCCGCATCGAGGAGATGTATCACAAGGCTGCCGACCTGGTTCAGCAGCGCGTGCGCGAGGCTGGCGAGCAGGCTGCCTTCGATACCGGCATTCACGACCTGCATCCCGAGATCGTCAAGACCCTTGGTGCCCTGCGCTACCGTACTTCGTTTGGTCAGAACGTGCTTCAGCACTCCCTCGAAGTCTCTGACCTGTGCGGCGTGATGGCTTCCGAGCTTGGCCTGGACGTTGTGACCGCCAAGCGCGCCGGCCTGCTGCACGACCTTGGCAAGGCAATCGACCACGACGTCGAGGGCCCGCATGCCGTCATCGGCGCCGAGCTTGCCCGCCGTTATGGTGAGAAGCCCGTTATCGTCCACGCTATCGAGGCTCACCATGCCGATGTCGACCCCAACACGGTGCTCGATGTCCTGGTACAGGCCGCCGATGCTGTCTCTGCCTCTCGCCCCGGTGCCCGTCGCGAGTCTGCCGAGAACTACATCAAGCGTCTTGAGAAGCTCGAGGAGATCGCCAACTCCCATGACGGCGTCGAGCGTACCTATGCCATGCAGGCTGGTCGCGAGGTCCACGTGATGGTTCAGCCGGACAAGATCTCCGATGCCCAGTCCACGGTCCTGGCTCACGATATCGCCCATCAGATCGAGGAAGAGATGGAGTATCCCGGTCAGGTGCGCGTCGTCGTGATTCGCGAGAGCCGCGCTGTCGATATCGCTAAATAACATGAGCGACGCGAACGAGCTCATCTCATTTATCGCGTCGATGTCGGGGGAGGGCAACCTTCGCGTCGAGGAGAACCTTGGCGAGGGGTATGTCCGCCTCCGCGTTTCGGAGGCCGAGCGGCGCCAGGCAAAGCACGACATTCAGCATGTCGAGGATATCGTCATCGAAATGCTCCGTAATGCTCGCGATGCCGGCGCCGACAAGGTCTATCTCGCCACGACCAAGGAAGATGGCGTCCGCACGCTTGTCTTTCTGGATAACGGTTCGGGCGTTCCGCAGGATATGCAAGAGCGAATCTTCGATGCCCGCGTTACCTCCAAGCTCGAGAGCATGAAGATGGACCGTTGGGGCGTTCACGGTCGTGGCATGGCATTGTTTTCGATCAAGCAGAACACCGACGGGGCCCGTGTGGTCACGTCTGGTGTCGACCTTGGCTCGGCCTTTAAGGTGAGCGTTGCGGCCGACCGCCTCAGTGAGCGTGCCGATCAGTCCAGCTGGCCCCAGGCCGTCAAGGATGAGGACGGACGTTATGTCTGTGCTCGCGGCCCGCATAATATTATTCGCGCTGCTTGTGAGTTTGCGCTCGAGGAGTTGCGTGGTTGCGATGTCTATCTTGGTTCTCCGTCTGAGATTGCCGCGACCCTTTATGCTCAGGCGTCAAGTCGGCTCGATACGTCGCGTCTCCTGTTCATTGATGACGAGAGTGAGCTTCCGGTTGTCGATCGTTTAGGCCTTGCCTCTGATGCCGAGGACTTTATCCGTATCTGTTCGGGTTTGGGTCTTGAGATGTCCGAGCGCACGGCTCATCGCATTTTGGCAGGGCAGATTAAGCCCGTTCGCGGTGTGACCGCGCGTCTGCTGCGCGAGCGTGATTCGTCCTCGCATGCGCCGGCTCCTGTCGATCTTGCGAAGGATCGTCGCGGGCTACGTATTGCCAAGGATGACATGGCACAGTTTTCGCGTGCTGTGGAGCGTGACTTTAATGACCTTGCCGCCCGGTACTATCTCAACCTTTGCGGCGACCCAAAGATTCGTGTTTCGCGTGATCGAATCACTGTGACCTTCGATCTTGCCAAAGAGGAATAGTGCCTTTACCGAGTCCACTCGGTACGATACAGTTATTGCAGTTAAAACGTACTTTTAAACGCAGGAGTTTCTTCATGGATTGCCTGAAGGTATCAAGCAAATCATCGCCCGCGTCCGTTGCCGGCGCCATCGCCGGCATGGTCAAGGATGGTGTACCCGTCAACATCCAGTGTGTCGGCGCTGGTGCTGTCAACCAGGCCATTAAGGCCGTGGCTATCGCGCGCGGTTTTTTGATTCCAACCGGTTTTGATATTTCCTGCGCGCCCGTGTTCTCCGACATCCTCATTAACGGGGAGTCGCGCACGGCCATCCGCCTTTCTATCTACGTTCACCAGATCAATCGAGCTGCTATGGATAACGTCGTCATGGATGATGTTAAGCCTGTGGCATAGCTTCTGCTTGCCTCGATTCGCCTTCCTTCCATCGTTAGGACTTATGCACATGGACCAGCGTTCCGTACGCGATATTCTTGCCGGTAAAACCTACTTTATCCGCACCTTTGGCTGCCAGATGAATCAGCACGATTCCGAGCGCGTGAGCGGTCTGCTTGATTCGTATGGCTGTCTCATGGCGCTCGATCCCGAGCATGCCGATATCGTTGTCTTCATGACATGCTGTGTGCGTGAGGCCGCCGATACTCGCCTGTACGGTCAGTGCAATTCCTGCAAAAGCCTGCCGCCTTCGCCTTCGGGCAAGCGCGTGGTTGCCGTTGGTGGTTGCATCGCGCAACGCGATGGCGAGGGTCTGCTCACCAACGTCGATAACGTCAATGTCATCTTTGGCACGCATTCCATCGCACATGTGGCCGAGCTCATTGCCGAGGCGTTCCTGGACGGCAAGCGTCATATCCGCACCAATGAGCATGAGGATACGGATGCCATGAGTATGCCGTGGCACCGTGAGACGCAGTATCACGCCTGGGTGCCCATCATGACGGGCTGCAATAACTTCTGCACCTACTGCATCGTGCCGTACGTGCGCGGTCGCGAAAAGAGTCGCCCCTTCGAGGAGATTGTCGACGAGGTGACCGGCTTGGTGCGCCAGGGCGTGCGTGAGATTACGCTGCTGGGCCAAAACGTTAACTCATATGGCCGCGATTTGTTTGGTAAGCCGCGCTTTGCCGACTTGCTGCGCGCCGTGGGCGATACGGGCGTGGAGCGCATCTTCTTTACGTCTTCGCATCCCAAG
The DNA here is from genome assembly GCF_005845035.1 of Collinsella aerofaciens. Lineage (GTDB taxonomy): Bacteria > Actinomycetota > Coriobacteriia > Coriobacteriales > Coriobacteriaceae > Collinsella > Collinsella aerofaciens_I. The sequence goes on along the minus strand of NZ_SPFO01000006.1, from coordinate 14,684 downwards.
GACCTGCTGCCCGAGACCATCGACGCCATGGCCGAGACGCCTGCCGTTATGCCGCAGCTGCACCTGGCCGTCCAGTCAGGTTCGACGCGGATCCTCAAAGAGATGAATCGCCGTTATACACGCGAGGACTATCTGGGCCTGGTCGATCGCATTCGCAACCGCATGCCCGACATCGCGCTCTCGACCGACATTATCGTTGGCTTCCCGGGCGAGACTGAAGAAGACTTTGAGCAGACGCTCTCACTTGCCGAGACGGTCCGCTATGCTCAGGCCTATACCTTCATCTATTCCAAGCGCGCCGGTACCCCGGCCGCCGAGATTGATGATCCTACGCCGCATGAGGTTATTCTCGAGCGTTTCAACCGCCTGGTTAAGGTTATCGAGACCACTGCACACGAGTATAACCAGGGTGAGCTTCATACTGTGGTGCCGGCGCTCATTGAGGGAACGAGTAAAAAGAACGACACGGTCCTGCTTGGCAAGAGTCCCAAGAATCAGACCGTGCATGCGCCTATCCCCGAGGGTTACAGCATCGATCAGCTTGTTGGCAAGATCGTTGATGTTGACGTTGATGTTGCCAAGACCTGGTATTTGTCCGGTTCCGTTGTGGGCGAGCCGCGCTAATGGTTTCTTCCGAGGCAGGTCTTTCCGCCGTTGCGATCGTCGGTCCGACGGCGGTTGGTAAGAGTGATGTTGCCGACCGTTTGGCCGCTCGTCTTTCGTCCGAAGTGCTGTCGTGCGATGCGATGCAAATCTATCGCGGCATGGACATCGGTACCGCAAAGATGGCGCCCGATGAGTGTACGGCGCCGCTGCGTCTCGTCGACATTGTGGAGCCGGGTGTGGCATATTCTGCTGCGCTTTATCAGGCTGACGCTCGCGCGCATGTTGAACGTCTCCTTGGTTCGGGTTGCCTGCCGGTTTTTTGCGGAGGTACGGGGCTGTATCTCAAGGCCGCCCTCGATGAGATGGACTTTCCCTCGGGCGAACTTGAGGACGATCGCCGTGCGGGCTATCAGGAGCTTGCCGAGCGTATTGGTGAGGAAGAACTGCATGCCCTGCTTGCCGAGCGTGACCCCGAGTCCGCTGCGGTCATCCACCCCCATAATGTTCGCCGCGTGATTCGTGCGCTCGAAATGCACGATGATGGTATCTCCTATGCACAGCAAAAAAGTCAGTTTAGTGTTCCGCGCGAGCATTATCATGCTCTATGGTTTGGTCTGACGCGTAATCGCGAGGTTCTCTACGAGCGCATTAACCTACGTGTCGATCTGATGTTTGAACAGGGTCTTGTCGATGAGGTTCGCGGTCTGATGGACCAGGGGCTGGGAGATGCCCTGACGTCGATGCAGGCAATTGGCTATAAAGAGATTATCGATGCTTTTAATGGCGTGATGAGCATGGATGAGGCTCGCGAGCTCATTAAGATGCGTTCGCGTCGTTATGCCAAGCGTCAGCTTTCGTGGTTTAAGCGCGATGACCGTATCGTGTGGTTTGATATGGACGAGTTTACGATCGATGAGGTCGTTGAGGACATCCTGCATCGTATTGAGGCTGCCTAATGGCCCGTTTCCCCCTTGTTCCCACGGCACCCGAGCCCGAGCGTGCCATATTAGTTGGTGTTGAGTGGCACGACAATGCATGGCCGCTCGATCGTTCGCTTGACGAGCTTGAGCGCCTGGCCCATACGGCTGGCGCCCAGTGCGTGGCGCGTTTGTCACAGCGTCTGGTTAAGCCGTATCCAAAATCGTTTATCGGCTCCGGTAAGGTTGAGGAGCTTTGCGGGCTCGTGCATCGTATGGATGTCGATGTTGTTATCTTCGACGACGATTTATCGCCCTCGCAGCAATCCTATTTGGAGAAAGCCGTGGGTGAGCCGGTAAAGATTATCGATCGTACAGCACTGATCTTGGATATCTTTGGCCTGCATGCTCAGACGCGTGAGGGACGCCTACAGGTACAGCTGGCGCAGCTTCAATATCTGTTGCCTCGTCTGCGTGGCATGTGGAGCCATCTTGCCAAGGAGCAGACGCGCGGCGGCATCGGTTCGCGCTTTGGCCAGGGTGAAAGCCAGCTCGAGGTTGACCGTCGCCTCATTCGTAATAAGATCGCTGCGCTTCGTCGTGAGCTCAAGCAGGTTGAACAGCGTCGCGATGTCCAGTCTAAGAGCCGCATTGAGTCACCGGCGTTTCGCGTCGCGTTAGCCGGTTATACCAATGCGGGTAAATCGACGTTGCTCAATCGTCTGACCGGATCTACGGTACTTTCGCAGGACAAGCTGTTTGCTACGCTCGACCCGACGACGCGTTCGTATCGCCTGCCCGGCGGTCGTGGCATGACGATTACCGATACCGTTGGCTTTATTCAAAAGCTACCGCATGGTCTCGTTGATGCCTTTAAGTCCACACTGTCTGAGGTTCTTGGTGCCGATCTGATCCTTAAAGTTGTGGATGCCTCTGATGAGGACTACGAGCGCCAGCTCGAGGCAGTCGATCGCGTTCTTGACGAGATCGGTGCCGGCGAGCGTTTGACGCTTACGGTGTTCAATAAAATCGATCTTCTCGATAGCGTTGATCGATTGAGTTTCCGTCGTCGCTATCCCGAGGCCGTGCTGTTCTCGGCCCAGACGGGCGAGGGACTCGACGATCTCGTCGACCGTATTGCTCGTGAGGCAGCTGCCACCGATGTGTTGCTCTCTGCTGATATCCCGTATCGCGAGGGCGCCCTCATCACGCTGGTGCATGAACAGGGAACCCTTTTGCACGAGGAATATCTTGAGGACGGCGTTCGTATTGTGGCGAAGCTGCCGGTTCGTATCGCGCCGCGGCTTAAGCGTTATCGCACCGAGTAGACGAGCTCCAAAAAGCCCAGAATAATGGGCTGATGCAGCAGATAAAAGGGGAGTGCATGACGTCCAAGGCTGGCGAGCGCCGGGACGGGATTGGCGTAGGCCCAGCTTGGGGCGGTCTTATCGATTCCCTTCGCTATGTGTGCGGCGTAGTATCCTGCAAGATACATAAAGAAAAACGGGATGATGGGGTAGTAATCACCTGAGACAAACCCCGGCTCGGAAATCCCAGCCACGCCAGGTGGGGGACAGGGTAGATCGTTTTGGGGATGCTCCAGGTGAGGGCAAACAACAAAAGGCATAGGGACATGCCCCATCTCGCCGATATCTTCTTAAGGACGGGATCGGTCAACGCCACGATGCCGGTACATGCGGCCATGCAGTAGATGATGCCAAAATTAACAGAATCGTCAATTGAGACAAGTGTTGTTGCCAACCAGACGACGAGTGCTGCTAAGGCGTATTTGGCGGCACGTTTGATATTGTTGCGCGAAAGGGTGCACATCCAACCCGCGATAAACAGGAATACCCAGCTGATGCTGGCACGCCAGATGTCTTGAAAGACGGTCTGTGTAAACCAGGGCATATCCCAACCGTACAGGTAGGCAAGATCGTAGCAAGCGTGAAAACCTGCCATTGAAATCATCGTAAACCCGCGGACGGTATCAAAGATGGTGATGCGTTTCTGCATTACGAGAACCGGCGCATCAAGCCGACGACTTTGCCCAAGATAACGGGATTCGTTGCATAGATAGGCTCCATGGTGTCATTCTCGGGCTGCAGGCGTACGCGTCCCTGCTCCTTGTAGAACGTCTTGACGGTCGCTGAACCATCAATCATGGCCACGACAATTTCGCCGTTCATGGCACTCTTTTGTTCACGGACGATGATGTAATCGCCATTGAAGATGCCGACATTGATCATTGAGCTCCCATGCACCTCAAGGATAAAGGAACCCTGATCGGTGGCGATTTCGGTCGGGATAGTAAAAGTGTCTTCGATATTCTGTTCGGCCAGAATGGGAATCCCAGCCGCGACGCGACCAACGAGCGGTAGCGAGACCGTTCCGCGAGGTGCGGTGGGCTCGTCAGATTTAGAAATTGAGACAGAGGAACCGTCCTCGTTAAAGAGTTCCAGAGCACGTGGTTTGGTGGCATCGCGCTTGAGTAGCCCGCGCGCCTCCAGGGCAGAGAGATGGGCGTGCACGGTGCTGGGAGAGGATAGGCCCACGGCAGATGCCATCTCGCGCACGCTGGGCGGATAACCCTTCTCCTGCTGATATTCCTTGATGAAGTCGTAAATTTGCTGCTGACGCTTGGTAATTTTGCGAGCCATCAGGGCATCCTCTCTACCCATGTCAAACAAATGTTCGAATTTTGCTTGACAGGAACAACTGTTCGAAGATAATAATAACCGAACATTCGTTCTCGCGCTAGACATTTTTGTCCGCGCGGCTTGATAAAACTGTTTTCAGCAAAACACGCGAGAGGAGAACATGATGAACGCAACGAATATGGTCCAGGGAAACCTCGCCCTTAAGCTCGAGACGCCTGCAGCACCCACTTTTACGGTTGTTCAGGGTGGCCGCTCCGGCTTTCAGCCTTTGACCGTAAAGCCTGCTTGCAATCAGCAGGCTGCAGTCGCGCCGGCCCGCCTTTCCCTTAAGGTTCCGACGATTGTTGCCGTCGCCGTTGCGCTCACGCTCTTTTTTGTCCTCGCTACGTCGGTCTTTAGCGCTCGTCACGCCGCGTATGCCGAGTCCGTTTCCAACGTTACCTACGAGACCATTCGCGTTCAGCCTGGCGATTCTCTTTGGTCGCTTGCCGAGGAATATCCAATCGAAGGCCTTTCCACGCAAGAGACTTCCGACATGATCCGTAACGTCAATCATCTGGAGCATGGTTCGCTCGCCGCCGGTGCGTATCTTAAGGTTCCTGCTCGTTCGTAATCATTATCGCGCTGCGCATGGTACCCTTGTTATCGTTTAAGAGGAGGTACCATGCGCTGTCCCAAATGCGGCAAGGCACATACCCGCGTCGTTGATTCCCGTATGCAGGAGTCAAACAACACCATTAAGCGCCGTCGCGAATGCTGCTCGTGTAACTATCGCTTTACAACGTTCGAGCGATGTGAAGACCCAATCGAGGTCATTAAGTCGGACGGAACCAAGCAGCGGTTCGATCGCAATAAGCTGCTCGTCGGCTTGATGCGCGCCACCATCAAGCGCGATATCGACACTAAGAAGCTCAATGAGATTATCGATGACATCGAGGTCGAGCTGCGCTCTCGCACGCTGACGGCCGTTACGTCCCATGAGTTGGGTGACATGGTGCTCAAGCGCTTGGCCAAGATCGACAAGGTGGCGTACATCCGCTTTGCCTCGGTCTACCGCGATTTCAAAGACGTTGATGAGTTTCTGCAAGAGCTCGACAAGCTAAGGTGATTCCATGTCCAACATTACCGTCAACATAAAGCGTCTCGACCCCACCGTCGAGCTTCCCAAATACGCCCATCCCACCGATGCCGGCTTGGATCTGCGCTCCAACGAGGACTGCGTCCTGAAGCCCTTCGAACGCCGTCTGGTCTCTACCGGGCTGGCCATCGCCCTGCCCGATGGCTACGCCGGCTTCGTCCAGCCCCGCAGCGGCTTGGCCATCAAGCAGGGCCTGTCTATAGTCAACACGCCGGGCCTCATCGACGCCCACTACCGAGGAGAACTCAAGGTTATCCTCATCAACCTGGATCCCTCCAACAACATCCAAATCAACAAAGGTGACCGCATAGCCCAACTCGTCATCCAAGAAGTCCCCACGGTCAACCTCATAGAAGTAGAAGAACTAGACGAAACCGATCGAGGCAACGGAGGCTTCGGCTCCAGCGGCGTCGCCTAGTCTTTTGCTTCGTTGAACGGAGTGTCGTAATGTCCGCTCGCCCCTGGGAGGCCCCTATATATCATCCCGTGCTCAAACATTCTCGCTGCGCTGCGAAACTGCGCGCGGGACGATATATAGGGGCCTCCCAGGGGCGAGCTACGTTTACATGCTCGCAATCGGTTATGGCTTCCCATCTGAAGCCTAATGCTGTATCTAGAAGCTGTGTCTAACAAGTAATCCGATCTGACAAAGAGACGGCTCCTTTGTCAGATCGGATTACTTTGATTTTTTGTTTTCGAGTTTCCCTTCGCTGCTTTTAGTAGGGTAACCGATATGGCTGCTAGTGCGTACGTATAGCCGTGGCGCAGGCCGCCCACACATATCGTTTCACGCGCAGTTTCGCAGCGAGCGAAGCGAAGCGAGAATGTTTGAGCATGGAATGATATGTGTGGGCGGCCTGCGCCACGGCGGACAGTCCGGTGCTAGCGGATATGCGCGGGCTTTCCTCCCCAGTAGAAGCGGCAGAAGGCTCGTTTGCGCTTTTGGGGTTTGCCTACTAGCTCCATGGTGGCGATGGCTATGTCTTCGGCTGCGTGGGGGCGGCGTAGTACTTCGCCGTTGGTGAGTAGCGCTTTGAGCGACTCCGGATGATCGTGGAGATGGCGCAACGTCACGATGAGTTCTCGTGCGGTGGTGACATGCATGCTGGCGCCCATGCCGGTGAGCATTGTGGTGTTGGCCTTTTCCTGACCGTATGATTTACCCAGCAGGATCATCGGCAGATGAGCGCACAGGCACTCGGTGACGGTGAGTCCGCCCGATTTGAGGATTGCCAGGTCGCAGCCGTGCATGAGGGCCGCCATGTCGTCTACGTAGTCCAGAACCGTGACGTTGTCGAGCTTCATGGCGTCGAAGAGCGTTTTGAGTCGGGTGGCGTATTCCTTATCCTTGCCCGGTAAAAAGACAAAGTGCATGTCCTCAAAGCTGCGTAAGAAGGGGAGCGTGTGGTCCATCGCGGCGCGGAAACGCACGTATGGTTGGGGCAAACTGGCGCCGGCCATCACCAATACGACGGTTTTGTCTATGGGGAGATTGAACTTGCTGAGCTCATCTTCGCGTTTGTAATCGGTATCGAAACCGGCTCGGATGGGGATGCCAGTTATGCGGATCTTTGACTCGGGAACTTTGCGCGGGCGCAGCGTTTCGGCCATAAACTCGTTGGCCACGCAGAACAGGTCGGTGTCCTTGTGGGGCCAAAAGCCTTCGACTTCATAGTCTGTTGGTACGCAGATGACCGGATAATCGATACCCGTGATAACGCGGGCGCCCACGGCAACATTGGCTGCTGTGATGTGCGTTGCGACCACGGCTATAGGCCTGCGGCGACGAATATATTCGTTGAAGGCGGGGAACATAATTCGCGACCATGCCGTGCCGCCACCCCAGAGAAGATGCCCCGTAAGCGTATATCGCCAGGTCAGGTCGTAAATGGGGCGTGTGGCTCCCGTAAAAGAAGCCGCGGTCTTATTGCCGTCGAATTTAATACGTCCAAAATCAAGGATATCGAGCACTTCAATTTCAATATCCTCAGGGATTCCCTTGGTGCCGCGGATAAGGTCAAATGCTTGTGCAATCGCGTTGGCGGCGGCTTTGTGGCCCGATCCAACTGATGCGTGCACAATGGTTACCAGGGGTTTTTGTGCAGGTAAAACGGTCATTTGCTCCGGTTGGGGAGTGGCTTGCATGGGCAGGGGAGCGCTATTGCTCGTCTGCGTTTGATCCATCGATAACTCCCCTTCAGCTTTGTTACGCGATTTATTATTGTAGTACATGAGTGTCACGTTCACGTAAATTTGGGTATGAGTGCAAAGAACGACAACGTTTCGACGAGAGGACTCTTCATGACTACCGATCAGTCAATCGATGTTGCGATTATCGGCGGCGGCCCCGCGGGCTATGCTGGCGCCATTTATGCGGCGCGCGCCAACCTAACGACGACTGTCTTTGAGCAGGGCATGTCGGGCGGACAGATCGCCTCAACCAATGAGGTCGAGAACTATCCTGGCATTCCGCTCTTGAGTGGCGCCGAACTCGGCGAGCGTTTTCAGCAGCATGCAGAAGGCCTGGGAGCACAGGTTACATGGAGCATGGTTACGGGTATCGATTACGATGCCGATACAGCGCTGTTTACGGTGCATTACGATTTGGGCGATACGTTGGCCTCGAGCGTTATCGCTTGCATGGGTGCCACGCCGCGATCTGCTGGTTTTGTTGGCGAGGATACGTATCGCGGTCGCGGCGTTTCGTATTGCGCAACGTGCGACGGCATGTTCTTTCGCGGCAAGCAGGTCTTTGTCATCGGCGGCGGCAATGCTGCCTGCGAGGAAGCTCTGTTCTTGTCAGAAATCGCCAGCAGCGTGACCATCGTTTTGCGCCGCGATCAGTTCCGTGCCCCCGATGGTGTGGTTCAAAAAGTTCTTGCAAAAGATAATATTTCAGTTAGGTACCAAACTAGTATTGTGGAGCTCTCGGGCGAAGCCATGCCAACGACGATCGCCTTTAAGGACAATTCATCCGGGGAAATTCATACCGAGTCATTTGAGCCCGGCTCTTTCGGCATCTTTGTCTTTACCGGGACGCAACCCCATACCGAGCTTGTTGAGCATCTTGTCGATCTGGCGCCTGATGGCGGCATTTTGACTGATGAATCCATGGCGACCCGCACGCCAGGTCTATTTGCTGCTGGCGATATCCGTTCCAAGCGCTTACGTCAGGTTGTGACCGCCGTTTCTGACGGAGCCATAGCAGCAACGAGCGCATACGCGTTTCTCCGCTGATAAGTACGATAATATATCTTATGTAAGGTTGTTATTAATTAACAAAATGGCGGGACGATGCATCAGTGCGCCGTCCCGCCAATTTTCTTGTCGGCTATGTGGTATGCAAAACTAGATAATCTAGAATACAATATAGATAATGAACGGAGGACCTTTATGAACCACGTTAAACACGTTATTCCGATGTCCGATTCGTCGGTCAGCATTAAGCCTGAGGATATTCAGCCCACTGTGCTGCCCGATGCATTTATTGAGTCCGATATCGTTCGCAAACTCAATACGTTGAGTCTGCCGCGCTATAACCAGTTGCCCAATGTGACGCTCTATCGCGACCAGGTTATTGAGTATGTTGCACTGTGGATGGAGCCGCTGTCCATTTGCGTTGAGCAGCCTGTCATTACGCCATCGATGATCAATAACTACGTGAAGGTCGGCCTGGTGCCTGCTCCGGTCAGAAAGCAATATGGCCGCGAGCAGATTGCCCGCCTGATCGCTATCTGCATCTTTAAGCAGGTGCTGCCTATTGCTGCGGTGCAGGCACTCTTTAACATTCAGCGTTTGAGCTACGATGCCCCGACGGCCTTTGATTATGTGGTCGATCAGCTCGAGGCATCGATTCGTTCGGCGTTTTCTGTCGAGCAGACGCCGGTTCCCGATACGGCGCATCAGGTAACGCGTGAGTCGCTGCTTGTGCGCAGCGCGGTTTCATCCTTTGTTTCGAAGGCTTACTTGATGAGCTATCTCAAGTTCAACGGGTTTAATAGCTAGCCGACGTATAAAACGGGCGGGACAAAGAGCCATCTGTCGCTTTGTCCCGCCCGTTTTATTGCTTGGTTGGACTTTATTTGCCCGAAGCTACGCCCATACCGTAGCCGATGATGAGGCCGTGCATCTCGGCGTAATAGGAATCTAGGCCGTTGCAGGGCATGATGATGGTCTTGGAGCCGGGCCAATGCTCGACTATGCGGTCAGTAAGCGCCTGGGCTCCAGCTTCGTTCTCAACATGGTCGATGACGACCTCGCCGCCCGTAAAACCCTCGGCTTCCATGGTATCGATGATCTTGTTGAGCATCTTCTTTTCGCCACGCGTGTGCCCGACGAGTTCGATTTTACCGGCCTCGCTCGCCGTGCCCAAAATGCGGATATTGAGCTTGTTGGCAATGACGCCGGCTGCCTTAGGGATACGTCCGGCTTTGGCCAGGTTTTCGTAATTGCACAAGCTGAAGAGGATTTTGCTGTTCTGCTCAAGGCTATCGAAGTATGCGCAAGCGTCCTCGAATGAGACATCCGGATTGCTTGCAAGATAGCGGTCGAACAGCAAGAAAATGAGGTCCATTTTGCCGCCAGCTGCGCGCGAATTGACTAGGTGAATCTGCCGGTCGGGCTCCTCGGCAAGAACCATATCGCGAGCCGTGGCTGCTGCGTTGTAGCTGCCCGACACGCCCTCAGAGATCGGCATGCAGATGGTCTTGTCTGCCAATTTGAAGAGCTCGGCCCACTCCCCTACGCTGGGACAAGCGCTCGAAGAAGCGTTCGTCTCCGCCTGAACAGCGCAGTTTAGTTCATGAACATCGAGTGAAAGGTCATCGACGAATTCACGCTCCCCCACTCGAATTTTGAGGGGCGCAAATGCAAAGGTGGTATGGGGCGCGGTCGGTTGCCAATCGCGGAGGTTACAGCTTGAATCGGAGATAAGTGCCCAGCTCATAGAGGGTCCTTTCTAATTGTTCCTCAACAATTATAGCCATCTTGCAAACTGAATGTACGGCTATCTAGTTTTGAATACTAGATAGCCGTACAAGATTAGAGAAAAAAGAATGGACCTCGCGACTTAAAGCCACGAGGTCCACATTCACACGCTGTGTAAGATGACTTAGTAACGCACGAAGATATAGTTGTTGTTCATGCCGGCGGCAACGGAGCTGATGATAACACCCGTGTTGTAGTCAGAAGCATGAATCATCTGACCTCCACCGATGTAAATGCCGGTGTGGTACGAGTTGACCACAACGTCACCGGGCTGCGGATCGGAGACGCGCGTCCAGCCCATAAAGGTACCCGTGGTGCCCAGGCGGCAATAGCGACCAGTGAGGCAATAGCTAACAAAACCAGAGCAGTCGAAGCTGTTCGGGCCAATTCCGCCCCAGGAATAAGCGCAACCAAGCTTGCTGTATGCACGCGAGACAACAGAACCGCCATCGACGGACTGGCTCGGAGCAGAAGGCGTCGGAGCCGGAGCAGGCGTAGAGGGCTGCGGCGTCGGAGCAGGTGCCGGCGTAGGAGCCGGAGTGTTGCCGCCCTGGTTGTTGTTATTGCTGGTCTGACCACCGTTGTTGGTGTTCTCGGTCGTACCGGCAGTCTCGTTGCTCACCGTGGCCTTCTCGGCGGTGCTGGCGTTGATGCCGGCCTGCAGCGCGGCGTTGGCCTCGGCCTCTGCGGCAAGCTCGGCCTGCAGCTGCGAATCCAAGGAGTTTACGACGTTCTGGGCTTCAGCCTGCTGGGCGTTAAGCTCGTCGACCTTCTTTTGCGTGGTGGCGACGTTCTTCTCTTGCTCGGCCTGCTTATCAGTGAGCTGCTGCTTAAGCTCCTTGACCTCTTGAATGGTCTGAGCCTGCTTATCGGAAACTATGCCGTAGTAGAACAGACGGTTGAGCATATCGCTCAGGTCATCGACGCCCGTCAGAACCTGAAGCAGGCTCAGACCGCCGGTTTTGTATTCGCCGGCGACATAGGTCGAGAGCTTGGCCTGACCATCGGCGATCTCCTGCTGCTTTTGCGTGATCTCGCCGGCAGTCTGATCGAGCGCCTGCGTCTGCGTGGCGAGCTCATCGTAAATCTGCTGGGTTTGGGTGCCGATCTGCTCGAGTTTCGTACGAGCAGCGGCAAGGTCGGATGCGGTATCGGCGTAGGCAGGAGCCGCGAGGCCCAAGCCCAAAACACAAGCGAGGGTTGCCGTAGCAGCGCAGCGTGCCATGTTTTTGTGCGTGTTTGCTGTGCGCATGTAGCTTCCTTTCCAGTAACTAAGGGTAACGGCTAGTCTACCGTCACCAGGCTAAAGAGCTCCACATCGTCATCAGACGGCGTGAGCTTCTCGCGCGGGTTGAGAAACGCAAGCTCAAGTATACAACCGTAACCGATAAGCTTTGCGCCCATATCTCGCACCAGTTTACCTGTTGCCTCGACGGTTCCGCCCGTCGCGATCAAGTCGTCTAGAATCAACACGGTATCTTTAGAGCTGATAGCGTCGGCATGGATCTCAATGGAATCCGTTCCGTACTCGAGCTCGTAGCTCTGGCTTACGGTCTCGCGCGGCAGCTTGCCCGGTTTACGTGCGGGAACAAAGCCGGCGCCAAGTGCTACAGCCACCGGTACGCCAACCATAAAGCCGCGAGCCTCGGGACCCACGACCTTGGTGATTCCCATGCCGGCAAAGTGCTCGGCGAGGGCATTGGTCATGGCTTTGAGCGCTTCGGGATTGCCAAAGAGCGGCGTGATGTCTTTAAAGATGACTCCGGGCTCGGGATAGTCGGGGATGTCGACGATTTGAGATTCGAAGTCGTACATTGCATGACCTTTCAATGGGTTGCCGGATAAGCGGCAGCTGTTATTTGCCCGCGGTGGCGGTTCCGGATTGCGAAGGGGCGACGACCTTGAGCGGCTTTACGAGCGAATCCTCGTGTGAAGCCGGCGCAGCTATCTCTTCGTTTTTGGCCTTGGTGGACTCGGAACGAGTGATTTCCTCATCGAGTGCATCGATGTCGGCGTCCTCGACCACGGCGTTGAGCGACTCAAAAACGCGGTTCTTGAGCAGTGCGGTGTGCACACCTTCCGTTAGGTCGTGAAGCTTCTTAAACGCACGCTCGAGCTTGGCGTCGCGCTCGTCATCGGAGGTATCCATTCCGAGCATGCTCACGAGCACCTGCTCAAACATCGAGGACTCGCGGTTGGCGGAAGACACGTACTGACGCAGGTTGCGCGGCTCGATATGGAAGCGTGACAGCTCGGAGCAGTAGCGGATGATCGGGAAATCTCGGCCATCGACGAGCTCACGATTTTGCGGACTCTTGATGATGCGAATGAGGTCGTTCTCGGCGAGCGAGCGGATAAACGAAATCTCGACGCCCAGCATATCGGGAATGGTCTCGATGGGATGCAGCTTTTGCTTAGTCTCCTTGGGCTCCGTCTTGAGTGGAACATCGGAAAGCAAGCCCACCTCGTAGGCGAGCGTTGACAGGTCCGTGGCGTTTTCCAAGCGCTGCTTAATCACGTTGAGCGGCATGTAGCGAGTCTTCTGTAAGTGCAGAATGACTTCCAGGCGATCAACGTCCTCCTTGGAGTACTGACGGTATCCCTTAGGCGTACGATGAGGGGTAATGAGCCCCTCATCCTCTAGAAATCTTATTTTTGAGTTCGAAAGATCGGGGTATGCGCCTCGAAGTAGGTTGACGACTTGGCCGATACTCAGATAGTTGCGTTCGGCCATGCCCTACTCACCGGTTTCGATGCGCTCCGGCGTGCTCTCGTGGTAGATGAGCGTAAACGTACCGATCTGAACGGAAGAACCGTCGTGCAGCGGGGCTGCATTGACGATGGCACCGTCGACCCAGGTGCCATTGAGCGATCCCAAGTCCTCGATGCGAGCGCCGAGGCCCTCGCGAATAATGCGCGCGTGGCTGCGCGAAACAGTCATGTCGTTGAGGAAGATGCCGTTCGCGGGATCGCGGCCAATGGTGGTCACGTCGTCCTCGAGCTCAAAAGCGGCACCCGTCTGCGGACCCTTGACGATGGACAGAACGGGGGCGGTGATGCGCACGTTGGCCATGAGGTCAGGAACGGTGACGTCGCTTGAAGGCACGCGGAATACGCAGGTAGCGTCAGCAGTCTTATCATTCTGAGGCATATTGTTAACCATGTTGTCCATGACAACCCCTAACTTATCGCGGACGTGCCGCAAATAATGAACCGTACGTAATCATACCCCAACGAATCAGTCTTCGATTTCAGGGTTCAGAAAGTCGATGTCCTCGTCCTCGGGATGCGCGAGAGCCTGTTTTATGGCCACTCCGCCCTTAATGGAGTAGATGACAGCCGTGAGCATGGAGAAGATCACGCCGCCGTACACAAAGAAGATGCCGAGGGGCACCGAGCTTCCGTTGAGGCCCGGGAAGGCCGTAAGGGTTGAAGGTAAAAGGTGCAGGCCGTCAACAACGGGGAACCCGAGCAGCATGAGCGAGAAGCCGGTCATGAGCAGCGCAGTGGCAATCTTTCCGGGAAAGACGACATCGATGGGGCGACGGTGATAATGACGCACGATAAGCGTGCCGATGCCCAGATAGATGTCGCGGCCAATAATGAGCACGCAGACCCAGATGGGCAGCTCTCCGCGGACCACCAGTCCCAAGACGCCGGTGAACAGCAGCGCACGGTCGCAAATGGGGTCCATGACCTTGCCGAGCCACGAGACCGTCTTAGTCATGCGGGCGATTTGACCGTCCATCCAGTCGGTAGAGGCGGCAACGGCGTAGATAACGATGGCGATGACGCGGTTGTTATCCGTCACAAACAGGTACAGAAATACCAGGGTGAGGATCAGGCGCGTAAAGGTGATGAAATTGGAGATCGTAAAGATCTTATTCGACGGGTAATCGGAAGTGCCGATAAGCTCCTTTTTGATCTTCTTTTTGATGCCCACAGGACTCCCCCGCTGGTTAACGACAAAACTTTCGATACTATACCCGTTCCGGCGATGTCTATCCAGCGCAGCCATAGAGAGTCCAGACATGTGGAGGGCGCCTCTGGGCTGCGCTGGATTCTGCATTTGTGTACATCAGCCTCCAAAAGCGACATTTTTCGGCATCTTTGGTGGCTGGTGTACACGTTTTGATTCGGTGATTACATCGATCGGGAAAGTTGTTGCTTTAAGCAAATGCGTGCGGGTCGAGATTGGCTGGCGCCAAAAGAGCCCAACGGCCGTTACGGCTTCGTTAGAAACGCGTCCCACCATGGATGGTGAACCCGAAAGGCAAGGCGCGCGGGCACGGCGACTCGGCCCGCGCGCCCGGAAGAGAAAGGACGAACCCATGGGTTACATGCTCGAGACGCGCGGGCTCACCAAGCGCTTCGGCC
>NZ_SPFO01000005.1 GCF_005845035.1 Collinsella aerofaciens | reverse complement strand
ATCCGGCCCTCAGGGTATCGGGTTCCCACATTCATCCGCACATGTGCGGATGAATGTGGGAGGTGTTCGGATAAAGTCGATAATCAAGGACTGGCATAAAAGCTCATCGAGGCTGAGTGCCATCGCTCGCTGCGGTACACTTACCTAAAGTAAACCATGAAGGGAGACATTACCTATGAAGAAGATCGTTTTGGCTTGCGGTGCTGGCGCTGCTACTTCCACGCTCGTTGCCCAGAAGGTCGCTACCATGCTCGACGCCAACGGTTATGCCGGCAAGTATGAGATCGTGCAGTGCGCCATCTCCGAGGCCAAGGACGCTTGCGACGAGGGCGCCGACCTGCTGATCGCCACCACCGTTGCCCCCGAGGGCCTCACCTGCCCGTACGTGAGCGGCGTGCCCTTCATGACCGGCATGAACCGCGTTGCTGCCGAGAAGGCCGTTCTCGACGTTATGGCTCAGTAGGCGCTGCTTGTATGAATGAGCAGAACGCCAATCCGGTCGAACTCTTTGGCATGCGCGTTGCCCATGTGGGCATTAACGCCACCGACCCGGCAGATGCCTTGGAGATCGCGGAGCTGTTCTCGACGATGATGGGCCTGCCCGTTATTGAGACCCCGGTTTCGTACTTTAACGATTCGCTGGTCGAGGTCATGAAGCAGAATGGTCGTGGCGCCAAGGGCCACATTGGCTTTGCCGTCAACGACATCGATGCGGCCGAGAAGTGGTTTGCCGAGCGCGGGCTCGAGGTCAACGAGGAGTCGCGCGTGCTGCTGCCCGACGGCGGCACCAAGCTCGTGTACTTTAAGCGCGAGTTCGCCGGTTTCGCCGTGCACCTGTGCCGCGAGTAGCGCACAAGCTGCCATAGCTAGCAAAAAGGGATAGGGCCGCGTGGCCCTATCCCTTTATTTATGCCGAGGGGCTTTCTACCGCGGCAGGCGAATCGTAAAGCGGCTGCCGACGCCCTCGACCGAGGTCACGCCGATGACGCCGCCATGGCTATCGACGATCCACTTGGCAATGGCAAGCCCCAGACCCGAGCCCTGCGCGCCGGCATCGCGTGCGTTGTCGGCGCGGTAGAATCGTTCAAACGCGTGAGCTGCGGATTCCTGGTTCATGCCGATGCCCTCGTCCTCAACGCTTATGTCGATCGTGCCCGCGCCCGCATCCGGCGTTATGCCAAATGTGACGGTCGTTCCCGCATCCGAGTACTTGGCGGCGTTTTGCACGATCACACGCAGGGCCTGCTTCACGAGCGCCACGTCGACAGACGCGTCACAGCGCGGGTCGCTGGCAAGCGCAGCATCAGAAGCCAGCCGATACGTGTGCTCGGTATCGATCATCTGCGATTCTTCGCATACCTCGCTGACCAGTGCGGCCAGGTTGGTATCCGCACGCCGCAGGACCGTGCGCCCGGCATCGCCGCGCGCCAAAAACAGCAGCTGCTCCACGAGCTCCTGCATATGCTCGCTTTCGGCCTTGAGGGATGTGATGGACTCCGTCAGCACGGCCGGGTCGTCCTTACCCCAGCGATCGAGCATGTTTACGTAACCCTGAATCACCGCGATGGGCGTGCGCAGCTCGTGGCTCGCATCGTTGACAAAGCGCATCTGTTGCAGTTTGGCCTCTTGCATCTGGCGCAGTAGGCGGTTGAGTGCAACCTCGATGCTTGCCAGGTCGGCGTCGCCGGTAGTGACGCTCGGCGAGTCGACGCTTGCGCGCTCGATGGCCTGCTCCAGTGTTTCCATCTTGCCGCCGGAGAGCTGCATACGGCCGAGCTCGTCCACGCGCAAGGCCAGGTCGTTGAGCGGTGCCATGGTGCGGCGCACGCGACGGGCGCCGCCGAGCATGTCGAGCACGCTGATGACCTGCCAACCCACAACGACAAGGTAGAGAGGCCATAGCGCGACGAGGTCCTGCGCGAGGGGGAAAGTCTTGGTGGTACGCGCAAGCTCGACGGTATAGGTGAGCGTTGCCAGGTCCCAGCCGCGCGCAGGCGCCAGCGACATGCCGTGAACGGCGACGCCGGGGATCCATCCTGCGGTAAACGCGCCGTCGGGCAGCATCTGGTTGTATCCATAGACGAGGATCGCCGCCGCAATCACCATCAGCAGCAGATCGAGCCAGACGTAGCTCATCAAGCGGCGCCACATATAGCTCCAGTTGATGGCGCGGGCGATGGATGTGACGCGCTTGGCCTCGGCGTTACGCGCGGCAGACATAGCCCACCCCACGCACGGTCTGGATGATGCGGGCGCCGCCGGCGTCCTCGATCTTGGCGCGCAGGTGCGCGATGTGCACGTCGACGTTGTTGGTGTCGCCCACGTATTCGTAGCCCAGCGCCTCGTGCGCGATGCGCTCGCGCGTGAGCACGGTGCCGGCGTGCGCCATAAGCAGGGCGAGGACGTCGAACTCGCGGGCCGTGAGCGCGATGGGCGAGCCGCCGACCGTGACTTCGCGGCGGTCGGGATCGAGCGCGACCGAACTCACGGTGAGCGCGGCGGGGGAGGGCGAGGCGGATGCCTGGGTCGAGTCGCCGACTGGGGGCATCGCAGTGGCGCCGACGCCCGCGCCGCCCGCCATGCCCGCCCCGGCGCCACCAACGACCGAAGCCGCCCGCACAGCCTCCGAGCGCTTCAACGCCACGCGGATCCGTGCGAACAGCTCCTCAATCGCAAACGGCTTGGTCAGGTAATCGTCGGCACCGGCATCGAGCCCGGCCACCTTGTCCATCACGGCATCGCGCGCGGTGACCATGATCACCGGCACATCCTTGTGCTTGCGTACGCGCCGCAGCACTTCCATGCCGTTGAGCTGCGGCAACAGCACATCGAGCAGAATCAAATCGTAGTCGCGTTCCAGCGCCAGGTCCACGGCGGTGCGGCCGTCGGCGGCATGTTCCACCTGGTAGCCCTCGTGCTCCAGCTCGAGCGTCACAAAGCGGGCGATTTTCTCCTCGTCCTCTACGATCAGGATCCGTGCCATGCGTGTCCCCGTCTGCGATTACTTGTCGTCGTTCAGATTATGCTTGATGCCGTCCGCGGCATCGGCAGCGTGATTCATAAGGTTGTTGATGCTGCCGGGCACGTCGCCGTCGCTATCGATGCGGTAGCGCATGCCAAAGAACAGGCCAATCAGCATCAGCCAAATCGTAGCGCCCCAGGCAAACAGGGCGATGATGGGGATCAGGATGGGGATGTTGAGGATGATCGCATCGCGGCGCGTGGCGATAAACTTGGTGTCCAGGCTCAGGCGGAAGAGCTTTTTGAGGTACTCCCACACGCCGTCCATCTTCTTGGAGAAGTCGGTCTTTTCGCTCGACTTTTCGTAGGCGGCCTGCGCGGCGACCATCTCGGCCGAGGGCTCGTCGGCCGGCTCGGACTCGGTGGCGGCGTGCGCCGACGTGGTCTGCGTCTTGCCCTGCGACTCGAGCCAAATGATGGCATCCAAAACGTTGCCGTCGGCAGCGTCGAGCGCCGCCTTGGCATCGGTGTAGCTCACGTTGCACTTGGTGCGGATGGTTTCAACTTTTTCGAGGTCGTCCATGACCTGTCCTTTCGTTCGATGGGCGCGACGCCGGGCGATTTGCCCGGGCGCGAGCGTTGCGTTCGGCGGCCTGCGTTGCACGGCGCCGCCCCGCCCTTGGTCGAACTCTATAGTGCAGGTTATAGATTAAGCGATTCTTGAGCCAAGATTAATGTTGGATGAGTTTTTGGGTGGCGGTGGGTACAGGCAGCCTTTGGGGCAAGCGTAGGCCGAGCGGCTAGAGCCCAGGGATAAATTTGTGTCCGCACGGCGAGATATACTTTTAACCATGTTGAGGGGCGTGACAGGACGAGGTTGCCTGGCGCCCGCGAAGTCAGAGGGGCCGCCGCGCCGCATGGCGCAAACGAGTGGGGTCCCGACGCAAACAGGGGGTCATACGTGCATATCTACGCTATGAGCGACATTCACGGGTGCTTGGACGCCTTTAAGGCATCGCTTTCCACCGTCGACCTCGATGCCGAGGACTCCAAGCTGGTTTTGCTTGGCGACTACTGCGACCGAGGCCCCGATTCGCTCGGGGTCTTCGAGCTCATCATGGACCTGCAAAAGCGGTACGGCGATCGCGTCGTGGCGCTGCGCGGCAATCACGAGGAGATGTTCCTCGAGTACATCGACGGGGTGGCAGATCTCAATTTTACGCAGGCATGGATACTTGCCGACAGCAATCTGGCAACGGCCAAGAGCTTCCTGGATGCCGAGGCATTCAAGCACGTCAAGCATCTGTTGAGGCTCAGGGAGTTCGAGGAGGCCTACGCCTATACGGTTGAGCGTATGAAGTCTGAGCATGCGGACATCATCGCGTGGGTCCGTAAGCTCCCTTACGTTTACGAGTCCCCCTTTAGCCAGGTCTTTGTGCATGCTGGCGTTGACGAGGAGGCCGGCGAGTACTGGAAGCTCGGCACGTCTGCCGAGTCGTTTACCATGATGATGCCCGATTACGTGGGGCATGAGTTCTACCTTGATGTTATCGCTGGGCACATCAACACCGAGGCTGTCTCGGGCATCGCGGGCTACCGCGGCATCTGGCATGACGGGGCCAGCCATTACTACATTGACGGGAACGTCATGGAGCACGGTGAGGTCGCAGTGCTGAGCTACGATTCGGAAACGGGGAAGTATGGCGGCCCCGGGTTGGAGTAGGCTCACGGATTGTCTGCGTGGGTTCGATTCGGGGCTTGGGCTGCGCCTTTGACGTTAACGGGATGTGGAAGCACCGAGAGGGGTGCTTCCGCGGAAACGATCGTCGGGGCTTCTTTTGCCCAGTGACATAAGGCTTTTATTTGGCTAGCTTTTTGGTCGACTCGACCATCGCGTCCTTTATCCAAGTTATCGAGGCATCGGAGGTGTAGTCTCTGCCCTTAATGAAGTTTAGTGAGAGGCTGCTTTGCAAGCTGAGGGTTGCAAGCTGCAAACTGAAGAAAGGTTCTAGTTTAGATGAAATTAAAAAAAGAACTACGCTAACTTATAATTATGGAACTGTGAGAGGCATCTGAAAAAGGTGGCTATAAGATGGATGACAAGCGTATTTTAATCATTAACGGCAAGACCGAGGACCAGATAATCGAGCAAATTATCGGTCTAGTGAATGATGACGATGAGCTAGGAGACATTCTAAAATCATATGAGGATTCTCCTGGACTTAACGAATTAATAGAGAACATGTCTGCCTTCTTCACCGTTCAATAGAAAATTGCTTTTATGCGTAGGCCAGGGATAAAGCTGGTGCCAGCTTGGGGCAAGAACGATGAAATTGTTTTCCCGCACAATGTCAAAGGCGTTGATCATAAATTGAAGGTGCAAATCAAATGAAGATTAAAGAATTTGGCTCTCATATTATTGATATGTATTTTGGTGGTTTTGATGAAGATGTACTAAATACAGAATTTTCAAAATCTGGTTTTGAAGAGTTTCATAAAAATCACGGTAATAAGTACTTATTGGCCAATTTAATTGATAGTACTGATGGTGACCAAATTATTACAACTTTTGATATGTCTGGTACGTTTCCAGATGATGATAATGAAGGTTTGATGACATGGTATACGCCTACTGGAGCTTATGCTATTGGACCTGCAAAACGAAGGAATATTTCTGCCGAGTGTACTATCGAGGTTACGATTTGGGTTACACACATATTTGATTATATCAATTTCTTTGAAAATAATGTTGACGTAAAACCGTTGTACAAGAGGGACGTATTGTATAAAGAGGATTAATATCGCAATCGATGACAGGACTGGAAAGTATTTCGTTCCTGACGATTCGCCAAATGATGATTATTACTATGATGAAGATGATCAGTTCATTTCAAATCGTAAAACTTTTGACACAGTAGACAGTTTCATTCATTATGCTAAATCTGTGAAACAAGATATTGCAGAAAATGGTGTGCCGGAAAGAATTTATTAACCGGTTCGTTTGATTACTAGCTATATCGGCACTGCGATTCACAATACGGCATTGCCAAAGAACGCCTTCCTCGGAAGGCGCGGCTACACACGGGCCAACGAGCGCGAGTGCGTTACCGGTCCCGCGTGCGCGAGGAATAGGAGTTGAACGATATGATTGCGTCGCAGCGCGGGGATGATTTCACGCGCTGCGACGCAATCTCAGTTGTGCGTTTGCAGCAAACTGCCAATCAGCATATTTGTGAATATAACCGCAGTACACCCCGATCTTCGAAGCGGGACACGACGACAGCCTTTCATACTCATCGAGCCTGTTGAGCGCAGCTTCCTGTGCTCAACAGGCTCGATCTTCCTCTCGACTAGTGAATCGACGTCAGTGGTCGTGACTTTGTTCTCGGGCATCGCAGGCTACCGCGGCGTCTGGCATGACGGCGCCAGCCACTATTACATTGACGGGAACGTCATGAAGAACGGCGAGGTCGCCGTGCTGAACTACGACTCGGAGACGGGGAAGTACAGCGGCCCGGGGCTGGAGTAGGTTTGAGGGCGCTGAGAGGCTGGGGGCGCTCCCGAGGCAAAGATTGTCTGGCTTATTTGCGACCGTGCGGTAAGGTGATGAATTGCCCGGTCTGTTTACTTACCTTCCCGCCTGACCAACGCGTCCTTTATCCAGGCCATCATAGCTTCTGAAGGATAATTAATAGTTTTACCAATTTCCGGCATAGCCTCTAGAGACAAAGTGCTTTTCAGTTTCAGCTTCATCTTGTTCAAGTCTCCTCTATCGTATGAACTGAGGTACGGATAGAGGCAATGGTATTCGTGCTGATCATTGCTTAAAGCGTGGGCGACATCAAGGTACGCAAGTACAGAGATGAGGACGTGCCACTGCTGATTTAAATTGTCATGCGTGCTGTCGATAAAGGGCTTGAGTGGGTCGACTCGAGCGATTGTGTTACTGTTGTCATCAAACTGATAGTGGTAATACCCCTGTTCATCGGGGCAGCTCTTGAGTCTGGACTTGAGTGCGCAGTAGAACGCGACGTTTTCTGGCAGGTCTTTTTTGCTAGTTTTTGATAACTCGCCTCGATAGACACCCAGATGTTTTTCCAGTTTGGAACGAATCTCATCGTATTTCAGGAGGTCCGAGCGCGCTTTATCAAGCAGTTTATCTTTCTGCTCTTTAGAAGGCACATTGATGTCGCCAATCACGGAAATGGTAATGGCTTCGAGGATTTCTTTGATTCCATCAATTTTGTCGTCGCTAAGTTCTTCCAAGGCGCATATGGTTTTCCCCAGCTTGTAGGCTGAGTCAGACTTGCTGCTTTTAGGATAATAGTCGCAAGGCTCGTTACACCATCCAATGAAGCCCTTGACGCCTATCGGTCCGACAGAAGGGCTGTCGACACGGTTGAAAAAGTCCTGGATTTCGTTTTCGGCGAGCTTGGCTTCGTCCATAGCTGGATTCCTTTCTCATCAGGAGACATGTCTCATTATAGGCATGCCTGCGGTCGTAGCGACTAGGGGTGCCAGCGCTAGCGAGGATTCCGGAGAAGGAAAATGACGGGGCCTCGGAACAGTCAAGAATCGAGGTCTAATACTTTTCCGAGAAGTGAACGAGCTGAATCGGACCCCCGAAGCATCGACACTTTGAATGTACCGTTTCCTGCGGTTTTGATGTCAGAATCCTGCGATTTTGCCGTCGTAAAATGCGAATGCTTCGGGGGTCCAAAAACAGCCGTTCACTTCGCGGGAAAAGTATTAGACCTCGGTGGGGGAAGGCGGTGGCCTAACGGCAACCAGGCGTTAGGGGCGGGCTGAGCGGATAGTTTCCATGCCAGCCGGGACATTATGGGCGGCCGATCACCTATACTGGTTGGGCTCAAAGGACGCGTCGGGGTTTAGTTGCCAGTACATCGAACGCCGAAAGGAAAGTCTTGCCGGTGCCGGTAGTCGAGACCAGCAGGGCGCGGGTCTCGCCCTTGCGGTGGATTGCCCCCAATGCTTCGAGAGCGCGCTGCTGCATTTTATTGGGCTTGATTTCTTCATGTCCGCTCGGGGCTGAGGTTGCGATCGCCTGGAACGTTGGTTTCGATTTGCTCTTTGGAGGACGCGGCGATCGGTATGTGGCATAGTCCCCAATCCACTCCTGCGAAAGTGCGACGGTGGAAGTGTCATTCCATAGTGAATTGAACTCACCCCTGAGCTCGGCGAGCAGTCGGCTGTTTTCGACGGTCTGGTACAGCACGTTCCACTCTTTATTGCAGGTGAGAGCGGTCTGCGTCATGTTGGAGCTGCCGACGATAACCGTGCTGGTCTCGCCCTTATCGAAAATGTATCCCTTGGCGTGTAAATTGCCCTGGAACACGCGGACTTCGATATTGTCGTATTCCATGAGCTTGCGAAACGCATCGGGTGAGTTGAAGTTGAGGTAGGTGGATGTGAGCAGCCTGCCCTTAATGCCGCGCTGTTTGAGCTCTTGAAACGCCTCGACCAGGATTTGAAGGCCGCCGTCTGCGACAAATGCTACGCAAAAGTCGAACGAGCTGCAGGTAGAGAGCTGCTCTTTGATAGCGGACAGCAGCGTTCCGCCAGTCGCCTTCGAGCTGGCGATGAGCTTGGGCGAATCGTTCCCAAGTTCGAGTGAGTCGAATTCAATATCAATCTGCTGTTGAGTGGCCATTCCGCCATGCCTTTCGTCAGGCCATGCTGGCGCCAGGATGACAGATCAATCGTTCGTGTTTTGGGTGTATGGCGGTACGGATTGGCGGGTTCGATCTAAGGGACGCGGTTTCTCAATTGATGTCCGCACGACATGTGAGACTTGACCTGCCTACCGACTCTGCGGTGGCGTGAATCAAAGCAACGACCCTCTAAGGAGTTCGATACCGATGAGTGACAACGCAAAGCATCTTGTAAAGAAGGGTGTAAAGGACGCGGGACCGTGCCTCGTGCTGTGCCTGGCCGGCGCGGCGGTCGCGCTGCTGGCCGTTCTGGGGCCGTTCGACATGCTTCGAAGCGCAAGCTCTCTGCATGTCTGCATGGCCCTTGCCGGCGCCATGGCGACCGGCGGCGTGCTCGACCTGATCTTTTGGGTGTTTGACCCGTTTGGATGGAAGAACGAGGGGTAAGCCCTAAGGGATGGAAGGACTGGAACGGCTGGTTTAGTGATCGTGCAGAATGTGGGCTAGCGACTTACAGGGAAGTGGTAATCCGATGACGGTCTATGTGACAGGCGACATCCACGGTGGGCTCGACATGCAAAAACTCCGCGACTGGGAGCTTGGGGACAGCCTGACGAGCGACGACTACCTCATCGTCGCCGGCGACTTTGGCTTTCCGTGGGATTTCTCTGCCGAGGAATGCGCCGATATCGCTTGGCTGGAGTCGCGCCCCTATACGTTGCTGTTCGTCGACGGCAACCACGAACGTTTCGATCACTGGGCGGAGCGTCCCATGGAACTGTGGCACGGCGGCCTGACGCAGCGCCTGTCGGACACCTCGCCCATCCGACGCCTGACGCGCGGCGAGGTTTTTGAGCTCGACGGCTCAACGATCTTTACCATGGGCGGCGCCACGAGCGTGGATAAGGAATACCGCATTCCGTATTCCAGCTGGTGGCCGCAGGAGCTGCCGGACGAGCGCAACTTTGAGGAGGCGCGGGCAAAGCTCGAGAGCATGGGCTGGAAGGTCGACTACGTGATCACCCACACCTGCTCTACGCGCATGCTTTCGCCCACGCTTTATCCGGCATCCAGCTGGAATTGCCCCACGGTTGATCGACTTACGGCATTTTTCGATGAGCTGGAAGATCGCATGGACTACAAACGCTGGTATTACGGGCATTTTCATCGGGATGCCAACCCGGCCGAGCGCCATACCGTGCTCTACGACTGCATCGTTCGCTTGGGTGACGAACTCCAGCCCTGGGATGTTGCGTAGAGGCGGGGTGGCTGGCTACTCGACCGTTACAGTGATGTTCTCGCGGTGCGCACGGATGACGTCCCATCTAAAGTGCTCGACCAGCTGTTCGGCAGAGCGCGGCGTGGTGTCCGGCGCGATGCCTGTTTGCCCGGCGAGCCATCCCAACAGTGCCTCGGGTGTGCCAAAGCGGGTGCGGAGCTCGCCCAGGTCCAGATCGCGATCGCGCTTGGAAAGGCGGCGGCCGTCCGGCGACATGAGCAGCGGAATGTGCGCGTAGCGCGGTGTGGGCAGTCCCAGCAGATGTTGCAGATAGATCTGGCGCGGCGTGGAACCAAGCAGGTCGCATCCGCGTACGATCTCGGTGACGCCCATGGCAGCGTCGTCGACCACCACGGCCAGCTGATAGGCAAACACGCCGTCGCTGCGACGCACCAAAAAGTCGCCGCACTCGGTGGCGAGTGCCTCGCATTGGGCTCCGTACGTGCGGTCAACGAATTCGACCACATCGTCTGCGAGGTCGTCGACGGCGGGCACGCGCAGGCGCGTGGCCGGAGCACGCAGGATGCTGCGGCGGGCAACCTCCTCGGCAGAAAGGCCTCGGCAGGCGCCGCGGTAGATGGGCGTGCCGTCGCTCGCGTGCGGCGCGCTCGCGGCGTGGAGTTCGGCGCGCGTGCAAAAGCAGGGATAGGTGAGGCCGGCGTCTTGTAGCTGGTGCAAGGCGCTCTCGTACAGGTCGAGGCGATCGTGCTGGTAGTAGGGGCCTTCGTCCCACTCAAGCCCTAGCCAGGCCAGGTCGTTGATGAGCTGGGCGGCAAGTTCCGGGCGCTTGCAGCGATCGTCCAGATCCTCAATGCGCAGCGTGATGCGGCCGCCTTGGCTGCGGGCCGAAAGCCACGAGCACAGGCAGCTAAACACGTTGCCCAGGTGCATGCGGCCCGAGGGCGACGGGGCGAAGCGGCCCACGATGGGGACGGACTCTGCCGTTGCCGGTGCGTCCGCGGAGTGTGTTGCTATGTTGCATGCGTTGATATCCATGCGGACGAGTATAGCGCGGGAGGTGGGGGAGGCACCGACTCGACAGCTCGATCGTGCCCGCCAGCCCAACCCCTCAAACGACAGAAACCCCGGCAGCTCTTCGCAACTGCCGGGGTTTCCGCGGAAAAGGGGGACATGATCCTCAAGCGAACGGCAAAGGGGCAAACCGTTTTCGCTCAACTGCTTTATGCCCCTCGCTCGCCGGCTTAATCGGCTCACGCCGCGCCCACACAAAGCCGCTACACCTGTGACGGAGCTATGAAGTGGTATCTATTGCCGGAGCGGGCTATGCCAAGGAGTGTCCCAGATTGCCGGCAGATAAGGAACGTCCCCAGGTGCCGGCCGCGGGCGTGACTTTCGTCCCGTTTGATACTCCGCTGACCTAGATGTTCGTCACATGAACCCGCAAACGTGGGACAATGACGCTACTGGTATCACAAACAAAGGATGTGCCTATGAACGCCCCCGTTGCCAAGACCTGTCGGCAGCGCTGCCCGTTTGCGCGATTTGCTTCCATTTGCGCGCTCGTCGCGTGCGCGCTGCTGCTGTTGCCCGCCGTTGCACGTGCCGACGGGTATTCCATGACCCAAACCTACATCAGTGCCACGGTCGAGGTCGATGGATCGCTGACCGTTGTCGAGGGGCGCCAGTTTGATTTCGATGACGACATCAACGGCGTGTTTTGGGAGATCAATACGGGTACCAACCAGCAGGGCGGCGCGGCGGGCGTCGATGTGCTGAGTGTCGAGGAAGAGGACACCGCGTTTAACAAAGTCGATAGCGCGAACAAGGGCGACTCTGGCGTCTACACGGTCGAGCAGACCGGTGACGGCGTAAGGATTAAGGTGTTCAGCCCTCACGAGAGCGGCGACAGCGCAATCTACTACGTGAGCTACACCATGACCGGCGCGGTCATGAACTGGGCCGATACCGCCGAGCTCTACTGGAAGTTTGTGGGCGACGGCTGGTCTGCGGATTCCGATGACGTCGAGATGGAAGTGCGCTTCGCAAATGCCGCTGCTGGGACGGCGGCCGTCAAAGGCGATAACTTCCGCGCATGGGGCCACGGTCCGCTGACGGGCGACGTGTCGCTCGATGAGGACGAGCCCATGGTCACCTATACCATTCCCTGCGTGCATCAGGGCGAATTCGCTGAGGCACGCATCGCCTTCCCCAGCGACTGGGTGCCGCAGCTTGCCGCCGCGGGCGAAGAGCGCATGTCAACGATCCTGAGCGAAGAGAAGGAATGGGCCGACGAAGCTAACGCCCGCCGCGCTCACGCTCGCATGATTGCCAATGCACTTGCCGTGCTAAGTGTTGTTGCGGCGGTGGCCTTTACCGGCACAATCGTTATGCTCAAGCTGCGCAAGCGCAAGCCCAAGCCGCTTTTCCAGGACGAATATTTCCGCGATGTGCCTTCGGCCGACCATCCCGCCGTGCTTTCGGCCCTCATGAGCTGGAACGAGGTGCCCGATCAGGCATATATCGCCACGCTCATGAAGCTCACTGACGACCGTGTGATCAAGCTGGAGCAGGCGACCGTGACCAAGGCCAAGAAGGGTCTGTTGGGGCGTGAAAAAGAAGAGCAGACGTATCGCGTGACGGTGAGTGATGCGGGCTGGAAGTCGGCCAAGGGCATTGACCACATGGTGCTCAAGGTTTTCTTTGCCGGTGCTAAGCCTGACGAGAACGGCGATCGCTCGCGCACGTTCGACGAGCTGCAGCACTACGTCAAGCAGCACGCTACACCCGTGGGCGACAAGCTCGAGGACTATCAGAACACCGTTAAGGGCAAGCTGGCCGATAGCGAGTACGTTGCCTCGGACGGCATTGTTGCAATGGTGTTTTGCCTGGTTCTTGGTATCCTGATTGCCTTTGTTCCCGTGGGATCCATCTTCTTTACCGATGGCGCGCAGGCGAACATTACCGCCGCGGTTATCTCGGTGCCGATTGTGCTGGTGGGTATCGGCGTGGGCCTTACGTTCCGCCGCTTTACGCCGGAGGGCGCCGAGGTGGCGGCTCGCTGCAAGGCACTTAAGCATTGGCTCGAGGACTTCACGCGTCTAAAGGAAGCCGTCCCCGGCGATCTGGTGCTGTGGAACAAGCTGCTGGTGATGGGCGTGGCGCTGGGTGTTTCCAAGGAAGTGCTGCGTCAGCTTGCCGAGGCCGTGCCGCCCGAGGTGCGCGAGGCCGACGGCTTCTATGACAATTATCCCTGCTACTGGTGGTACTACCATCATTACGGTATCGAGTCTCCGCTCGATTCGTTCGATGACGTGTATCACGAGAGCATCCGTGAGCTGGCGTCTAGCTCCGACAGCTCGAGCGGCGGCGGAGGCGGTGGCTTCTCGGGCGGCGGAGGCGGCGGCGTCGGCGGAGGCGGCGGCGGAACGTTCTAGCGAGCGCTTGCTTTGGGGTGGATCTTTCTGGGCGGTTGCCAGGGAAGATCCATCCCATTTTTGTGCATCGAAACGGGCCATGCTTTCCGCTGCGAACCTTCGCACAAGGGGCAGTGGGCAAAAAATGCCAAATATGAGTACTGTTGCCTAGATTGTCACATTTGTTTGTACTAAAAAATGGACTCCTAACGATATTATTTCTCGTTAGGAGTCCATTTTATTGTACATTTGGGGAGATACGTTAGTTCATCTGACGCGTCGAGACGCCTAAGAGACCCGAGAAAGCCGAATTGCGCTGCTGCTAAAAAGGTAACAGTACTCATATTTGATGTTTTTTGACCACAGCTATTTGCAGGCCCCCTATAGGGCGATGCCAACGAGGGCTTCGGCGGCCGTTTTGCTCAAGACTGTCCCCAGCGACTAGTCATTTAAGAACGTCCCCAATGACTAGGTGTGGTTGCTGCCAAGGAGTGTCCCGGGGTGCCGGCATAAAAGGAACGTCCCTAACTGCCAGGTTTAGGCTGTTAGGTCGAGTTCGTAGAGGAAGCTTTCGCGCGGCATGTCGTGGCGGCGCTCTTCGCGGTTGGCGCGGTGCGTGGCCGTGCGCTTAAAGCCGTGCAACTCGTAGAACTTCCACGAGCAGTTGGAGTCGGTGTACAGGTGCGCCCTCGTCGCTCCAAGCGAGGACAGGTGCGAGACCGCGGCATCGAGCAGAACCGTGCCAACGCCCAGGCCATGGACATCGCGATCCACGGCAAGCAGCGTGACCTCGTTGTCGTGCGGCAACGGGCTGCTCTCGAGCAGGCGGTTGTTGGTTCGGATGGTTGCGCGCACAAACGAGAGATACTCGGCGCAGGCATCAGGCTCCAGCTCACGCATCTGCGATAGCAGTACGCGTTCGGTATCCATCCAATGCTCGTTGATAGTGACGCCGGAGTTCTGTCCTGCGCGTGCAAGTGCAATGCCGCGCGCCTCGCCGTCAATCACCGCAACCTGTGAAAACGTCGACGACGAAAGGCAATAGGCGAGGTCGCACGCGGCCTCGAGGCGGTTGTACTCATCGTTATCCGAATTGTTATGCCAAAGCTGCTGCAGAATCAGCGCGATGGCGTCGAAGTCTTCGGTATCAAACGGTCGGTAGAGAACCCGCGAGACCATGGTGCCTCTTTCTTTTGCGGATGCATATCGAGCACAGTTCTACCACGCCATTGGCATCAAATTATGGTGCCCCTGTGTTCCATGAACTCACCGTGCCCAGTGCCGTGTCCATCCCCTCTGCTCGCAAACTTTTTCTGCACATGCGCCCGTTGCGGGGTGCATCGATGCGCTCGATGCGCTACATTAAATCAGTATTTTCAATGCCGCTGCGCGAGCGCTGCAGATCGACGTATCACCGACTCACAGAGCACGGCGGCGTACCAGACAGGAGGACTGCATGGGATCTGATGTGAAGATCGCACGCGCGTTGATCTCGGTTACCGATAAGACGGGCGTCGTCGATTTCGCACGGACGCTGGTCGATGACTTTGGCGTCGAGATCATCTCTACGGGCGGCACGGCTCGTGCCATCGAGGACGCGGGCGTTCCCGTAACCCCCATCGAGGAGTTCACGGGCTATCCCGAGATGATGGACGGCCGCGTTAAGACCCTGCACCCCAAGGTTCATGGCGCGCTGCTGGCCCGCCGCGATTCCGAGCAGCACATGCAGGAGGCCGCTCAGCACGGCATTAAGCTGATCGACCTGGTCGTCGTCAACCTGTACGAGTTCGAGAAGACCGTCGCCAACCCCGAGGTCACCTTCGCGGACGCCATCGAGCACATCGACATCGGTGGCCCCTCCATGCTGCGTTCTGCCGCCAAGAACGCCACGAGCGTTACCGTCATTTCCGACCCTGCTGACTATGATGCCGTCCTGGCCGAGATGCACGAGACCGGTGGCTGCACCACGCTTTCCACCCGTCGTCGCCTGCAGGTGAAGGTCTACCAGACCACCGCCGCCTACGACACGGCTATCTCCCGTTGGCTTGCCGCCCAGGCAAGCGACGTGGCGGACACCTCTGCCAAGCTCGAGATCTCGCTGGAGAAGGTCGACGACCTGCGCTATGGCGAGAACCCTCAGCAGAAGGCCACGGTCTACCGCTTTGCCGAGGGCTGCGAGAACACCGCGAGCTCGCAGTTCCCGCTCGTGGGCTCCGAGCAGATCCAGGGCAAGCCGCTCAGCTACAACAACTATCTGGATGCCGACGCCGCCTGGAACCTGGTCCGTGAGTTCGACGAGCCGGCCTGCGTAATCCTCAAGCACCAGAACCCCTGCGGTTCCGCCGTTGCCGAGGACATCACGGCTGCCTACGACCGCGCCTTCGCCTGCGATCCCAAGAGCGCCTTTGGCGGCATCATCGCCTGCAACCGCGAGGTTCCCTATGAGCTGGTTGAGCACTTTGCCGATCAGAACAAGCAGTTCGTCGAGGTTATCATCGCCCCGAGCTACACTGCCGAGGCGCTCGAGCGCATGGCCAAGCGTCCCAACCTGCGCGTACTGGCTACCGGCGGCGTCGACCACGGCGCCCAGGTGGAGTTGCGCTCCATCGACGGCGGCATGCTGGTGCAGGAAGTCGACCACGTAACCGAGGACCCCGCGACCTTCACGTTCCCCACCGACCGCAAGCCCACCGATGCCGAGATGGCAGAGCTCGAGTTTGCCTGGAAGGTCTGCAAGGGCGTTAAGTCCAACGCGATTCTTGTCTCCAAGGGCAAGGCCGGTATTGGCATGGGCCCGGGCCAGCCCAACCGCGTGGATTCCGCGCTGTTGGCCTGCGAGCGCGCCGAGGACTTCTGCGAGCGCGAGGGCATGGAGAAGGGCGGCTTTGCCTGCGCAAGCGACGCGTTCTTCCCGTTCCGCGACAACGTCGACGTGCTTGCCGCACACGGCGTGACCTGCATCATCCAGCCCGGCGGCTCCAAGCGCGACGACGAGAGCATCCAGGCCTGCAACGAGCACGGCATCGCGATGGTCTTTACCGGCGCCCGCCACTTCCGCCATTAGTCGAGAACGCCGGAAAAATAATCTCTGCAAAAGACGGCCGCTCCGTTTGGAGGGCCGTCTTTTTGGTATAAGAGGACGGAATGACTAACACGAAAGGTATGACCATGCCCCAGATTGATGATGCCGAGCTGTTTGGCAATGCCGAGGACCAGCGTGCGTACGAGGACTTTTGCGCCAATCAGGAGGCTGTCGAGAAGTTCACGCTCGACAAGCCCGCGCTTGTCTGCCGTTGGCGCATGTCCCATAAAAAGGTACCCATGCTCAATCGCCATATCCGCGCGCTGTCCGAGCGCGTAGTGCAGGGCGAGCCGCTCACGAACAACATGCTCAGCTGGGCCAAGCAGCACGTCGAGTGGTCGCTTGCCGAGGGCGACTATACCGCCCACGACGGCGTGCTCATGCTGGTGATCGACATCAACGGCAACGCCGCCATGACGGTGGGGGAGTACGAGCCGCTGGCCGACACTTCGGCCAAGGCATTGCGCGCCCGCTCCGCCCAAGCGCGCTCCGAGGCCGACGAGACCGGCGTGGCGCCCGAGCTGCTCGCCGCCGTCAACAACGGCGCGCTTGCCTTTGTGGTGCCGGCGGACGAGTGCCTGTGCGGCACGGCGACGCTCATCGAGCAGCTTGCCCAGACCAAGGATATCCCGGTTGCGCGCGTGGACATTCCCGCGCAGCTCAAGGGCGCTCTGTTCTTGGTGAGCGACGAGCACGGCGTGGTCCCCGCAACCGAGACGGATGCCGCCGAGGCCGACGCCGCCACGGTCGCCTTCTTCGCCGAAGGCTACGAAAAGCTCCGCGCCCGCCGCTAAATGATGTTTCTGGGACGGGGATTAAAGAATCATTTTGGTCCCCGCCACCGCTGCGAGTGCGAGGCGGACAAAACGCCCCCGCTCGCGAACAGTTCTGTCACCTTGGCGACGTGCGTGGCGCGCACCTGCAGTTTCGCAGCCATAATGGTGGCAAGACAACCAAGAGGGGAGCGGAATCCATGGCGCTGATCTATATCGTTGAGGACGATGAACCCATTCGTCGCGAGCTTGCCGATATCCTTGCCCGTGCGGGTTTTGGGGTCGAGGCATGCGAATCATTCGAGCATGTCTCGCGTGATATTCTCGCCGCCGCGCCCGACCTGGTGCTGCTCGACCTCACGCTTCCCGTCAAGGACGGCCAGCATATCTGCCACGAGGTTCGCCGCGAATCCGAGGTTCCCATCATCGTCCTCACTTCGCGCGCGACCGAGATTGACGAGGTCATGGCCATGACGCTCGGCGCGGATGACTTTGTTCCCAAGCCCTATGGCGCCCGTGTGCTCGTGGCGCGCATCAATGCCTTGCTGCGTCGCACCGCGGCGGCGGGCGAGCGCAGCACGCTCGTCCACAAGGGACTGGAGATTGACCTCGCACGCTCCATGGTCACCAACACGCAAACGGGCACCAGCACCGAGCTCACCAAAAACGAGCTGCGTATCCTCTCGCTGCTTCTGAGCCGCGCGGGCAAGATCGTTTCGCGCTCGGCCATCATGCAGGACCTGTGGGACTCCGACGCCTTTGTGGACGACAATACGCTCACCGTCAACATCAACCGCCTGCGTACCACGCTCGAAAAAATCGGCATCAAGGGGTATTTGACCACGCATCGCGGCCAGGGCTATTCGGTCTAGGGGCCGGCTATGTCGTTTGGCAAGTTCTTTAAAGATGCGCTGCTTCCCGTCGCCGTGTGGACGTGCGGCGTGCTGCTGAGCTGCTTTGTGCTGACGGTCGCCGGCGCACCCGTTTCCATCGTGGTCGTGGCGGTTGGCGTGTCCTTCATCTTTGGCATGCTCGGCATCGTGATCGAGTACGCGCGCCGTCGTCGATTTTTGCACCAGCTGGAGCGCGCGGCCGAGGAGCTGGAAAGCCCCGCATGGGTGCAGGAGATGGTGCAGTGCCCGACTTATGCCGAGGGCGAGCTCGAGTACGAGGTCTTGCGCCGGGTGGGCAAAGCCGCTTGTGACGAGGTTGCCGAAGGCAGGCGCCAGACCGATGACTATCGCGACTATATCGAGAGCTGGGTCCACGAGGCCAAGCTGCCTCTGGCGGCAGCCCATCTGATTTTGGAAAACCTGGACGGCAGCGAAGATGATCTGTCGCGCGTAGATGACCTCGGTCGCGAGATTGCCCGCGTGGAGCGCTATATCGATCAAGCGCTGTACTACGCGCGCTCGGAAGTCGTGGAACGCGACTACCTGATTCGCCGCTGGGACCTTAAGACCTTGGTGACGGGCGCGATTAAAGCCAACGCGCGCGAGCTCATTGCGGCGCATGTGGCCCCGGTGTGCGAGAACCTCGACTTCGAGGTCTTTACCGACGAGAAGTGGCTCGAGTTTATTCTGGGCCAGCTCATTCAGAACAGCATTAAATATGCGTGCGAGGACGGCGCGAAGATCGTGTTTTCGGGCGCGTTGCTGGACGAGGGCCTGGCAAGCGAGCGCATCGAGCTTACCGTTGCGGACAACGGCTGCGGCGTGAGCGCGGCCGACCTGCCGCGTGTGTTCGAGAAGGGTTTTACCGGCGACAACGGCCGCACCACCAAGCGTGCAACGGGCATCGGCCTCTACCTGGTGGCGCGCCTGTGCTCCAAGATGGGCATCGACGTCACCGCGGCATCGGAGCCGGGCGAAGGCTTCGTCGTAACATTCGCCTTCTCAAC
The DNA here is from genome assembly GCF_005845035.1 of Collinsella aerofaciens. Classification (GTDB taxonomy): domain Bacteria; phylum Actinomycetota; class Coriobacteriia; order Coriobacteriales; family Coriobacteriaceae; genus Collinsella; species Collinsella aerofaciens_I. Next base: position 126,514 of record NZ_SPFO01000005.1, on the reverse strand, counting down.
CAACAAGTTCCAATATTTCGAGTAGTCGGGCCGTCTTGCGGTGCGGACGGCAATGTTCCCGAACGTGAACATAGCTAAGGCAATTGGCGCTATGTTCCCGAACGTGAACACAACTATGGGGGCTCAAATGAATCCCCCATAACAAAAACGTGTCGCCCCAAACAAAACGTGCCGCCCCAAACGGGGCGGCACGCCATTTTTCCATCAGACAACTCGTTGAAGCAAGGCTGCGAAGGCCGCGGGGCCGGGAGGGGTTTCCTAAGGGCACATCCCGCAGCCGCAACGCGGCGAGGACGTGCCCGTGGAAACCCCGCAGGCCCCGCGGCCGGTGGGAGCAACGCTACTTCACGACTAAGATGTCGCAGTCCGTATTGCGCAGCAGGAACGTCGAAATCGAACCCAGCAGCGCATACTTGATCGAGGACAGGCCGCGGGCGCCGCAGAGCACCAGGTCGGGCTTAACCACGTCGAGCATCTCGTCCTTAAGCGTCTCGCGAATGCGGCCGGCGCGAATCATGACCTCGACCTCGGGGATGTCGGGATTGGCCTTAGCCTCTTCGAGCTGCTTGGCGATGGAGTTCTTAAACGCCTCCTCTAGGCCGTTGACCAGATCGACCGGATAGGAACTGGCGCTCTCGAGTGCCGTGGAATCGATAACGTGGCCGATGATTAGCTTGGCGCCGTTGTTCGCGGCGACCTTGATGGCGCGTGCGAGCACAAAATCCTGCTGCTCAGTACCGTCGAGTGAAACAAATACCTTGGTGTAGCCCTCGTTCATGGTTTCCTCCTTGGTCTATCGCACGGGCGCGGGGCTCGTGCGTCGGGCGGGCGCGGGTGCGTTGGCCGCCGGACACTTTACCTTGTTGCAGTTATACCCAAGGATTTCGGTTTGACCGCTCGCAATTCTGTGAACGGGCGAGTTTTTTGGTAAGGGCAGGCGCGGTCGCACCGCCAACGGTTGATAATGGGACCTCGCCCGCATCGTCCGCAGAACATCTACCGGCGGGTGTCTAACGAGGGGGTCCCTTTGGATATCATCGAGCTTCTAAAATCTGCCTTCATGGGCCTGGTCGAGGGCATCACCGAATGGCTGCCCGTTTCGTCGACCGGTCACATGATCTTGGTGGACGAGTTCGTCAAGATGAACGTGAGCGAGACGTTCTGGAATATGTTCCTAGTCGTGATTCAGCTCGGCGCCATTCTGGCCGTCTGCGTTCTGTTCTTCTACGACCTTAACCCGTTTTCTCCCAGCAAGGGCAAGGAAGGCCGTCGCGACACTTGGGTGCTGTGGGGCAAGATTGTGCTCGGCTGCATTCCCGCTGCGGCGATCGGTCTGCCGCTTAACGACTGGATGGAGGAGCATTTCTACAATGCTCCCGTCGTGGCGCTGGCGCTCATTGTGTACGGCGTGCTGTTTATCGTGATCGAGAACTGGCGCGCGAGCAAGCGCGAGGAAATGGCCGTTGCCGGTTCGTTTGGTTCGCGTGCTGTGGTGTCGGGCGGACGTCCCGCCGGTGCGCACTTTGCGGCGCCCGCCACGGCTACCGCTGAGGATGAGGACGATGACGAGAATCTGGACTTTGGCTCCATCGCCACGCTCGAGGACCTGAGCTGGAAGACCGCGCTGGGTATCGGTTGCTTCCAGGTGCTTTCGCTGATTCCGGGCACGTCGCGCTCCGGCTCCACCATCATCGGCGGCCTGCTTTTGGGCTGCACGCGCTCGGTGGCGTCTAAGTTTACGTTCTTCCTGGCCATCCCTGTCATGTTTGGCGCGAGTGCGCTCAAGCTGGTCAAGTACTTCATCAAGGGCGGCACGTTCGGCGCCAACGAGGTCGCCATTTTGGGCGTGGGCTGCGTTGTGGCCTTTGTGGTTTCGCTCATCGCCATCAAGTGGCTTATGGGCTTTGTCCGCCGCCACGACTTTAAGTGTTTCGGCGTCTACCGCATCGTTCTGGGCATCGTGGTGCTTGCGTACTTCTTCGTCTTGGAGCCGATGCTCGGCCTGTAACTTGGTTGACGCTGCGCGGCGGTCAGGGCGACAACTTGTCATTCAAAGAGGGTGGCATGACCAAAAGGTCTATGCCGCCCTCTTTTCATGCCAATTTGTTCGTTCTGGCCGCCGCTCGCTGCCGCTGCCGTGACATCGGTGGCTCCCTGATTGGTGCAATGGGGACAGGTTGCTTTGCAGCAACATGGTGCAGACCAACCTGACCCCATTGCACCAAATCCGCTGGGGCGGGCCTGACGGTGACGCACGGAGTCGTGGTGTGATTTGCGTCGGTGTCCGCGCGGCTCGGTATACTGGTACGGCTCAAACTATGGCGCTGCCCGCAGGCGCGCCGTCCGTCAGATGAGGAGTCGCCCATGACCCAGCCCTTGCCCTGGGAAAAGAACGCCGCGGTACCCGTGCCGCCCGCGCCGGAACCCGTGCCGCTCGATGCATATGCCGCCCCCGCTGCGCCGGAACCCGAGCTCGTCCCGCTCGACATCTACGACGCTCCCGCGCCGGCACCCAAACCCGCCAAGCCGCTCGTCGACATCGACAGCCTTAATCCCGCCCAGCGCGAGGCGGTCCTGACCACCGAGGGTCCGTTGCTGGTCCTTGCCGGCGCCGGCTCGGGTAAGACCCGCGTCTTGACCTTCCGCATCGCACATATGCTCGGCGACCTGGGCGTTAAGCCCTGGCAGATCCTTGCCATCACGTTTACCAACAAGGCCGCGGCCGAGATGCGCGAGCGTCTGGCGGCACTCATCCCCAGCGGTACCCGCGGCATGTGGGTGTGCACCTTCCATGCTATGTGCGTGCGCATGCTGCGCGAGGACGCTGACCTGCTGGGCTACACCGGTCAGTTCACCATCTACGATGATGACGATTCCAAGCGCATGGTGCGCGATATTATGCAGGCGCTCGGTATCGAGCAAAAGCAATTCCCCATCAATATGATCCGCAGCAAGATCAGTTCGGCCAAAAACGCCATGATCGGCCCCGAGGACATGCTCAAATCCGCCGACAGCCCCAACGACAAAAAGGCCGCGCAGGTCTACCTGGAGCTGGAACGCCGCCTGCGCGCCGCCAACGCGATGGACTTCGACGACCTGCTCGTGCGCACGCTCGAGCTGCTGCGCACCCGCCCCGAGGTGCTCGATAAGTACCAAGAGCGTTTCCGCTACATTAGCGTCGACGAGTATCAGGACACCAACCACGTCCAGTACGAGATCGCCAACCTGCTGGCCGCCAAGTACCAAAACCTCATGGTCGTAGGCGACGATGACCAGTCCATTTATAGCTGGCGCGGCGCCGACATCACCAACATCCTGGACTTTGAGAAGGACTTTAAAAACTGCAAGACCGTTAAGCTGGAGCAGAACTACCGCTCCACGGGCCATATCCTGAGCGCCGCCAACGCCGTGGTGCGTCACAACTCGCAGCGCAAGGACAAGCGCCTGTTTACGGCCGAGGGCGACGGCGAGAAGATCCAGGCCTTCCAGGCAAGCGACGAGCGCGACGAGGGCCGCTGGATTGCCGGCGAGATCGAAAAGCTGCACTCCAAGGGCACGAGTTACGACGATATCGCCGTGTTCTACCGCACCAACGCCCAGTCGCGTATCCTCGAAGATATGTTCCTGCGCGCAGGCGTGCCCTACAAGATTGTGGGCGGCACGCGATTCTTCGATCGTGCCGAGATCCGCGACGTCATGGCCTACCTCAAGATGATCGTGAACCCGGCAGACGAGATGAGCGTCAAGCGCGTCATCAACACGCCGCGCCGCGGCATCGGCTCCACCTCGATCCAAAAGATTGAGCAGCTGGCGCGCGACAACCGTTGCTCGTTCTTCCAGGCTTGCGAGATCGCAACGGCCGAGACGGGCATGTTTAGCGCCAAGGTGCGCAATGGCCTGTCGAGCTTTGTCTCGCTGGTGCGCGAGGGTCGCCGCATGGACGGCGAGCTCAAGGACGTCGTCGAGATGATTGTCGACAAGACGGGCCTGCTGCAGGCCTTCCGCGCTGAGGGCACCATGGAGTCCGAGAGCCGTGCCGAGAACATCCAGGAATTCCTGGGTGTCGCTGCCGAATTTGAGGAGACGCACGAGGATATCGAGGGTACGCTCGAGAGCTTGGAAGAGCTGCGCGCAGCCGGTGTTGCCGATGTGCCTGCCGGTGCCGAGCCCGAGCCCGTCGTGGTGAGCGCGCCCGCGCCCGAGCCCGGCCCGTCTGCACCCGTGTCTTCGTTTGAGGCGCTCGTTGGCGCGCGTGATGCCGCGGGTTCCAATCCGCTCGATAGCCTGGCGGCCCCGGCGCTCTCGCCGCAGGATGCCCTGGCTGCCGCTATCGCGGGCAACGCCTATGCCTCACCGACGGAGCTGCCGGCGGGTGCCGTGCATGCCGACGAGATCGAGCGCACCTACGGCCCGCTCACCTGCAAGGCGCTGCCGGCACTCATGGAGTGGCTGGCTCTGCGCTCCGACTTGGATTCCCTGGCCGGCGAGACGCATGCCATTACCATGATGACCATCCACTCCGCCAAGGGCCTGGAGTTCCCGGCGGTGTTCGTGGCCGGCATGGAGGAGGGTATCTTCCCGCACGTGCACGATTTTGGCGGTAGTGACGATCCGGGTAAGCTCGAGGAGGAGCGCCGCTTGGCCTACGTCGCCATCACGCGTGCTCGCAAGCGCCTGTTCCTGACCTATGCGGCCACGCGTCGCACCTACGGCTCGACCTCTGCCAATCCGCGCTCGCGCTTCCTCAACGAGATTCCGTTTGAGGACATCGAGTTTAGCGGTATCGGTTCTGCCGGTTTTGAGGGCACGGGCTGGGAGAAGCGCGGCGACCGTCACGGCACGTTTGGCTCGGGTATGGGCTCGGACATGTATGGCGGCAAGGTGTTTGGCTCGCATACGCGCTCGACCGGCGGCTCTGGATCGCGCAGCGGATCGAGCTTCGATGACTTCTTTGGCGGCAGCACTTATGGCACCGAGCGCCATCGTGGGGTTTCGCCCGACGCCGGCCGTGTTGCCTCGACCTTTGGCTCGGGCGCGCCGCGAGCCAAAAAGCCGTCATCCAAGGTGTCGCCGACGGTGGAGCGCAAGGTCGATCGCGCCAGCGCATCGCAGGACTTTGCCGCGGGCGATACCGTGAGTCATAAGACCTTTGGCACGGGCACCGTGATCTCGGTCGCCGGAGACATGATCGAGGTCCAATTCGAAAAGACCGGCCAGACCAAAAAGCTGATGAAGGGCTTTGCGCCGATCGTCAAGTTGTCGTAATCCCGGCGGACCTGGGCGGGCGTATGGGGCAACATCGCCTGCTCGGGCAGTCCTGCGCAAGACGGAGGCCACATTAAGTGGCCTCCTTTGCGTGCGGAACTCGCGACCGATGTTGCCCCATACGCCCGCCCAGGTCCTTGGATAACGTTGCTTGCGAACGTCGCTCTGCTCGTTCGTCTTTTTGGTCTGGAGAGCCGGGTGGGCTGATATATAGATACGAGTAGGGGCTCCTCCGTTAATGAACGGGGGAGCCCCTTGTTGCTTTTTGATTGTCGTTACTAGCCAGAGGCTCGCCGGGACGGGGCGCGGGGTTTGGTCGATCGCGAGTTCCGCACGAGCCGGAGAGCACTTAATGTGCTCTCCGTGCGAGCAGGACTGTCCGAGCAGGCGACCAAACCCCGCGCCCCGTCCCGGCGAGCGCTTGGGGACCGGTGACCTACAGGTGGCTGATGATCAGTTCCATCTTGCCCTCGAGCTCAATCTTGTCCACGGTGCTCGGGGCCAGCAGGTGGCTTCCCTTGTGGACGGGGTCGCCGCAGACGGTGCCTTCGCCGTCGATGACTGACAGGCACATGAAGGGCCAGCGCTGGTCGAGGGTCTTGCTGCCGTTAACGCGCACGCGATCGACGGTGTAGCAGGGGCAAGACTCGAGCTCGGTCACGCCGTCCACCTCGGGCGCGGTCACCGTGCCGTCGGTCGGAGCCTGAGCATCAAAGTTTATGCAGTCGAGGCTCTGCTCAATGTGCAGGGGACGCAGTTTGCCGTCGGTGCTGGGGCGGTCGTAATCGTACAGGCGATACGTCACGTCGCACGACTGCTGCGTTTCCAAAATGAGCGTGCCGGCCTTGATGGCGTGAACGGTACCGGAATCAATCTGGAAAAAGTCGCCCTTGTGGATCGGCAGTACGTTGAGCATGTCGTCCCAGCGGCCGTCCTTGATCATCTGTGCGGCCTCGGTGCGGTCTTTAGCACGCTGGCCGACGATGATCGTGGCGCCGGGCTCGCAATCCAGCACGTACCAGCACTCGGTTTTACCCAGGCTGCCGTTCTCGTGCTTGGCGGCGTACTCGTCGTTGGGATGAATCTGGATCGAAAGGTCGTCCTTGGCGTCCAGAATCTTAATGAGCAGTGGGAACTCCTTGCCCTCGCAGTTGCCAAAGAGCTCGCGGTGCTCGGCCCACAGCCACGACAGCGTGTGGCCTGCATACGGGCCTTCCGCAATCTGGCAGTCGCCGTTGGGGTGGGCCGAGATGGCCCAGCACTCACCGATGGGTCCATCGGGAATGTCGTAGCCAAATACGGTTTCGAGCTGGCGACCGCCCCAGATCTTCTCGTGGAAGATCGGCGTCAGCTTAATCAAATCGGACATGTTCATACCCCCATTGTGTTGCGCGGGCGCTGCACAAAACAGCTCAAAGCGAGCGCCCGGATGACTACAAAAACCTATGCCAACGTTACGTTGTGCAACTCAAAGCGGTCGCCAACGTTGCGCGAGACCGAATACTCAAAGGCGGCGCCGCTGTCCAAAAAGCCAATCTGGGTGAGCTCGAGCAGGGGAGAGCCAGGCTTGGTGTCCAAGCGCTCGGCTTCTTCCTCGGTTGCTGCCACGGTGCGAATGGTACGGTGGAAGCTCGAAATCTTCAGCCCACATTGCTCGCGGATGAAGTGGTAGACCGATCCGTACAGGTCCTTCTTTTTAAGGCCTGGAATCAGCTCGAGGGGCATGTAGGTGTACTCGATAACGATGGGCTTCTCATCGGCCTGACGCACGCGCACGATGTGATAGGCAAAGTCATCCTCGGCAATTCCCAGCTGGGCTGCGATGTCCGCTGGTGGATTAACAATCGAGAAATCGTAGACCACCGAGGTCACCTTCTCCCCGCGGTGCTCATACGAAAAGCCCTGGGCACGGTCGTTTTTGCCCTGGAAAAACGCCTGACCGGGAAGTCCCGCCGTGTCCTTAACGTAGGTACCCGATCCGCGTCGGCTGGTAATAAGACCTTCCTCGGTGATTTGCTCGATAGCTCGTTTGACGGTGATTTTGGAAACGCTATAGAGCTCGCAGAACTCAACGACGGTGGGAAGCTTGTCGCCCGGTTTAAGAGTGCCATCCTCGATGCTTCGACGAATATCTGCAGCTATCGCCTCGTATTTGGGAATCATTGAACCTCCTTTCCGACATATATCAATACGCAAGTAAGTATAACCCTTAACAAGGCACCCATATAACCTTTATCTAAGAAGCTCGAGAAAGAAAAAAGAAAAAGACGCTTTACTTTTAGAATTAGAGCGCTATAGTTTAAGCAACGAACGGAATCTTTCCGCAGAACAGGATCGACCGTTTGGGGACGGTTTTGTTTTGGCGGGTTGGATATCGGTATGACCGGTGCGCGCCCGCGCCGGATAACCTGCCAAAGCAAACCCGTCTCCAACCGGAAGCTCTAGAACACGAAAGCGAGGACTTTGATGGCACAGTATCAGCTGCCCAACGACTTCTTCTTTGGCGCTGCTATGTCCGGCCCGCAGACTGAGGGTCAGTGGAACCAGGGCGGCAAGCTCGAGAACCTGTGGGATACCTGGTCCATCCAGGATCTGGGCTCGTTCTACAACTGCGTTGGCTCTTACGCCGGCAATGACTTTATGGCCAAGTACCAGGAAGACCTTCGCATTTTGAAGGACTTGGGCCTGGATACCTATCGCACTTCCATCCAGTGGAGCCGTCTGCTCGATGCCGACGGCAACCTCAACGAGGAAGGCGCCGCGTGGTATCACGAGTTGTTCCGCGCCTCTCGCGAAGCCGGCCTGGAGCCGTTTGTCAACTTGTACCACTTTGACATGCCCACCTACCTTTTTAACCGTGGCGGCTGGGAGAGCCGTGAGGTTGTCGAGGCTTACGCACATTACGCCGACGTCGCCTTCCACGAGTTTGGCCAGGAGATCAAGTACTGGTTCACCTTTAACGAGCCCATCGTCGAGCCCGAGCAGCGCTATCAGGAGGGCGTGTGGTTCCCGCAACTCCACGACTTCAACCGTGCTCGCACCGTGCAGTATCACATCTCGCTGGCACATGCGCTGGCCGTGGCCAACTATCGTAAGGCCTATGACGAGGGCGCCGTTCGCGCCGATGCCAAGATCGGCATGATCAACTGCTTTACCCCGGTCTACACCAAGGAGAACCCCAGCGAGGCGGACCTCGAGGCCGTGCGTATGACCAGCGGCATCAACAACCGCTGGTGGCTCGACCTCATTACCAAGGGCGAGCTTCCCGCCGACGTGCTCGACAGCCTGGCCGAGGGCGGCGTTAAGCTTCCGTTCCGTGCCGGCGACCAAGAGATTCTTAAGCAGGGTGTTGTCGACTGGCTCGGTTGCAACTACTACCACCCCACGCGCGTTCAGGCGCCGGCGAGCAAGATCGACCAGTACGGTCTGCCGCACTTTGCCGACGAGTACGTGTGGCCCGACGCCGTTATGAACGAGAGCCGCGGCTGGGAGATCTACCCGCAGGGCCTCTACGACTTTGGCATGGACTGCGCTAAGAACTACCCCGATCTTGAGTGGTTCGTTTCCGAGAACGGCATCGGCATCATGGACGAATACAAGAACCGTGACGCCGAAGGAACCATCCAGGATGACTACCGCGTCGACTTTGTACGTCAGCACCTGGAGTGGGTGGCCAAGGCCATCGACGAGGGCGCCAAGTGCCGGGGCTATCACTACTGGGCCGTCATCGATAACTGGTCTTGGGCCAATGCCTTTAAGAATCGTTACGGCTTTGTCGAGGTCGATCTCATGGACGGCTACAAGCGCCGCCTTAAGAAGTCGGCGGCCTGGCTCAAACAGGTCGCCACGACCCACGTGGTTGATTAGCGACCGGGCGAACGCCCAGACCGCGCGCCGCCGCGCGCAACACATGGCACATCTGGTGGCAGAGGGCGACAGACCACCGTGCGCATAGGAAAAGGCCGGATTTGAAAGTTAGGAGCAATCATGGCCAGTGACAACGGAAAGAGCTTCCTCGACAAGTTTGCCGAGGTCTCTGCGAAGGTGGGAAACCAGGTTCACCTGCGTTCCCTGCGTGACGCCTTCGCGACCATCACGCCGCTCTATATCCTTGCGGGTATCGCGGTTCTTATTAACAACGTCGTGTTCCCTCTGTTCCCGCTCGATGCGGCGGGCCTTGCCAACCTTCAGACGTGGGGCTCGGCAATTACGCTGGGCACCCTCAACGTCTCTGCCATTATCTTGGCCGGATTGATTGGCTACAGCCTCGCCAAGAACAAGCGTTTCGATAACCCGCTCGCTTGCGTGGTCGTCGCCATCTCTGCCTTCGTCATCATGATGCCGCAGCAGATCACCGCCTCGCTTGCCGCCACGAGCCCACTGCTCACCGACAAGATCACCTCCGCCGAGGTCACGGGCGCCCTTTCGACTGCCAACACCGGCACCAACGGTCTGTTCTCGGCTATTATCATCGCCCTGCTTTCCGTCTCGCTCTTCATCAAGATTTCTGGCGTCGAGAAGCTCAAGGTTAAGCTGGGCGAGGGCGTGCCTCCCGCGGTCTCCAACTCCTTCAACGTCATGATTCCGATGCTGCTTAACCTCGCGGTCTTCGCTCTTGCCGCAGCCCTGCTCGCCGTGTGCGCCGGCACCGATCTGTGCACCATCATCTCCACGTGCATCTCCAACCCGCTCAAGAGCATCATGAACGCCGGTCCGTGGGCTGTTATCCTCATCTACACCCTTGCTAACCTGCTGTTCTGCGTCGGTATTCACCAGTCCACCATCTCTGGCGCTACCGTCGAGCCGATCCTGACCATGCTCATCGTCGACAACATGGCTACCTTTGCCGCCGGTGGCACCATCCAGCCCGATCACTACATGAACATGCAGATCGTTAACAGCTTCGCCCTCATCGGCGGCTCGGGCTGCACCCTCATGCTCCTGCTCGACACGCTCCTGTTCTCCAAGAACAAGGCTTCCGAGACCGTTTCCAAGATGGCTATCCTGCCTGGTCTGTTCAACATCAACGAGCCGGTTATCTACGGTTACCCCATCGTGTACAACCTGCCGCTCATGATCCCGTTCGTTCTTCTTCCCGATCTGTTCATCGGCATCACCTATGGCCTTACCTGCGCAGGCATCATCAGCCCCTGCATCGCCCAGGTGCCCTGGACCATGCCTCCCGTCATCAATGCCCTGCTCGCTACGGGCTTTGACTGGCGCGCCGGCGTGTGGCAGGCTATCGAGATTGTCATTGGCATGGCCGTCTACCTGCCCTTTATGAAGATTTCCGAGAAGGCAATCGCCAAGCAGGAGGCTTTCGCCGAGTAGAACGCCTAACGTTCGTCCCTTTCACCTTTGCGGGCGCCGGTACGCGGTGCCGGTGCCCGCAGCTCTCTCCCTTGTGTAAAGATGCAGGGGGGTGGGCACAATAGCCGCAAGGAATAAAACCAGTTGTCGTCTGCGCGCCGCGCAGTTATAAGGAGGAAACCATGAAGAAGATCATGCTCTGCTGCAATGCCGGTATGTCCACGAGCCTGCTGGTCCAGAAGATGCAGGCCGAGGTTGCAAACCGTGGTCTGGATATTGAGGTCGAGGCTCGTCCCATGAACGAGGCCCACGATCACCTGGACGAGTGCGACATGTTGCTGCTTGGTCCGCAGATCGGCTACACCAAGGGCGATTTTGAGAAGGAGGCCGCCGGCCGCTTCCCGGTCGAGGTTATCAACATGGTCGACTACGGCCGCATGAACGCTGCCGGCATCATCGACCACTGCGTCAGCGTGATGGGCTAGGTGCTCCGCATGGAGGATATGAACGAACTGCAGATGACCTGCTTTGAGATCATCAGCTACGTCGGTACCGCCAAGAGCATGTACATCAATGCCGTGCAAAAGGCCAAGGAGGGCGATTTTGACGCCGCCGAGGAGCTTATCAAGCAGGGCGACGAGGCCTATAACGGTGGCCACGATGTTCACATGGGGCTTCTGAAGAAGGAGGCCAACGGCGAGCGTAACGGCGAGGCCCCGTTGATTTTGCTGCATGCCGAGGACCAGATGGCCGGCACCGAGACCATGCGCGTCATGGCGACGGAGCTCATCGAGGTTCACAAGCAGCTGCAGGCACTTCAGGCCTAGTCGGCGTTATCGCCGCGACGGACCGTGCGGTCCAACAGACAACATAGTCCCTTTGACGGGCGCCGGGAGCCTCCGCCTCCCGGCGCCTTTATTTTTGGGGATGGTCTTGCGCGGCCTGTTGGGCAGCCAATTGCGTTACCCCAGATAAAACCTGCCAAAACAAACCTGTCCCTTTTTGGTAGGTTTTTGCCTTGAGAGCGGTACCATACAGGCAATGTTTAAACGAGAAAGGTGGGCTCCCATGGAACCTAAGCAGTACTACATCGGCATCGACGTCGGCGGCACTTCGGTTAAGGAGGGCCTGTTCGACGAGGACGGCAACCTGCTTGCCAAGGCCAGCGTGCCCACGCCTCCTATCGTTGACGCTGCGGGCTTTGCCGCGGTGACCGAGGCTATCGACCAGGTGGTCGCCAAGGCACAGATTCCGCGTGCCTTTGTGGCGGGCATTGGTCTGGCCGTTCCGTGTCCCATTCCGGCGTCGGGCGATGCCAAGGTCAAGGCCAACATTGCCATTAACCTGCCCGAGCTGAGGGTCGCCATTCAGGAGCACTGCCCCGATGCGGTCGTTAAGTATGAGAACGATGCCAACGCCGCTGCCATGGGCGAGGCCTGGCTCGGTTCTGCCAAGGGCGTGCAGAACGTGGTGATGGTCACCATCGGTACCGGCGTGGGCGGCGGCGTTATCGTTAACGGCGACGTGGTATCGGGTGTTGTGGGCGCCGGCGGCGAGATTGGCCACATGTGCCTGAACCCGGCTGAGGAGCGCACCTGCGGCTGTGGCGGCCATGGCCATCTGGAGCAGTATTCCAGCGCCACCGGCGTGGTGAGCAACTACCTTGCCGAGTGCAAGAAGGCGGGCGTCGAGCCCATTGAGCTCACCGGCCCCTCCGATTCCAAGGACGTGTTCCAGGCCTGCCGCGAGGGCGACAAACTCGCGCTGGCAGCTGCCGATACCATGGCTGACTATCTCGGCCGTGCTCTGGCACTTATCGCCAACGTGGTCGACCCCGAGATGTTCCTGATCGGTGGCGGCGCGTCCGCTTCGGCCGATGTCTACCTCGATAAGGTTCGCGAGCACTTTAAGCAATACGCGCTTTCCGCCTCGCGCGAGACGCCCATTAAGGTCGCTTCGCTCGGAAACGACGCCGGCATCATCGGTGCTGCCTACGTAGCCCTGCGCGCCGCCGGTAAATAGCTGCTGCAAGGGGGTCAAGTTGCTTTGCACCAACACGGTGCAAAAGGGACAGCCTTGGCCCCCATGCCTGCCCCAAAATATGCCGTGCCCCTTCCGTCTGCGAAGGCTCGGCGCCAGCGTGCTACCATAGCTACGTCCAAGTACACATATCAAGTGGAGGATATCCATGGCAAACGTTCTTGTCTTTGGTCACCAGAACCCCGATAACGACGCCATCATGAGCGCCGTCGTCCTGTCCCAGCTGCTTAACCAGGTTGAGTATGCCGGCAACACCTACGAGGCTTGCGCTCTGGACCAGCTTCCGGCCGAGTCCGCCAAGCTGCTCGCCGATGCCGGCATTGCCGAGCCTCGCGTAATCGAGTCCGTCGAGGCCGGTCAGCTCGTCGTCCTCACCGACCACAACGAGTCTGCCCAGTCTGTCGCCGGCCTTAAGGACGCCACGGTCTTTGGTGTCGTCGATCATCACCGCATCGGCGACTTCGAGACCGCCGGCCCGCTGCACTACATCTGCCTGCCCTGGGGCTCCAGCTGCACCATCGTCACCAAGCTCGCCGGCGTGCTCGGCGTTGAGCTTTCCGACGTCCAGGCCAAGCTGCTGCTCTCGGCCATGATGACCGACACGCTCATGCTCAAGAGCCCCACCACCACCGATGTCGACCGCGCTGTCGCCGCCAAGCTCGGCGAGCAGGTGGGCGTCGACCCGGTCAAGTTTGGCATGGAGGTCTTCCTCACCCGTCCGTCCGGCTCCTTCACCGCAGCCGAGATGGTCGGCAACGACATCAAGATGTTCGAGCCCGCCGGCAAGAAGCTGCTCATCGGCCAGTACGAGACTGTCGACAAGACCCGCGCACTCGGCATGATCGACGAGATCCGCGAGGCCATGCGCGCCTACGCCGCCGAGAAGGGTGCCGACGGCATTGTCCTGTGCATCACCGACATCATGGAGGAGGGCTCGCAGGTCCTGCTCGAGGGCGAGACCGAGGCCGCTCAGAAGGGCCTGGGCATTGCCGACGAGCACGATGGCGTCTGGATGCCGGGCGTCCTCTCCCGTAAGAAGCAGGTCGCTGCCCCCATTATGGCCGCCTGCTAGGTTTAGTTGGCCAAACGCCACGACCGGATCGCGGACGTCCCGCGCTCCGGTCGTTTTTTGTGCACGGCGCCGCGTCGTCTCTTGGACAGGCGTGCCTGTGCCGTTGAGCAAATAATGTTCAACCTGTGGTTCCGCTTTTCGGCCACGCCTGCGTGCTTGTCGTGCAGGGTAGGCTAGATGCAAGCGTAATACGTTAGAGCGCGGCGCCGCCACTTGGGCGGGCCGTGCTTTTTTAAGACGGGAGCTTTCCCGTGAAAGGAGCCGCCCATGGCAGCAACTGAGCAGCTGTTCAACGTTCGTGAGCGCAAGCGCTTTGAACGTCACGACATTTGGGAACGCATCGCCGAGAACGGCACGATTTCCGCCGCCGTCATGGTCTTCGCCGCCATCGCCGCCGTCATTTGCGCCAATACCGATGCCTACGAGGCCATCCATCACTTTTTGGAGACCCCGCTGTATGTGGGTCTGGGCAACCTTACGGCCGGTCTTACCGTTGAGCTTTTCGTCAACGACTTCCTCATGGCGATTTTCTTTTTGTTGGTGGGCATTGAGCTTAAGTACGAGATGACGGTCGGCGAGCTCAAGAATCCGCGTCAGGCCATGCTTCCCATGCTGGCGGCCGTGGGCGGCGTCGTCGTTCCCGCCTGCATCTACCTGATCTTTAACCATGCCGGCGCCCACAACGGCTGGGCCATCCCCATGGCAACCGATATTGCCTTCGCGCTGGGCGTGCTGTCGCTTTTGGGCAATCGCGTGCCCAACGGCGTGCGCGTGTTCTTCTCGACGCTCGCCATCGCCGACGACCTCATCTCCATCGCCGCCATTGCCATCTTCTACGGTCAGAGCCCCAACCCGTTTTGGTTGGGCGCCGCCGCGCTTGTGACCTGCGCGCTCGTGTGGCTCAACAAGACGCAGCATTACCGCCTTGCCCCGTATTCGGTACTGGGTCTGCTGTTGTGGTTCTGCATGTTCAAGAGCGGCGTACATGCTACGCTTGCCGGCGTCATCTTGGCCTTCACCATCCCGGCCAAGTGCGGCGTCAAGCTCGATAGCCTCACCGATTGGTTGGGCGAGTGCCTGCCGCTGCTCGATGACCGCTACGACGACGAGGCACACATCTTGGGCCAGCATGACTTTACCGTCTCGACCACCAAAGTCGAGCGCGTCATGCACCGCGTGACCCCGCCGCTCATCCGCATGGAGCGTCTGATCTCCACGCCGGTCAACTTTGTGATCCTGCCGATTTTCGCGTTCGTCAACGCACAGGTTCGCCTGGTGGGCGTGGATATGAGCACGCTGCTCACCGACCCGGTGACGCTCGGCGTGTACTTTGGCATGCTGCTGGGCAAGCCGATTGGTATCTTTGGCATGACGTTCGCCTTGGTCAAGCTCAAGATCTCCGAGCTGCCGCATAACGTTAACTGGCACATGATTGCCGGCGTGGGCATTCTGGGCGGCATCGGCTTTACGATGTCGATTCTCATTAGCGGCCTCGCCTTCCCGACGGCCCAGTTTGAGGTTCTGGCCGCCAAGGCCGCTATTCTCGCCGGCTCTGTTACCGCGGCCGTACTTGGCATGATCTACATGAGTGTGATCTGCAAGCACCCCGCGCCCAAGGACGAGTAAGAGCGCGAAAACCGGCTCCAGAACCGATTCGGGCGCGTTCAAAATGCGGATTCGGGTGGTGCTTGCCGCCTGCCAGACACGCCAGTGGTCAAAAAACGCCGTTTGTGAGTACTGTCACAAACGGCGTTTCATTTTAGGTGCGGAAAATAATGAACACAATCATGCTATCTGTATGTTAACGAGTAATCGCTTGACTCCAATTTGGCGATAGCTACTACTCGGAAAGAAAATCCAGGCGAAAAAACGCCGATTTGGGGGCTTAATCGCTGCTACTAAAAAGGTAACAGTACTCATATTTGCCCTTTTTTGGCCACAAGCCCTAAAACAAGCCTCGCCAGGGTCGGGAAACGGGCCAAATCGTCGGCCTCGAGGCTCATTCCACGGTGCCGTAGATGGCGCCCCAGCCGTGGGCGGCCAAGGCGGAGTTGAGTTGGTCGCAAAGTGACTGGCGGTCGTAATAGCCGGGCGGCAAAAGGTTGACGATTTCCATGAGATCGGGCGCCAGGTCCAAGATTTCGGCCTGTACGATTAGATCCAGTCGGTCGATGGCGTGGCGGTCGTAAAACAGCCCGTCGACCAGGCGCTGTAGGTCGCCGAACTCCTCGGCCTGGAACGATCCGTACTCCATAGTGCCTCCTTGGGCGCCCCACGCCGGCATGCGCGGCGATTCGTAATTTATTGCGATGGACTTAATCTATCACGGCTTCATACCCTTGCGGCGGTGGCGGTCTATACTTAGACGAACTGCAACGTCCCGCTTCGCGAAAGGTCGCACCCATGCAGACGATCTACCAGAAGATGGAAACCACCGAACTCGATGCCGCCATCGAGGCGCTCAAGGCCGAGGTCGCCGAGGTCAAGGCCAAGGGCCTGGCGCTCGACATGGCCCGCGGCAAACCGTCGCCCTCCCAGGTTGACATCTCTCGACCCATGCTCGATATCCTCAATGCCGATGCCGATCTGCACGACGGCAACGTCGACTGCTCCAACTACGGCTGCTTTGAGGGCATTCCCTCGGCGCGCAAGCTAGCGGGGGAGTTCTTGGGCTGCCCTGCCGAGCAGACGCTCGTGCTGGGTTCGTCGAGCCTGCTGATCGAGCACGATATCGCCGGCATGTTCTGGCGCTGCGGCTCGTGCGGCAGCGAGCCTTGGGAGGCTTACGAGGCCGCGCACGACGGCAAGAAGGTCAAGTTCCTGTGCCCGGTTCCCGGCTATGACCGTCACTTTGGTATCACCGCCGACCTGGGTATCGAGAACATCCCCGTCGCGATGACCGAGAATGGTCCCGACATGGACGAGGTCGAGCGCCTCGTTGCCGCCGACGATTCCATCAAGGGTATCTGGTGCGTGCCCAAGTATTCCAACCCCACGGGCATCACCTTTAGCGAGGACACTGTGCGCCGCCTGGTCGAGATGCCCACGGCCGCGCCCGATTTCCGCATCTTCTGGGACAACGCCTACTGCGTGCACGACCTGTACGACGAGACCGACGAGCTCGCAAACATCTTTGACCTCGCTCGCGCGGCGGGCACCGAGGACCGCGTGGTGGCCTTTGCATCGACGTCCAAGATCACCTTCCCGGGCGCCGGCATCGGCTTTATCGGCGCGAGCCCCGCGGTCATCGCCGAGTTCTCCAAGCGCCTGAAGGCCGGTCTGATCAGCGCCGACAAGCTCAACCAGCTGCGTCACGTGCGCTTCCTTCCCACCATCGAGGCGGTCAAGGAGCACATGAAAAAGCATGCCGAGTTCCTGCGTCCGCGCTTTGAGGCCGTCGAGCGCAAGCTCACCGAGGGCCTGGGCGACACGGGTTGCGCCACCTGGACGCATCCCCGCGGCGGCTACTTTGTGAGCTTCGATGGTCCTGAGGGCTCGGCCCAGAAGGTCGCCGCGCTTTGCGCCGACCTGGGCGTCAAGCTCACGCCGGCTGGTGCCACCTGGCCTTATGGCAAGGATCCGCGCGACACCAACATCCGCATCGCGCCGAGCTATCCCACGGTCGAGGACCTGGAGGCCGCGCTCGATGTGCTGGTGCTGGCCGTTAAGCTCGTCGCTGCCGAGCTTGCGCGTGCCGAGCGCGCCTAACGCGCGGCTTCCCGTACTATCCGCACTTTCGATACGTAAAGGAGCGTATACATGGATTTGGGTATTTCCACCAACCCCACGCCGGAGCTCTACACCATCAAGGTGGCCGGCGAGATCGATATCTCTAACGCCGACAGTCTGCGTAATGCCATCGACCTGGCGCTCGAGCAACCCACTGAGGCCGTTGAGCTCGATTTTGCCCAGGTGAGCTACATCGATTCGACGGGCATTGGCGTGCTCGTGGGCGCTGCGCACCACGCGGTCGACCATGGTAAGCGCTTTAGCTGCACCAATGTGCAGCCCCAGGTGATGCGCGTGGTTCAGCTGCTGGGCGTCGACCAGGAGATCTCGATCACGGCGGCATAAGCCCTGCCCCAAAAGGGCGTGCCGTTTGGCATATGTTTGTGATGCGCTCGGACGTTTTGGCGTCCGGGCGCTATACTTGACCGAATGAATAGACGAGTTCCGGCCGAATGGCGCGGTGCGGGCTCGACTCACATCGAGCCTTGGAGGTATGTGTGTTTGGTATTGGAGAGGGTGAGCTCGCGATCATCGTGGTCTTCGGCTTTTTGCTGTTTGGCCCGGATAAGCTCCCACAGATGGGCCGCACGATCGGCCGTGCTATTCGTCAGTTCCGCGAGACGCAGGAAAAGATGACGGCCGTTGTTCAGTCCGAGATTATCGATCCGGTGAGCGAGGCCGCGTCGGCCCCGGTCAAGCCCAAGAAGGCTGCCGTCGATGACGATTCCGATGCGGACGAGGATGCTGCCGAGACGACTGCGCCCGCAAAGAAGGAGACCTTTGCCGAGCGTCGCGCCCGTCTTGCTGCCGAGAAGGCCGCGAGTGAGGCTGCCGTCGAGGGCGAGGGTGCTGCTGGGGAGGCCGAGGGTGCCGAGCCTGCCGAGGCCGAGCCTGCTGCTGCCGCCGCCGAGCCTGAGCCTGCTGCAGAGCCGGAGCCCGAGCCCGAGCCGACAGAGCCCACGACGGCTGACCTCTACGCCCGTCGTCCCCGCAAGCGCAAGGCCGTCGTCGACCAGCTCGCCCGCGAGCTCGAGGCCGAGGACGACGCCACCGCTGCCGCCGACGCCCCGAAAGGAGACGATGAGTAATGCCTATCGGACCTGCGCGTATGCCGCTCTTCGATCACCTGGGAGAGCTCCGTCGCCGCCTGACCATCGTGGTTGTTTCGGTGTTTGCCGCAGCTATCGTGCTGTATTTCGCCACGCCTGTGGTGCTCGACATTCTGGAAGACCCCATCCGCTCCTTTGTGCCGGACGGTAAGTTCTACATCACCACCACGCTCGGCGGCTTTGGCCTGCGTTTCTCGCTGGCCATCAAGATGGCCGTGGTCATGTGCACGCCCATGATCATCTGGCAGATCTTGGCGTTCTTCCTGCCGGCGCTTCGCCCCAACGAGCGCAAGTGGGTCGTGCCTACGGTGCTCGCCTCGACGGTGCTGTTCTTCCTGGGCGCAATCTTTTGCTACTTCATCATCATTCCTGCGGGCTTTGAGTGGCTCATCGGCGAAACCTCGGCCGTCGCCACGGCGCTGCCCGATCTGGAGAACTACGTCAACATGGAGCTGCTCTTTATGATCGGCTTTGGTGTGGCGTTTGAGCTGCCGCTCATCATCTTTTATCTGTCCGTCTTCCATATCGTGTCCTACGCGGCCTTCCGCAGTGCCTGGCGTTTCGTGTACGTTGGCCTGCTTGTGGGCTCGGCTGTGATTACGCCCGACGGCTCGCCCGTTACGCTGGGCCTCATGTATGGCGCCCTGCTCTCGCTCTACGAGATTTCGCTTGCCATCGCCCGTGTGGTCATTACCGCGCGCGAGGGCAAGGAGGGCTTGTTCGTGAGTCGTCTGGACCTGTTCTCGGACGACGAGGACGACGAGGAGTAAATCGGTATGCACGAGGTTGGCATTGTCAACGGCATACTCGATACAGTGATTCGCGCGGCGCGTGGGGCGGGGGCCTCGCGCGCCGTTTTGGTAACGCTGCGTATCGGGGATATGACCGAAGTTGTGCGCGAGGCGCTCGACTTTGCGTGGGAGACGTTCCGAGACGAGGACCCTCTCACATACGGCTGCGAGCTTGCCGTGGAGGAAGTCCATCCACAAAGTGAGTGTCTGGACTGCGGTGAGGTCTTTGAGCACGACCGATTCCATTGCCGTTGCCCCCAGTGCGGCGGCGCCAACGTGCGTCTGCTGCACGGCCGCGAGCTCGACATCGCAAGTATCGAAATCGAAACCCCCGACGATTAGCCCGCCAGCTACCTGGGGACGGGGTATAAATGGTAGAAGTTAAGGAGTGCCGAGTATGGCCGAGAAAACAATTGATATCGCGTCGCCGATCCTGTCGCGCAACGAGCGCCTGGCAGATCAGCTGCGTCAGCGATTTAATGAGACAAACACCTATGTGATCAATGTGCTGTCGAGCCCCGGCTCGGGTAAGACAACCACGATTTTGGGCACCAACGAGCGCCTGCGCGATAAGGCCGGCCTGCGTTGTGCCGTCATCGAGGGCGATATCGCCTCGGATGTCGATGCCATCACCATGAAGGAAGCCGGCATGCCCGCCATCCAGATCAACACGGGCGGCCTGTGCCACCTCGAGGGCAACATGATCATGGAGGCCGTTGACGCCTTCGACAAGGCTGTGGGTCTGGAAAACATCGACGTTATCTTTATCGAAAACGTGGGTAACCTGGTCTGCCCAGTCGACTTTGACTTGGGCGAGAACCTGTCCATCATGATTCTCTCGGTGCCCGAGGGCGACGACAAGCCCGTCAAGTACCCGGGCATCTTCCAGCACGCCGGCGCGCAGCTGCTCAACAAGGTCGACGTGGCTCCGGCTTTCGATTTTGACATGGATAGGTATACTAAGACACTCGATGACCTCAATCCACAGGCGCCGCGGTTTGCCGTGAGCGCGCGCAAGGGCGAGGGCATGGATGCCTGGTGCGATTGGCTCATCGGGCAGATTGAGCAAGCAAGGGCGTAAGTCGGCCGCCATACGGGCGGGCGTAGCCGCAGAGATACGAGATAGGAGCCTCTTTTGAAGCTCATCATCGCCGAGAAAAACGACGCCGCGCGTCAGATCGCCGAGCGTCTGTCCACGGGCAAGCCCAAAAAGGACAAGGTGTACAACACCGCAATCTACCGTTTTGAGTGGAAAGGCGAGGAGTGCGTGACCATCGGCCTTGCCGGTCACATCCTGGCGCCCGATTTTTGCGACAGCGTGCTGTTCGATAAAAAGCTGGGTTGGTATTCGGTCACCGAGGACGGCGAGATGTTGCCGGCCGATATGCCCGATGGCCTGGCCCGCCCGCCGTACGACACCAAGCGCAAGCCGTTCCTTGCCGATGGCATTTCCATCAAGGGCTGGAAGCTCGAGAGCCTGCCTTACCTCACCTGGGCACCCGTCATTAAGCTACCGGCCGAGAAAGAGCTCATTCGCTCACTCAAGAACCTGGCCAAGAAGTCCGACAGCGTCATCATTGCCACGGACTTCGATCGCGAGGGCGAGCTGATCGGTTCGGATGCCCTCAACAAGGTGCGCGAGGTTGCGCCCGACCTGCCGGTCGCCCGCGCCCAGTATTCTTCGTTTACCAAGGCCGAGATCACGCAGGCCTTCGATAACCTCGTCTCGCTCGACCAGAACCTGGCCGATGCCGGCGAGAGCCGTCAGCACATCGACCTCATTTGGGGTGCGGTGCTCACGCGCTACCTGACGCTCGCCAAGTTTGGCGGCTTTGGCAACGTGCGTTCCGCCGGCCGCGTGCAGACGCCGACGCTTGCCCTGGTGGTCGAGCGCGAGCGCGAGCGCATGGCGTTTGTGCCCGAGGACTATTGGCAGATCCGCGGCATGGGTGCCGCTCAGGGTGCTGCCGAGGATGATCGCTTTAAGATCGCTCACAAGACGGCGCGCTTTACCGACAAGGATGCTGCCGAGACGGCGTACGGCCATGTCGACGGCGTTGCGACGGCAACCGTCGCCGCGGTGACCAAGCGCTCGCGCAAACAGCAGCCGCCCACGCCGTTTGCGACCACCTCGCTGCAGGCTGCTGCCGCAGCCGAGGGCATCTCGCCTGCGCGTACCATGCGCATCGCCGAGTCCCTCTACATGGCGGGCCTTATCAGCTATCCGCGTGTCGACAACACCGTGTACCCCGCGACGCTCGATCTGGGCGCCGTGGTGAGTGACCTGGCAAAGATCAACCCGGCGCTGGCGCCCGTGTGCAAAAAGGTGCTCGCCGGTCCCATGAAGCCCACGCGCGGCAAGGTCGAGACCACCGACCACCCGCCCATCTACCCCACGGGCGAGGGCGATCCGTCCACGCTTGATGGCGGTCAGCGCAAGCTCTATGACCTCATCGCTCGCCGCTTCCTGGCGACGCTTATGGGTCCCGCGACCATCGAGAACACCAAGCTCGAGCTCGATGTGAACGGCGAGCCGTTCGTGGCTTCGGGCGATGTGCTCGTGACCCCGGGTTTCCGCGAGGCGTATCCGTATGGACTCAAGCGCGACGAGCAGATGCCGCCGCTGGAGCAGGGCGATACGGTCGACGTGTTCGACATTAAGCTCGAGGCCAAGCAGACCGAGCCGCCCGCGCGCTACAGCCAGGGCAAGCTCGTGCAGGAGATGGAGAAGCGCGGCCTGGGTACCAAGTCCACGCGCGCGAGCATCATCGAGCGCCTGTACGCCGTGCGCTACCTCAAAAACGATCCCGTGGAGCCGAGCCAGCTGGGTATCGCCATTATCGATGCGCTGTCGCAGTTTGCCCCGCGCATCACGAGCCCCGATATGACCAGTGAGCTCGACGGCGACATGACCCGCGTGGAGCGCGGCGAGGATACCGAAGAGCATGTCGTTACGCACTCGCGTGCGCTGCTGGCTGGCGTGCTCGACGAGCTGCTCAAGCACACGCAGGAGCTCGGCGACGCCATCAGCGATGCCGTCACGGCCGATGCGCGCGTGGGCGCCTGCCCCAAGTGCGGCAAGGACCTGGTTATGAAGACGAGCGCCAAGACCCGTGGCAGCTTCATTGGCTGCATGGGTTGGCCCGACTGTGACGTGACCTATCCGGTGCCGAGCGGCGTCAAGGTGAGCCCGCTCGAGGGTGAGGCGGCCGTGTGTCCCGAGTGCGGCGCGCCGCGCATCAAGTGTCAGCCGTTCCGCCAGAAGGCCTTCGAGATTTGCGTGAACCCGACGTGCCCCACCAACTACGAGCCCGACCTTAAGGTGGGCGAGTGCAAGGTGTGTGCCGAGGCCGGACGCCATGGCGACCTGATCGCGCATAAGAGCGAAAAGAGCGGCAAGCGCTTTATCCGCTGCACCAACTACGACGATTGCGGCGTGAGCTATCCGCTACCGGCGCGCGGCAAGCTCGAGGCGACGGGCGAGACCTGCCCCGAGTGCGGTGCTCCCATCGTGGTGGTCAACACGGCACGCGGCCCGTGGCGCATCTGCGTGAACATGGACTGCCCGACCAAGGAGAAGAAGCCCGTCCGCGGCCGTAAGACCACGACTAAGGCGAGCACGGTGAAGAAGACCACGGCGGCCAAGAAGACGACGGCTAAGAAAGCCACTGCCGCCAAGAAGACGACCGCGAAGAAGTCGACTGCCAAGAAAGCAGCCGCCGACAAGTAACGGCGCAGTCGAAACAATGCCCAAAAAACGAGCGAGGACCCCGCGATCCTCGCTCGTTTTTTAGACCGGCAGAGCGCTAGTTCACTTCGACGGGTTTGGCGCCGGGATAGCGCTCCTCAAAGTCTAGGCGGTACTTATTGTCATTGGTGCCCGCCACGTTGTCGCGCGACAGCGGCGCCACGATCTCATTCTTGTGGTCCGCAGGCTTGGCGTATTTCAGGCTGATCTCCCAGGCATCACAGATTGCGTCAATGCGGTGATCCAGGTCGTCGTACAGGGCGATGATGTCCTTCCAGGAGCTGTAGTTCTTGGAGCTCGTCGGGACGTCTAGGTCCTCGACGATGTCGTAATACTGCTCGATGGTGTTCTCCGTGCGCTCGGCGACGTCGGCGAGATTTTGACGGGTGGTTCGATCCTCTTCCAGATAGCTGCCGTTGAAGTTCTGCGCGCAGCCACGGACGTAGTTGTCGAGGTCTTCGAGCAAGTCGTAGTATTCGCTTAGTCGGCGGTAGAGATTCTGCTCGGAGAGCGTTGCTTCGCCGCCATCCTCGTCGTCGTCATCGTCATCATTGTCGTACAGGCTGTTGGGATCGCCGAGAGGCTTTAGGTCATCGTCGTCGACGTCATGGTGCAGCTTAGCTACCTCGGCGGTCGTCTGCGTGGCGGCGTTGTCGAAAGGCTTGATCACAAAGAAAACGACCAGGGCGATGATGATCGCCACCAGCACAACGATAACGGCGATAAGCGGCCCGGTGCCGCTCTTTTTGGGAGCGGGGGTCTGTGGTGAAGCGGGCGCGTATGCGGGAGCCGGCTGCTGTTGGGGCGAGCCACTCGCGACGGGTACGCGCTGCGTAGTCTCGACGGTCGCGGGGCCTGCGGCGGGGTCGGGGCGATAGGCGAGGGGGTCGTCCGCCTTGGCTTGCGGCGTATCGAGGGAACCGGTCTGCTCAAAAGCGGGCTGGCTATCGCTCGCGGTTGTTTGCTCAACGGGTGCACCGCACGAGGTGCAGAACTTGGCATCATCTGCAAGAAGCTTGCCGCACGAGGCGCAATACCGAGACATTGCCACTCCTTTCGCCACATTTCAATGCAATACGACGATTATACCCAGCGTCCAAAATTCCCCATCATAAGTTGCGGTGAAATAGGGACTGTTTGGCGGTCTCAGAGCTTCAATCAGTCCCTATTTCACCGCAACTTTGGAAAGGCACCTTTAGCCATTGGGGACGCACCGAGCACTGGGGTATCATGGCTTGGTTGCTATAAATCGCATTTACGCGCCTTGTAGGAAGGGGCTGCGCCCATGGCTTTTGAGCCCGCTCAACATAGCTTTATCACGCTCGAGGGCGTCGACGGTGCCGGCAAGTCCACGCAGGCGCGCCTGCTTGCCCGCGCGCTCGAACTCGCTGGCTACCAGGTTGTGAGCCTGCGCGAGCCGGGCGGTACCGCCATCAGCGAAAAGATCCGTGCTCTGCTGCTCGACCCCGCCAACACGGCGATGGGTGACACCTGCGAGCTGCTGCTCTACGAGGCGGCGCGTGCCCAGCTGGTGCACGAGGTCATAGCTCCCGCCCTTGCTGCCGGCAAGGTGGTCCTGTGCGACCGCTTCTACGATTCCACAACCTGCTATCAGGCGTTTGCCGATGGCCTCGACCGTCAGATGGTACGCGATGCCAACAACCTGGCTGTCGCCGGTACGCATCCGGCGCTCACGCTCGTCTACCACATCACACCCGAGCAGGCGGCGTTACGCATGGCAGCCCGTGGCGCGGCAGATCGCATGGAGGCAAAAGGCATGGCCTTCCAAGAGCGCGTCTACCAGGGATTTTGCGCCATTGCCGCCGAGGAACCAAACCGCGTAAAGCTCATCGACGCGACCACGTCCATCGAGGACGTCTTCGCGCAGACGGTCGAGCAGGTTCGCGCCTACGGCCTCGACATTTCCCAGGACGCCGTCACCGCCGCGCTTGCCCAGGAGGCCGAGTAGCATGGCCCCCGCTCAGGCAAGCCTACTGGCCAAGCTCGACACCCAAGAGCGCGTGCGCGACTTTTTGACCAATGCCGTCGCCAGCGGTCGCGCATCGCACGCCTACCTGTTTTTGGGCGCGCCCGGCGCGGGCAAGCTCGACGCCGCGTGGGCGCTCGCCCAAGCCTTCCTGTGCGAGCGGGATGGCTGCGGCTCATGCGATAGCTGCGTGCGCGTCGCCCGCCATACACACCCCGACGTGCACTATTACACGCCCGAGAGCGCCACGGGCTACCTCATCGCCCAGACCCGCGAGCTGCTCGATGACGTGCCTCTGGCGCCCATCCGTGCCAAGGCCAAGGTCTACATCATCGACCGTGCCGAGCAACTGCGCGCCAACACCGCCAACGCACTGCTCAAAACACTCGAGGAGCCGCCCGAGGGCGTTATGTTCATCCTGCTGGGCACCTCGGCAGACGTGATGTTGCCCACCATCGTGAGCCGCTGCCAGTGCGTGCCGTTTCGGCTGGTATCGCCCACCGTCGCCGCGCAGGCCGTGAGCCGCGCCACCGGTCAGGACCCTGCGCGTTGCCGCATGGCCGTCGCCGTAGCGGGAAGCCCCACGCGTGGCATCGAGTTCCTCAAGAGCGCCGAGCGCCAGGACGCCCGCCGTCAGATGGTTCGCGCCATCGATTCGCTTATCGTCGCCGACGAGGCCGACGTGCTCAGCCGCGCCAAGTCACTCATCGTCGCCGTTAAGGCGCCGCTCGCCGAGGTCAAGTCCACGCAGGAAAAGGTGCTCGAGCAAAACGCCGACTACCTGTCGCGTGGAGCATTGAAGCAGCTTGAGGACCGCAACAAGCGCGAACTCAACGCGCGCGAGCGTTCGGGTATCATGGAAGCGCTGGCGAGCGCGCGGACGCTCATGCGCGATGTGCTGCTGACGCTTCAGGACGAGGCAGCCGACGTGGTGAACGAAGACGTGCGCGACACGATCGGTCGGCTTGCCGCCGCGACCAATGTTGCGGGTGCCACCCGGGCGCTCGAGGCAGTCGCGACCGCCGAGCGCAACATCGCCAGAAACGTTACTCCCCAGCTGGCCATCGAGGTCATGCTGTTCGATATCAGGAAGGCACTGAAATGCCGTTAGTCGTACCCGTTAAGTTTACCTACGCCTCGCGCGACCTGTGGTTCGACCCGCAGGATCTGGATATCCTCGAGGCCGATTATGCCATTTGCTCCACCGAGCGCGGAACCGAGATCGGCCTGGTCACGGCCGACCCCTTCGAGGTGCCGCTCGACGAAATCGGTCAGCCGCTCAAGCCCGTGTTGCGCGTGGCGAGCGACATCGACCTGCAGCTTGCCGACGACCTGGCCATCCAGGGCGACGAGGCCATGGTCGACTTCCGCCGCCTGGTCAAGGAGCTCGACCTCGAGATGAAGCCGGTCGGCGTCGAGTACCTGTTTGGCGGCGAGAAGGCCGTGTTCTACTTTGCGGCCGAGGAGCGCGTCGATTTTCGTCAGCTCGTCAAGGACCTGTCCTCGACGCTGCACATTCGCGTCGACATGCGCCAGATCGGCGTGCGCGACGAGACCCGCCTGGTGGGCGGCTATGCCCAGTGCGGCCAGGAGCTCTGTTGCACGCGCTTTGGCGGACAGTTTGAGCCCGTCTCGATTCGCATGGCAAAAGAGCAGGACCTACCGCTCAACTCGTCCAAGATCAGCGGCGTTTGCGGCCGCCTGATGTGCTGCCTGCGTTATGAGTTCGAGGCGTACAAGGACTTTAAGAGCCGTGCGCCCAAAAAGAAGACACTCATCGATACGCCGCTCGGCAAAGCGCGTATTCAGGAATATGACACGCCGCGTGAGCAGCTGGTGCTGCGCCTGGAGAACGGCAAAGTCTTTAAGGTCAACCTGGCCGATATGACGTGCTCGGAGGGCTGCAAAAAGAAGGCTGCCGAGCAGGGCTGCAACTGCCGCCCCGACTGCGTGACGCGTGACGTGCTCGAGCGCATCGAATCGCCCGAGATGCGCCTGGCGCTCATGGAACTCGATCGCGAGAACGGCGTCGACGTGGGCGATGGCCTGTCGAGTGCCGACCGTCTGGCCGGCACGTCGATGCCCAAGCGCCGTCGTCGCGATGCCGATTCCGATACCCGCGCTGCTCAGAGCCAGGGCGAGGGTCGTGGCCGCGGAAAGGGCCGTGGTAAGGCCGAGGCACCCGAGGCCGAGGAGGCCGCCGGTGGACGTCGTCGTCGCAAGCGCGCGGGCTCGGGCGATGCTGCCGAGGCTGCAGCCGCGGGCAAGAACGCCTCTCGCGAGCGCGAGGTTCAGCAGCCCCAGCAGCAGAATCGTGGCGGTGGCATGAACCCCACACGTCGCCGCCGCCGTCATCTGTCGAGCGAGGAGCGCGAGGACGCCTTCCGCGCCGCAGCTGCTCGCGAGGCTGGTGCCGCTTCCAAGGGCCCCTTGGCCTCCGATGCACCTGCCGACAAGGGCGGCAAGTCACATGGCGAGGAGGAGCGCGCGCCGCGTCCGCGCCGTCGCCATTCCTCGGGCGCGCAACAGAAGCCCTCGGTGCCCTCCGTGGCCGATCAGGTCTCGGATGGCGAGGTCAAGGTCACGCGCCGTCGTCCTGGAGACGGTGGGGGAGCTGCTGCCAAGGCTTCGCGCGGCGCCGCTCGCGACGAGCGCGAGCCGCGCGAGGATCGCGGTGGCGAGGGCTCGGCCGACCAGGGCCAAAAGCGTCGCCGTCGCCGTCGCTCTCGCAAGCCGCGTCAGGACGGTGGCGAAGGTTCGACCCACACCTCGTCCGCACCGCAACCGCCTGCCGGCGAATAACGTCCGTAAGCGGATGTAACCCGCCTGACCCCAGCACCTTTGGGTATCATGGCTCTACACCGACAACCCTCCCTTCGCCTTCGCGTAGGGAGGGTTGTGTCATGAAAAGACATCTGAACGTATTGGCTCGCTTGCAGGGCGCAGACGTCCTACCGTTTGCGGACGAATTGCTACCGCTTGCCGAGCGCGCGACGTACGAGGCGCTCGAGGCGTTGTCGCCCACGCGATGCGCCGGTTGCGAGCGTTCCGGTGCGCTTATTTGCCAGGATTGCCTGGCCTCATTCGCGCTCATCGATCCGTGCCATAGTTGCATCCGATGCGGCGCCCCGTTTGGGGATTTGCTGTGTACCGAGTGCTCGGTCGAGGGCACGTCTTCGGCAATGGCCGAGGCGCTCGATCGCTGCCTGACATGTGCCGTCTACGCACATCCGTTGCCGCGCATCATCAAGGCGTACAAGGATGCGGGCGAGCGCCGTCTGGCACCGTATCTGGCGGAGTTGCTCTACGACACTGCCTTGCATGCCCAGGTGGCAGCCCCCGATCGCTACGACAGTGTGCTGTCCGGCGCCGACGCGGTGGTATTTGTGCCCGCGACTGCGGCAGCGTTTCGGCGGCGTGGGTTCGATCATATGGAAGCAATCGCGCGCCCATTTTGCGAGCTGTCGGGTGTTCCGCTGCTCGACGCCCTCGTTAAGTACGGCCATGGCGACCAACGTGAACTCGGTCGTGAAGAACGCCGTGAACGCGCCCGAGGCATGTACGAGACCGTTGAGGACGTGCGGGGCCGCCGCCTGCTGCTTATCGACGACGTTATCACCACGGGTGCGACGATGGCAGCGGCTTCGGCGGAACTCAAGCGCGCCGGTGCCGCGACCGTTGATGGCCTCGCTATCGCACGCGTTTGGTAGGGGTGATTCATGTGGCGGTAAAGATTGAGCGGTGCAACGAGCCGACAGGCGAACGGCTAGCGGCTTCCATAATCCTAACAGGCGCCTCGGCGCTACGCATGATGCGCGCCGAGCGCCGGCAGATGGGCTACATCGGCTGGAAGGACCTTGAGCCCGAGGAGGAGTGCCGCGTGCTGTGTACGTCATCGCCTTCGACCGAGGATATCTATCTTCCCGACCTGGTGCGAATTGGAGTCAAAAGCGGCGAGGTGCAAGAAGATCTGTGCTTGCTGGTGGGATCTGCGGCGCAGCGCCGACGCATGCCTGGTGTGGGCTGGTCCGTGTGTTCCGGGTTGCCTGCCGGCTCGATTCTAGAGGTGGAACCGGGGGTGTACAGCCTATCTCCCGAGGCCCTTTGTGTTGCCGTCGCCCGCGAGGTCGGCTGTATCCAGGCGTTTGCCCTGGCCCAGGAACTGTGTTCCAAGATTTCACTGAGCGATCGCGGGAAGTATCTGCCTCCCTACACCTCACCTGTTGCGAATAGACTCGCAAAGGACAAGGACCAACCGGCAGACGTGGGCTACTTTGAAGTCGAGCCGGTGTTGACGCCCGATCGCCTGACAGATTACCTCGCGGCATGCAAGGGGAGTGCGGCCAAACAACTGCGGCGGCTGTGTCCCTATCTGTCGGAAAACCTGCGCTCACCCATGGAGTGCATCATGCTTGCCATGTTTTCGCTTCCGTTTTCCTATGGCGGATTTGCCTGCGGTCCCTTTAAGACCGACTACAAGATCGAGTTCGATGACCGCGCGCAGGCAATCTCGGGGATGCCGCATGCAGTTTGCGATGCGTATCAGGAAGCAGCCCGGTTTGACCTGGAATACAACGGTGAGCTGGGTCATTCCTCTCGAAGGGGACGTGTCCATGACGAAAAACGCAACACGGGCTTGATTACTATGGGAATCGAGGTCGCGACGGTCAATAACGAGATGCTCTGCGACATGGAAGCGATGGAAGCGCTCGCATGGCGCATTCACCAGCGCATGGGTAAGCGATATCAGAATCGCGTAGAGGCGCGTCGAAAGAGGCAAGATACTCTGCTGAATACGCTCCGAGTGTGCTTTGGGCTCAAGCCGGCGTAAAACTATGGCTTTATAGGGGGTCTGTTTATATGCCCTGTGCAAATAACGGCAAATATGAGTACTGTTACTAGATTAGTGGCAGCAAAAACAAAGAAACTTGGGCCGAAAATCTGGATTCATTGAAGAGATAATAAACGAATGTGGAATATCTTGGCGCCAAGCAGGCTGTGCGGAACTCAAGAAGGACTCGCGGGGCGGAAAAACGCTGCTACTAAATTGATAGCAGTACTCATATTTGCCGTTTTTTGCACACGGCACCCTGAGGCGGGTGCCCCGGAGCTCCCCGTAGGGGAGCTCCGGGCTTCATGGGGGCACGAATGGTCCGCTCCGACCTGCAAAATCTATGCTCACGGTGCGAATGGCGCCCCTAACCTTAAACTTTAGCTTGAACTTAGCTATAATGCGCTACGTTCCTGCCAGGCTGTGGTTGCGGACGGACGAAATGTCCATCCTAGTCCAAGACAGACGCGGTCAAAGGGATCCACGTAAGCGACCGCGTGCGCGCGGCGCGATCATGGCGCGTCCTAGATGTAAGCCGCACCGTCCGTTCTACTTTCTTTGGGGCAATACCGCCTCGCGGGCGAGCGGGCCAGTCGTGAAGGTGGCTATGGCCTCCCGAGCAAACACCCCGGTGCGCAAGTGTGGGGTCAAATACCAGGTCAGCTGGTGGGAACACCCGTTATTCCGCGCAACGCACGGATTGTATACGACACAGAAGGCAGGGTAGTGGACATGGTGAGGGGCAGCTTGATGCACGCGGCTCGGTTGGGTGCTGGGACCGCGGCGGTCATTGCCGTATTGGGCTTGAGCGGATGCGCGTTCAACCCACTGTCCACGTTCACGACGCCCACGATTGACCAGATCGAGCGCCAGACCGTTACCCCTACGGTGTCGGACGATGCCCTGGTCACTCCCGGTACCCTGACGGTTGCCCTCGATACCTCCGATGCCCCGCAGGCCATGCAGGGCGCCGATGGTAACCTCACGGGCTACGCGGTCGATGCTGCCCGCGCCCTTGCAAGCCGTATGGGCCTCAAGGTTGCCTTCGTCGATGCGTCTTCTGCCGATTCCGCGCTTGGCGACAAAAAGGCCGACATCTTCATTGGCGATATCAATTCCGCGGATGGTGATATCAGCACGCTTGGTACTTGCCTGTACGACGCTGCGGCAGTGTTCGGAAAGACGAGCGACGGCGAGTCGCTGAGCGTTTCCACCGAAACGCTTAACACCGCTACCCTGGGCGTTCAGACCTCTTCGGCCTCGCAGGAAGCGCTCGCCAAGCAGAGCATCACGGCCAACCAAAAGACCTTCTCCAACATCAACGAGTGCTTTGAGGCGCTCGAGTCCGGCGAGATCGACTACGTGATTTGCGATTCCACGGCCGGCGGCTACCTTGCGCGCCTGATGAGCCAGATCTCTTACGTCGGCGCGCTCGAGACGCCCTCGACGCTCGGCGTCGCGGGCCTCGCGGCCAACGACGGGCTATGCCGTGCCGTGAGCGATGCCCTCGACGGTATCACGGTCGACGGCACGCTCGAGGCGGTCCACTCCGTCTGGTACGGCACGATGCCCTATGACCTCACCACCAAGACGGTCTCGGGCGCCGACGTGCAGTCAACCGACACCGGATCCAGCGAGTCCTCATCCTCCGATTCGAGCAGCGAGGGCGCAACCTCCGAGGATAAATCGTTCAGCCAGGAGGGCACTATCACCGACGACGACATTAACAAGCTCAATAGCTAGTTATTGCTAGGGGTGGCGTCTCACATGCGCTAGGAGAGAGGCCTCTTCACGGTTTCAACACGCATTGCCGGGCTTTCCCAACAGGGGAGCCCGGCTTTTTCGTTTCCATAAAACCAGCAGGTCGAATACGTTTTTTAGGTGCAAAACCAAAGTCGCCGTCGCTCTCCCATAGCGCACTTTGCCGTGGAAAAGTACGAGACTTCGGTATGCGGTATCAAGCAATCGTTATTCGGGTCTTTAGGAATCCGCGTGATTAAATGCACGGCAATGGGTACATAGCCAGTACAGTAAGTCCCCGAGGCAGATTGGAGCCACGTATGGATATCAAGGTTTCTGGACGCAAGACGACGGTAACCGATGCTCTGCGTGCGCATGTGGATGAGAAGATCGGCGAGGCGCTCAAGGTTTTCGATATCGAGCCCATGACGGTCGACGTTGTACTTCGCTATGAGAAGAACCCCTCGAACCCCAACCCGGCAATCGTCGAGGTTACGGTTCGTGTCCGCGGTTCGGTGATTCGCGTTGCCGAGCACGGTGCAGATATGTACGCCGCCATCGACCTCTCCGCCGATAAGGTCACTCGCCAGCTGCGCAAGTTCAAGACCAAGGTCGTGGACAACCGCCAGGGCGGTGCCAGCGCGGCGGATGTCGCACCGGTCGAGCGCGTCGAGGATCTGGCCGACCTGCTGCTGCCCGAGGAGGAGGACGACCTGCTCGTCCGCGAGAAGGTCATCGATGTCACCCCGATGACTGAGGAGCAGGCGCTGGTGCAGACCGATCTGCTCGGCCACGACTTCTACGTGTTCGAGAACGCGACGACTGGCCTCATCAATGTGGTGTATCACCGTAAGAATGGTGGATATGGCATCATCAAGCCCCGCATCGAAACACTTGACGAGTAAAATACGTTAACTTGCATGAGTTAACGGTTGGCGGCCATCCCATGCGGGTGGCCGCCTTTTTACGAAAGGAGTCGCTTTGATGGACAAGGCCGCATCCGCCGGTCATTCGGACCGTTGCCGCATCGTCGTCGATACCTGCTGCGACTTTAGCCCCGAGGTCGCCGCGAACCTCGATGTCGATATCTTGGGCTTCCCCTTTATCATCGATGGTGAGGAGCGCACGGACGATATCTGGTCGAGCATGAGCCCTAAGGAGTTCTACGACCGCATGCGCGCCGGTGCCCGCGTGTCCACCTCGGCCGTGTCGCTCGGTCGCTATATCGAGTTCTTTACCGAGTGCGCCAAAGAGGGCACGCCCACGGTCTACCTGTGCTTTACCTCGGCGCTGTCGTCGAGCTACAACTCCGCGTGCCAGGCGGCAGATGCCGTGCGCGCCGAGTATCCCGATTTTGAGTTGTACGTGGTCGACAACGCTCTGCCCTGTGCGACCGGCGAGCTCTTGGCGCTCGAGGCCGTCCGTCAACGCTCGGCGGGACTCACCGCCAAACAGCTGGTCGACTGGGCAAACGAGGCCAAGACCTATGTCCACGGCTACTTTACGCTCGAGAGCTTTGACGCGCTGGCTGCCGGCGGCCGCATTCCGCCTGCGGCGGCACAGCTCACGGCAAAGCTCGACGTCAAGCCCGAGCTCTCTTACGACCTTGCCGGCTCGCTGTCGCTGATCGGCGTCAACCGCGGCCGCAAGAAGGCGCTCAAGTCCATCCTCAAGTCGTTCCGCGAGAACTATGTGCCCGATCGCACCATGCCCATCGCCATCATGACGGCCGATGCCGAGAAGGATGGTGACTGGCTCGAGGCTGCCGTTCGCAAGGAGGAAGGTTGCGCCGACGTCACGATTATCCGTAGTTCTGTCGGTCCTACCATTGGCTCGCACGTGGGGCCCGGCATGGTGGCACTTGCGTTTTGGGGCAAGAACCGCGCCGAGAAAGCCTCGCTTTCCGACCGCATCGCACGCCGTGTGCGTGGTGAGTAGACAGGCGCTACGACCACAGGCGCCCCGCAGCTCAAGCGCTGGCACTGAGTATTCAACCTGGTAATAACACCCAACCCAAAAGGAAAGGTTTCATGGCAAACAAGCTCTCCGTCGCATTTATCGGCACCGGAATTATGGGTGCCCCCATCGCCGGTCACATCCTGGATGCCGGCTATCCCGTCACGGTCAACAACCGCACCAAGTCCAAGGCTGCCGCGCTTATCGAGCGCGGTGCCGTTTGGGCCGATACGCCGGCAGATGCCGCGGCGAACGCCGATGTCGTCTTTACCATGGTGGGTTATCCCTCCGAGGTCGAGGAGCTCTACCTGGCGGGCGACGGTCTGCTCGCGTGCACTAAGCCCGGCGCGGTCCTGATCGATCTCACCACGAGCTCGCCCGAGCTCGCCCGCGACATTGCCGAGGCCGCCCAGGTCTCCGGCCGCATGGCGTTTGACTGCCCCGTCACCGGCGGCGAGTCGGGTGCTATCGCCGGCACGCTCACGGCTATCGTGGGCGCTACCGAGAACGATATCGCGCCGGTCCGCGACATCCTTGCCACCTTTGCGGCCAACATCTGCTGCTTCGACGGCGCCGGCAAGGGCCAGGCTGCCAAGCTCGCCAACCAGGTGTCGCTGGGCGCCTGCATGGTCGGCATGGCAGACGCTATGGCATTTGCCGAGCTGAGCGGCCTTGACCTGGAGAAGACCCGCCAGATGATCCTGGGCGGTACCGGCAAGTCCGGCGCCATGGAGAGCCTGGCTCCCAAGGCGCTCGACGGCGACTACAAACCCGGCTTTATGGTCGAGCACTTCATTAAGGACCTGCGTCTGGCGCTCGCCTACGCCGATGACCGCGAGCTCGCGCTGCCCGGTGCCGACGTGGCCTTTACGCTTTACGACATGCTCGACGCCATCGGTGGCGCCAAGCTGGGCACCCAGGCCATCACGGTCCTCTACAAGGAGGAGGCCGACGCCATCGCCGCCGGTCTGGACTGGTCGCAGTATCGTCCCGAAGAGCACGGTGCTCACGAGGACGGCTGCGGTTGCGGCGAGCACGGCGACGATCACGAGTGCGGTTGTGGCCACCACCATGGCGAGGACCACGAGTGCTGCGGCGGCCACGGCCACGATGACGGCCACGAGTGCTGCTGCGGCCACCATCACGGGGAGTAGCGCCCATGAGCTGGACGTTCGTGGTGCTCGCGCTAGTGCTCTTTATCTTTGCGATTTACATTGGCTTTTTGTGCGGCCAGTGGGCGTGCGAAAAGCGCGTCATCACCAAGCGTGACTACTGGATTGCCAATTTTGCAGGCGCGGCGGCAGTCGTCCTACTGACCTGGGTGTTTTCGCTGTTTCCGCTGGTGCAGTTTGCGCCGATCGGCTGGCTCGGCGGCTTTATCGCCGGCCTTAAGATGAGCTTTGGCGAGTCCGTCGGCCCGTGGCGCAAGCACGACGAGGTCTTTAATGTCAACAAGGCCCATCGCGCCGCCGCCGATGCGGGCGACGCCGAGGAGCGTCGCCGTGCGCGTCACAATGGTGCAGCCGACCGACAGCTCATCTCGGTCACCGATGACAGCAAGGGTGCTGGCAAGCACGCTAAGAAATAGTAAGAAGAGGTAACTATGGCAGAAAACAAGGAAGAACAGCTCACCGACGAGGAGCTGGCACAGCTTCAGCTGGTAGAGGAGAACGAGAACGCCGTCGACCGCCTGGTCAAGGAGCTCGGCTGCCCCACGCGCCGCATCCGCCAGTTTGCCGCCCGCGTGCTGCATCTGCTGGCCGAGCGCGATCCGCAGCGCGTCGTGCCCTGCGTGCCCGCGCTGATCGAGGCACTCGACCGCCCCGAGGCTCAGACCCGCTGGGAGGCTCTCGATGCCTTAGCGGCGCTCGCCACTACCTGCCCCGAGCAGCTGGGCGATGCCTTTGAGGGCGCCGAGACCGCGCTGTTCGACGAGATTTCCTCCACGCTGCGCTATGCCGCCTTCCGCCTGCTGTGCGTGTGGGGCGCCACGAGCGTCGAGCGTTCGCGCGAGGCTTGGCCCATTCTGGACGAGGCCATCCAGTGCTACCACGGCGACCTCGAGTATCGCGACATGCTCGGTTGCCTGTACGAGTTTGGCCAGGGCGAGATCGACGCCGAGGTCGCCGAGAAGCTTGCGCTGCGCCTTAAGTTCGATGCCGAGAACGGCAAGGGCAGCTATCTCAAGGCCCGTTCGAGCGAGATTTGCGAAATGCTTGTTAAACGTTTTGGCCTGGATCTCTCCAAAAAGAAGAAGCGTGCTAGCGTTAAAAAAGCTGACGACGCCGAAGACGAGGAGTAACAGATTATGGCGCACGATGTAGTCCTGATTCCCGGTGACGGTATCGGTCCCGAGATTACGCAGGCCATGCGCCGCGTGGTCGAGGCCACCGGTGTCCAGATCAATTGGAACGTCCAAGAGGCCGGTGCCGGCGTCATGGACGAGTTTGGCACGCCACTGCCTCAGCACGTGCTCGACGCGGTCGCCGAGACCAAGGTTGCTATCAAGGGCCCCATCACCACGCCGGTCGGTACGGGTTTCCGCAGCGTCAATGTGGCCCTGCGAAAGCACTTCGACCTGTATGCCTGCGTGCGCCCTTGCCTGTCGCAGCCGGGCGACGGCTCGCGCTTCCGCGACGTCGACCTGGTCATCGTGCGCGAGAACACCGAGGACCTCTACGCCGGCATCGAGTTCGATGAGGGCGCTGCCGAGGTCGAGGAGCTCTCGCAGCTCGTCGAGCGCTCGGGTCAGAAGACCTTCGCCGCGGATTCCGCCATCTCAATTAAGCCGATTTCCATCGCCAAGAGCCGCCGTATTGTGGAGTACGCCTTTGAGTACGCCCGCCGCTGCGGCCGCAAAAAGGTGACGGCCGTGCATAAGGCCAACATCATGAAGGCGACCGATGGTCTGTTCCTGCGCGTTGCGCGCGAGGTGGCCGCCAACTATCCCGATATCGAGTTCAACGACAAGATCGTCGACGCCACCTGCATGGGCCTGGTCCAGAACCCCAACGACTTCGATGTCCTGGTGCTGCCCAACCTGTACGGCGACATCGTGAGCGACCTGTGCGCCGGCCTCGTGGGCGGTTTAGGGATGGCCCCCGGCTCCAACATCGGTGCTGACTGCGCCATTTTCGAGGCAACGCACGGCTCCGCGCCCGATATCGCTGGCCAGGATATCGCCAACCCCACGGCCGAGATCCTCTCTGCTGCGATGATGCTCGATCACCTGGGCGAGAACGACGCTGCCAATCGCATTCGCGCCGCCGTATCTGCCACGCTCGACGAGGGCGAGCAGGTTACCGGTGACGTGCGTCGTGCCCAGACCGGCTCCGTTGAGGGTGCTGTGGGCACGCAAGCTTTTGCCGATGCCGTTATCGCGCACCTGGCCTAAGGTATGCACACTGCAAACGCCTAAATAGTACTTAAGTGTTTGCGTATAACCTGAGAATCAATACGCCCGGCGCTCTGTCGGGCGTATTCTATTGCGGACTATGTTTCCTAACAAGGAGTAACTGATATGGGTCTGATTCAAAAGAAGGACGAGAAGGACGAGATCGACGGCATCCAGATCATCGAGCGCGGCGAAGGCCCCGACGGTGACGAGGACGAGAAGATCGACCTGGTCGCCGGCACGTCTGCCGAACATATTGCCGCCGACACGACCGCCGAGGAGGAGGACGCTCGCCTGGAGGCAAAGATCGCCGCGGACGCAGCTGACGAGAACCTCATGCCCGAGGAACAGGACGAGGACGACGACTCCGACGTGGACGACCATGCATCCAAGCATAAGAAGACGATGATTGCCGCCTTTGTGGTTGCCGTCGTGATCGCTGCCGTGGTCGGATTCTTTATTGGCAATGGCGGCTTTGGCGGCAAGGGTGTCGGCTCGTCGACCCTGACCGAGGACCAGCTCGATTCGACCGTAGCAAGCTACAGCTACAACGGCAAGAAGAGTGACATCACCGCGCGCGAGGCCATCGAGAGCCAGTACAGCCTCGATACCGTCAAGGACGGCGATGGCAACTACGCCGCTCCCTCTGCCGACATCATCCTGTCCTACGTACGCAACAAGATTCTGCTCGATGCTGCCGAGGACGAGGGCATCACCGTCTCTTCCAAGGAGATGAAGAAGTACGCCGAGGATTCCATCGGCACTTCGGACTACAAGACCATGGCCAAGCAGTATGGCGTGTCCAAGGATCAGGCCAAGCAGATCGTCCGTCAGTCCGCGACGCTGCAGAAGCTCTACAAGAAGAAGGTCGGCGACAGCTCCGCAAGCATGCCGACCGCCCCGACCGAGCCTGCTGACGGCAACGAGGAGACCGCGAGCAAGGACTACGCCGATTACATCATCAAACTTGCAGGCGACGAGTGGGATAGCGAGAAGGGCACCTGGAAGGACGCCGATAGCACCTACGCTAAGGCCTTCGCTGACGATGCCTTTACGGCCGATAGTGCCACCTACAAGCAGGCCATGACCGCCTATTACACCGCCTATCAGCAGTATTCCTCGCAGGCTTCGAGCGCCAGCTCCAAGTGGACCGAGTACGCCAACGGCCTCTACGCCAAGGCCAACATCAGCATCTACGGCCTGTTTGCGTAAAGAGTCGCACGGCTCATCGAACATCTAGCCGATAGACAACAAATAGCCCGCCAGTACAGAAGTCGTTCTGGCGGGCTATTTGCGTTGAGGGCATGATCGGCGGCTTAATTATGGCTATTCACCTTTAAGCCCAAAAAGGCTATCGGCTTCATCGTCGGATATATATTCCAGCACATCGCCCGGTTGGCAGTCGAGTGCACGGCATATCGCGTCAAGAGTTGAAAAACGTATGGCAGAAACCTTGCCCGTCTTAATGCGTGACATATTGACCTGGGAGATGCCCACACGTTCCGCAAGCTCTTTGGATGAGATCTTGCGTTCGGCGAGCATGCGGTCAAGCCGCAGAATAATCATGGATTCCCCCTAGAGCAACTCGTCATCTTGTTTTTGCAGGATATACCCGTAGCGGAAGATGCTGGCAATCAGGCAAATAATCAGGCCTGCAAAGAGCATGGAGGGCTCGAATAACTGGCCGGCGAACGCATCCGTAAAGCTGCCGCCAAATCCTGAGAGTATCATTCCCGTGATTACGGCACCAAGAAGCCTCACGGCAGCGCCGCCGATAAGGAATAAATGTCCTACTCGACGAAGTGTGTGGTTGCATTCAAGGTCAAAGGGCCTACCTTCCTTCTCAATGTTGAAGAAAAGCCTGCGCACGCTTAGCGCGATGGTGAGCGCGAGGCATGTCATCAAGAGACTCCCTATGGCAGTGTGACCATCGTGTGCGACGAGCATAAGTGGGGCCTGTGCATTAGTACCGACGATAGCGAGGCACGGTCCTTCGCCGGCTTGAAGTTCTACGGATTGGAGACACGACCCTTGGGAGAGGCCAGGCAATATGAGTAGAAGGTCAATCGCAATGACTGCGAGGAGTCCCTGAGCGAGCGCGGTGGTGATGCAGATCGTGGCCCATTTGCAGATGCGAGCGAGCTTCCTCAGTTTGGCTATCGTCTGTTCGCGGCTGATGGTTTCATTCGATATAGATGCGTTTCGATGGGCCATAACCCCTCCAATCGGCGATTCGGATGATACTTGTATCATATCAGAATTAACGATAAACGATAAATAATTACGGATACTGAGTAAGTAATGATTGAAAACGATTAGCGTGAGCTATTAGCCCATTTTGGGTGCCGGAGTTGGCGTTCGGGGGATGAGGACAAATGCCAAAACTTCCCGTGATCGCGCATGCGCTCCATCGGGTTCCCCTAATTCATCAGGGAAAACAACTGCAAACGATTGCAAGTAACCGGTGAACGGTCGAAAACTACCGTTCACCGATAATCTCAAAACTGGTTCTAACTGGTATTAAGTCAAAAAGACCAATTCACATATCTTCACAATGACCTGCAATTTTTCTTTACGCTATTTTTAGCCGCCCTGCGTTGTATTGACACGAAAAGAGTTCCGATTTTTTGCCAAAGCGTTTCGAAACGGTTTCAAAACCGCAGGTAGAAGTATTAACGACCGGTAAACGGTCGATTTATCACCGTGAGCGGTGCAAAAACGTTTTACCGTATGAATCAACGAAAGCGACCTCTTCTGTGGTGATATAGTGGCAACAATACGTCACGTGGTTACTACCAGTTGAGAAACCACTGGTCTTTAAAGAACGCTTTCCAAGAAGCTTTAAGGGCGATTGCCCGCTGGCTTCCGAAAATCATCGGACTCAGATCGTACACACCTTCGGAAGGGAAATTTGAATGGTTGGCTTTATTCTTACCGGTCATGGACAGTTCGCACCCGGCCTTGCAAGCGCTATCGCTATGGTTGCCGGCGACCAGCCCGCTTTTACCGTCGTTCCTTTTGAGGGCGACCAGGCTGCTTCCTACGGTGAGGATCTCCGCGCCGCTATTACCGCCATGCGCGAGGAGTGCGATGGCGTGCTCGTCTTTACCGACCTGCTCGGTGGTACCCCGTTCAACCAGTCGATGATGATTGCCCAGGATGTCGACAACGTCGAGGTTCTGACTGGCACCAACCTTCCCATGGTTATTGAGCTTCTGTTCCTTCGCGGCAACGCCACGCTCGCCGAGCTTGGCGAGCAGGCCGTGACCGTTGGTCAGACGGGCATCACCGCCCAGACGGTCGCATCCGTTGCCGGCTCCGACGAGGAAGATATCTTCGGCGACGAGGACGGCATCTAATGGCCGATTTCGGAGCCAACGTCCTGAGCTCTTCGGTCGCCCTTTTAGGCCTGCTTGTCATCATGGGCTTGATTTACACCATCTGGTCGCAAATCAACATGAAGAAGAAGCAGAAGTACTTCAAGGAGCTGCATACCGAGCTCAAGCCGGGTCAGGAGGTTCTTTTCGCCGGCGGTATCTACGGAACCGTTAAGGGCATCGAAGGCGAAAAGGTCCAGATCAAAGTCCGATCCGGAGCCGTCGTAGATGTTTCGCGTTACGCGATTCAGGAGATCAAGTAACTGTCGTCAGCAAATAACGAAAGGAAGCTGATCAACATGGCAGAACCCAACATTCTTCTTACCCGCATCGATAACCGACTGGTTCATGGTCAGGTTGCCACCCAGTGGAACTCCACTCTGGGCTCCAACCTCATCCTCGTCGCCAACGACGACGTGTCGACCAACACCATGCGCCAGAACCTCATGAAGATGGCCGCTCCCACCGGCGTCGCTACGCGTTTCTTCTCCCTGCAGAAGACCATCGACGTCATCGGCAAGGCGAGCCCGCGCCAGAAGATCTTCATCGTGGCCGAAACACCGGAAGACGTGCTTACGCTCGTCAAGGGCGGTGTGCCTATAAAGAAGGTAAACATCGGCAACATGCACATGTCGGAAGGAAAGCGCCAAGTCGCCACCTCCGTCGCAGTTAACGACGAGGATGTCGCTGCGTTTAAAGAGCTGCAGGAATTGGGGGTGGAGTTGGAGATCAGGCGCGTTCCGAGCACGCCTGTTGAGGACACGAGCAAGCTCTTCTCGTAATCCTCGTGATCCACGTTGTCAGGAGTGAAACCCTGACATTCTGTACGTGATATCCAAAGTGCGTACATACATTTTGAAAGGAGGAGCAAGATGGAATACACGATCTTCCAGGTCGCTCTGGTCTTCATCGTCACGTTCGTCGCGGCAATCGACCAGTTTAACTTCCTCGAGTCTCTCTATCAGCCCATCGTCACCGGCGCCGTCATCGGTCTTATCCTTGGCGACCTCAACACCGGTCTTCTCGTGGGTGGTACTTATCAGCTCATGACGATCGGCAACATGCCGATCGGAGGTGCTCAGCCGCCTAACGCTGTTATCGGCGGCATCATGGCAGCCATTCTCGCTATCGCCACGGGCCTCGAGCCCAACGCGGCAGTCGGCCTTGCCATTCCGTTCGCTCTGCTTGGTCAGCTCGGCGTTACCCTGGTCTTCACGCTTATGTCGCCGCTCATGTCCTCCGCGGACAACATGGCTCACAACGCTGACACCAAGGGTATCGAGCGTCTGAACTACTTCGCCATGGCTCTGCTCGGCCTGATCTTCGCCGTCGTCGTCACCCTGTTCTTCATCGCTGGCGCCACCATCGGTCAGACCATCGCTTCCGCCATCCCGACTTGGCTGCAGACCGGTCTCTCCGCTGCAGGCGGCATGATGCGCTTCGTCGGCTTCGCCGTCCTGCTCAAGGTTATGATGAACCGCGATATGTGGGGCTTCTTCTTCATGGGCTTTGGCCTCGCGCTCATCACCGTTGCCAACGATTCTCTGGCAACCCCTGCTCTGCTCATCCTCGCTCTCATCGGCTTCGGCATCGCTTTCTGGGACTTCCAGCAGCAGACCGAGCTGAAGGGTGCAGCTGTTTCTGACGGAGGTGACTTCGAAGATGGCATCTAATGAGTATGTGATCCCGGAGCACTACGAGGATCTCACTCCTGCTCCGCAGCTCGACCAGAAGACCCTCAACAAGATGGCTTGGCGCTCCTGCTTCCTGCAGGCCTCGTTCAACTACGAGCGTATGCAGGCCGCTGGCTGGCTCTACTCCATCATCCCCGGTCTGGAGAAGATCCACACCAACAAGAACGACCTCGCGGCTTCCATGAGCCACAACCTGGAGTTCTTCAACACTCACCCGTTCCTCGTCACCTTTGTTATGGGCATCGTGCTTTCGCTCGAGCAGAACAAGGTTGACATCCCCACGATCCGCGCCGTCCGCGTCGCCGCAATGGGCCCGCTCGGTGGTATCGGTGACGCCCTGTTCTGGCTGACGCTCGTGCCTATCACGGCCGGCATCACCTCCAACATGGCCATCAACGGCAACGCCGCTGCACCGATCATCTTCCTGGTGATCTTCAACGTCGTCCAGTTCGCTCTGCGCTTCTGGCTCATGAACTGGTCCTACAAGCTTGGCACCAGCGCTATTGACGCTCTGACTGCCAACATGCAGGCCTTCACGCGTGCCGCTTCCATCATGGGCGTCTTCGTCGTCGGTTGCCTGGTCGTCACCATGGGTGGCACCCAGATCAACCTCCAGATCCCCAACGGCACCACCCGTGGCCTCTCCGCCACTACCGTGATCGTCTCCGAGAAGGAGGCCGAGAACTTCACCGGTATGGAGGGCATCGATACCGAGACCGCTGAGGCCGGTACCATCGCCATGACCGATGAGGACGGCAACGCCCTCACCGCTTCCGATGCCGACGGCAACGCTGTCGAGTGCGGCGTCACCGATCTGGGCAACGGCATGGAGTCCGTGACCTACGGCACCGTTACCGAGGATCCGGTCAACTTCTCTGTTGCCGACACCCTCAACACCATCGTCCCGAAGCTCGTCCCGCTTATGCTTACGCTGCTGCTTTACTACATGTTCGCTAAGCACAGCTGGACCCCGACCAAGGGCATTCTGCTGCTCTTCGTCCTCGGCATCCTGGGCGCTGGCCCGCTTGGTCTCTGGCCGAGCATCTGGTAAGGCTCTAGCTTGAGGGGTGTGTCCCTACGCGGCTCACACCCCGACCCCTTAAGCCATGTGTATGTTAAAAGCCGCGTGCTCGAAAGAGCGCGCGGCTTTTGTTTTCTTGTTGATTTGGGTGTGGCAGACAGATAATGCTAAACACCCAAGGTAGTAGCCGAGTTTGAGAAAATGGGAGGATAGGATGGCGATCGGAGCGCGTAAGCAACCGCTGTACGATCAGCTGGTCGATATTCTGACCGAAAAGATCGACCATGAATATCGCGCCGGTGACATGATTCCTTCCGAGCGCGAACTATCGGAGCGCTATGGTCTCTCGCGCACTACGGTACGCCTGGCTCTGCAGGAACTGGAGCGTTTAGGATTGGTGGTTCGGCAGCACGGTCGCGGTACCTTTGTGACCGACCGTTCGGCAAAGGCAACCAATCTTATGCAGTCCTACAGCTTTACCGAGCAGATGCGCGCGATGGGTCGCGACCCCGAGACCACGATTCTCGAGTTTTGTGAGATGGAGGCCGATAAGAATCTGGCCGAGCATATGGGATGCCGTATCGGCGACCGTATCTTTAAGCTCAAGCGCCTTCGTTCCGCCGACAACATGCCCATGATGGTCGAACGCAGCTATCTACCGGTTCGTCAATTTCTGTCCCTAAAGCGACCGCTACTGGAGCGTAAGCCGCTTTACGATGTGATTGAGCAAGACTTTCAGCAAAAGATACGCGTGGCCGAGGAGGAGTTCTATGCGAGCATAGCCCGTCCCACCGACGCTCACCTTTTGGGAATTGTCGAGGGCTCGCCTGTGCTCGATTTGGTCAGGACTACGTATAACGAGTCAAACGAGGTTGTGGAGTATACACTCTCGGTTGCTCGTGCCGATCAGTTTAAATACAAGGTTTACCACCAGCGTAGCGACTAGTGTTCGCATCGTATCCATATGATGATTCTTTGCATTTAACTGGTTACTACCAGATAACCAACTGAAGTGTATAATTGCACGTCAGAGGATTACTTCTAGAGAGAGGTATTAGAAATGTTCGAGAAGAGTGTCGAGGAGCTCACCGAGCTCGGCGCCCAGATCACCACGGCCGAGATTGCTCAGCAGCCCGAGCTTTGGCGTGATACGCTCAACATCTATCGCGAGAACAAGGAGGCCATCGAGGCCTTCCTGGCCGAGGCTCGCGCTATGGGCGAGGGCCGTCTGTCCGTTGTCTTCACCGGTGCCGGTACGTCCGACTACGTTGGCGATACCTGCGCCCCGTACCTGCGTCACGCTGGCAACACTGATCTCTACGACTTTAAGCCCATCGCCACGACCGACATCGTGAGCGCTCCGCGCGACTTCCTGCGCGCCGAGGATCCCACGCTCGTGGTTTCCTTTGCCCGCTCTGGCAACAGCCCCGAGAGCCTTGCCGCCGTTGCCGTTGCCAAGGAGCTCGTCCACAACGTCAAGTTCCTCAACATCACCTGCGCTCCCGAGGGCAAGCTTGCCGTCGAGTCTGCCGATGATCCCAATGCGCTGACGCTGCTCATTCCGCGCGCCAACGACAAGGGCTTCGCCATGACCGGTTCTTATTCCTGCATGACCCTGCTCTCCACCCTTATTTTCGACACTGCCTCTGACGAGCAGAAGGCCGAGTGGGTCGAGACCATCGCCAAGATGAGCGAGG
This sequence comes from Collinsella aerofaciens, assembly GCF_005845035.1. Taxonomy (GTDB): domain Bacteria; phylum Actinomycetota; class Coriobacteriia; order Coriobacteriales; family Coriobacteriaceae; genus Collinsella; species Collinsella aerofaciens_I. Next base: position 81,753 of record NZ_SPFO01000005.1, on the reverse strand, counting down.
AGGTCATCTCCCGTGAGCCCGAGATCGCCGATTACCTGGCTGGCGACTTCAACCGCGTGACCTACTTGGGTTCTGGCTCCTTCGGTGGCCTTGCTCAGGAGAGCCAGCTCAAGATCCTCGAGCTCGCTCACGGTCTGGTCGCTACTTCCTACGACACCTCCATGGGCTATCGTCACGGACCTAAGTCCTTCGTCGACGATAAGACGCTCGTCTTCGTGTTCGTCAACAACGACGCCTACACCCGTCAGTACGACATCGACATCCTCAACGAGATCGGTGGCGACGAGATCGCTCAGCACACCATCGCCGTTCAGCAGGAAGGTGCCACCGTCTATGAGGGTGAGTCCTTCACCTTTAAGGGCTACGAGGCACTTCCCGAGGGTTACCTTGCTCTGCCGTTCGTGATGTTTGCCCAGGCTATCAGCCTGCTCAACTCCGTGCGCGTGGGCAACACGCCCGATACGCCGAGCCCCACCGGCACGGTCAACCGCGTGGTTAAGGGCGTGACGATTCACCCCTTCACCGCTTAATCGCGTCCCCCTGTAAGGGCGCCCGTCCGCTCATAACGGCGGGCGGGCGCTTTTTGTTTTACGTGAGCTGGGTATAAGCATCACCACAGTCAACTGCTTTAGAAGCAAGGAGTGCATATGAGCACGTACGCAATTAAGGCTGACAAGTTCTTCTTGCCGGCAGGCCCGCAACTGGGCGGCTATCTTATGGTCGAGGATGGCGTCTTTGGCGCCTGGCAGGCCGACGAGCCCTCTTGCGAGATTAAGGACTACACGGGATCGTGGATCGCACCGGGTATGGTCGATACTCACATCCATGGCTTCTACAACCACTCAACTACCGATAACGATCCCGAGGGCATCGATATCAGCTCGACCGAGCTCGCCCGTCGCGGTACCACCAGCTGGCTGCCCACGACGTTCACCGATGGCGTTGAGCAGATCAAGGACGCCTGCGCCGCTATCGCCAAGGCGGACGAGGGTCGCGGCCCCGACTTCTGCGGTGCTCGCATTCAGGGCATCTACCTGGAGGGCCCCTTCTTTACCATGAAGCACGTGGGCGCGCAGAACCCCGCTTATCTTATCGACCCCTCCGAGGAGGTCTTCGATCAGTGGCAGGAGGCTGCGGGTGGTCGCATCGTTAAGAGCGCCATGGCGGCCGAGCGCGACGGTTCCGCTGCTTATGCGGCTGCTCTGAACGCCAAGGGTGTGGTGACCAGCATCGGTCACTCCGACGCCACCTACGATGAGTGCATCGCCGCCATCAACGCCGGTGCCAGCTGCTTTACGCATACCTATAACGGCCAGCGCGGGCTGCATCACCGTGAGCCCGGTGTCGTGGGTGCTGCCATGTCCACGCCCGAGACCTACGCCGAGATCATCTGTGACGGCAAGCACGTAAACCCTGCCGCCATCAAGGCACTGCTGCAGGCAAAGGGCTGGCAGCACACGGTGCTCATCACCGACTGCCTGGGTTGCGGCGGCATGCCCGAGGGCAGCTACACCAGTGGTGGCATGGACGTCATCATGAAGGACAACCTGTGCTGGCTCGCTGACGGCAAGAGCATTGCCGGCTCGGTGCTCACGCTTGCCCAGGGCGTCAAGAACATCGTCGACTGGGGCATCGCCAGCGCCGATATCGCCATTCGCATGGCAACCGAGGTGCCGGCACGCTCCGCGCACATCGAGGATAAGTGCGGCAGCATCATGCCGGGTCGCGACGCCGACTTTGTCGTGTTCGACCATGAGCTCACCCTCGTCGAGACGTATGTTGGCGGCCAAAGCGTCGGCAACGCCTTTACCGAGTAACGATAGAAAAAGACGGCGGGCCCGAATCTGCTCGGACCCGCCGTATGGGTTAAACGCTCAAAAGCACCTTAACAGTTACAGCTTGTTAGCGATCTTCTTTGCCGTGCGCTTAACGCCGGCCACCAGGCCTCCTGCAGGATGCTCCTTTTCGTAGGCTAGACGCTTCTCGCGCTTGGCGTACTCTTCCACGATGATGTCGCCATACTCGTTTTCGATCTTGTCGAAGAAGTCGACGGCGCCCTTAATTTCCTCGGCGGTCGGGTGTCCCTTTTGGACACCGCCGGTGAGTTTGAACGGCCCCCACGTATCAAAGCCGGGGCAGCCGTAGACACCCATAAAGATGGCCTGCTTCATGCGGCAGATGCCATCGATATCCTTGCCGTACCACTTGTTTTTGCCACCGTAGGTCATAAGGCCAAACACCTTGTCCTGCGGTTGCAGCACGTTAGTGAGCACGCGTGCCATGTCCTTGTCGATCTCGGAGTAATAGATGCCCGTGGCGACACCGATCAGATGATATTCGTGCAGGTTGGGATACTCGTTTTTGCCGAGCGCCTTGACGTCGAGGGTATCGATCTCGGGGTGTGCCTCGACGATGGCGTCCACGAGCTTTTTCGTATTGCCGTGATGGCGCGAGGCGTAGAGGATGATGGTTCGCATAAGAAGGCCTTTCAGCTGTAATTGCATCAATGTCTGTATGGTACCCCGTTGCATGGCTGGGATACCGGACGCATCGATGAACGTGCGGGTTTGTCCTTTGGTCAGGGCCGAGACGGGTTCTTGCGAGCAAAAAAAGCAGTTGTTCGAAAGGATGGGCAATGGAATACGCTCTCTCCAACGATTCGATTTCTATTAAGGTGTCTACGGCCGGCGGCTCGTTTACCTCGATTGAGGCCGACGGTCGCGAGTATTTGTGGCAGGGTGATCCCGCAGTGTGGTCCGGCCAGGCGCCGATCTGCTTCCCGATTTGCGGAGGCCTGCGCGATGGCAACGCCATGACGTTTGCCGGGCATCATGTAAAGCTCGCTCGCCACGGGTTTGCGCGCAAGCAGGAGTGGAAGCTGCTGAGCCAAGGCGAGAACGAGCTGGCGATGTGCCTGGCTTCCGAGGATAACGCCGCGCTGCTGAGCGATTATCCGTATCCGTTTAAGCTTGTCGCCCGTTATACGCTCGAGGATACCGCCGTGCGCGTCTCCTATGAGGTGACCAACGAGGGAACCGAGGACATGCCGTTCTTTATCGGCGGTCATCCCGGCTTTAGGTGTCCGCTCGATGAGGGCGAGGCCTATACGGACTACGAGCTGCGCTTTGAGAAAGACGAGGCTGCGGAGCTCTGCACCGCCGTTCCCTCGACTGGATTGATTGACGTCGCAAACCGCTCCAAGAACCCCATGGTGGGAAAGACGCTGCCCCTGTCGCACGAGCTCTTCGATTTTGCGGAGACCATCTTTGACGTGCTCGAGAGCCGTCAGGTCACGCTTTCCAAAAAGGGCGAGGACAAGGGCGTCCGCCTGAGCTTTGAGGGCTTCCCATATCTCATTGTGTGGAGCAAGCCCGAGGGCGATTTTGTGGCAGTTGAACCTTGGGGCGGCCTCTCGACCTGCTCCGATGAGGACGACGTACTTGAGCATAAGCGCGGCTGCCTTGTCGCCAAGCCCAAGGAGACCATCGTTCGCTCGTTCACGATTGAGATTCTGTAATTCCGTTTTGTCGACTCGTATCGCGAGGCACAAGGAGCCTGCGAGATAAGGAGCTAAAAATGATCCTCACCGTTACGATGAACCCGTCTGTCGATACGCGCTATCAGCTCGATGAGCTCGTTATCGACGACGTCAACCGTGTGACGCCCGAAAAGACCGCCGGCGGCAAGGGCCTCAACGTGGCCCGTGTGCTGGGTCAGCTGGGTGACGACGTTGTGGCAACCGGTCTGCTCGGCGGCCACATGGGCGCCTACATGGCTGAGCTCATGGACGCCAACGGCATTAACAACGACTTTGTGCCCATCAAGGGCGAGACTCGCATTTGCCTCAACATCCTCCACGCCGGCAACCAGACCGAGCTGCTCGAGAGCGGCCCGACAATTGCCCCCGAGGAGCTCGATGCCTTTACTGCCAAGTTTACCGAGCTTGCGAGCAAGGCCGATGTCGTTACCATCTCGGGTTCGCTGCCCCGCGGCGTCGAGGCGGACTACTATGCCAAGATCACGGGCATTGCCGAGAACGCCGGCGCCAAGGTGCTGCTCGATACCTCGGGTGCCTCGCTTGAGGCTGCGCTCAAGTCCGAGGTCAAGCCCGAGCTGGTTAAGCCTAACCTGACCGAAATTAACGGCCTTCTGGGCACGAGCTTTACCACCGACGATGTGGACGAGCTCCGTTCCGCGCTCGCCTCTGACGCCCGCTTCTCCGATATCCCCTGGGTCGTCGTATCCATGGGCGCTGCCGGCTCAGTTGGCTTCCATAACGGCCGTGCGTTCCGCGCCAAGACCCCCGATATCCCCGCCGTTAACGCTACGGGCTCTGGCGATTCGACCATTGCCGGCTTCGCACATGCGATTGCTGCTGGTGCGGATGACGAGACGGTGCTGCGTACCGCCAACACCTGCGGCAAGCTCAACGCCATGGATCCCATGACCGGCCATCTGGTCATGGATCGTTGGGACGAGGTCTACAACGGCGTTGTCGTGACTGAGCTGTAAGAGTTTGGGCGACGGCCCCGGCATCGCTTGCTAGCTCATGTTGACGACAAGTGCGGTAGCATTATGCCGGGGCGCGACGCCGACGTTGTCGTGTTCAATCCCGACCTTACCCTGGTCGAGACGTATGTGGGTGGCAACAGCGTCGGTAATGCGTTTACCGAGTAGCTGCCAAAGAAACGATCCGAGAGGGGATTTAGATGATTTACGGTGCATTGGGCGATATCGAGGAGTACCGCGGAATGCTCAAGGGCCTCGACGTGCTGATCGACTGGCTCGAGGAGAACGACCCGGCGCAGCTCGAGGTCGGCAGCCATCCGATTCTGGGCGATAAGGTCTTTGCGAACGTCATGGCTCCCACGACGCGTCCCGAGGCCGAGGCCCACTACGAGACGCATCAGCGCTATCACGACCTGCAGATCGACGTCGAGGGTCGCGAGGCCTTTAAGGTCGCCACGGGCAGCCTGACGCTGGTCCAGGAGTTTGACGAGAAGGACGACTACGACCTGGTCGATTCCGACGCTTCGATCGCCGGCGATCTTGCTGACGACAAGTTTGCACTGTTCGTTGCCGGTGAGCCGCATATGCCCACGCTCGAGTTCCCGGGCGATGGCGCACAGCCGGTCAAGAAGATCTGCTTTAAGCTGCTTGCAGACGCTTACTGGGAGGAGTAACGCGCTGCTCGTGAGCTAGCGTGGTTCCCCTTGGGGAGCGCGTTTGAGCCCCGCCGATCGCGATTCCTTTGGGGATTGAGGTTGGCGGGGCTTGTTGTTGAGTAGGGGAGTTATAGGCAGCGTTGTGCTTGGATTGGCGGATGTTCGCCAGAAATCGGCAACAAAAAAGCCGCCCGAAGGCGGCTATCTTGTGCAATGGAGCCAGCGACCGGGCTCGAACCGGTGACCCCCGCTTTACGAGAGCGGTGCTCTACCAACTGAGCTACGCTGGCGGCCATGTGGTGACGCAACTGAGGCGTCAACGGCTGTCTATGATACGGGACATCGCACATCCGCGCAAGTGTTCTGACGGCTTTTCTCACTTTAAATGCACTAATATTGGAGACGTGATGTCCCGCTCGTATGGGTCTCAAACAGAATGGGGCAGCCATGGCTCAACCCAAGATCCTTCTCACGCGTATCGATGACCGTTTCATTTACGGGCAAGACGTTGAGCTGTGGAACGAAGCCGTGGGTTCCAACCTTGTTTTAATCGTCAACGATGAGATCGCGGCGGATTCGCGCCAATGGGCACCCATGAGGGTGGCGGCGCCGGAAGGCGTTTGGACGCGGTTTTTCTCGGTGCAAAGGACCATCGACATCATTCATACCGCAACGCCGCGTCAATGGATTCTGATCATGGTAGACTCACCCGTCGATGCGCTCGCGCTGGTTAAGGGTGGTGTGCCGATCACCAAGATCAACATTGGCCATATGCAGGCAGGGGAGGGCAAGTACCCCATAACGCCCGCAGTCGCCGTAGACGACGCAGATATCGCTGCCTTCAAAGAGCTGCAAGAACTCGGCATAGAGCTAGAAATCCGCTACCTTCCCAGCTCCAATCCCGACCCCATCGACAATTTGTTCAACTGATCCCTTGGGGACGGAGGAAAACGGATCATTTTGCCCTTGCGAGGGATGCGCGCGATACCGCCTATCAAAAACTATGCCCATTTACTACGTTTGATCGGCTATCGCCGAGCATGTCGAATTTGAGAAAAACAAAACCGCAGGTAGGCGGCTCGCGAATTTAGCAAAAACCGGTGCATGGTCGGGCATCCCGAGCTAAACGTAGTAAATGGGCATAGTTTTGATATGTCACTCATACAGTCACAGCGAAAATGAACCCAAAAGATGAAAAACGCCCACCGGCGGTGGTGTCGGCGGGCGTTGCTGTGCGATATGTCGCATTGTGGGCTTAGTGCCTCATAAAGTGGTACTCGATTACATTGCTATAGGGGTGACCCGGGCCCACGATGCCCTGCGGGAACAGCGGCTGGTGCGGCGTGTCGGGGTACATCTCGGCTTCGAGGGCAAAGCCGGCGCCCCAACCATAGTTGGCGTCGTCCTTGGCGTGCTCGTCGCCAAGCCAGTTGCCGGTGTAGAGCTGCACGCCCGGGGCGGTGGTGTAGTAGTCCAGCTCGCGGCCGGTCCACATCTCCTCGACATGCAGGGCGCGACGCAGGTTGCGGCCGTACTGATAGCCATCGATGCACAGGCAGTGGTCGTAGCCACGTGCCTGCTTAATCTGCGGGTCGTCGGCTTCCATGCCGGGAGCGACGGGGCGCAGCTCACGGAAGTCAAACGGCGTGCCCTCGACCGGAGCAATCTCGCCGGTGGGAATGTTCTGCTCGTTGATGGGCAGGTAGTGGGCGGCGTTGGCGACAAAGAAATGTTCGCAGTCCATGCCGGCGTTATGGCCGGCAAGGTTAAAGTACGTGTGGTTGGTCATGGACACGTAGGTGGCGCGGTCGCTCTCGCAGCCATACTCGATACGAAAGACGCCGGTGCGCGTCACGGTAAACACGGCTGTAAAGGTGCGGTTGCCGGGAAGATCCAGCTCGCCATCCTCAAGCGAGGTGGTCATGCGCACGGCGTTGTGAGTCTCGTCGAGCTCAACGTCCCACACGCGTTTATGCAGACCGTGCTCAAGATCGCTGTGCAGGTTGTTGACGCCCTCGTTGGCCGGCATATGCCAGTCCGTGCCGTCGATGGTGATCGTGGCGCCCGCGGTGCGGTTTGCCACGGGGCCGATGGTCGCGCCAAAGCAGGCGGGGTTGTCAAAGTAATCCTCGAGCTTATCGAAGCCCAGCACCACATCGCGCACATTGCCGGGAATGTCGGGCACATCGATGCCAAGCACGGTGGCGCCATAGTCCATAATGCGAACGCAGATCTCGGGCCCGTTGAGGGTGTAACGATGAACGGGGGTGCCGCACGGCGCGGTGCCGAAAAGCTCGGAAGTGATCATTTGGTTCCTAACATCGAGGTATTTCGGACAAACTGTAGCGCGAACAGGCAAGATTATCACTACACCCCACTAAAGCAGGGAGTATTTTTCTCAAAAAAAGTAATGAAGGCGCAGTTGAAGGCTCATTTTTGGTCCGCGCAAGTCTGATATAATTTGTTCATTATTGTTTGAATTGACGTATGCGCGGAACAGCGAGGACTCATCGTGATTAAGGCAGAGCGACAGGATAAGGTTCGCCAGCTGCTCGAGGAGCAGGGAACGGTCTCGGTTAAAGAGATCTCGGACGCCCTGGGCGTCTCGGACATGACGATCCGCCGCGATCTGGAGGAACTCGCGAGCCTGGGCGAGATCGAGCGCGTTCACGGCGGCGCTCGCAGCGCGCAGAGCCGTCCCCATGCCATGCTGCGTCACGAGTACTCTCATAGCGAAAAGCGCACCAAGCACGCCGAGGAAAAGCTGCAGATCGCGCGCCGTGCCGTGGAGCTTATTGAGGAGGGCTCGACTATCTTTTTGGGTACGGGCACCACGGTTGAGCAGATGGCCTCGATGCTGCCGGCGTGTCGCCTGCGCATCGTGACTAATTCCCTTTCGGTTTTTAGCCTGCTCGAGGCGCGCGAGGATTGCGAGCTGTGCCTGGTGGGCGGCATGTATCGCCGCCGCACTGCCGCTTTTGTGGGACCAACAGCCGAGGATACCCTGCGTGCACTGGGCATCGATGCGGCGTTTATCGGCGCCAACGGCATTCTGGATGGCGACGTGTCCACGTCCAACATGGATGAAGGCCGCATCCAGCAGCTCGCCTTTAGCAAGGCCGACTCGCGCTATCTGATCGCCGACTCCAGCAAGATCGGCAAGCGCGACTTCTACACCTTCTGTCGTCTGGACAATTTGGACGCCGTGGTGTGCGAGCCGGGTATTGCCGCCGAGGATCGCGCAGCCATCGAGGAACACACGCAGGTCATTTGCTAACTAGCGTAGCAGGCGATACTTCTGCCCTCTGCCGGTGCCTTCAACTGTCGCCAGGCCTGTCTCAACGAGTTTTTTGAGGATGCGAAGAAGCTTCGAGCGACTAAAGGTGACTTTGGCCGCAAGCTCGCTTGTCGATTGAGGGTGTACTCCGCTCAGCAGTCCGAATACGATAAGTTCGTCGCCTTTGAGCCCCGGGTTATCCATGAGTAGGGGAAGTGTTACCACAATGGCGTTATCCGAAACTTGAAACCGGGGCTTTCTGACGCTGTCCTTATAGGTATCGCGAATTCGCATGATGCCCGTTCCAAAGGCTTCGATAAGACCCAGGCGCAAAAAGACTTCGGCAAGAATACGATTGCGTCTAACGGATAGCATGTCGGACAGATATTCATCGACGGTCATGCTTGCCGGCAAGCCGCCGGGCGAAGCGACTTCCACACGGTCGTCGAACATCGAGATGCGGATGTGTGCGGGCGCATCCCAAGTCCTATGAACGACTGCATTGGTAATGGCCTCGCGGAATGCTTCGAGCGGAATGAGCTCCTTGCGGATCCGCTCCATCCCCTGGATCTCTTCGTAGCAGTACTGGGCTTCGAAAAGCTCAAGGGCTCCGTCAATTTCCGCTAGAACGGATGCATGTTCAAGAGTCTTGCGCTGCTTAATGAGGTTGATAGTTTCACCAAACACTGCGATGTCGATACCCGGGAAGCCATTCTCGTCCGCGAGCAGTTCTGCCGCGTTGTTGTAGGTTCCGGTTTCATCAAGCAGGCCAAGGGTTTTGAGAGTATCGGTTGTGAATGACTGAAGCGAAAGTTTTGCTGTTAGACGATTCTCTAAAACGGTGAAAGATAAATCTTGTTTGTTTGCCGGGAGCTGCTCAAAGGAGAGGTTTTGACCCTCGAGTACAAGACGCGAAAGGCCTAGGGTATCAACTGGAATGGTCGCGGTGTCATTGCGCTTGTATGCCTTCGAGCGGTATAGGTAAGGCTTCGATCTGCCGGGAAAGACCGTAAGCTCCACGGTTGCATCGGGCTCGTCGATCTTTAGGGAGTAATCGGGCTGGGGGATGATCGAATCGTTAATCTTGTTTTCGATATCCAGGCAGGTCTGCTTGGGGTCATCGAGGCCAACGGCTTCTCCGTCGTCGTTAATTCCAAATAGAACGCGTCCTCCCGTGCCATTTGCATAAGCGGAGACGGTTTTAAGGAACGAATTGGTGACGCATTCCTTGAATTCAAGATCTTTGGATTCTTGCATTGTGATGCTCCGTTTCGCTTCAATTTGACGTGAAAAATAACACGTAAAAATTTTACACGTCATTTTACGCGTCAAAATTATGACACGAAAAAATTTGCGTGTCATTATGCGCGTCAAAGTGACGCGAAATGACGCGCAAACGCGAATGCATTGGCATTCTGAACAATAACGGAGTTTGTAAGCCTGGGGCTTGATTGGGCTAACGCATGGAATTATCCGTATTCTCGAACACGCTTTCGGTATCATTTTGGCATTAAAAGATACCGAAGTGTGTTCGTGATGCCGATAATAATTAAGAAAGAGGAGCGCTTCGTAGCTGCCTGGAAAGTGAGGATTTGACCATCTGATTGTCTCGATCTGTAACAACTAGGCGATCAAATGCTCGTTAGATGTTACAGATTTAGATTTTCTGCCTGGCCGATTCCGTTTGTCTCAATCTGTAACAACTGGGACCGAAAAGCTCGGCTAGATGTTACAGATCGAGATTGAGCGGATTGACCTGTGCGTTTGTCTTGATCTGTAACAGGTAGACGGTCGAAAGTGGGCTACGTGTTACAGATTTAGATATTTCTGCTCGGGCGTTCTGTTTGTCTCGATTTGTAACAACTAGGGCCGAAATACTCGGCTAGATGTTGCAGATCGAGACGAATGATCCGCTCGGGCTCACCAAAAAACAAAAAAGGCCGCATGCGAACCCGTGGGGGATTCGCATGCGGCCGACAGGGGGTATGCGGCGGAAACTAGGCCATGAGCAGGCCGGTCTCCGAGACGTTCTTGTACCAGTACGCGCTCGCCTTGGGATAGCGCTTCTGGGTCTCGAAGTCGATGTAGAACAGACCGTAGCGCTTGTTGTAGCCGTTGGTCCAGGAGAACTGGTCCTGCAGCGACCACACAAAGTAGCCGTCGACGTTCACGCCGCCGTCGATTGCCTTGAGGATCCACGCGAGATGCTGGCGCATGTAGTCGATGCGAGGGGCGTCGTCGATAAAGCCGTCCTCAAAGTCGTCCTTATAGCCCATGCCGTTCTCGGTGATGTAGATCTTCTTATAGTTGGGGTAATCGTTCTTAATGCGGAGCAGCAGGTCGTACAGGCCCTCGGGATAGATGATCCAGTCCCAGTCGGTGGTGGGTACGCCTTTGCGCACGCATGACTCGCCCACGCCCTTGAGGAACCAGCGCGAGGAGCCCTTGTCGCCAGTGCCATTGTGGTTGATGTCGTTTTCGCCCTCGGCGGCACGCAGGAACTGGCACTTGTAGGTGTTGACGCCCAGGCAATCGTTGTAGGGGAGCGCGGCGGTCAGCGCGGCGATGTCCTCGTCGCGAACATCGAGCTCGCCGCCGGCGATATGGGCCAGCTTGGTCGCAGCCTCCATGGTGTCGGCTGCATAGTGGCCGCGAAAGGTGGCGTCGAGTACCCAGCGGTTGTTGATGACGTCGGCCATGCGGGCGGCCTCGCAGTCGGCAACACTGTTGGGATCGAGGGGATACTTGGGCTCCAGGTTCTGGACAATGCCGATCTCGCCCTCAAAGCCGCCCTCGTGGAAGGCGACGACGGCCTTGGCATGGGCCACCATCATGTTGTGCATGAGCTGGAAGGCCTTGTCCAGGCGATACTTCTCGCCGTGCGGCCAGTTGCCGACGATAAAGCTGCCCTCGGCGGTCGCGGGAATCTCGTTAAAGGTAAACCAGTGCTTGACCTCGGTGAACTCGGCAAAGCAGAACTTGGCGTACTCGACAAAGGCGTCGATCGTCGTGCGCGTCAGGAAGCCCTCGCCACCGTCCTGGTAGAAGGCCTCGGGAGTGTCAAAGTGATCGAGCGTGACATAGGGGATAACGCCGGCTTTGTTGCAGGTGGCAAAGAGCTCGTGATAGAAGGCAACGCCCTCGGGGTTAATCTCACCAGTGCCGTTGGGGAAGATGCGGCTCCAAGCGATGGAGACGCGGATGCCGTTGATGCCGAAGCGCTGGCACAGGTCGATATCGACCGGATACTTGTTGTAGAAATCGCTTGCGGGGTCGGGGGAGAAGCGACCCTGAGCAGCCAGGAAATCGTCCCAGGGCACTTTGCCCTTGCCGTGCGTGCGGGTCTCGCCCTCAACCTGGTAAGCGGCGGTGGCGCCGCCAAACACAAAGCCGTCGGGGAACTTCATGGGATTGGTCATGAGTCATCCTTTCTGTGGGATACGAATAGGGAGAGGTGCCCGAACTGGGGATTCGGGCACCAACAGAGGGAGGTAACTAGTCGAGGTTCTCGCGGAGCCACTTGATGGCGCCAGCGGGGTCACGGGTAAGGTCGATATATTCCTTACCGCGCGGGGCGAGCAGCTTAATACCCAGACGGTCGGTGTCGGCCTTCATGTCGTTGTAGTAGCTGCGAACCTGCGGAGCGAGCACGATGACGTCGTACTGGTCCATGATGGCAGTGTGCTGGCCATAGGCGCCTGCAGAGGAGGCGATGTTCTCGCCGGTCTGTGCGGCGCCTTCCTTAATGGCGTTGGCGAGCATGGCGGAGGTGCCAGCGCCGGCGCACAGGACGAGGACCTTCAGACCGTCGACATCCTTCTTGGCGGATGCGTCGGCGGCGGGCTCGGGCTGATCGGCGACAGGCTCGCTGTCGACGGCAGCGGCGGTCGGCTCGATGACGGGCGCAGGGGTGCTGGCAGCGATGGTGGCAGCACCATCGGACTCGAGACCCAGCTCGGCGGCGCGCTCGGCCTCCTGGTCGCAGAGGAGCTTATCGTATGCCTTCAAGAACGGCAGGTAGATGACGGCGTCCAGCAAGATGATGATCGCGACAAATACCAGGGCAATAAGCTGGAAGTTCGTGGTGATGAAGATACCGATGGGGGCGGGGGTGGCCCAAGGCACCACGAAGGAGAAGCCGTTCATGCCCACGTTATCGATAAAGAACTTGGCAACACTCACGTTGACGCAGCCGGCGGCAACAAAGGGGATGAGCATGTAGGGGTTGAGGATCATGGGCGCGCCAAAGAGCAGCGGCTCGTTGACAGCGAAGGCAACAGGAACAATCGAGGCCTTACCGACGGCTTTGAGCTGCTTGGACTTCATAAAGAGAATCAGCAGAAGCGGCACGATGAACGTGGCGCCGGTGCCGCCGAACTCACCCACGAGCGACATGTTAAAGGTGAGGGAGTGGGCAGGGTGGCCACCGGCCAGCAGAACCTGCAGGTTCTCGGCCTGGTTGGCAAGACGGATGGGGTCGATGCCCGGCTGGACAATCGAGGGGCCGTGGACGCCGATAAACCAGAAGAACGCGGTGGCAGCCTGGATAAGGATGAGGCCAGGGTAGGTCTCTGCTGCGGTGAAGAGCGGAGAGAGCAGCTTGATGAGCAGCTCGGAGAACGGAACGCCCATGAGGTTGCGCACAACCACATCGATGATGCCGCAGATGATGACAGCACCGCCGAAGGGGATGATGTCGCGGAAGTTCTGAGCGATGGCACCTGGGACCTCCTTGGGCAGCTTAATGGTCAGATCGCGCGAGACGCAGAACTTGTAGACCCACACGGTAATGAACGCAGCGATATAGGCCGAGAACAGCCCGCGCGTGCCCATGCTGGTGCAATCGAAGACCGAAAGCTCGGAGCCGTCGAGCTTGGTGGTGAACTGCGTAACGGCGAGCAAAAGCATGCTGCACTGGGCGGCAACCATGGTGGAGCCGTCGTTGAGCACCTTGCCGGCGGGCATCCGACGGTTCATGGAAGCCGTGAAGTTCTTGGCGGTGGTGCCGGCAACCATGATGCCCATGACGCCCATGGTGAAGTTGTACAGCTTGTTGCACCAGTCGATGAGCGGCTGGGGAAGCGTGACGCCAACGACGCCGGGGAGCGTGGCGATGAGCAGGAAGATCGAAGAGGTGAGGACAATGGGCATGCACCCAAGGAATCCGTCCTTGATGGCCTGGAGATAGATGTTCCTCGAGATCTTCTCAAAGAACGGTTGATGCTTTTCGAGCATCTTTACGATGGCGTCCATAGAGCTCCTTTGCTACTTGATGCGCGATGCATGTGGATGGAACTGGTCGTCGATGGATGGTCAGGACTGCCCGGAAACCTTCCTGCGTAAGGAAGGCGTTACGAAATGACAACGTTGTCATTTCGTTAATGACAACGTAAGACATTTTTGGAAGAGCAACAAGGATTTACGCGTGAGCGGTCGATATTGTCCGGTAAACGGTTGATTCGAGAATTGAGCAGGTAGTGTATGCTAGAACGCAAAAAAACAAGCGATACGAAACCGACGGGAGAAGCAGTGGCAACGATGGACAAGAAAAACGTCTCAATGAACGATGTAGCGGTTGCCGCAGGTGTCTCCCTCAAGACGGTGTCTCGTGTGATCAACGAGCCCGATAGCGTGCGCGAATCGACGCGCGATAAAGTCCATGCGGCCATGGAAGCGCTTGGGTTTCGAACTAACTTTGCCGCGCGCTCGCTCAAGTTGGGCCGTTACGGGTGCATTGGCGTGGTGTTGTTTCACTTGTCAGGCGGTGCCGTGGACATGATCGACGGTATCGCCGATGCCGCCGAAGAGCGCGGGTTTGCGCTCACGATGATCAAGAAGCGGGCAGGGGAGAAGATGACCCTTGCCGATGCGGCGCGCAGGATGTCACAGCTGCCTGTCGATGGCATGATCTTCAACTTGCGCCAGATGGTCGACGACTTCGATACGTTCGAGGCGCCAAAGGACCTCAAGACCGTAATCATCACACCGATGGAGCATCCTACCTGCTCCACCGTCAGTGACGACCAAGAGGGTGGTGCGCGCATGGCGTGCGAGTACTTCTTGGATCATGGTCACAAGAACGTCTACTTCGTTGCCGGTAAAGAAGAATCGCTGTCGAGCCAGTGCCGTATGAAAGGCTGGCGCGCGGCGCTCGAGGCGCGTGGCATTGAGCCGCCCGACCCGCTGCAGGGCGATTGGAATGCGGATAGTGGCTATGCCGCAGGCCTTGTGCTTGCCGATAAGCCCGATTGCACGGCGGTCCTCGCTGCTAACGACTGCATGGCAAACGGCGTGATGATGGCCCTGCATGACAAAGGACTGAGCGTGCCCGACGACGTGTCCGTGATTGGCTTCGACGACGAGCTCTACAAGACGATCCCCAACTCGATTCTGACGTCGGTGAAGTTTCGCCACCGCGAGCTGGGCATCCGTGCGCTCAATGAGGTCGTCGCAGGTTTGGAGGCTCCGAGCTCCAGGAGCCGTACGCTCGTCTCGGGCGTGTTGGTCGAGCGCTTGAGCGTGCGAGACTTGCGGGCATAAATCAGCCCACCCAAAACCAAAAAAGCCGGGGGCGGCGCGTCGTGTGACGTGCCGCCCCCGGCTGAGAAATGGGGAGCAGGTTATGTGAGCGGGGCAGCCCCGCGAGCCGCTAGTCCAGACGACGGGTCTCGGCTACGTGCTTATACCAGTATGCGCTTGCCTTGGGCGTGCGCTTCTGGGTCTCAAAGTCTACGTAGAAGAAACCGTAGCGCTTGTTGTAGCCGTTGGTCCAGGAGAACTGGTCCTGCAGGCTCCACAGGAAGTAGCCTCCCACGTTGACGCCGACCTCCATGGCCTTGAGCAACCAGCGCAGGTGCTGCTCGATGTAGTCGATGCGCGGCTGGTCGTCCACAAAACCGTCCTTGTAGGGGTCCTTGTAGCCCATGCCGTTTTCTGTAATGAAGATCTGCTTATAGTTGGGGTAGCGCTGCTTAATGTAGACGAGCAGATCGAACAGGCCCTCGGGATAGATGATCCAGTCCCAGTCGGTGGTGGGGATGCCAGGCTTGTTCACATGCTCGCCAATACCCTTAACGCGCCAGCGGCCGGTGCCCTTCTCGCCCGTACCGTTGTGGTGCAGGTCGTTCTCGCCATCGTAAGCCTTCAAAAAACGGCACTGATAGTTGTTAACGCCCAGGTAGTCGTTGTAGAGCGCGGCCTCGCGCATAATCTCGAGGTCCTCGTCCAGAATCTCGATGGTGCCGCCCGAGACGGCAGCCAGGCGGTTGGCGCACTCCAAGGTGTCAGGCGCGTAGTCGCCGCGGAAAGTGACGTCGAGCAAGAACTGGTTCTGCAACACGTGCTCGTTATTAGCGGCTTTGATGTCGGCGGGGTCGTTCTCGTTGAGCGGGTACTTAAACTCCAGCGACTGGATGACGCCGATCTTGCCCTTAAAACCGCCGTTGTGGAAGGCCAGCACGGCCTTGGCGTGGGCGAGCATCATGTTGTGCTCGCACTGGAAGGCTTCGGCCAGATGCGCCTTGACGCCACCGGGGAAGGTGCCCTCGATGTAGGTGTTGGAGGCGTCCGCCCAGATCTCGTTAAAGGTGAACCAATAGGTCACCTGGTCGGCGTACTCCTTAAAGCAGAAGGTAGCAAAGTCCACAAAGGCGTCGATGGTCTCGCGGTTGAGGAAGTCGCCCTTCTCAAAGAGGGGCAGCGGCGTATCGAAGTGATGCAGCGTGACGAACGGCTCAACGTGGTGCTTATGGCACTCGGCGAAGAGGTCGTGGTAGAACTGCACACCCTCGGGGTTGATTTCGCCGGTGCCGTTGGGGAAGATGCGGCTCCAGGCAATGGAGAGACGGATGCCGTTGATACCGAACTCCTCGCACAGCTCCAAGTCGACGGGGTACTGGTTGTAGAAGTCGGAAGCGGGATCGGGGGAGAAACGGCCCTGGGCCTCCAGGAAGTCGTCCCAGGCAACCTTGCCCTTACCGTGGGTGCGGGTCTCGCCCTCTACCTGGTAGGCAGCGGTGGCGCCGCCAAAGACAAAGTCCTCGGGAAACTGCGCAGGCGGGTTGGTGACGCTAGCAGGGTTAACGGACATGATGATCCAATCGTCTAAATCGAAGGGCCAGCCGGTCTTGGATGGTCGGCTGGCCCTGAGCGTTACTTACTTCGAAAGCTGCTCGGAGACGAAGGCGAGAGACTTATCGCCGTTCTGGGAGAGCTCGATGTACTGCTTGCCACGGCAGGCGACGCACTTGTTGCCCACGCGTTCGCAGTCCTTCTGCAGGTCGGCCAGGTAGCTTGCGGCCTGCGGGGCCAGGACGACCAGGTCGAAGTCGGGGAGCATGTCGACGTGGTTGCCATAGGCCTCAGCAGCGGTCTCGAGGTTAATACCGCGCTCCTTGGCAGCCTTGGCCAGCGCGTTGGCGAGCAGGCCCGAGGTGCCGCCGCCCTGGCAGAGCACGAGCACGCGCTTGCCGTTGAGGTCGCTAGTGGCCGTAGCCTCGGTGGCGGCAGTGGCGGGGGCGTCGGCCTTCACAGCCTCGGCAGCAGCGCCGGCGGCAACGCTCTTGGCGTCAGCCTTGCCCTGGAAGGCATCGTTGAGCTTGGCGGCCTTTGCGGCGTTCTTGGCGGCGAGCTCCTCCTGGGAGATCTCGGCCTCCTCGGCGCACTTCTGGGCGTCATAGGCACGGAAGAACGGATAGTACAGGGCAAAGTCGACGACCAGGATGATGGCGAGCATCACAAAGGCGAGCGGCTGGAAGCCCAGGCCCATGATGGTGCCGATGGGGCCGGGGACGGTCCAGGGCAGGGTGTACATAAAGCCGTTCATGCCCAGGAAGTCGATAAAGATCTTGAGGATCCAGATGTTGGCGATCGGGGCAAAGACGAACGGGACAAAGAAGACGGGGTTGAGCACGATGGGCGCGGCGAACAGCAGCGGCTCGTTAACGGCAAAGCACACGGGGACGATAGCGGCCTTACCGACGGCGCGCATCTCCTGGGACTTGGCCAGGAAGCAGAACATAAAGACCAGGACGAGCGTGGCGCCAGTGCCGCCCATGCAGACGACGAAGTACTGGGCGCCCTGGGTCAGGACAGCGGAGGCGTGCTCGCCGGCCTGGAATGCAGCCAGGTTGTCGGTCATGTTGGCAACGAGGGCGGCGGCGATGGCGGGCTCGACGATCGAGGGGCCGTGGACGCCGACGAACCAGAACAGGCTCATGGCGCCGTAGATCACAGCGAGACCGATATAGCCGTCGGCAGCGGTGAACAGGGGCTGGAACACCTGGATGACGCCCTGGGCAAAGCAGAAGCCAAAAGCAGCGCGGAAGACGATGTCAAAGACCCAAAAGACGGCGATGCAGACGGAGAAGGGGATGATGTCCTTAAAGGTCTGCGAGATGTTGGGCGGAACCTGCTCGGGCATCTTGACGGTGATGTTGCGCTTGATAAAGAACTTGTAGATGATGCCGGTCACAAACGCAGCGATGAAGGCGGTCAGCAGGCCCTTGGAACCAAGGTAGGTGGTGTTGAAGCCGCTGGCGGCGTCCGTGGCGATGGTGTCGCTCGAAAGGAGCAAGAAGCCGATGATGGCCGCGCACATGCACGAGATAAAGTTGATCTGGTTATTCTTGGGCAGGTCACGGTTCTGAGCGTCGGCGAAGTGCTTGGCGGTGGTGGCGGCACAGGCGATGGCCAGGATGCCCATGGAGTAGTTGTAGCACTTCCACAGGGCGTTGTTGATGTCATCGGGCCAGTAGAAACCCCAGATGTTGGGGACCGAGGCTACGAGGCAGAAGATGGAAGAGAAGATGATGATGGGGATGACGGAGATAAAACCGTCGCGGATCGCCTTGAGGTACTTGTTGCGGGCGATCGCGTTGAAAAAGGGCTGGCCCTTTTCGATAGTGGCGATGAGTTGCTCCATGCAAAGCTCCTAAGAGTCGGTGGGTTAGCAACGATGGTAGCTTTTGACGTTTGCTTGCCAAAATGTTGACGTTGCCATTTTGCGACACAAAAAAAGACGCGAACCGGTGGTTCCTGTGCCTGCGAACCGTCGATTCCTTGCGCGTAAACGTTTGAGCCGCCCGGTGGCTCTGTGTTTGCACAATGGCAACGTTAACATTTGGGCGACAAAAGCCGTTCGGGGAAGCAAAAATGTCGGTGAACGGTAGGTTTTGGGTGGTGAGCGTATGGTGGGGGAGGCGTTGGATATACTTGAAGGCGTTAAAAATGACTGCGTAGGGTGCCACCAATGGCATCGTCGACATAGAAAGATCGACCTATGGCCGCTGTTAAAAAATCGGTTTCCGTTAAGGATGTGGCGCGTCTCGCGGGCGTCTCGGAGCAGACAGTCTCGCGTACGGTGCACGATTCGCCCAGCGTGCGCCCCGAGACCAAGGAGCGCGTGCGTGCCGCCATGCGCGAGCTGGGGTATCGCCCCAATTTTGCCGGTCGATCGCTGCGCCGCGGTAAGTTTAAGACCGTCGGCGTCGCCATGTTCAACATTACCGGCACCGGCAACCTCGACCGTATGGAGGGCTTTGCTGCCGCCGCCGATAAGCACGGATACGCCATTACCCTCACGAAAGTAGATGGGCATCCGTATACCCTCGAGAGCGCATCGTCGCGCATGAGCGCACTGCCGGTGGATGGCATGGTCGTGATCATGAATCGCATGCCGGCGGACTTTGGAACCTTCGAGCCACTGCCCGGCATGCAGACAGTGCTCGTTACGATGTTGGAGCACCCGCTCTGTTCAACGGTCGATAACGACCAGTTCGATTGCTCGCGCCAGGTTGTCGAGTACTTGCTGAGGCAGGGGCACAAGACCGTGCATTTCATCTCGTGTCCCGAGCGCTCGCTTTCGGGCATGCAGCGCGAGGAAGGCTGGCGCGAGACATTGCACGCACATGGTATTGAGCCGCCGCGACTCGTTCGTGGCGATTGGACGGCACAGAGCGGGTATGCTGCCGGTCAGGCTCTGGCGGACGATCCGACCTGTACGGCCATTTATGCTTCCAACGACGCCATGGCCTACGGCTGCATTCGCGGACTCGAGTCGCGCGGAAAGCACGTGCCCGAGGACGTGAGTGTGGTGGGTGTTGATGACAGTCTGGGCGACATCGTGCCCGATCGTCGCCTGGCCACCGTGCGCTTTGACAACAGGCGCGTCGGCATGTGGGCGGTCGACAAGATCGCCGGCGCCGAGGGCGTTGTGTCTGGCGTGGAGCACATGCTGATCCCCGGCGTGCTCGTGGAGGGCGATACGGTACGCGATTTGCGTTAGGGTGCGGTCCTGTTTGGGTTTCCGCTAATCATGTTTGATATTGTTCGAAATGGTTTGGAAACCGTTCACGGGCGAAAAAAGACCGTTCACGGCTCGAAATAACGGTTTGCATTGTTCCTTTTTGTTTGAATGTTATTGTTTCTGTCATACACAGCGCAGCGCGTATGCCCGGACGCGATGCTCTCCGTTGGTTCATATGTGAAAGGAACGCAATATGGCAACCAAAGAAGAAATCTCGATGGTTGGATTCGAGATCGTCGCATACGCGGGTGACGCCCAGACCGACCTGCTTGCAGCGCTCGATGCCGCCCGCGAGGGTGACTTTGAGAAGGCCGAGCAGCTGCACAAGGATGCCAGCGACGCGCTCATCGGCGCTCACGACACGCAGACCAAGCTGCTTTCGCAGGAGGCCGGCGGCGGCGAGATGGAGATGACCTTCATCATGGCCCACGCTCAGGACACCCTGATGACCACCATGATTCTGGAGAAGCAGACCCGCTTTACCATCGATGCCTACAAGCGCATTGCCGAGCTCGAGGCCAAGCTCGCCTAACGAGCCCTCACAACCAAGTCTCCTTCCAAAAGCTCTGCCGCATCCGCGACAGGGCTTTTCTGTCCCTCAGCCTAAGTTGCGGTGAAATAGGGACTGGAAAGGGGTTGGCAGGCATAAAACAGTCCCTATTTCACCGCAACTTATTGGGCGCTGTTGGACATTTTGCTTCGTGGGTATACTTCCATCCGCAATACAGGCCGGACTGAGGAGGTATCCAAATGCCGGACAATGGATCGATTCAAAAGAAAGGCGCGCATGAGATGTCTCACGGGCGCCCTGTCCAAATAACCGAGCATACGACAGTGACGGAGCTGCAACCCAGCCTGTCCGATGTCGTGTGCGCAAACAAAAAGTTGCAGATCGGGTTCATCGTCGCGCTCGTGGTGCTGGCACTTCTGTCGGGCTTTGTCGCGCGCCCGCATTTTGCAGACACCAAGACCTGGGATTCCACCATCGAGGTCATCGACCAAAAGAAGGGCAACGTGCTGGCGCTCACGACGTCGTGCGTAGCGTTGTCTGCGGGTATCACCGCACTGCCGGGCGACACAGGAACGCCGGTGGCCGAGCAGCTCGCACAGCTTTCGGGCAACCTGGGCATCGTGCTCGCCGTGCTCTACCTCGAGAAATACCTGCTTACTATCTTATGGTCGGTCGGGCTGGGCATCCTGATCCCGTTTTCGCTCGTACTCTTTGCGGTGTCGCTTGGCATTCACGGACGCTGGAGCACCAGCGCTGTCCTGCGCCGTGTGGCAACGCGCGTGCTGGTGGTTGCTATGATCGGCATGGCGCTTGTACCCGTGAGTGTGTGGGTATCGCAAAAGGTCGACGAGACATATCGTGTCAGCATTGAGCAGGCCGAGCAAAAGGCGGAGGATGCTGCGGAGAAATCGACCGATGCCAGCTCCAAAACAAGCAAGAAAAAGTCCAAGGCCACGGAGTCCAAGAATGTGCTTGAGCAGCTTGCCGACGGTGCCTCGGGTCTTGTCACGACGGTGACCAGCGGCGCCAAGCAGATGACCGACGAGATCGTGCAGCAGGTGACCGACCTGATCGAAGGCGTCATCGTAATGATCGTGACCTCGTGCGTCATCCCGCTGCTGGTGCTCGTGGCGTTTCTGTGGCTGGGCCATACCCTGCTAGGGATTGATATCTCCGGTCCCGCGAACTACCTGACGGGCCGTTTTCTGAGCGCTCCGTCCAAGCATGCCAAGAAGAGCGGGCAGGCTGAGTGATCAACAAGGCGCGTTTTTGGAAGACCGAACCGTAAGAAGGGCGGCCGAGATGCGTTCTCGGTCGCCTTTTTTGTTGAGTGCGTGAGCGTTCGCGCCTCCGTCAGACCTAACGGTCTGAAATCATCCGTGAACGGTAATTGTTCAAAAAAGAACAAAGATAAACAAATAGTTGTTGCAGTCGCTGTTCGAATGTGTTCAAATAAACATGAACAGTGAAGAACCGCACATTCAGATGCCCGGACCTGAACGCGATTCAACACTTCCAAACAGAAACTACGCACCTGCGTATCTCTCAAGGAGGATGTCATGAGGGTTGTAATCGCTTCCGATGCCGACGGTATGTCGATGAAGGAGTCCATCAAGGAGATGCTCATCGCCGACGGTCACGAGGTCGTCGACTATTCCGAGACCCCTGCCGCGGACTTTGTCGATTCCGCGACCGCCGTCGCCAAGGACCTGCTGGAGCACAAGGATTCCCAGGGCTTCGCATTCGATAAGTACGGCGTCGGTTCCTATATGGCCGCCGTCAAGATGAAGGGCATGGTCGTCGCCAACATTTCCGACGAGCGTTCCGCCTACATGACCCGCGAGCACAACGGCTCGCGCATGGTCACCATGGGCCCGGGCGTCGTTGGCACCGAGGTCGCCAAGAAGATCGCCCGCGAGTTCCTGCGCGCTCAGTACGCCGGCGGCCGTCACCAGATCCGTGTCGACATGCTCAACAAGATGGCCTAACGAGAGCCACCGAGAACTCGAACTTCTACCTCAACTTGTGAATTCAGACGAAAGGACGTTCTGATGAAGAAGACCATCGCAATCGGTTGCGACCATATCGTTACGGACGAGAAGATCTATCTGGCCGACCGCCTGGAGCAGGCTGGCTACCAGGTGCTCGACTGCGGCACCTATAGCCACAGCCGCACGCACTATCCCATCTACGGCAAGGCCGTGGGCGAGGCTGTTGCCAGCGGCAAGGCCGACTTTGGCGTGGCCCTGTGCGGCACCGGCATCGGCATCACCAACGCCGTCAACAAGGTCCCCGGCGCCCGCTGCGCCCTGGTCCGCGACATGACCTCTGCCCTGTATGCCCGTCGCGAGCTCAACGCCAACATCGTGGGCTTTGGCGGCAAGATCACCGGCGAGTTCCTGATGGCCGATATCATGCTTGCCTTCCTGGAGGAGCCCTACGAGAAGACTCCCGAGCACGACGCCCTGATCGCCAAGATCGACGCCTGCAATAAGGCCGACGCCGAGGCTCAGGCTGACCCGCACTTCTTTGACGAGTTCCTCGAGAAGTGGGACCGCGGCGAATACCATGATTAGCGGGTATCCGGCGTAATTAACTAGTCCGTTGACGGCTCGCGTTTCTGTGAGGGGCGCGGGCCGGTTTTCTATCAGCCCATTGACTCGGCGGGCTGGCGTAAGAAAGGGAAGGCTCCTATGGAGTTTGTTCTTGATAACGGTTCTATCCGCATAGCGCTAAGCACGGCGGGTGGCTCATTTACCTCTATTACGGCAAATGGTCGTGAGTACCTGTGGCAGGGCGATCCGTCGGTCTGGTCGGGTCAGGCGCCCATTTGCTTCCCGATCTGCGGTGGCCTTCGTGACGGCCGCGCGATGACCATGGGCGGTCGCGAGGTAAAGCTCGCCCGCCACGGCTTTGCGCGCAAACAGGAGTGGAAGCTTGAGGAGCAGAGCGACAACATGGTTGCGCTGAGCTTAAGCTCTGCCGACCATGCTGAGTTGCTCGAGCAGCACCCGTATCCGTTTAAGATCGTCGCTCGTTACACGATCGATTCGGAAAAGGTGGCCGTGTCGTACGAGGTGACCAATGAGGGCACCGAGGACATGCCGTTCTTTGTGGGCGGTCACCCCGGCTTTAAGTGCCCGCTCGACGAGGGCGAGTCCTACGACGATTACGAGCTTCGTTTTGAGCAGCGTGAGGCCGCCGAGCTCTGTACTGCCGTTCCCTCGACGGGCCTGATTGATGTTGAGCATCGCAGCAAGAACCCCATGATCGGCCAGAACCTACCGCTTACCCACGAACTCTTTGACTTTGCCGAGACTATCTTCGACGTGCTCGAGAGCCGCGTGGTTACGCTGACCAAGAAGACCGAGGACAAGGGCGTGCGCCTGACGTTCCCCGATATGCCGTACCTGATTGTGTGGAGCAAGCCCGAGGGCGACTTTGTGGCCGTGGAACCGTGGGGCGGCCTGTCCACCTGCTCCGACGAGGACGATATTCTGGAGCACAAGCGTGGCTGCCTGGTGGCCAAGCCGGGGGAGACCGTCACCCGCGGCTTTGAGATCGAGATCCTTTAAAGAGCTATCGTATGTTTGGGGACGCACATGTCGTGCCCCGGAAACAGGAGTTCAAGATGATTCTGACCGTTACCATGAACCCGTCGATTGATACGCGCTATCAGCTCGACAAGCTGATTATCGACGACGTGAATCGCGTGACGCCCGAAAAGACCGCTGGCGGTAAGGGCCTCAACGTGAGCCGCGTGCTGTTGCAGCTGGGAGATGACGTGCTCGCAACCGGTCTGCTCGGCGGCCACATGGGCGCCTATATGGCAGAGCTTATGGATGCCGACGGCGTCAAAAACGAATTTGTGCCCATCGCCGGTGAGACGCGCATTTGCCTGAACATCCTGCACGAGGGCAATCAGACCGAGCTGCTGGAGAGCGGTCCGCAGATCGCGCCTGCCGAGCTCGACGCCTTTACGGCAAAGTTCGCCGAGCTTGCTGCTAAGGCGGACGTCGTGACGCTTTCGGGCTCGCTGCCGCGTGGCGTCGATGCCGGCTACTATACCGAGCTCGTCAAGATCGCCGAGGAGGCGGGCGCCAAGGTGCTGCTTGACACCTCGGGTGCATCGCTGGAGGCCGCGCTGGAGTCCGACGCTAAGCCTGAGCTCGTAAAGCCCAACCTGACCGAGATTAACGGCCTACTGGGTACGTCCTTTACGACCGATGATGTCGATGCCCTGCGCGAGGCGCTTGCCGCCGATGGCCGCTTTGCCGGTATTCCCTGGGTTGTCGTTTCGATGGGTGCTGCCGGTTCGGTGGGCTTCCATGAGGGCCGTGCGTTCCGTGCCAAGACGCCCGCGATTGCCGCCGTCAACGCGACGGGTTCCGGCGACTCGACGATCGCTGGCTTTGCGCATGCCATCGCTGCCGGCGCCGACGATGTCACCGTGCTCAAGACAGCCAACACCTGCGGCAAGCTCAACGCCATGGATCCCAAGACCGGCCACCTGGTCATGGACCGCTGGGATGAGGTCTACAACAGCGTTGAAGTAACGGAGCTTTAGAGTTACGCGGTTTTACCAAACGCCGTAACCGGCCGACGCTGAGCGGGCCGCATTTGGACAATCTGACGTTCAACTTCAAGGGCGCGACCAGAAGGTCAGCGCCCTTTCGTTTCACGTCACCTTGTCTCAAATGCGGCCCGCTCGCTGCCGTTGCCAAGACATCGGCGTTGCCTTGCTTCGGGAATGCGGCAGATGGGGACGTTTCTTTTCTGCCGGCAGTTTGGGACACTCCTTACGGGGCACCCCCTCCACAGCGCCTACGCCAGCTTGTCGATTTGCCCAATCTCCCAGAGCGGAATGTTGACGAGCGTGCCCTCGTCTCTATATGTCGCTAACGATGTTCTCACGCAGCGCTCGAGCTTGAACTTTTCGCAGGCAATCCTCAGGCTCTTTGCTTTGAGGTTCTCTGCCGCCTTGACCTCGAGCGGAAGCACGGTCCCCGCATGGTCGATGGCAAAGTCAGTCTCTGCATTGCCGGAGGAGGATGACCAATACGCGGGAGTTTTGCCTTGGAGCAAAAGCTCCTGTGCGACGTATTGCTCGGTCAGCGAGCCTTTGAACTCCGTAAAAACAGCGGGCCCGTTCAGAACAATGGCTGGCGAGAGGCCGGAGAGTGCTCCGAGGATGCCGGTGTCGATGCAGAACAGCTTGAAGCCCGAGAGATCCTCGTAGCTTGTGAGCGGTGCTCTTAGGGCGGAAACACGTGGTACCTTATGAACGATTCCATAGTCCATGAGCCACTGGAGGCTTTCCTCAAAATCGCGTGCGCGCGCCCCGGGACGAAGCGCGCCGTAGACGAACTTCTTGTTTTCCTTTGCGAGCTGGCCGGGAAGGGATTTCCAAACCAGCCTCATGCGCTTGACGATGCGGGCTGGTGCATGCTTACCAAAATCGGATTCATAAGCTTCGATGATTTGCTGCTGAAGCCTGCGGGCCTCGATGAAATCGTGGGAGGCGGCGAAAGCGGAGACAACTTCTGGCATGCCACCGACGACGAGGTATTCCTTGAGCAGGCGCTCGAGCTTTTCGGAAACGTTTGCCAGCAGGTCCATGTTTGCGGCAAGGATGGCATCTGCGAGCGGATCGCCATCGACGGCACGAACGAACTCGACAAACCCCATGGGGCGCATGGTAAGCTGGTCGATCTTGCCGACGGGGAACGACTCGTTTTCGCGTCGGAGCGCGAGCCCCATATAGGAGCCGGCTGCCACGATATGGTATTCCGGCGCCAGCTCGTTGAAGTATTTGAGCGAGGTGATGCCACGCGGTGCCTCTTGGATTTCGTCGAAGATGATGAGCGTGTCTGTCGGCGTTATGGTCTGGCCGCGCAGGAGCTCTATCTGGGAGATGATGCGTTTGGGGTCAAGGCTTCCGTCGAACAGCGAACGTGCGCCCGGTTCGAGCATAAAGTCAAAACGGATGACGTTTTGATACTGCTGGCCTGCGAATTCGTTGAGAAGCCAGGTTTTTCCCGTCTGGCGGGCCCCCTTAAGTAGGAGGGGTTTGCGGTTTGCCCTAGATTTCCAAGCGATGAGTTCGTCCATTAGCTGTCGCTGCATACTGCCTCCTAACGATCATGGTTAGTATAAGATCGTTTTGGTCTTTCCATCGAAAAATGTGGGAGTAAACCACGTTTTTCCATCGAATAATGTGGGAGGCATCCACGTTTTTCCTTCGAATAATGTGTGGGTTTAGGTCGGCACCTGGGGACGTTCCTTTTCTGCCGGCAGTTTGGGACACTCCTTGCTTTGGTGTAAATTAGTTACCCTTGCATCAGAAAACGGCGCCCGTCGGCGATGTTGCCGGCGGGCGCCGTGGTCGTGTAGGCGCTATTCGTTAAGTGCGTGCGTTCGAGCTCGCGTGCTACAGCGAGTCGATAAAGCGCTGCTGGGCGGCGCGTCCTGCCCCGTCCCATTTAAAGACGCCGGCGTTGTCGAGCACGTGGCCAAACACCACGCCGACCTCCTCGTGCAGGATGTCGATGGCGTTATCGGCCGTAAGCTCATTGGCACGACGGGTGTAGACGTCCAGGGCCCACGCGGTGTGGCTGCGGCAAAGGTCGTCGCCCTCGAGTGCGGCGGCAAGATCGTAGCTTGCGTCAGCCTTGGCTGCCAGCAGGTGCTCGCGAACGGCACCAAGCTCGGGAACCAAACGCGGCGGTAAAATGGCCAGGCCCATGACCTCGATCAGGCCAATGTTCTCCTTCTTAATGTGGTGGTATTCGGCATGCGGGTGGAAAACGCCCAGCGGATGCTCGTCGGTCGTGATGTTGCAGCGAAGCGCCAGGTAGGCCTCGTAGATTTCGCCGCCGGCATTGCCGCGGGAGTCGACGCGGCGGATGACGGGCGTCACGGTGTTGTGCGCCACGCCATCGGCTGTGTGCGCGACGACGCCAACCGACTCATCGGTCCACTCGCGCCAGGCAAGGATAATCTTCTCGGCGGCGTCGAGCAGCTGGGCGCGGTCGTGCGAACGCAGTCGCAGCACCGAGAGCGGCCACTGCAACACGGTACCGCTGACCTGGTCAAAGCCGGGCACGCTAAACTGCGAGACCTCAGCGGCGTGCATCATGGGGAGCTCGTGTGCGCCGCCCTGGAAGTGGTCGTGCGACAAGATCGAGCCGCCCACGATGGGCAGGTCGGCGTTGGAGCCAATAAAGTAGTGCGGGAACAGGTCCACAAAATCGAGCAGGCAGGTCAGTCCCGTACGGTCGACGTGCATCGGGCGATGTTCGGAGCTCATAGCAATGCAGTGCTCGTTAAAGTACGCGTACGGGCTGTACTGGAAGCCCCACCGCTCGCCGTCGAGCTGGATGGGGATAATGCGCAGGTTCTGACGGGCGGGATGGGCACCGCCGTCGGCTGCGGCGGAGCGTCCAGGGTAGCCTTCGTTCTCGATGCACAGCTGACAGGCGGGATACTTCTCGCTCGTGTTTTTGGCGGCACCGGCCGCGGCAATATCGCGCGGGTCCTTTTCGGGCTTTGACAGGTTGATAGTGATCTCCAGGTCGCCCCAGTTGGTGGGGGTGCTCCATTTGATATTGCGCGCGATGGCGGCGCGGCGCACGTAGCCGGCATCACAGCACAGACCATAGAACCAGTCGGTCGCGGCGCGGGGCTCGTTGACGCCCATGCGTCCGTTGAACTCTTCGTTTACAACCGAAGGCCTCGGCATGAGCACGCCCATGATGCGCATGGCGATGCGGTCGCGGCCCGATGCCGTGTCCTCGGCAGCACCGTTGGCAACGGCGGCCTCGGAAAGCGCGGCAAGCGTGCCTTCAAGGTCAAAGTCGGGCAGGGTATCGGGGTGCAAGAGCGAGAGCTTCTCGGTCTTGATCGCCCAAGCCATGTCGAGTGCGGGACCAGTGGTGCCGATGCACTCCAAAATGGTGTTGTATGCCCAGATGCGATCGTCCTGGCCGATCATTGACCGGTGGATAGCGTACTCGATCAGGTTCTGTGCGGCCTCGCGCACGTCAGTCATTACAGCCATGCCGCGTAAGCCCCCTTGTCAGAGATGGCGTAGTGACGGGCAGAGCCCTCGCCCAGCCAGCCGTTCATCTTGGCAATGAAGGTGTCGACCAGGTCGAGCGGCACGAAGGCCTGGATGGTGCCACCAAAGCCGCCACCGTGGATACGGACGGCGCCGCGGCCGTCGAGCACGTGCTCGGCCAGCGCCAGGGCATACATGGAAGGCTGCTCGGAACCCAGCTTGGCAACAACATTCTGCAGGTACATGGCAGAGCTGGCGCCGGACTCGCGCGTCAGGACCAGGAACTGGTCGATGTCGCCGGCGTTCAGAGCTGCCCAGCGCTTGTCGACCAGGCCGTTCTCGTACCAGTAGTGAACGGCGCGCAGGCAGGCACGGTCGCCCAGTTTGGCGCGCAGCTCGGGGAGCCTGGCGTCAAAATCGGCAACGTCGACCTCGCACAGGCGTGCCTTGCCAAACTCGGCGGCAACGTCCTGCATCTCGCGCGGAACGGCGGCGTAGTCGTCGGTGGCGGCCACGTGGTCGGCACCGACCTTAACGAGCACGAGCGCATAGCCGTGATCCTCAAAGTTGAGCTCGAGCTTCTGGGTTTTAGGCTGAGCCTGGTCCTCAAAGTCCATGTAGGCAAGGCCGCCCAGGCACACGGCGGCCTGGTCCATCAGACCGCAGGGCTTGCCGTAATAGTTGTTCTCGGTGCGCTGGCTCATCTGCGCGAGCGCGACGGGCTCGATGGCGGGTGCGCCCCAGAGGGTTTCCATGGCACGACCGTATGCGGCCTCGACGGCGGCAGAGCTGGAAAGACCGCCACCCGAGGGGACGGAGCAGGTGAAGGCGAAGTCGAAGCCCTGGGGCTCAACGCCCAGAGCAGCGATTTCGTGGGCCATGCCGCGGACGAGGCTCGCGGACGTGCCCTTCTCGGACTCTTGAATATCCAGCGTGTCGAGCATGATTTCAAACGTAGGATAGCCCTCGTCGGCGACGCGAATCTTGTTGGAGTCGGTTGCCACGGCGATGCCGTCAACGGCGACATCGAGCGAGCCGGCGATAACGTGGCCGCCCTCGTGGTCGGTGTGGTTGCCGCTGATCTCGGAACGCCCGGGCGCGTGTACGTAGAGCACCTGGCGGTCGCCGATGGGGCCAAACTCCTCCTCGAACAGCCTGGTGAGCGTGGTGAGTGTCTTTTCGTCGGGGGCGGTCATATGGGTCCTTTCCTTGACGCGGGAGAGATTGGTCCGTGTCATTATGAGTACGTTAACAATTTTGAGCACCACAAACCAGACGGTCGCAGCGCTGCACGTTAATAGGTATGTTAACGTACTCATAACACAACGCATATCTATTTCTGAGAATCTGGTAATCGGTAGATTTTCGGCCGTGAACGGTGTAGCCGTATGGACATATGGAGCAAAAGAACCGCTGATAGAAAAAGTAGAGTACGTTAACATGCGTCCGACGATAGCGGGCCTCGGTGCGGGGCGTGCTTCCGCTCGGGCCGACATTCACGCTATTCAGATCTTGCGAGAGCGAAGGTGATTTTGTGGCAAGGCGCCCTTCCAATGATACAGGTACGCGCCCGGTTTCCATGGCCGACGTTGCCCGCGCTGCCGGTGTTTCGCAGCAGACGGTTTCGCGCGTTGCCAACGGCCTTCCTAACGTCAACGAGCAGACGCGCCAGCGCGTGCAGGCCGCTATGCAAGAGCTCGGCTTTCGTCCGAGTTATGCCGGTCGCTCGCTGCGCGACGGCCGTTACCATTCGGTCGGCCTATGCATCAACGATGTCACCAAGTTTGGCAACCTCTCAATGATCGACGGCATCGCCAGCGCTGCTCGCGAGCATAATTGCGCCATCACGCTGGTCGAGATGTCCAAGACCGAGGAATTCTCGCTTGCCGAGGCCACGCGTCGTATGGCCGCATTGCCGGTGGACGGCATCATCATCGGCATGAGCCGCATGGCGCCCGATTTTGAGACGTTTGATCCACTGCCGGGCATTGGCACGGTCGTCGTTACCATGTACGCGCACCCGCGGGTGACCACGGTCGACTCCGACCATTACGGCTGCTCGCTCTTGCTTATGAATCACTTGTTTGAGCTGGGGCACGAGCAGATTCGCTATATTGGCGGCCCGTCGTTCTCGGTCGACGAGCAATTTCGTCGCGCCGGTTGGCAGGATGCACTCGAGCGTAAACACATCGAGCCGGCAGAGCCGCTCGAGGGCGACTGGTCTGCCAACAGCGGCTACGAGGCCGGCAGGTACCTGGCCGAGCACGATCACACCATGACGGCGATCTATGCGGCAAACGATCAGATGGCAAATGGCGCGATTGCCGCGCTGCGTGATAGCGGCCTGCGCGTGCCCGAGGACGTAAGCGTGGTGGGCGTCGACGATTCGCTCGATGATTTTGTGGCACACAACGAGCTCACGACCGTCCGGTTCGATCTGCACCAGCGCGGTCGCGAGGTGTTTGAGCATGCGGTTCCCAAGGAGGGGGCAACGGACAAAACCGTCGCCATTCGCATCCCTGGTCAGCTCATCGTTCGACATACCACAGCAGAGCCGCTCGCATAGTTTTTGCAGGTCAACGGCGGTATATTCCGCCTCAATAACAATCGGTAAGGATGTTGGCAGATAGCCGTGGCTATGGAGACGAGTGTTATGATAGACGGGCTCTTTTGTCTATCTAGGAGGCTTTGCCTGATGGAGATCACCAAGGATATCCGCTACATTGGCGTCAACGATCACGACATTGACCTGTTCGAGGGCCAGTATGACGTGTCCGAGAATGGTATGGCATACAACAGCTACGTTATCTTGGGCGACAAGATCGCCGTCGCCGATTCGGTTGACGCTGGCTTTGTCGATGAGTGGCTCGGCAACCTCGAGGCCGCGCTCGACGGCCGTACGCCCGACTACCTGGTTGTCCATCACATGGAGCCCGATCACTCCGCCGGTATCGCCGCCTTTATGGAGCGCTATCCCCAGGCACAGATTGTGGCCAGCATGGGCGCTTTCCGCATGATGGTCAACTACTTTGGCACCGACTTCCCCGAGCGCAAGATGGTCGTCAAAGATGGCGACGTGCTCGACCTGGGCGGCCACAGCCTGACGTTTGTCGGCGCCCCCAACGTTCACTGGCCCGAGGTACTCTTCTCCTACGAGTCCACCGATAAGGTGCTCTTTAGCGCCGACGGCTTTGGAAAGTTTGGCGCCAACGACATCGAGGATCCCGAGGGTTGGGCCTGCGAGGCGCGCCGTTACTACTTTGGCATCGTCGGCAAGTTCGGCAAGTTCGTGCAGGCCGTGCTCAAGAAGGCCGCCGACCTGGACATCCAGATTATCTGCCCGCTCCACGGCCCCGTGCTGACCGAGAATCTGGGCTACTACCTCGACACTTACAACACCTGGTCGAGCTACCAGCCCGAGGACGAGGGCATCACGATCGCCTATGCGAGTGTGTATGGCCATCTGAAGGCTGCCGTTGAGGAGCTCGCATCTGCGCTCGAGGCCCGCGGCCAGAAGGTCTCCGTCTTTGACCTGGCACGCGACGATATGGCCGAGGCTGTTGAGGACGCGTTCCGCTATGACCGTCTGGTGCTCGCCTCCATCACCTATCAGGGCGAGATCTTTCCGTTCATGAGCACCTTTATCCACACGCTTGCCGAGCACGCCTATCAGAACCGTACGGTGGCGCTCGTTGAGGCCGGCTCCTGGGCGCCCACCGCTGCCAAGGTTATGACCAAGGAGCTCGAGGGCATGAAGGACATCACCCTGACGCAGAACAAGGTGACCGTCCTGGGCTCGCTCAACGACGCTTCGCGCGCCCAGATCGAAGCCCTCGCCGACGAGCTGTCCAAGTAACAACGCGCTTGCTTCTACCGTCAAAACCACCACAAAGGTGCCTGTCCCCTTTGTGGTGGTTTTTGTTTTAGGCGGTGGCGAGGATGAGGGTTGGGACGTCGACGTCGGTGGCCTCGGCGATTGAGGTAGCGACGGAGCCATCGGGATCACGGTCCATCACGATGGTGTCGACATCGGTAAGTTCGGCGAAGCGGTACATGCCGCGTCCGTTAACCTTGCTGGCGTCCATGAGGGCGACGCTTTGATGGGCCGCGGCGATCATAGCCGTTTTAGTCTCGGCCATCTGGGGAAAGTCGGTCGTAAAGCCGCAGCTGGAGACAAAGGCGCCGGGGCACATGACGGCCAGATCGGCATGGACCATTTGGAGCGCCTGCATAGTGAGCGGTCCGTACAAATAACGATGGCCTTTGCGCAGCGCCCCGCCCAGCATGACGACATCGACCGAGGGCATGCTCTCGTCGATGTAATCGGCAATGGTAATGTCTGCCGTGATGACGGTGATGCCGTCGCGCTGGTCGAGGAGCCGGACGAACTCGAGCGCCGTGGTGCCCGAGTCGACGAGCAGCGTGTCGCCGTCATTGACGAGCTCGATGGCGCTTTGCGCGATGGCCTGCTTGGCAGCGACGTTGACATTGATGCGGCGATCCTGCGTGGAGACGGTCAGGCGTTTGTGGAGCGAGACGGCACCGCCGTGCGTGCGGCGCAGCTTGCCTGCTTCGGCGAGCGCGTCCAGGTCGGCGCGGGCGGTGACGGAGGACACGCCAAAGGTCTGGGCGATTTCTGCTACCTGCACCGAGGCGTTATGATCGAGCATTTCCATGATGGCGGCGCGGCGTTCGTCGGCAAAAGCACGGTTGGTAGCTTGGGTCATGTCTGCTCCATTTTCGGCTAAATTTGCAGGAATTGTGTTGACTCTATTTTCGTTCATTTTCTTTTTGAGTAAGAAAACACCTTTCGATTACTTATCTTTTCTATAAAAGAAAGACGCTCAACGCCCAAAATTCAATATCGAACACGCCCACTCGGCTCCAATTCCTTCCGTTTACTTTTCAAAAACGACGGTATTGACCTGCATGGGCTCAATATCTCGCACGTGCAAAGACGCTGAATTTCATACAATGAGCGCAGCAAAACGCAAGGTAAAACGCCTTGCGGACACGTACGCCCGATGTCCAGATGCGGGCGAGGGAGAGGAGCAAACGCTCATGGCACTTGTTACCACCGAAAAGATGCTCAAGGACGCTCAGGCCGGCCACTACGCTGTTGGCGCTTTCAACGTCGAGAACCTCGAGTTTGTTATGGCCGTTTTGGCTGCTGCCGAGGAGACCAAGTCCCCCGTCATCATGCAGACCACCCCGGGCACCATTAAGACCGCTGGTCTGGACTACTTCTACGGCATGGTCAAGGCTGCCGCCGAGCGCGCTTCCGTGCCCGTCGCTCTGCACCTCGATCACGGCGATGGCTATGACCGCTGCATGCAGGCTTTCCGCACCGGCTACACCTCTGTCATGATCGACGGCTCGCACGAGTCCTTCGAGGACAACATCGCTCTGACCAAGTCCGTCGCCGACGCTGGCCGCGCCATGGGCGTGCCCGTCGAGGCTGAGCTCGGTAAGGTTGGCGGCAAGGAGGACGACGGTCCCGCGGTTGAGGGCGAGAGCCCCTACACCGATCCGGCCGAGGCCAAGGAGTTCGTCGAGCGTACCGGCTGCACCTCCCTCGCAATTGGCGTTGGCACCAGCCACGGTGTGTACACGAGCGATCCGCACATCGAGCAGTCCGTGGTCAAGGCCATCCGCGACGCCGTTGACGTGCCGCTGGTCCTGCACGGCACCTCCGGTGTGCCCGATGAGCAGGTTGCCGAGGCTGTGAAGAACGGTATCTGCAAGGTTAACTACGCCACCGAGCTGCGTCAGGCCTACACCAAGGGCTTCATGGCCTACATGGCCGAGAACCCCGCCTGCTTCGACCCCAAGAAGCCGGCCAAGGAGGGTATGCGTGAGATCACCGAGCTGGTTAAGATCCGCATGACCAACCTCAACTCCGTGGGCAAAGCAGAGTAACAGCAAGGGTACTCCGACTCGCTACATATCCCGGGGAGGGACGAGGGCTTAGTTCCCCAATCGTCCTCGGGCATGCAAAAAGCCTCGCTGCGCACTTCGTGCGGCGAGGCTTTTTGCCCCCTGCGGAAAGATTGGGGAACTAAGCCCTCGTCCCTCCCAAGTTGACCTGCTTGAGGTCGTCGCCCTTGTGGCGTTGGGGCGGAAATGGGTGGAACGTTAGGGCTTCTTTGCTGATGGGGGATTAGTATGCCCGGGCTTGGTTGGGGAATGACTTGTTTAGGGATGCTTGGAGCTTTTCGAACGATGCTCGCAAGTTGTGGCTCTGGTCTGTTGAGCGTTTGGCTTTTGTGGTGGGGGAGTCGAGGAGGCCGTTTCTCTGTGTCGGGGGGAAGGAGAAAAGGTCCGCATGTTTTAGGGATGGCTGCTGTGCTGCGTCATTGGAAGAATGCATGCTTATGCGGCCTCCTCGATGTCCACCAAAAGGTTGCGCACGGGGTGTGCTGCTAGGTCCCGTGCGTTGGCAGTATTATGCCGCGGACGTCGCAAAGAAGCGCTAAAGAAAGGCTTAATGAGGTTTGCAATTACGATGAAACCGCAGGTCAGAGCTATCGAGTAACACTCTTGAGAGGTTTTGAACTTAAGGGCTTTCTAAGGTTTGTGGCGCGGATGTGGCTCGCCTGTGTGGGGCGTGTGGACGGCTCGTTCCTAGCGCTGCGGCTCTGTGGCGCGCACCTGCTCGATGACCTTTTCCATTGTGGCGTCGATGCGGTCTTTTTTGAGCTCGCATTCCCAGATGGTTATGGGTGTCCAGCCCATTTGAGTGAGTGCTGCCACGGCAGCGCGGTCGCGCTCGACGTTGCGACGGAACTTTGCCTCCCAAAACTCAACGTTGCGCTTGGGCTGGCTCGGATTGCACTTGGGGCAGCGGTGCCAAAAGCAGCCGTTGACGAAGATGGCGATCTTGCGGCCGGGGAAGGCGATGTCGGGCTTGCCGGGAACCTTCCATTCCAAGCGATAACCCGTAAGGCCCGCTGCCCGCAGGCGCTGGCGAACGAGCAGCTCGGGTTTGGTGTTCGCACGCTTGTTGCCCTTCATGGATTTTTTTATAGCGGCGCGACGGCGCACGAGCTCACGCTCGTCGGCGGAAAGGTCCGAGGTGTCGATGCCGTCCAGCAAGCCGGGCTTGGGGCGCTTCTTGCTGCGGCGCTTAGGTGCGCGCTTGGGCTTGGTGGCGGGTTTGTCGGCTGTGGTGGGCGTGGCGTCATCGGCGGAGCTTGCCTCGAGCCGATCTTCCTTCAACTCAATCAGAGCATCGATAAGCCCTTTGTCGGCGGGCATCCATTCCACCATGGCAAGCGAGGTGCGCGGAATCCAGCGGATATCGAGCTGGCGGTCGTGCTTCTGAGGCTCATCGGATTCTTTAGCCAGCGAGCAGTAGTAACACTCCATTGAGAGATGAAAATCGGGGTAGTCATACTCAACGGTGTAGAAGTCACGCAGGTTGG
This sequence comes from Collinsella aerofaciens, assembly GCF_005845035.1. Lineage (GTDB taxonomy): Bacteria > Actinomycetota > Coriobacteriia > Coriobacteriales > Coriobacteriaceae > Collinsella > Collinsella aerofaciens_I. The sequence goes on along the minus strand of NZ_SPFO01000005.1, from coordinate 46,012 downwards.
TGACTTTGACCTGCAGCTCTTCCATGAGTTCGCGGCGTACGGCGTCCTCGGGCGACTCGCCGCGCATGAGCTTGCCACCGGGGAACTCCCAAAGTCCCTGCATGTTGCCGTAGCCGCGCTGCACGGCAAGCAGCTCATCGGATCCTTCCTTGCGAATGATCCCAGCGGCAACATGAACAGTCTTCAACAGGAGTCCTCTCTCAACAACGACACATGACAGGGTAGTCTTTTTGGGACGGGGCTTTTTTAGCTGCCCTATGTCAAATGCCGCCTCATGCTTCGAAGGTTTCAGATGGGGTAGCTAAAAAAGCCCCGTCCCAAAAAGACTACCCCTACCTTACACAACGGTAAGGCAAGCGTAAGCCATATCGATGGTAGCCGACTCATCTTCTTGCGACTATAGATGCCGTAGACTAATTGCAAGAAAGGACTCGGTATGCAAACCACGCACATGGCGACCCCGGTACTGGAGGTCGCGCATCTCGAAAAGGTATACGGAGCGCTGGGCAACGTGACCCGCGCGCTCAACGACGTCAGCTTTACCGTCAACCGCGGTGAGTTCGTGGGCATCATGGGCGCTTCGGGCTCGGGCAAGTCGACCCTGCTCAACTGCGTGTCGACCATCGATAGCGCCACGAGCGGCACGATCCGCATCAACGGCCAGGACGTGACGCGCATGAAGCAGACCAAGCTCTCGCAGTTCCGTCGCGAGGAGCTCGGCTTTATCTTCCAGGACTCCAACCTGCTCGATACGCTCACGGCACGCGAGAATATCGCCCTGCCGCTCACCATTGCCCGCACAAACTCGGCAGAGATCTCGACCCGCGTGCAGGATGTGGCAGCGCGCCTGTCCATCAGTCAGGTGCTCGACAAGTATCCCTACCAGATGTCCGGCGGTCAGCAGCAGCGCGTTGCCGCGGCCCGCGCGCTCGTCACCGACCCCACCATGATCATGGCCGACGAGCCCACCGGCGCCCTCGATTCCAAGAGTGCCCGCCTGCTGCTCGAGAGCCTGGAGGCACTGAATCGCCGCCTGCGCGCCACGGTGCTCATGGTCACGCACGACAGCTTTGCCGCCAGCTACACGAGCCGTGTGCTGTTTATTCGCGACGGCAAGATCTTCACCGAGCTGCGCCGCGGCGACACCGACCGCCGAGAGTTCTTCGACCGCATTATGGAGGTCGTTGCCATGATGGGCGGTGAGGGCTCCGATGCTCTGTAAACTCGCTTGGGGCAACGTCCGCCGCGCCGGCCGCGACTACCTCGTCTACTTGCTGACGCTCACCCTGGGCGTCACGGTCTTCTATGCCTTTAACACCATCTCGATGCAGGTCGACATCGCCGGAATCGATGAAGAGGGCTTGGCGCAGGTTATGGGCAGCATACTCGGCGACCTGACGTACTTTTTGGCCGGTGTCATGGCCTTTTTGATGGTGTACGCCAATAACTTCATCATGAAACGCCGCAAGAAGGAGTTTGGCCTGTACCAGGTGCTCGGCATGGGGCGCGGGCGCGTCGCCACGATCATGGCGCTCGAGACCGTGATAGTATCGGTCGTGGCCTTTGTCGCCGGCATTGTGCTGGGTGTGGGACTCTCCCAGCTCATGACGTTCTTTACGGCCTCGCTTTTTAAGACACAGATCGCCAATTTCCACTTCTTTTTCTCGGTGCATGCGTTCAATCTGACCCTTGCCTGCATGCTCGTAATGTTTGTGCTCACGCTACTGCTGAACCTTCGCGCCGTGCGTCGTACCAAACTCATCGAGCTTATGGGTGCCGAGCGTCGCAACGAGAGCATCAAGACACGCAACCCCTGGATCGCGATTGCCATCTTTGCCGTGGGCGTGGTGCTTGTGGGCGTGGCCTATTACCGTCTGCTACGTGATGGGTTCCCGCTAACCGCGACGGACAGCAAGCTGCAAGAGGCCATGAACCAGTTTGGTATTACGACCGCTATGGTTACCGTGGGCACCTTTGCCCTGTTTTGGGGACTCTCAGGCATGCTCATCAAGCTGCTGCAGAGCCTGCGCGGCGTGTATTGGCGCGGCCTCAACATGTTTACCGTGCGCCAGCTTGCGGCCAAGGTCAACACGGTGTGCTTTTCGATGGGCGTCATCGCGATGCTCCTGTTTTTGGCCATCACCTCGGTGACGTGTGGTATGTCGATTGCCAATGTGATGAACGAAAACCTGGAGCGCTATAACCCTGTTGACGTGTCTCAGACGTATGTCTATTACACGCCCGATACGCTCGACTACTACAAAGAATATGTCAATCCGTCTGAAGCCGACCGCATGGTGCTAGCCGATACAACGGTCGATTTGTACCCTGCATGGCACGGCAAGGGCAAGTCGGCGGACAACAACGACGAGACCGGCAAGAAGGTCGATATCGCCGATGTTGCCGGTGAGCATGTGCAGATCGATTCGTATCTGAGTTACCCATTTGGCGGTTCGAACCCTTCGGTGTCTGCGGGTGAGATGTGCAAAACCATGGGCGAAAAGCTTCCCAAGGCGCTCGGGGGTAGCAATGCCGATACGATGGGTCTGTTTGTGACGCCGGCAAGCCAGTACAACAAACTGCGCCAGATGATGGACGAGGAGCCGGTGAGCATTGGCCGCGACCAGTACCTGCTTACGTGTGATATGGGCGGTGAGCTGGGCGACCTGTACACCAAATACATGGCCGGCGGCCATACCCTTACCTTGGGCGGGCATGAGCTCAAGCCCGCAACCGATAAGTCGGACAAGGACACGGCGGCCATCGCCAACTCGGCGATGGGCAGTAATCCGGGTACCGTCGTCGTTGCCGACGAGCTGTTGTCCCAGCTTAACCTGCAGCCGTATTCCAGCAACCTGCTCGTTAACTACAAGCAGGGGATGGATGTGACCAAGGCCGATGAGAGCATTAAATACACCCTGCTCGACGATCTGCTCGTGGATGGCAAGAAGCCGGGGTCATGGGGAGTCTTTATGACGCGCTCCGAGATGTATACGCAGGCGGCGCAGATGAACGGCATGATTAGCTATCTGGCCATCTACATTGGCTTTGTACTGGTCGTTGCGTGCGCGGCGATACTGTCGATCCAGCAGCTCTCCAATGTGGCCGACGGCAGCCGCAGCTATCGTGTGCTGGCACAGATCGGCTGTGACGACCGCCAGATTCGCCATTCGGTGATGGCGCAGCAAGCGGTATTCTTCCTGTTCCCGCTGGCAGTGGGCCTGGCGCACTCCTTTGTGGCGCTCAAGGTGATTATCGAGCTGGTGAGCATATTCGGAGATATGAGCATCGGCGGCACCGTGGGCCTCACCTGTGCAATCTTCCTGGCAGCCTATGGTGGCTACTTCCTGGTGACGTACCTCATGAGCGCCGGCATGGTACAAGCTGCCATCGCTACCCGCTACAGCGAATAGGCGACCTAAAGCAAAACAATTGCAGGTAGAGCATAAGTCAGCGAAAACGCCCCAGAGCGAGCAAGATGACGTAAAAGAGGAGGGAAGCGTACTTTGGTACGCGACCGACGATTGAACGTCAGGTTGCCTCTCTGGGACGTTTGTAGCGTCGAGCCGTTACGCGGTTTGGTAAAACCGCGTAACCTACCTTTTCCAGAAGTGGAGGATGAGGGTCGTGCGGTTTTGCTGTTCGGTTTTGACCAGGATGTTGTGGATGTGGGTTTTGACGGTGCCCACGGCAAGGAACAGCTCGTCGGCGATCTCTTGGTTCGACTTGCCCAGCACAACCAGGCGCATGACCTCGGTCTCGCGGTTGGAGAGCTTGTAGGCGTTGCGATAGAAGGGCATCTGCTCTTCGATGTGTCGATCAAGATCGCTGACGTTCTTTTCCTCGGGAGCCTCCTGCATGCGGATTGAAAGCACGTGATAGGCGTAGATGATCAGCAGGATGGCAAAGTAGCAAGCGAAGACGTTCTCGCTAAAGTTGCGCTCGGACAGGTACAGCTGCAGCCAAGAGGGCGCCAGGCTCATGGGAACTACCAGGATGTTGTAGAAGTCCTCGGCAACGATGCAGCCAACCAGAATGGCGCCGATAATCAGGTGTTTCTTTTGGTTGTTAACACGTGCCTTCAGCTCAACCTTCGTACTCTTGCGAGCCGTCCAAAAGATATACAGTCCCACAAAGACAAGGAACACCTGGCGCATGGTGTAGTAAAGCCACTGGTGCATGGGACCATAGGGGACGGCGACGATAATCAACAGCTCGCTTACCAAGAACGTTGCGACGGGAATGACGAACAGCTTCTTAGAGTGCTTGTCGAGCAAATCCATGGCAATCAGCCAAATAAAAGCCTGTGAAGCGGTCGCCACAAGGGTCCGCAACACAGGCATGGTAATTGAGTAATAGTCGCTGGCTGGAAAACTCTGGTTTTGCAGCGTGTATTCAAAAAAGAAAATCTCGGTCATCTCGATGGCATAGCAGATAAATACGCCGCTGCCATAGATAAAGAAGCGTCGACGAGACGAGGCATAGGCGGCAAGCGAGAGCACCGCCGTCACAATACAGATCACGAGTATCGCTAGGGTATAGAAGAACATCAGGGTGTTCATCTGTCACCGTCCCATCTCATTTATTCTATGGCCGAGCTCTGTATACCTTGTGGGATATAGACGTCTCAACCCTTCGTTTCATTGCGGATTAGGCGCCGAGATACAGCATAGCCGTATACCGTTCGCGGTTCTAGATGGTAAACCCCCTGTAAACTCTTGACCTGCGGGTTTATATTGGTTTAGAGGGGGTGTAACTCCATGAACGGTCTTTAATCCCGAATAAACTAGGTAAAAATTGCATACGGGTGAATGATGGTCTTGTCAACACGAGGCGTGATGTTCGAGCGCCTCATAGTAATAGTCGGCAAGACCGGCGGAAAGGAAATCGACATGGCACTGCCTAAGGATTTCATCGACACCAACGACTTCACCAAAGAGCAGATCCTGGCTATCGAGGATCTTGGTCTGGCAATGAAGAAGGCCATCAAGGTTGACGGTTATTATCCGCACCTGCTCCGCAACAAGAGCCTTGGCATGATCTTCCAGCAGGTCTCCACCCGCACTCGTCTTTCCTTCGAGACCGCTATGACCGACCTCGGCGGCCATGCTCAGTTCTATGGCCCTGGCACCATCCAGCTCGGCGGTCACGAGTCCCTGGGCGACACCGCTCGCGTTATGGGCTCGCTGCTCGACATCATGATGGCTCGCGTTGACCGTCACAAGGACGTCGTCGGCCTCGCCGAGGGCTCCGCTGTGCCCGTCATCAACGGCATGTCCGAGTTCAACCATCCCACGCAGGAGATGGGCGACCTCATGACCATGCTCGAGAACCTCCCCGAGGGCAAGAAGATCGAGGACTGCACCCTGGCCTTCATCGGCGACGCCACCCAGGTCTGCGTCTCCCTCATGTTCATCGCCTCCAAGGTCGGCATGAAGTTTGTCCAGTTTGGACCTAAGGGCCACCAGATCCCCGACGGCGGCCTGCACGTTGGCACCGTCGAGGAGCGCGCCGAGTTCGGCAAGCAGATGATGGCCATCGCCGAGGAGAACTGCAAGGTCTCCGGCGGCTCTGTCGTCATCTCCGACGACATCGAGTGCATCAAGGGCGCCGACTTCATCTACACCGACGTGTGGTATGGCCTGTACGACGAGGAGGTCTCGGGCGAGAACTACATGGACGTGTTCTATCCCAAGTATCAGGTCACCATGGACATGATGAACTTTGCCGGCCCCAACTCCAAGTTCATGCACTGCCTGCCGGCCACCCGCAACGAGGAGGTCGTCGACGAAGTCATGGACGATCCCGAGCGCTCCCTGTGCTGGGTCGAGGCCGAGAACCGCAAGCACTCCATCCGTGCTCTCCTTGCCGCCCTGGGCAAGCGCACCCCGCTCAACGACGAGGGTGTCGAGTACTCCGCCAAGGCTGAGCTCCACGCCGCTCTCGAGGCTCTCGAGCAGCTCTAAGCCTCAAGGCTTCTAAAAGCACGTTTGCGGGCGGCGGATGCTCGTCTCCTGTCGCCCGCTCACCGAGGCCCAAGCAATTGCCTTAATACCTTAGGGCCTCGGATCTGTCCAAGACTGAGCGAAGGAGCTCATCATGAGCGACGGAAAGAAAAAGCTTTCCTTCTTGACGGTCATTTCGACCATCATCTGCGTCGTCTTCGTTTGCGAGGCCGCCGCTCCTGCTGCTGCCATTGGCAACCAGCAGTTCTTCTGGTGGATCTTCCTGATCCTGACCTTCCTGCTTCCCTACGGCATGGTTGTCGCCGAGCTCGGTACCACCTATGACGGCGAGGGCGGCATTTACGACTGGGTACGCGATGGCCTGGGCGACAAATGGGGCGCCCGCATCTCGTACTACTACTGGGTCAACTACCCGCTGTGGATCGCCTCGCTGGCTACCATGTTCCCCGACATTTTGGGCATGGTCTTTGGCGTCGAGTTCAACTTGATCGCCAAGATGGGTATCGATCTTGCCTTTGTGTGGATCGTCTACCTCATGGGCCGCTCCAAGGCGGCCGACTCCGAGTGGGTCCTTAACGGTGGCGCCATCATCAAGGTCGCCGTTGCCGTTATCGTTGGCGCTTTGGGCATTTGGTATGCCATGGAGAACGGTTTTGCGAACGACATGTCCGCTGCCACCTTCCTGCCCGAGCTCACCAACACCAACGCTCTCGGCTACCTGTCGATCATCATCTTTAACTTCATGGGCTTCGAGGTCATCTGCACCATGACCGACGACATGGCCGATCCCGCTCGCGATATTCCCAAGGCTATCATTGTCGGTGGCGTGGCTATTGCCGTCATCTACCTGTTCGCTGGCTTCGGCATCGGCGCCGCTGTGCCGGCCGACTCCATCGACCCCGACTACGGCATGATCGTCGCAGTCCAGACCATGGTGGGCGACTCCATGATCTTCAAGGTCATCTGCATCGCCTTCCTGATTACCCTGTTCGCCAACATGGCTGCTTGGTCCTTCGGCGTCAACTCCGTCGCTCGCTATGCTGCTGAGCACGGCAACATGCCCAAGGTCTTCGCCTCGATGATCTCCGAGGACGACATGCCCAACGGCGCCAACCTGGTCAACGCTGTCGTTGCCTCCCTGGTTCTCTGCCTGCAGCTCGTTCCCATCGACGCCATCTCCAACGGTGTCTTCTGGATGCTCTTCGGCACCTCCGTCGTCTTCCTGCTGCTCACCTACATCCCGATGTTCCCGGCATTCCTCAACCTTCGTAAGAACGACCCGAACCGTGAGCGCATCTTCACGTTCCCGTTTAAGGGCGCCATGATGAAGGTCATGCTGGCCATCCCCTGCATCGAGCTGGTTCTTGCCATCGTTGCAACGCTGGTACCGTTCTCCGCCGCTGAAATTGGCGACAAGGTCCCGATGATCGTCATCTTCATCGTGCTCGTGCTCATCGGCGAGGTCGTCCGCGTCGTCAGCGCCAAGGGCCGCAAGGAAGAGTACAAGGGTCTAACCCCTGAGCTCGCAGCCCAGCGTCTCGCTGAGGAGGCCGCCGAGGCCGAGGAGAACTAGAGCACCCGGTTCTGGGGCTCCGATCCTCCTCGCGTACCAACGTGCGCTTCGTCGGGCTTGTCGCTCCCGACTCCGGGCACTCCGGCCTCTTCGGAGGCGTGCCCAAGCGACAGGTTTGCTAACCATTCCCTGGGGTGGGTGTGAGCTATTGCTCCGGTAACCACCGCCTACCCCAATCTCTCTTCCGTATCCTTCGTGCGTTTTGTCTCCGCGCACCAGGTTACGTCGTCGCTTGCCGGTGCGACTCCGTGAAAACCGGCGCCGGGCGCCCCGACCTTTGCCGGGGAACGGGCGCCTACCATCTCTTGGTTTTAGGCTGCGGGTAACCCGCCCGCGGCAAACGATCGTTCGATTTGGAGGAAATCTTATGCGTACGATCACCGAGTCCGAGTCCACCCCCAAGGCCGACGGCTTCTTCATGCCCGCCGAGTTCGCCCCGCAGGATCGCGTGTGGATGGGCTGGCCCCACCGCACCGACACCTGGGCCCACGGCGCCAAGCCTGCTCAGAAGCAGTATGCCGCCATCGCCCGCGCCATCTCCGAGTTCACCCCGGTCTATATGTGCGCCAACCAGGTCGACTATGCCAACTGCAAGGCCGTCTTCGAGAACGACGAGAACGTCACCGTCATCGAGATGACCACCGACGACGCCTGGTTCCGCGACACCGCCGCCACCTACGTCATCAACGGCAAGGGCGAGAAGCGCGCCAACCACTGGCACTTCAACGCCTACGGCGGCCTCGTCGACGGCCTCTATTTCCCGTGGGACAAGGACGAGCAGATCGCCCTTAAGATGGCTGAGCTCTCCGGCTGCCGTCGCTATCGTCCCGATGACATGATCCTCGAGGGCGGCTCCATCACCGTCGACGGCGAGGGCACCCTCGTCGTTACCGACCAGTGCCTGCTTTCCCCGGGCCGCACCTGCTCTGCGGTTCTGGAGGAGGAAGAGGATCCCGAGTCCATCTGGCCCAAGTACCACAAGAAGTTCGAGCCCTGGAGCGAGGAGCTTCGCGAGTACATGAACGAGCACCTCAAGGATTACCTGGGTGTCGAGAAGGTCATCTGGGTCAAGGAGGGCATCGACCCCGAGGAGACCAACGGCCACATCGACGACGTCGCCACGTTCATCGCCCCGGGCGTCATGGCCTGCATCTGGACCGACGACCCCGAGTACCCGTTCTACGAGCAGTGCCACGCCGCCTACGAGACCCTCTCCAACGCCGTCGACGCCAAGGGCCGCAAGCTGAAGGTCTACAAGCTCTGCATGCCCGTGAACCCGCTGTTCATGGACCAGGCCTCCTGCGACACCATCGACGCCGACGAGAACGCCGAGCCGCGCGTTGCCGACGAGCCGCTGATCGCCTCCTACATGAACTACCTGGTCACCAACCACGGCGTTATCGTCCCGCAGTACGGCGACGAGAACGACCAGCTGGCCGTCGACACGCTCCAGAAGATCTACGACGAGGTCTGGGGCGAGGGCGTCTACAAGTGCGTCGGCGTCCAGTCCGAGCAGGTCGTCTTCGGCGGCGGAAATATCCACTGCATCACGCAGCAGGAGCCGTCCGCTTAATCGTCTGGCTTCCTGAGCCACGGCACCTTCCCGTTCATTCGTCGCTTGCGTACCAAAGTACGCTTCGCTCCTCTTTCACGGGAATCTGCCGCACCTCAGAAACCCAGCCGATCAATCGGACCGGCTGGGTGTTAGGAATATCCAGCCGATCAATCGGACAGGGGGCAGCTGACTCGTCCGGGGCATGGCGTCAGTTTGCTCGATGTCTTGGTTGGCTGGGTTTTCTTTGGGCACTCCGTTGCCTCCACTTCGGAGTGCCCTTTTTCTTTGATTGAATACGCGTCTGACCTGGGATTTTTTGCGGGTTAGGCCAATTGTTCGCTTGAATTTCCCAGGTCAGACGCGTCTTCAATTGCGAGAAGTTTTCGGTCGCGAGCGCGGCCGTTTTGATCGGAGTTTCTATGTACCAGCGTATCGTTATCTACACGCGCCTGTTCCGCGAGCGCTGGTCCAACAATTGCATTCTCTCCTCTCTTTGGGATGGCACCTGTACCGGTGACGCGGCCTGCAACCCTACCTTGGGCTGCGCCTTCGGTACAGATGCCATCCTTTTTGCTGTAGGGGGAGCGTGCCATGGCAGGTAAAAAGTTCTCCCTCTTCGAGGTCATCCTCTCGGTCATCTGCGTCGTGTTTACCATCGAGGCGGCGGCTCCGGCATCTGCCATGGGCAACGTGCAGTTCTCCTGGTGGATCTTCCTTATCATCACGTTTTTGCTGCCCTATGGCCTGGTGGTGGCCGAGCTGGGCACGGCATTCGATTCCGAGGGCGGCCTGTACGACTGGGTTCGCCTGGGTCTGGGTGACCGTTGGGGTGCCCGCTGCTCTTGGTGCTACTGGGTCAACTTTCCGCTGTGGGTGGCAAGCATCGCCTGCATGTTCCCCAGCGTTATCAATGCGGTATGGGGTGTTGAGTTTTCGCTCGGCGCTCGGATCGTCATCGAGCTTGCTTTTGTGTGGGACGTCACGCTCATGGCGATGCAGCCGGTGGCCGAGGCCGATTGGGTTATGGACGGCGGTGCCGTCATCAAAGTACTCATTACCGCTGTGGTGGGAATTGTCGGCATCTGGTTTGCCTGCAACAACGGCTTTGCCAACGACATGTCGTTTGAGACCTTCATTCCAGATTTGGGCGACACCAATTCGTTGACGTACCTATCGATCATCCTGTTCAACTTTATGGGCTTCGAAGTGGTTGCGACCTTTGCCAGTACGATGAAAAACCCGTCGCGCGATATCCCCAAGGCGGTTATCGCCGGTGGCGTGGCCATTGCGGCAATCTACATCATTTGCGGCATTGGCATTGGAGCCGCGGTTCCCACCGAACAGCTTTCACTCGATTCGGGCATTGTGGACGCGGTCGCCGCTATGGTGGGGCGCACCCACTCGCTAACGATGATCGTGGGCATGGCCTTTTTGGTGACGCTGTTCGCCAACATGATCTGCTGGAGTTTTGGCGTTAACAACGTGGCGAGCTATGCCGCGCGCCACGGCAACATGCCGCGCCCCTTTGCGCTGGTGTCCAAGAAGACGGGCATGCCCAACGGCTCGGCGCTCATCAACGGCTGTTTCGCCAGCCTGGTGTTGCTGCTCCAGATTCCGTTGGGCGAGGGCTCCGACGTCTTTTGGGTCTTCTTTTCCATGAACGTCGTCTTTCTGCTTATGAGTTATATCCCGATGTTTCCGGCGTTTTGGCGCCTGCGCAAATACGACGATCGCCCGCGTGTGTTTCGTGCGCCCTTCGAGGGCAAGGTGCTTGCCGTGGCGCTCGCAATTCCCGTGGTAGAGCTCGTGCTTTCGATCGTCGCTACGATCGTGCCACTCAACAGCTCGCCCGCCGAGATGGCAAAGTTGCCCATTCTCGTGGGTGTGGTGATCGGCGTGTTGCTGGGCGAGGTTTCGCGCCTCATATCGCGCCGCGGCCGCAGCGTCGACAATCCCGGCGTTGGTGCAAGAAGGACAGGTTTCTTTGCACCAAAACGTTTCTTTGCACCAAAACAGTAGCTCCGCGAGCTGCGCGGCGCTTGCCGCATCTTGGATTACTGTTCGCGGTGCTCGGGATTGGAAGCGAGCTTAGGCGCAAAGTAGGGGACGTGGCCCAGGTAAGGGCAGCTGTCGTTGCGCTCATCAACGATGCAGGGAACGTCATCGTAGGTCATGGTCGAACCGATCTTGGCGATGGCCTTGGCGGCGGGCGCGACAATAATCTTGAGCGGTGCAATCGGCGCCATGGCATCTCCTTTCGATCTTGGTATTCGTTCGATGTCTTACCATAACTGTAATGCGGAATCAAGCTGGTTGTGTGCGGAATGAGAGTAGTATGAGCTTCGCATTCTTTATCTACACGATTCTTGTCATGGGCGTTGGATTGGTGACGGCATCAACTGCACTCGTAATATGGCTCATGACTCGTCGACGCGATTGTTTGGTGGCGGCCGCGGGCTTCCTTCTTTATATCTTCGATATGTCGGTGATCTTCTTTGATGAGTACAACCGGCTCAAATATGACTATGTGGTGACGTTTAATGAGCCGCTTCAACATCCGTTACTGCGCTGCGCGCTGGGCGTGGCGATTCTTGCGTGCGTATGGCTTTGGGTAACGTTTCGCTTACACGATGAGGTGACCGTTAAGCGCGTTGCCGCATATGTCGTACCGATCGCCGTGCTTCAGCTTGCTCTGGTGCCTCGTACTGGCTTTGCGGGCCAGGTTCAGCAATATCTTTTTTGGCTTACGCGCGATTTGGGAATGGCATTCTGTTTGGTATATGCTTACGCTCGCTATCGCAAGACGGAGAATAGGGCTGAGCGGCTCGATCTTGAGCGCACTCGGACGTTCTTTCGCATAGCCTGCGTGCTTACCGTGATGGTGGTTATCGAGGATACCTATATGATCCTATTCTGCACGCCTGACGTTGACAACGTGATGGTGAGCGCCTTTTTATGGTATCTGGGCGAGCGGAATATCTCAGAGAATTTATTGTTTGTGGCTGCAGCCGTTCAGCTATTTAAACAGTTCAGCCATATCTTACGTGTGTTCTCGCGTCACCCTCGTGCCGATGAAGAGGTAGCGACAGAGCGCCGTGATGCACGGGAGGACCTTGTCTCGCGTGTTGTGATTTTCTCGGACGAGCATGGGCTTTCAAAGCGTGAACAGGAAGTGCTTACACTCGTATTGCGTGGACTCGATGTCCAAAATATTGCTAACGAACTTGTGATTAGTCCGGGTACCGTCAAGGCTCACCTGCATCGCATCTATGTAAAGAGCGAAGTCAAGGCGCGTGACGACTTGATTGAGACATTCTGGCGCTCGTAAGGCTGGAGTGGTTCGGCTGACGGCGTATCGCAGACCACTTGGCGTAATGAAGCGACAATAAACTTTGACAATAAAATACCTGCTCAGACGTGTAAACCTTCTTAAGCCGTCCGTTCGCTCGCTTCCATCTTGGCAGCTTGTGCAGGAGGTGCGTCAATGGGTGTTGACACGGGGCGTAGGGCGCTGGACAGACACCCGACCGCTCGTAGGCACGTGTCATGTAGGGAGCGACAAATGCTCCCTCACCGATTGGGCGCGTCGTATCGTGGCGCTCATCCATTGTCCTGTAACGTCTGAGGAGGCTCATATGGACAAAGCGGATTTAGTCATCAAAAGTAATGCTGTGTTCACTGGTGACGGGCTGGCCCCGTTCAAGGGCGGCGTTGCCGTCGCAGGTGACAGGATTGTTGCGTGCGGCGAGGATAAGTACCTCGACGCTTTTATCGGGCCCGATACCGAGGTGCGCGACTATGGCGATAAGCTCGTCATGCCTGGCATCATCGACTCACACACTCACTATGCCCAGGGCGCCTTTGTGTCCGATCCCGATTTCGCCGTCAATCTCATCGATTGCACAAGCTTTGAGCAGTGTATGGAACGCGTGCAGGCGTTTGCCGAAGACCACCCGAACAACGAGTGGATCGTGGGCTATCAGGTTATCCAGTTCCAGTGGGACGTGCCCGAGATGCCTACGGCGGCAATGATCGATGAGTACATTTCGGACCGTCCGGTCTTTTTGCAGCAGGTTGACGTGCACACGTTTAGTGCCAACACCTGCGCAATCGAGAAAATCGGCATTACTGCTGAAACGCCAGACCCATCAGGCGGCAAGATTCTTAGGGATGAAGCTGGCAACCCCACTGGGGTCTTCTCGAACAACGCGGGATCCCTTTTCTTGGATGAGGTATACAATCCTGCCCCCGAGGTGGCTAGTGCTTCCTTTGCCAAGACCGCGCATCGTGCCAACGCTCTCGGTATTACGACAGTCGGCATGGTAAGCCCAACTTTTGTGAGCATGGATAACCCCTATAAATTCCTCGCGGAGCTTAACCGCAAGGGCGAACTTCCGTTGCGCGTGTTCATGTACACAGACCTTTTTGAGAACGAGGCCATGACGCTCGAGGAGATTCGGGCGAAATACGACTTCCCGGGCACGCAAGTCGAGTGGCATGGCTTTAAGCAGTTCATTGACGGTGTGTGTTCCGATCATACTGCTTGGATGCTCGAGCCCTATGCTAATGCTCCCGAGACCTGTGGCGAGCCGGCTGAGGAACCTGAGCGTGTGCGCAAAGCCATCCTTAAAGCGCTTGAGTGGGGTGTCGACACGCGCATCCATGCCATAGGCGATCGTTCCGTACGCTTTATCCTGGACTGCTTCGAGGAGGGCGAGAAGCGTTACGGTCTTATGGGCTGTCGTCACTCCATGGAGCACAACGAGACTGTTCAACCTGAGGATTTGCCGCGCTATGCGGAGCTCGGCGTCTGTCCGGCCATGCAGCCGTGGCATATGCTGCTTGATATGGCAGACTTGGCAAAGGACGACGCCGTTGGTCCCGAGCGCGCGGCGCTCTCGTGGCCAATTCATAGCCTGCTCGCGAGCGGTGCCTGCGTGCATCTGGGCTCCGACTTCCCGGTCGTGGGGCTTGAGCCTATGGAGGAAGTCTATGGAGCGGTCTACCGCATGCTCGAGGATGGATCTAATCCTGAGGGTTGGTTCCCCGAGGAGCGAATCACTATGGCCGAGGCCCTGCGCGCATACACCTACGGCAGCGCCTACGCTATGCATGCTGAGGACCGCATCGGCACACTCGCCTGCGGCAAGCAAGCCGACATTTGCGTACTCGACCGCAATCTCTTTACCTGCGAGCCGGCAGAGGTGCTCGAGGCTACCGCGGCCCTTACGATGATCGCCGGCAAGGTGGTCTTTGAGGCCTAGCGCCATCGTTTGGTTGGGCGGCTTGGCGCCAGTTGTCAGCCGCCTGACATCCATTCAGCACTACTCTCTCAAGGAAAGGGGAGAACAATGGCAGAAGAAGTAACCGCTGCCGTGGAGGAGGAGCGCGAGCTCGCCTCCCAACCGATTCCCGGTCTGGTGCGTAAGTACACCATCGTCACCGGCCAGGGCATGCTCGCCCAGATCATCATGGTGGTCCTCGAGGGCCTCGTGATGGGTTGGGGCCTGGGTGCCCACGGCCTGGCCTGCGTCTCGATCATCATGTCGGTCGAGTACATCAACCTGGCCTTTGGCAACCTGTTTGGCACCGGCGTGCCCGCCGTGGTGGGCAACCTTTTGGGTGCCGGCGACATTAAGGGCGCAAGCAAGGCTTTTAGCCAGGGCTTTTGGCTCACCACGATTGTGAGTGTGCTGCTTGCTGTGGTGATGGCCGTGTTTACCGAGCCCATCTGCGCATTCTTTGGCGCCACGCCCGACATCATGGCCGATACCGTTGCCGGCGTGCGCACCTTCGCCGTGCTGCTGCCGCTCACGGTCATTGGCCAGATGGTCACCGCTGTGATGCGTGTGGACGAGAAGGTTCAGGTCCAGGCCAACCTCATGACCGTTTCAGCCATCGTTGCCATCTGCTGGCTCGCGCTTTCTACGTTTGTGCTCAAGTTTGGCGTTATGGGCGCCGGCGTGTACTACGGGCTTTCCATCGGTATCTGGGCCATCGGTATCTTCTGGTTCATCGGGGGCAAAAAGTCCCAGCTCCAGATTAGCCTGGCCGACCTTAAGCTCGACCTCGCCGTCTGCGGCCAGATCCTCAAGATCGGCTTCCCGTTCTTCCTGGTCCAGGGCGCGACCTTTATCTTTAACACCGTTGCCAACTCGCTTTTGGGCTCGCTCGGCGGCGACATGGGCTCGCTCTACATCGCAGCCTTTGGCGTGATCAACGGCTACATCCTCTACATCACCATGATGGTTGCCCAGTGCTTCTCCTATGGCCTGCAGCCCATCGCTGCCTTCAACGCCGGCGCAAAGGCTTGGGCGCGCCTTAAGGAGACGCTCTCTTGCACGCTTAAGTACCAGGTTGTGACGCTGGCGCTGGTCACCGTCGCGCTCTGGCTTGCCGCCACTCCGGTGTGCGCCTTCTTTGCCGGCAGCGATCCTGCGCTCGTTGAGGTTGCCGCCAACGCCACGCGTACCGTCATCCTGGCTGTTGCCCTGGGCTATCTTGCCATGACCATGTCGATATATTTCCAGGCGGTCGAGAAGGTTGGTGTCGCCACGTTTACCGGCCTGCTTCGCTATGTGATCTGCTCAGTGCCGCTTATGTACCTCCTCGGCAACATGATGGGTGTTGAGGGCGTGTGGATCGCCCTGGTGGTGGCCGACGCCATTACCGGCATCATCTCCATTGCGCTCGCCGCGCACGAGTCCAAGCGCCTTGCCACGCTCTAGGCTCGGACATGGCTGGCGTACGATAGTCGAACAAGTTAACTCGCCTGCAAGCCACCACAATGGGGACAGCCCCCATTGTGGTGGCTTTTGTTATTTAGGGTCTGAGATTTCGGCTCTATAAATAATGCTTTTGAACTAGGCTACTATAAGATTGTGGTAAACGCTAATATAAGATTATGGCGAATGAAACTATCCGATTATGGTAACAGCGCAATAAGGGGCGTTGATATGGCTGAGTTCATTAACAGGGATTTGCATGAGTTACTCATTCGCATGGCAGGCTGGTTTCCTGTTGTGTCGTTGACAGGGCCTAGGCAGAGCGGTAAGTCTACGCTGGTTCGGCATACCTTTCCCGACTATTCCTACGTCACGCTTGAGGACCCTCAAACGAGGCGCGCGGCCTTGGAGGATCCGGTGAGTTTTATCCGCAACCGAAAGGGCGGACTCATCATCGATGAGGCGCAATACGCCCCGGATTTGTTTTCAATGATCCAGGTTGTTTCGGATGAGCGGGGAGACGCCGGTCAATACATCCTTACAGGCTCGCAAAACTTTTTGATGATGAAAAGCATCGGGCAGTCTCTTGCCGGGCGAGTCGGGATCTTGAAATTGCTGCCATTATCGTTTCGAGAAGCGGAGAGGGGCCAGCAGGGGCAGCTGGAAGTGGATTTGTTCGCGCTCGAAGGGGGATACCCTCGCCTGCGTTCCGCCGGAATGCCGTCCTCGGTTTATTTTCCCAGCTATATCGATACCTATGTTGAGCGCGATGTTGTGGGCTTGCTTGATGTGCGCAATAAGGCGGAGTTTCATAAGTTTCTGTCCATAATTGCTCAGAGCGTCGGTGCCCTCATCAATATATCCTCGCTTTCTCGAGATACGGGCGTGAGCGTATCGACCATTAAAAGCTGGTTGTCCATCCTGGAGCAGAGCTACCTGACGTTTTCGCTGCAGCCCTATTATGCAAATGCCAAGAAGCGTCTAACTAAAACGCCCAAGCTCTATTTTTACGACACGGGGCTGCTCTGCTACTTGCTCAAAATTGGATCACTGGAGCAACTATTGGAGAGCCCTTATCTGGGGGCCGTTTTCGAAAACCTCATCGTTTCCGAAACGGCGAAGAGCCATCTCAACGTGGGCGAGAATCCCGAGCTGTATTTCTATAGGGACGACAGCAAGCGTGAAATCGATTTGCTCGACTGTACAAACTCAGGGAGTCCCAAGGCTATCGAAATAAAATCATCCAGAACGTATCACGATAAGTACGCCCGCCATCTACAGACTGTATGCGATGAGATCGACATTGCAAAAGATGCGCGCTATGTTGTAGCCCGCGTGGACTCAACGTATGAGTCGAAAGACTGTAGTGTGGTTTCGGCGCGTGATTGGCTTTTACGATAACAAGCTCGGCGTATTAACAACAGCCGCGAAGGGAACCGGCCCCTTTTTGCGGCGGTTTTTGCCTATCTGGTGCGTCTTAGATGCAAGTGAGTAGACTTATTTGGATATGCCGAGCACACCGCGGCAAATGCTCAATAAAACCGCAGGTCAGAGCTGTGGCGTTTTGGGGCGTGCTTGGCCTCCTGCAAAAAGCCTACTCACTTGGTTTTTCTGCTGGAAGACCGCCGTGAGGGAAGGCAGCTCCCTCGTGGCGGCTGACATTTGCCCAGATAAAACCTACCAAAATAACCCCGTCTACTCTTTGAGCCAGAGCCGACACTAATTCAAATGGCGAAATCAAAGGGCGTTCTCCGTATGGAAGGCGCCCTTTTTCATCGCAGGATGTTTTGCGCGGCAGTCATAAGGCCCAGTCGGTTACTGACGCCGAGCTTGCGATAGATGGCGTTGACGTGCTTCTTTACGGTTGACTCGCTTATGAAAAGCTCGTTTGCCATCTGTTTGTTTGTTTTGCCGTCGAGCATGAGCTGCATGACTTCGGCTTCGCGCGGTTGGATATTATGTTCTGTAATGAAAGCATTCAGCTGGTCTGTGTCTTCGGTCTGGGTGAGATTAATGCCCCGAGGATAGAGGTTGGCGAGCGCGAGGCTCGCGTGCCGAGCGATTTCGAGCAGGATTGCGAGCTCGGTGTCGGTGAAGTCTCCGGCCGTGCGTTCGCGAAACAGGGTGATGCTTCCTAGCGGGCTGTCGTTGTGCGCGAGCGTGGCCGTACAGCCAAAGTAGACGCCCTGCGGTTCCATCCATTTGCGATAGATGGGCGTGGCATCGCGTCGCTCGACGTCCACGAGGTCGAGGTCGCGGTAGACGCCGACCTTATGTAGGTCAAAGCTCCATGTTGTATAGTCCATCGCGGCGTAGCGGTTGTAGTAGTCGCTCAGCGCGCGGTCGTCCATTCCGCTGCTTGCGGGGTGGACGTAGCGTGGGGCGTCACTGCCTGCCGCCTCGATCAGGTCGAACATGGCGATCCGATGGGGCACGAGCCCTGTCGTTCCCTCGAGGGTCTCCTTTTGCAGCTTATCGACACCGTGTGATGCGTGGATTGCAAGCGCGAGCTCGTTGAGAGCAGTCCAGGTCGTACTGTCCAACTCAATAGTCTGCTGTTTATTGCATGGGGGCATAGGGCGTCCTTTCCATTGTGGAACCCAGTATGTCATGTTCTCGGCCTGAATAGAACTTTAGGTCAGCGAATGGTATACCGTTGGTCGCTGAAAGGGGCTCGAGGGACTATTGAGAACATCTCGGTGCGGCCGCATCATGGTCTCGTCAAGCAAAAGCACCGAGATTTAGGAGCTTGAAATGAAGACCATCTACGAGAGTGAATCCACGCCTAAGAAGGACGGGTTCTATATGCCCGGCGAGTATGAGGAACAGGAGCGCACCTGGATTCTGTGGCCGCACCGCTCCGACGTGTGGCGCTGCGGCGCCAAGCCGGCGCAGAAGGTCTTCACCGAGATCATTAAGACCGTTGCACGCTTTCAGCCCATCACGGTAGGCGTCAACACCGAAGACTTCCCCGCGGTGTGCGAGATCTTCGACGGTGTTGAGAACGTGCGCGTTATCCACATGGAGTACAACGACAGCTGGATTCGCGACCCCGGCCCGGCGTTCCTCGTTAATGACAATGGGGAGGTGGCCCTTTCGCACTTCCACTTTAATGCTTACGGCGGTTTCATTGACGGTCTGTACTTCCCGTGGGACAAGGATGCTTCCATTGGCCTGCAGGTGGCACAGCTTGAGCAGGTTAACCGTTATCGTCCCGAGGACTACATCCTCGAGGGTGGCTCGTTCAACTGTGATGGTCAAGGCACCGTCGTGACCACCGAGATGTGTCTGCTCAACGAGGACCGCAACCCGCAGTACACCAAGGAGCAGATTGAGGAGAAGCTCTCTGAGTATCTCGGTATCGAAAAGGTTATCTGGATCAAGGACGGTATCGATCCGTACGAAACGAACGGTCATGTGGACGACGTCGCATGCTTTAGTGCGCCCGGCGAGGTCTGCTGCATGTGGACCGATGATCCCAACCATAAGTTCTACAAGGAGTGCCAGGAGGCGTACAAGACGCTCTCCGAGTCCACGGATGCCAAGGGTCGCAAGCTCAAGATCCACAAGGTGATCATGCCTGCGACTTCGGTATATATGACCGAAGAGGAGGCCAGCACGATTGATCCCGTCGAGGGCGTGCTGCCGCGTACCCCCGAGGACGCCTTCGAGCCGAGCTATCTCAATTTCCTGCCCATCAACGGAGCGGTGCTTGTGCCGCAGTTCGGTGACCCCAACGACGCCCAGGCGCTCAAGGATATCCAGGCTGCTTATCCGGACCGTGAAGTCATCGGTATCATGACTCGCGAGGTTATCTACGGCGGCGGCAACATCCACTGCATCACCCAGCAGCAGCCCAAGGCGCGCCACAAGTAGTAGCTCCTTGGTAAACAGGGTTTGATTATCCGTAAATGAAAGTCCGCCGGCTTCAATGGCCGGCGGGCTTTTTGTGTGGCGGCTTGGGCGTTTGCCCAGATAAAACCTACCAAAATAAACCTGTCCCTTTTTGGCAGGTGGTTTCAGCTGAACGGCGGGCCGTGCGGCTTGGGTGTGCGGGCTCACAATCTGGGGAAACCAAACAGATTGGGGGCTTGTATGATCGACTCGAAGGGAAACGTGCGACCCGAGGGCATGTTTAACAGGGCACACCTGGCCCCCGAAGCCCCGCGCGCATACGATGCGCTACTCGAGTGCGTGCTCAACGGGCAGAAGGGCTGCGAGGTTTCGGCGCGTGCGGGCATGGATACCATCAAGGCGCTCGTATAGCTTTACGCTTTCGGATGTGACACATAGGACTGCATGCGCCGCTCCCGGCTATATTGCCTCCGAGTGCTTTAGCTCATGGAGATAGCCGGCATCAGCGATTTCGAGAGCCTGGCAGCCGCCACGAATGCCCCGGTGTTTACACCTCAGACGGACGACTTTGGACTCGCGGTCCATATCTTCAAGATGCTCAATCGCGGAATTCATCCGTACAGTTCTGGCGAGCTGGACCTAGAATTTTTGACCTAGACGACGATATTCCGGCTCTTCCGCTCAATAGCTGCGTGTGCAATGGGCGCAGCTCCTTTGTGGGGACGCTGATCGGATATGTTGTCCCTAGTTACGCTCTTGCGATCAATGACTTTGGCAACCTTATGGGCGAGGCTTTCCGCCGGTCGCTCTTTGGCAAAGCGCATGAGCGCCTTGATGCGCGCACATGGGCGCGCCTGCTCGCCCTGTATCTGTCTGAGACGGTTGAGTGTCCGCGCGGTCATCTATATCACGCTTCGCAGGATGAATGTCCCTACTGTCGAGGAGAGCGCACCCTGTTAGCTCTCTTGGCTGATTGCTGACTGCCTTGGAGAAAGCCCGTGAGGCGGCACACAGGCTAATCCTGCGTGTCGCCTCCGTACATGTAGACGATAAAGCCGTCGCCGGTGTCTTGGCTGTGATCCTCCAGGATGCGCTTCATGTTGAGGTGCTCGTAGAACTGCCAATCGGAGTTACAGTCGCTCATCAGGAAGAACTTGGTGCAGCCTGCCTTGGCGAGCTCGGCGCGCGAAAGGTCGATGAGTGTGCGGCCGAGTCCCTTGCCCTGCCACTCGGGCACGATGATGATCAGGTTGAGCTGGCCCTGGGCATACTCGTTGCCCGTGGCGGCAAAGCGGTCGGCCGTGGCCTTTTCACGACTGTCGCCAAAGAGCGAGCCCTCGAGCTTGGCATCGGCGGTCTTTGCCATCTCGGTTGCCTGGGCGAGCATCTCGTCGTAGCAGGGCTCCCACGTGGGATTGGTGCGCGGCTTGCCGTCCTCGAAGATGCCGATACAGCAGGCGGCGATAGTGCGGCCCTCGGCCTCGGCGACGAGTGCGATGGGAGAGCGTTGCAGCTGCATAGCGATGTTAAAGCGCGCGCAGAAATCGGCGGCTTCGACGTCGCCGCGGTTGCGTAGTGTGTTGCACCACAGCTGGTTGTAAATGGCGGCGATGCCGGTCAAGTCATCGAGCGTGGCGGCGCGCAGAGTTACGTTGTCAAGGCTCATGGAGGCTCCTTCCAGGTTGGGTCAGGCCATCTCTGAGTGTGACATGGACGCAGGATTGCCGTATCGACCATTCGGCAGACGACCCTCGATCCCTCGGGGACGGAGGGCCCTAAGAAGGAATGAGGGTGGATTTTCGGACACTTGTTCAATGAGAGTGGATAATCTCCCACTTTCGCTCGAAAAGCAGGCCACAAAAACGGGAGATTATCCACTCTCATTCTGGGTAGTCGTTTAAGAATGTCCCCAACGACTACCCCAAAAGGAGCGTCCCCAAGTGCCAGCTTTGGCAACGACGCTGGTAGAAAAACGTCAGCGAAAACCCGCCAGAGCGAGCAAGGTGCCTTGAAGCGAGGCGGCATTGACCTTTTGGTCATGCCGTCGAAGCTGAAAGGCAGATTGCCGCTCTGGCGGGTTTGCAGCGTCGGCCGGTTACGGCGTTTGGTAAAACGCCGTAACTCTAAATCCGCTCTGCGATCTCGTGGATGAGGTAGTTGGTCTTTTCCCAGCCCAGGCACGGGTCGGTGATGGACTTGCCAAAGACGCCGCCGTCGACCGGCTGGTTGCCGTCCTCCAGGTAGGACTCGATCATAAAACCCTTGACCAGCTTGGAGATTGACTCGTTGCGGCGGCAGCTGTCGAGCACCTCCTTGCAAATGCGATACTGCTCCAGCGGACGCTTGCCCGAGTTGTCATGGTTGCAGTCGATGACCGCTGCCGGATTGGCATAGCCGGCGTGCTCGGTATAGCGCTCGGCCAGGCGCTCCAGGTGTTCGTAGTGGTAGTTGGGGTAGGTGCGCCCATCGAGACCGATGTAGCCACGCATAACGGCGTGCGCGAGCGGATTGCCGCCGCACTCGACCTCCCAGTTGCGGAAGATGAAGCTCTGGTGCGCCTGCGCGGCGTAAATGGAGTTGAGCATAACGGTGGTAGAGCCGGCAGTGGGATTCTTCATGCCGACGGGCACCGAAATGCCGCTCGACACCAGGCGATGCTCCTGGTTCTCGACCGAGCGTGCACCCACGGCAACATAGCTCAGCAGATCAACGAGGTATTGGTAGTTGGACGGATAGAGCATCTCGTCGGCGGTGAAGAAGCCCGTTTCCTCAATAACGCGCAGGTGCATATGGCGGATGGCCTTGACGCCCTCGAGCAGGTCGTCGGGAGCCTCGGGGTTGGGGTTGTGCAGAAGACCCTTGTAACCGGTGCCCTTGGTACGCGGCTTATTGGTGTAGACGCGCGGAATGATGATGAGCTTGTCCTTGACCTCCTCGGCGGTCTTGGCCAGTCGGTTCATGTACTCAAGCACCGAATCCTCGCGGTCGGCAGAGCACGGGCCGATGATGAGCACCTTGCGTGCGTCCTCACCGGTAAAGACTTTGGCGACCTCGGCGTCAAATGCCTGCTTTTTGGCGGTAAGCTCGGCAGAAAGCGGCATTTCCTCGCGGATCTCCATGGGGATCGGCAACTTGCGTTTGAATTCCATGGCCATAGGGGCCTCCTCAATCTATAGAAAGAGCAATAAGCGTACTGTTGAGTGTTCGGCATTATCCGCTGTCGCACGCTAAAGTGCAAGCCCTTGTTACCCCGAAACCTGCCAAAAAGGGACAGGTTTATTTTGGCAGGTTTTATCTGGGTAAACGTCGGCGGATGTCGGGAGGGAGTGGCACCGCGCGCGACCCTAAGGCTGTTGTCGGTTCCCCAGGAAACACCCCGCGGGCAAAAAATGCCAAATATGAGTACGGTTGCTATCTTAGTATCATATCGGTCTAGCAAGATAATAGACAAAGTGAAAAATATGTTCATTAACGTTGGCACGCAGAAGCCCGCTAACGGGCGTTTTGATTAATTTGAAGGCGTATAGAGGCCGCAAGGAGGTCGTTTGAGGCTGTTTTGGCTGATACTAAAAAAGTAACAGTACTCATATTTGCCCTTTTTTGCCCACGGGGCCTCGAAGGGGCTGTCAATCAGGTCCCAGGGGAGGCGGCTCAAGGGCCGCAGAACAAAAACGGGGGCGCAGGTTGTCCTGCGCCCCCGTTCTCGGGCGTTATTCGTTCCCTGCGGCAGAATTTACGCCGCTTCGTCGAACTGCGAGTTGTACAGGTCGGCGTAGAAGCCGCCCTGGGCGAGCAACTCGTCGTGCGTGCCCTTCTCGACGATGTCGCCGTCGCGAATTACCAAGATCACGTCGGCGTTGCGGATCGTGGACAGGCGGTGCGCGATAACAAAGCTGGTACGGCCCTGCATCAGCGCATCCATGGCACGCTGAATAAGCTCCTCGGTACGGGTATCGACGTTGGAGGTCGCCTCGTCCAGAATCAGCGCCGGGCGGTCGGCCAAAATGGCACGGGCGATGGTCACGAGCTGGCGCTGACCCTGCGACAGGTTAGTGCCCTCCTCGTTGATCATAAAGTCGTAGCCGCCGGCGAGCGTATGGATAAAGTGGTCGCAGCGTGCGGCGCGTGCGGCGGCTTCGACCTCGGCATCGCTCGCATCGGGACGTCCGTAGCGGATGTTCTCGCGGATCGTGCCGTTAAACAGCCAAGTATCCTGCAGCACCATGGCAAACTCGCCGCGCAGTGCCGCACGATCCCAGTCTCGCACGTCGACACCCTCGACGCGCAGCGAGCCGCCGTCCACATCGTAGAAGCGCTGCAGCAGCTTGATGAGCGTGGTCTTGCCGGCGCCGGTGGGACCGACGATGGCGATGGTCTGGCCGGGCTGCGCCTCGCAGCTAAAGTCGTGGATGATGGTCTTGTCGGGCGTGTAGCCAAACTTGACATGGTCAAACTCCACGTGGCCGGGGCGCTTCTCGGGAATCTGCGCGTCGGCCTTCTGCTCCTCCTCGGGCGCGGCCAGGAACTCAAACACACGCTCGGTGGCAGCTGCCATCGACTGCATCGTGTTGCTCACGTTGCCCAGCTGCTGCACGGGTTGCGTAAAGTTGCGAACGTACTGGATAAAGCTCTGAATGTCGCCGGGCGTGGCATTGCCGGTCAGCGCGAGCTGTGCACCCACCACGACGACGCCCACGTAGCCCATGTTGCCCACCAAGCTCATAAGCGGCATCATCAGACCCGACAGGAACTGCGAGCGCCAGCCACTAATAAAGAGACGGTCGTTTTGGCGGTCGAACTCCTCGATCGAGGCCTCGGCGCGGTCGAACACCTGGATGACGTTCTGGCCGGCAAAGTCCTCCTCGATAATGCCGTTGACGGCGCCCAGAACCTGCTGTTGCTCGCGGAAGTACGGCTGCGAGAAGTGAATCATTACGGTCAGGATAATCGCGGCGGCCGGCAGCGTGAGCACGGTGACGCCGGTAAGCGGCAGGCTGATCGAAAGCATCATGACGAGCACGCCGATAATCTGCGTCACCGACGTGATGAGCTGCGTCACGCTCTGGTTGAGCGACTGACCCAGCGTATCGACGTCGTTGGTGATGCGGCTGAGTACGTCTCCCTTGCTGTGGCCGTTGAAGTAGCTCATCGGCACGACGGCAATCTTGGCGGCGATTTCCTTGCGCATGCGGTAACAAATCTTTTGCGTGACGCCGGTCATGAGCCAGCCCTGGATGAGGCTGCAGACAGAGCTCGCCAGATACAGGCAGAGCAAAAAGCCGAGCGTCTTGGCGATCCAGTCAAAGTCAACGTCGCCGGTGCCGTTGACCTTGGCGACCAGGCCTTCGAACAGCTTGGTCGTAACCTGGCCGAGCACCTTGGGTCCCACAATGTTAAAGATGACCGAGCACACGGCAAAGGCGACGGCGGCAAACACGGCAATCTTGTGCTGGCCGATATAGCCGAGCAGCTGCCTCATGGTGCCCTTAAAGTCCTTGGCCTTTTCGCCGCGACGCATGCCGCCCATGCGGCCCATGGGACCGCGCTGGCGGGTGGGCTTGGGAATCTGAGTCTTGGTCTCGTCGGCCATTAGCGCTCGCCTCCTTCCATGACGCCTGCAATTTCTTCTTGGGTAAGCCCCAGCTCCTCGGCGGAAAGCTGCGACTGTGCGATCTCCAGGTACGCCGGGCAGCTGCGCAGCAGCTCCTCGTGCGTGCCGGTGCCCACTACGTGGCCGTCGTCGAGCACGATGATCTGGTCGGCGTGCATGATGGTCGCGATGCGCTGGGCCACGACCACGAGCGCGGCGTCGGTAACGTTTTTGGCCAGCTCCTCGCGTAGACGCGCGTCGGTCTTGTAGTCGAGGGCACTAAACGAGTCATCGAACACCACGACCTCGGGCTTTTTGGCCAACGCGCGGGCGATGGCCAGGCGCTGGCGCTGACCGCCCGAGACATTGGAGCCGCCCTGGCTGATGGGGGAGTCGTAACCGCCCTCACGCTCGGCGATAAAGTCCTCGGCCTGTGCGATGCGCGCGGCCTGGCGCATGTCATCATCGCTCACCATGTCGCCGGCAAACTTGAGGTTGCTCTCGACGGTGCCCGAGAACAGACGACCCTGCTGCGGAATATAACCGATGCGGCGGCGCAGCTCGGAAAGGGTCATGTCGCGCACGTCGATGCCGTCGAGCGAAATGCTGCCGCCCGTGACGTCGTACAAGCGTGGAATCAGCTGCACGAGCGTGGACTTGCCCGAGCCCGTGGAGCCAATGATGCCGAGCATCTGACCGGCATGTGTGGTGAAGTTCACGCCGCTGATGACATCGGCGCGGGCATCGGGGTACTGGAAGCTCACGTCGCGGAAGGTGAGCTCACCGCGCGGCGCGCTGGCTGCGGGCAGTTTGGGCGAGGCAGGGTCGTTGATGCTCGTGGGGCAGGTGATGACCTCTTCCACGCGCTCAGCTGCGACCTCGGCGCGGGGCAGGATGACCGAAACCATGGTGAGGATCATAAACGCCATGACGATCTGCATAGTGTAGGAGATGAACGCCATCATGTTGCCGACCTGCATCACGCCGTCGGACACGCCCTGCGCGCCAAACCAGACGATAAGCACGGTGATGCAGTTCATGACGAGCATCATGAGCGGCATCATAAAGCTCATGGCTCGGTTGGTGTAGAGCTGCGTGGTCATCAGGTCGAGCGAAGCCTTGTCAAAACGCTCGAGCTCATGCTCCTCGCGGTTGAACGAGCGGATGGGCATAAGGCCGTCGAGCAGCTCGCGGGCGGTAAGGTTCACGCGGTCCACAAAGCTCTGCATCTTTTTGAACTTGGGCATGGTGAGGCCCATAAGCACGCCGACGACGGCCGAGACCGCGATGATGGCCACGGCGATGGTCCACTCCAGGCCGGTGTGGTTGGCCAGGACACGCATGACGGCGACGATGCCCATGACGGGGGCCATCAGACACATGCGGATAAACAGGGTTGCGGCCATCTGAATCTGCTGAATGTCGTTGGTGCAGCGGGTGATGAGCGAGGCCTGGCTAAACTTGCCCACCTCGGCCGGCGAGAAGTGCATAACCTTGTTGAAGGTCTCGCGGCGCAGGTCGCGGGCGATGGAGCAGGCGGTGCGCGAGGCCACGGCACCGGTCAGGATGGTGGCGACGAGCGAGATCAGGCACAGACCAAACATCGTGGTCGCCATGCGGCCCAGGTAGGCGTTCTGCACGTCGGCGGGGTCGATGCCCTGCGCCTTGTACTCGTCTTGCACATAGCTCACGGCGCGTTGGGTCACGATGGAGCCCGACATGGAGCCCATTTTGTCCGCCATATCGTTGGCGCCCTCGACGAGCTTGCTTTGGTCTACCAGACCGCCCTTGACACCTAGGCGCATACTCTTCATGGTGATCTTGCCGCCGTCGGCATCAATCTGCTTTTGCATGCTCTGCGCCGCTGCGGCCTTCTGCTGCATCTCGGCGAGTTGCTCGGGCGTCATCGCCGCCGTCTGCTCGGGCGTGGGCATGGCCTGGGCGCCGCTGTTGTCTTTTTCACCGGACGTGCCCATCATGTCGCCCATGGAGTTGGCGTCAATACCCTGGTTGAACGAAAGGACGACAGTCTCGGGCAGACTCATGATGTCGGCAATCTTGCCGCCGTCGGCGCGCTCCTCCTCGGTGCCCTTGTACGTTCGAATGCCGTTATTGTCCGCCTTGCTAAACACGGCCTCCACAGACTTGGCGTCTTTGGTGCTCATAAAGAGTTCGAGGTCGTCGAGCGATTCGGCACGGATGGTGTCGGGCACGGGCGACGCGATGCCGCCTTGCTGCACACCCACGTCGACGATGTCGCTCATATAGGTAGGCAGCGCCAGATCGGCGTTGCAGCTGATTACGATAAGTACGATAGCTGCGAACAGTGCCAGGATATGTTTTTTAAAGAGCTTGAGAATCCTCACTCGGCATCTCTCCTTTCTTGATTGCGGTCGATAATTTCGTTGGCACGTCTTAGAAGGCGCACCATCTCCTGGGTATCTGTTTCGCCGAGCTGCTCGAGGAAGGCCGCGGTGCGGTCCTCGAATTCCCGGCGTTTGATTTCGATGACCTGGAATCCCTTGTCGGTCACCGTGACGTGTACGCGACGACGGTCGGTCTTTGAGTGCTCGCGCTCGACCCAACCCTTGGCCTCGAGGGCGCGCAGGATATTGGCGATACGGGCGCTCGAGACCCAGGCACGATCGGCGAGTTCGCTCGGCGTGAGCGAGCCGCCGGCGCGCATGAGGGCGCGCATGACGGCCATCTCGCCACCCAGAGCCTGGTCGGCAAAGCGCGAAACGCGCTGGTGCATGCTGCCAAACTCGGTAAAGAGCTGACGCCCAAGCTCATGGAAATCGGTATCTTCCACCGAAAACCCCTAACACTAGAAACTATTTTCGGTGAAAGATGATACCCGCGTATTCGGGTCTCATGCAGTGGGCAATATAAAGAGCGCATAAAGAGTAAAAAATTCAATCGCTGAAGCGTTTCAAAGAACTATTATGCCCGCGGTTAGGCGAGGGGTTGTCACCACCATGACGACTGGGACTCATTTATCGCCACGTGCGATGCTCCAACTTCCCGCAAGGAGACACCTGAATCAAGGGGGTTGGAGTCATGGCATTTGACTTCACGGGCAAAACCGCGATCGTTACCGGCGGCACTCAGGGCATTGGCCTCGAGATTGCCAAGGGCATCGTTGCGGGCGGCGGACACGTCGCGCTCATCGCAAGGAACGCTGCTAAGGGCGAGGCCGCGGTGGCCGAGCTTGGCGAGGGCAACAAGTTCTATCAGCTCGATGTCGCCGATGCACCCAAGGCGCGCGAGACCGTCGAGCAGATTTTTACGGACCTGCCGCAAACCAACATCCTGATCAACTGCGCTGGCGTCATCAGCACCAAGAAGTTCGACGAGATCGATGACACCGAGTGGCGTCGCACCATCGACATCAACCTCAACGGTACCTTCACTATGATGAACGCCGTGTACCCGCACTTTAAGGCGGCCCATGCCGGCACTATCGTCAACGTGAGCTCTGTCGCTGGCAAGATCGGTGGCGGCCTGCTCGGCACCGCGGCCTACGCGAGCTCTAAGGCCGGTGTCAACGGCCTGACCAAGGCAGTCGCCAAGGAAGGCGGCAAGTTTGGCGTCCGCTGTAACGCCGTGTGCCCGTCGCTCACGTTGACCGATATGACCTCGATTCTCTCTGACGAGAACTCTCAGCGTATCATCAACGGTATTCCTCTGGGCCGCGCCGCCCAGGCCAGCGAGCCTGCGCAGATGGTGCTGTTCTTCGCTTCCGACCTCGCCAGCTTCGTGAACGGCGAGATCGGTGACTGCGACGGTGGCATCGTTCTGGACGGGTAATACTCCGCGACGATTATTCGGCGACGGCTCCTGCGACTCGGGACCGTCGCCTTCTTTCTGATATAGGCGTATGCGGCTACGATTCGCATGCATCCAAAGGAGATATATATATGAGTGAATCGACTGCGGTGGAGGCGCCGGCGGCAAAGGAGCCGTTCTTTAAGATGTCCTCCATCCCGGGCGCCAATATCTTGGTGCCGCTTCTGTTGGGCTGTCTGCTCAACACGCTATTCCCCGACCTGTTCAAAACGCTCGGCAGCTTTACGCTTGGCATGACCCAGCAGGGCGCTGGCCCGCTCGTGGGCGCTTTTTTGCTCATCGTCGGTACGACGATTTCGTTTAAGAGCGCTCCTGCCGCCGCTGCCCGCGGCGCCATCATCATCGCCGTCAAGCAGATCGTGGTCGTTGCCATGTCGCTGCTCATCCTTTATGTGTTCAACGACAACTTGTTTGGCATCTCTGCCATGGTGATGCTGGCGGCTTGCACCGGCGCCAACAACGCTATGTACGCTGGGCTGATGGGTACCATGGGCAACGAGGCTGAGCGTGGCGCTGTCGCCATCACCACGCTGGTTGTCGGCCCTCCGGTCACGATGATCGTGCTCGGCGCTGCCGGCCAGGCCCCGATCGGCTGGTCGCTCGTGGGCGCCATTCTGCCGATCGTCGTCGGCATTATTCTGGGTAACCTGTTCCCCAGCTTTAAGAAGATGATGGCACCGGCACTTTCCGCCATCATCGTGCTCGTCTTCTTTGCCATGGGCTCGACCATGACTTTTGGCCAGCTTATCAACGGCGGTCTTCCCGGCATCCTGCTCGGCGTGATCTGCTCGGTGATCTTTGCAATTCCCGTCATCGCGGTCGATAAGCTCACGGGTGGTACGGGTGTCGCAGGTGCGGCCATTTCGAGCTGCGCCGGAGCCAATGTGGCCACGCCTGCTGCCATGGCAAGCGTCAACGGGGCCATGTACGGCGGTGCGGTGCTCGCGACGGCTACGGCACAGGTTGCTGCCTGCGCAATCGTTACGGCTATTTTGACCCCGCTGGTCACCAGCTGGTGCTACAAGCATTTTGAGGGCCAGGGCAACGGCGATAGCAAGGCAACGGCCGACAAGGCCGCCGCAGCCGCCTAATGCCAAGCGGCAATCAAAGCTAAAAACTAGCCATGCCACAGGGCGGCCACGGGGGATTCCGTGGCCGCCCTGCAGTTTCTGTAGGGTCTCTGGGACGCTTTACCCTGCTAAAGCTGGCATAACAGCTAGAGCGAACGTCGTACAAAGGCAAGGAAAAATAACATACAAATCGGTGAACGGTAGTTGTTCGCGCTCGCATTTCCTGCGGGTTTGTAAAAACGCCCTTATGATATAAAAAAGAAACATATAACAGCCCAGATGGAGAGGGTCGCTATGTTATCCTTCTCAAACGGGTGAAATCTTGGGTTTTGGGTTGTAGTTCCAAGGTGGACAAACGTTTTCCCTGCACCAATGTGTGGTGAAGAACGGAAGAAGCCGGTAGTGCAAGCCGAACATTCAAGAATTCAATAAGCAGCGGTGTGAGAGAGCGCCGCATTACACGTAACTAGGAGCGTGGTTACACAATGCAGGAGGCATGGGAAGGCTTCAAGGAAGGCATTTGGACGGGAGAGGTTGACGTCCGAGACTTCATCCAGAAGAACTACACCCCCTACGAGGGCGACGAGTCGTTCCTCGCCGGCCCGACCGAGCGTACCAAGGAGCTGTGGGGCGAGGTTCTCGACCTGCTGCTTAAGGAGCGCGAGCAGGGCGGTGTCCTCGATATGGACACCAAGACCGTCACGGGTATCGTGAGCCACCCCGCTGGCTACATCGATAACGCCCATCGCGAGAAGGAGACCATCGTCGGTCTCCAGACCGACAAGCCGCTCAAGCGCGCTCTGCACGTCAACGGCGGTATCCGCATCGCTTGCCAGGCTGCCAGCCAGCACGGCTATAAGGTTGACGAGAACGTTGTCGAGCGCTACACCTTCGAGCGCAAGACCCACAACGCTGGCGTCTTCGATGTCTACACCCCCGAGATGCGTGCTTGCCGCTCGGCTCACATCATCACCGGTCTGCCCGATGGCTATGGCCGCGGCCGCATCATCGGCGACTACCGTCGTGTTGCCCTGTACGGCGTCGACTACCTGATCAAGGACAAGGAGGCCCAGAAGGCTTCCACCCCGACGGTCATGACCGCCGACAACATCCGCGATCGCGAGGAGCTGCAGGAGCAGATCCGCGCCCTCGGCGAGCTCAAGATGATGGCCGAGACCTATGGTTTCGACATTTCCAACCCTGCTACCAACACGCAGGAGGCCATCCAGTGGATGTACTTCGCCTACCTCGCTGCCGTCAAGGAGCAGAACGGCGCCGCTATGTCCATCGGCCGTACCTCCACGTTCATTGACATCTACGCTGAGCGCGACCTTGCCAACGGTACCTTCACCGAGGAGCAGATCCAGGAGTTCGTGGATCACTTCATCATGAAGCTCCGCATGGTCAAGTTTGCCCGTACCCCCGAGTACCAGGCCCTGTTTACCGGCGACCCGCAGTGGGTCACCGAGTCCATCGGCGGCATGGGTGTCGACGGCCGTACGCTCGTTACCAAGATGAGCTATCGCTACCTGCACACGCTCGAGAACATGGGCACCAGCCCCGAGCCCAACATGACCGTTCTGTGGTCGACCCGTCTGCCCGAGAACTTCAAGAAGTTCTGCGCCAAGACTTCTGTCGCCAGCTCCTCGATCCAGTACGAGAACGACGACCTCATGCGCGTCTATCATGGCGACGACTACGGTATTGCCTGCTGCGTGTCCTCCATGCGCATCGGCAAGGAGATGCAGTTCTTCGGCGCCCGTGCCAACCTGGCCAAGTGCCTGCTGTACGCACTCAACGGCGGCGTCGACGAAGTCTCCAAGAAGCAGGTCGGCCCCAAGTATCGCGCCGTCGAGGGCGATACCCTCGATTACGACGACGTTGTGGCCAAGTACAACGACATGATGAAGTGGCTCGCCGGCGTGTACGTCAACTCGCTGAACATCATTCACTACATGCACGACAAGTATTGCTACGAGCGCATCCAGATGGCTCTGCATGACAAGCACGTGCACCGCTGGTTCGCTACGGGCATCGCTGGCCTTTCCGTCGTGGCTGACTCCCTGTCCGCCATCAAGTACGCCAAGGTCCACCCTGTCCGTGATGAGAACGGCATCATCGTCGACTTCGAGACCGAGGGCGAGTTCCCCAAGTACGGTAACGACGACGACCGCGTCGACCAGATCGCTCACGACGTTGTGCACCAGTTCATGGAGTACATCCGCATGAACGACACCTACCGCAACTCCGTGCCCACGACCTCGGTTCTGACCATTACTTCCAACGTCGTGTACGGCAAGAAGACCGGCTCCACCCCCGACGGCCGCAAGGCTGGCCAGCCGTTCGCCCCGGGTGCTAACCCCATGCACAAGCGCGATAGCCACGGCGCCATCGCTTCGCTGTCTTCGGTTTCCAAGCTCCCGTTCCGCGATGCTCAGGACGGCATTTCCAACACCTTCTCCATCATCCCGAGTGCGCTCGGCAAGGAGGACCAGGTGTTCTTTGGCGATATCGACCTTGATCAGCTGGGCGAGTAACTATTGTTAGTGCTATACTAACAATAACGATTACTGATTAGCGCACCGGTTTCGGCCGGCGCCTATCAATCGAAGGAGACACATTATGAAGGTTTCTGAAGTTTCCGAGACTCAGGCCGATAACCTGGTCCACATGCTCGACGCTTACGCCGAGAAGGGTGGCCACCACCTGAACATCAACGTCTTCAACCGTGAGACGCTGCTCGACGCTCAGGCTCACCCCGAGAAGTACCCGCAGCTGACCATCCGCGTTTCCGGCTATGCCGTGAACTTCCACACGCTCACCAAGGAGCAGCAGGACGAGGTCATTGCGCGTACCTTCCACAACAAGTTCTAAAGGGGTTTAACTCCCGCAGGATCGCCGGGCCGTCTTGGGTTACTTTCCAAAACGTCCTCGGACATGCAAAGGGCTCCGCTGCGCGCTTCGCGCGGCGGAGCCCTTTGCGTCCTGACGCTCCTATTTGGCAAGGTGTTTTTTAGAATCCATTTTGCGCTCGGCCTCGAACGCCTGCCTGTCCCAATTGAGCGGGAGCCCCGCCTCGACCCACGCCTCGTAGGCCCTCCTTATTGGCTTGAGCTCCCTTTGGCCCCTCTCCAGCATCGAGATGTACTTCTCGCTGGTGCCCAGTATGGACGCCGCCCTCACCTGGCTGACCTTCGCCGCGCGCCTGGCCGCCACGAGCTCCGACGCGTCCGCCGGCCTCCTTATCTCGTGCGGGCGCATCAGCGCCCGGTACGCCTCCCTGGCCACGTAGCGCTTGAGGCACCTCATGACCTCCCTGTCGCTCTTCCCCCGCGCCCTGGCCCTCTCGGCGTACTCGGCGGTCTCGGGGTCGCGCATGACCCTCTGCCTCGCGATCTCGTGCAGCGCGCTGTTCGCCTGCCGGTCGCCGCCCCTGTTGAGCCTGTGCCTCACGGTCTTGCCGCTCGAGGCGGGGATGGGGCAGGCCCCGCATATCGCCGCGAACGACGCCTCGGAGCGCAGCCTGCCCGGGTTGTCCCCGGCCGCGACCGCGAGCTTGGCCGCGCTCACGGGCCCGCACCCGTACATCGCCAGCAGCGCGGGGCAGTTCTCCTCCAGGGACGCCTCGATCGCGCGCTCCATGTCGAGCGCCGCGTCGCGCGCCGCCGCCCACAGGTCCGCCAGCGCTCCGAGCGCGGCGCCCAGCGCGCCCTCGGAGCGCACGGAGGGGAGCTCCTCCATCAGCCTCGGCCCTCCCATGCCGCGGAACCTCGACCTGAGCCCCTCCGGCGCGGTGGTGAGCAGCGACCTCGCGGTGTTGATCGCCGAGGTCCGCGCCTTCACCGCTCCGGAGCGCGCCGCGAGCATGCAGCGCACCCCGTCGACCCACCCGTCCTGGCTCTTGGGGGTCCCGAGCTTCGAGCCGGACATCGCCGCGCGGGCGGCCCTCTCCGCGTCCGACTCGTCGCACTTCCCCTGCCCCGGGCGCCTCCTCTGCGTCCTCGCCGGGGAGAGCGCCTCGCGCACGGGCATCCCCAGCGACGCGAGGTGCCTGGTGAGGCCCGCCCCGTAGGACGACGTCCCCTCCATCGCGACGCAGGCCGGCTCCCCGGCCGCCGCGATCGCCCCGGCGAGCGCCTCGTAGCCCGCCGCGTCGGCGGGGAACCGGCGGGACAGGACCCTGCGGCCCCTCCAGTCCAGGACGCACAGCCAGTGCGAGTCGGCGTGGGTGTCGACCCCGCAGAAGACCGGCCCGCGGGCGCCGGGTGTCGATTCGGTTCTCATGTCTCGCTCCGTTCTTTCCGTGCTCGCCTGGACCGGGCAGACGGCACACTGACGGGGCGCGATAGAATGCGGTTGTTCGGGTCCGCGGTATCGCTCCATGCTCCTATTAGGTCATGCGGCGGTCTCGGCTCGCCGCGGCCCGCGCGGGACATGTCAGGAAACGAGGGCAGCCCTGTGGGCGCCAGCGGAATGTGGGGTCACCGCGCGGTCCGCATCTGATGGTGTCGACGTCAATGGTATACGGGTGCATCATCGACGTCTTCAATACAGAAGATATCAGTGCGGGATGTTTTGGAAAATAACCCAAAACCGGCCATGTGGGGTCCTTTGGAGTCACCCTTTAGGCGGAACTCTCCTAATTATTTGGATGAGTCGTTTACTTACTTGTACTGTTACCGTCTTCCCGCTCTTGTTGGGGTATGCTTTGTTCGTATGTAAACGTATGACATGTTGATGGGGGAGGGTGCTATGGCTCGCGAGAGTGCTCGTTCTAAGGATACGGCTAAGCCTGGCATCAAGGAAGTTGCGGCGGTGGCGGGGGTTTCGCCTACTACGGTATCTCGCGTGCTTAATAATCGCGGCTATATTAGCCAAGAGACCCGCGATAAGGTCCATGCCGCGATGAAGCGCATCAACTATACGCCCAACGATATCGCCCGTGCCATGCTCAACGGTCGCCTGAATCTTATCGGTATGATCGTCCCCTATGTCAGCAGTCCGTTTCATGCCCAAGTGGTTCAAGTCATTGAGCATACCCTGGCCGAAAACGGTTTTAAGATGCTGCTGTGCAATAGCGCCAATCGACCCGAGCTTGAGCGCTCTTATATCGACATGCTTCGACGCAATATGGTTGATGGCGTCATCGTCAACTCGCTTAATATCGGTGCCGAGGCGTATGCCGAGATGGGCTTGAGTCTGGTTGGTATCGACTGCGACCTTGGCGAAGCCTCTGTTCAGATTGCGAGCGACAGCTATAGCATCGGCGAACTTGCCACGCGTCGCCTGATCGATGACGGATGTTCACGCATCCTGTGCCTGCGCAGCAATAGCCGCATGCGCATGCCTGCCAATAAGCGTACCGATGCCTACCTCGATGTTGTTGAGCAGGCCGGTTTGCCCGCGCTTGTCCGTGAGGTTGAGTTCGTTAAGCCCGACGACGAAAAGAGCGCGGTCGTTGCGAAGATCCTCGATGAGAACCCCGATATTGACGGCATCTTTGCGGGAGACGACACGATGGCGGCTATCTGTCTTAACGTGATGAAGCAGCGCGGCTTGAGCGCTCCGGGCGATATTAAGGTCGTGGGCGCGGATGGTGCCCGCCGCACTATGACGTTTATGCCTGACTTAACAACCGTACGCCAAGATATCGATCGCATCGGAGAGCTCGCGGCGCAATCCATCATTGCTCTTATTAACGGCGAAAAGCCCGAATCGAATATCAAGCTCCCCGTTGAACTCATTGAGGGTAAAACCGCGTAGTTCATCCCGTGCCAAAAGAATTCCTCAAACACCTCTGATGACCGTTCGCCGGCATATGTCAACCGTTTGCCGACGACTGGAACTGCGAAAAGACGTATTGGTGTGAAAACGTTTGACATATGAAAACGATTGACATATCTTGCAGTTGTACCGAGTTAGTATCTCGTGAGAAAGGAAGTCTCGGATGCACAAGGTGTATTACCAGCCTGAGGGAATTTGGGTAGGCGACATCATGCCGTACGGCGAGGACGGCACGTTCTATCTCTATCATCAGCGTGACACGCGAAACCCCGGACCTTTCGGAGAGCCGTTTGGCTGGGCACTCGCGACAACCAAGGACTTCGTCAATTACAAAGACTTTGGCGAGAGCCTTGAGCGTGGCGGCGACGAGGAAGTCGACCAGTATGTTTATGCCGGCACGGTGTTTAAGGTGGGCGACAAGTACCATGCGCTCTACACTGGTTGCAATCGCGATAAGGTCAAGGCACGCTTGATGAAGCAGGTTCTTCTTCACGCAACGAGTGACGACGCCGTCAAGTGGGAGAAGAACATCGCCGAGACGCTGCTTCCGCCCCGGGAGGGTTACGATGACCGCAACTGGCGCGATCCCTTTGTGCTTTGGGATGAGGAGAACGAAGAGTACATGCTCATCCTCGGCACGCGTGTGGGCGAGGACAAGCGTCTGATGACCGGTCGTCTGGTCAAGTTCACCTCCAAGGACCTGGATACCTGGGAGTTCCAGGGCGACTGGTGGAATCCGGGCCTGTACACCATGTTCGAGATGCCTGATCTCTTTAAGATGGGCGACTGGTGGTATCTGGTGTTCTCCGAGTACAGTGATGGCAACAAGACCCGTTACCGCATGTCTCGCTCTATCAACGGTCCTTGGATCACTCCTGCGGACGATTCCTTCGATGGCCGCGCGTACTATGCCGCGCGTACCGCATTTGATGGTGAGCGCCGCGTTCTCTTTGGTTGGGTTCCTACGCGTGACGAGGGCGGTGACCCCAGCTCTTACCTGTGGGGTGGCACCTTTATGCCCCTCGAGATCGTTCAGCGTGCCGACGGAACGCTCGGCACCAAGCTCCCCGACAGCATGCTTGGCGCCTTTGGCGAGGGCAAGGCTGTCGAGACCTTTGAGCTTTCCTGCGAGTCGGGCAAGGTCGAGCAGGTGCTCGCCGCGGATGCCGGCTCCACCTACTTGCTCGATGCCGACATTGAGCTCGGCGGTAACGCTGCCGGCTTCTCGGTCAAGTTCGCCGAGGACGCCGAGACTGGTCTTGCCTATGAGTTCCGCGCCAACCTGCGCGAGGGCAAGCTCGAGTTCACGCCGGCTCCCCAGTACCCGTGGTTCCAGGTCAACAACATGGGCCTCGAGCGTCCGTTGTTCTTTAAGGGCGAGGGCACTCACCATGTGCGTCTGGTCGTCGACGACGACATCGCGACCATCTTTGTCGATGATGTTGCGCTCAACGCTCGCTTCTGCAACAAGCAGGGCCAGGGTGTGGCGCTTACCGTCACCGACGGTGCGCTCAAGTGCGCAAACGCAACGATCGCGTCTCTGTAGCGGCAACGAACCGTTTTATGATTTAGAAAAGGAATGGAGAGGAACATGGACTACAAGGCAGTGTCCCAGCAAGTCGTCGACAACGTCGGCGGACTGGAGAACATCGAGGGCGCCACGCATTGCGTGACCCGTCTGCGTCTGGTGCTCAAGGATACGAGCAAATACAACAAGGCCGAGCTCGAGAACATCGATGGCGTCAAGGGCGTGCTGTACAACAGCGGCCAGCTCATGATCATCTTCGGTACCGGTACCGTCAACAAGGTTTACGATGAGTTTATGGCTCTGACGGGCGTTAAGGAGATCAGTGCTTCCGAGGTCAAGGGCGCCGAGGCGGACAAGAAGGGCAAGTTCTTCTCGGTCCTCAAGGTATTCTCGGACATCTTTATCCCCATCATTCCCGCCTTCGTCGGCGCTGCAATCATCATCGGCCTTAAGTCGCTGATCGTTGCCAACGGCCTCTTTGGCATGGAGGGCAGCCTCGCCGATCACAGCGAGTTCCTCAAGAACCTCGCAAGCTTCTTTGCCATTATCGCCACCACGTTCGACTACCTGCCTGTCCTGGTTATGTACAGCGCGGTCAAGCGTTTTGGCGGTAACCCGATCCTGGGCATCCTCGTCGGTATCGTCATGGTTCACCCGAGCCTTATGAACCGCAACACGTTCGTTATGGACCCGACGGGTGCTGAGTACTGGAACTTCGGTCCGCTATCCATTCCCATGGTTGCTTTCCAGGGCGGTGTGTTCCCCGCAATCCTGACTGCCTGGTTTATGGCCAAGGTCGAGAAGATTGCCCAGAAGTACATCCCCGAGGTCGTTTCGTTCGTCTTTGTCCCGACCGTTACCCTGATTCTTGCTAACGTTGCCCTGTTCACCGTGTTCGGCCCGCTCGGCAACCTGATCGGTGACGTCCTCGCCGGCGTAATCGATATCCTGTACAACAGGATGGGCGTCTTTGGTGCCTTTGTCTTCGCCGCGTTCCTGCAGCCGCTCGTCGTTACCGGTACGCATCAGTTCATCCAGGGTATCGAGGCAAACCTTGTTGCCACGACTGGCTTCAACTACATCCAGGCCATCTGGTCGGTTTCCATCATCGCCCAGGGCGGCGGCGCCATCGGTATGTACCTCATTCACAAGAAGCACTCCAAAGAGCGCAACATCTGCATGTCGTCCTTTATCCCGACGCTGGTCGGAATCTCCGAGCCCGCTATCTTTGCTGCAAACATGCGCTATTCGATCATTCCGTTCATCTGCGCATGCATCGGTGCAGGCTGCGGCGGTGCCTTCGTCAAGCTCTTTGAGGTGCGCGCTATCGGTCAGGGTCTGACCGGCGTGCTTGGCCTGCTCATCGTCACGCCCGAGACCCTCGTGTGGTATGTGGCTGGCAATCTCATCGCCTTTATCGTGCCGATCGTCTTGATCTTTGCCTACAACAAGGCAAAGGGCGTGCCGACCACCGATGAAGAGGGCGCTGGCGCTGGCTTCGACGTTAGCTTCTAGTTGAGCCGTTCAGTGTAATCTGAGGATAAGTCCATTTGAGGAAGGGCGTTCGACTCGTGTGAGTCGAGCGTCCTTCCCCATAGACGAGAAAGTCAACGGCGATGTTAAATCAAAAAAACAAGGTGACACGCGCGGACTATGAGCAGTGGCGTGTCGGACAGGATGAGACGGCGGCTCGCATCGCGTCCGACCCCGATAGGCTTCTGTTCCATGTGGAGCCTGAGCTTGGCTGGCTCAACGACCCCAACGGTTTGGTTCAGATTGGTGATACGTATCACATCTATCATCAATACGATCCGTTCGATGCTGCGCATGGCGGTCCAGTGCTTTGGAACCATCTGACGACAAAGGATTTTGTGACGTACGAGAATCACGGCCCCGTGCTGTTCCCCGATTCCGATTTGGATTCGAGCGGAGCGTATTCTGGTTCTGCCTTTGTACGTGATGGCAAGATTCACTACTTCTATACCGGCAACGTCAAGCATTTTGACCGCGATGATTACGACTACGTGTTGACGGGCCGTGAGCAAAACCAGATTCATATGGTTGCCGAGAATCCCGACGAATTGGGCGAGAAGCGCATGGCTGTTGGACCAGTCGATTACCCCGACGATATCGGTACGCACGTGCGCGACCCCAAGATCCTTGAGCACGATGGTATCTACTACATGGTTCTGGGCGCTCGTACGAA
Source organism: Collinsella aerofaciens (assembly GCF_005845035.1). Taxonomy (GTDB): domain Bacteria; phylum Actinomycetota; class Coriobacteriia; order Coriobacteriales; family Coriobacteriaceae; genus Collinsella; species Collinsella aerofaciens_I. Next base: position 6,311 of record NZ_SPFO01000005.1, on the reverse strand, counting down.
AGACGACCGTGGCTGCGTGCTTGTCTATACTTCGCGTGATTTAGGGGTCTGGAGCTATGCGACGCGCATTGAGCTGGGCGAGAAGTTTGGCTTTATGTGGGAGTGCCCTGATCTGTTTGAGCTTGATGGCGAGCTTATTCTCGTTTGCTGTCCGCAGGGTGTGCCTGCCGATGGTTGGCGTTACCGCAATCCGCATCAGTGCGTGTGGTTCCCCATCGAGGCCGATTGGGAGGCGCCGAGCTTTAAAATCGTCGGGAAGGGCATGCCCCCGATGGTCGATGCCGGTTTTGATTTCTATGCTCCGCAGTCCTTTGAGGATGCTGCAGGCCGGCGATTGATGATCGGATGGTCGGGTTGCCCCGATGCGACGGCGGAAAACCCGACGGTGGCGCGCGGGTGGCAGTGCGCGTTGACGGTGCCGCGAGAGCTGAGCATGCACGATGGTAAGCTCTGCCAGCAGCCGGCGCACGAGATTGAGAGGATGCGCGGCGACTGCGTTCGCACGACAGGCGGTGAAACCGTTGAGGAGCCGGGCCGCCTGTTTGATCTCGTGGTTTCCTGTGAGGGCGCCAAGATGGTTGAGCTCGAGATTCGCAAGGGTGTCTTTGTGCGCTATGCGGACGGGATGCTTACCCTCGACATGGGTGACGAAGGCTATGGGCGCGACCAGAGGTCGATTGAGCTCGGCGAGCTTCGCGACCTGCGCGTGCTTTCGGACACTACGATGGTCGAGATTTTTGCCAACGGCGGTGAGGCGGCACTTACGAGCCGTACCTATTCGTCGGCGGTTCCGGCGATGGCGCTGCACGCCGAGGGCGCGGCGTCGATGGATTTCTACCGCCTCGCTCATTAACCGTGCATGGAGCACGATTGGACTTGTTGGGCGGAATGTGTCGCAGTTGCCGCGGTCAACTACCGTTTATCGCGTATAGCGACCGTTTGCGGAATAAGTAACACTCCTTAATAAACCGTGTAAAATCTCAGTTAAGCACGGAGTTTTCCAGGGAGACGCTGTCCTTTGTTATGTGCAAAGGGCGGCGTCTCTTTGGCGCTTAGATGCCGTTGTGCAACAGCGCGACGCGCGTGTCATGTATTGAAAAGCCAATGTCGAGATGGGTCGTGATAAGAATGGGCAAGTATGTAATCGTGGTTGAGTCTGGGTCGGATGTAACGCCGGAGCTCTGCGAGCGCTACGGCATCGTGCGCGTGCCCATGCATGTCACGATTGGTGACGAGACCGTCGAGGACGGCTCGATCGATCCGCTCGAGATTTATTCGCGCTGCAACGAGTTTGGTGTGATGCCCAAGACCAGTGGCTGTTCGCCAGCGGATTTTGCGCATGTGTACGACCGCATCCATGCCGAGCAACCCGACGCGACTATTTTGCATCTTGCATATTCCGAGGCCACGACCTGTTCGCATCAGTCCTCTAAGATTGCGGCTCAGGGGCGCGACTACGTGTTCTCCATGGACACGCGCTTTGTCTCGGTGGGCCAGTCGCTCGTTGTCGTCGAGACCGCCAAGTATATTGAGGCTCATCCCGATGCCACCGTTGACGAGATCTTTGCATTTACGAACTCCGTCATGGACCGCGTGTTGCTGGGTTTTGTTCCTACGGACCTTGCCTTCCTTAAGGCGGGCGGTCGCTTGTCCAACGTCGCATTCCTTGGTGCCCATCTGCTCAAGATTAAGCCCTGCATTGAGGTGACGGGCGGTAAGTTCGTGGCGACCAAGAAGTTCCGCGGTTCTATGCTCAAGTGCGCCCGCGCCTTCATTGACCACATGGTAGAGAAGGGCGAGATCGACTACTCGCATATTGGCCTGGCGTATTCGGTGGGTCTTTCCGAGGAGTTGCGCGACGACATGGAAGTCTATGCACACGATCTTGGCTTTAAGGACATTACCTGGACTCAGGTCGGCGGCGTCATCTCGAGCCATTGCGGCCCGACCGCCTTCGGCGCGGTGCTTACGCTTAAGGCGTAAGGCCTGGCGTCTATCGATATCTATTGCCTCGGCGGCGGGTGGGTTGTGACAACCTTCCCGCCGCTTTTGTGTGGGGCCAAATAGAACAACTCAATTGACCACTAAACCGTTTCACCATCATGCGTATGGGCTAGAATGGCTCTGGCATTTATGTAACTAAAACCAATGAGAGGCAAGGTAGCGGGAATGGCTGAGATGACGCTCGAGGGTGTGGACGCTCGTCCCGAGGACTCCGCGTTTGCCCTGGGCCGCGTACATTCGATTGAGACGATGGGAACGGTCGACGGACCCGGCATTCGCTTTGTGGTGTTTGTTCAGGGCTGTCCCATGCGCTGCGCGTATTGCCACAATCCCGATACCTGGTCTGTTAACGGCGGCACCATGGTGACTGTCGAGCACCTGATGGACGAGTTCCAGAGCAACCATGAGTTCTATCGCAGCGGCGGCATTACGGTTTCGGGTGGCGAGCCGCTCCTGCAGCCCGAGTTTTTGGCCGACCTGTTCCGTGCAATGCACAACAATCCCGATGGCCGCGTGCATACCTGCCTCGATAGCTGCGGATATGCGTTTGACCCCAACCACCCCGAGAAGTTCGATGCCGTTCTCAACGAGACCGATATGGTGCTGCTCGACATCAAGCATGCCGATCCGGCTGAGCATAAAAAGCTGACCGGTTGCGATCCCGCACGCATCCTGGCGTTTGGCGATGAGCTTGCACGTCGCAAGATCAAGGTCGTTATCCGTCACGTGGTGGTGCCGGGCATTACCGACACGGTGGAGGAGTGCGAGGCACTCGGTCGCCTGATTGCCCCGTGGCATAACGTGGTCGGCCTGGAGATGCTGCCGTATCACACCATGGGTGTCGTCAAATACGAGCAGCTGGGGATTCCCTATAAGCTCGAGGGCGTTCCACAGATGGATACCGCGCGCATGCCCGAGCTGCGCAACGCCGTCATGACGGGCATGAAAAAGCGCCGCGCTGAACTCAAAAACGCCATCGGCTAGCGAGCCATTTTCGCTCCCCAAAGGCACTCATTGGGGACAGACTTAAATGAATGTCCCTGGGCACCAAGTTGATTGCCAAAGAGCCCCGTCCCAAAAAGACTGGTCAAGGTTGCGGTGAGATGCGCAACAGAATCGTGCCATTTGGATAAATACGCTTGTGGTTTCTTTAAAGACACCTTAAACGCCGCTGAATATCTTTGGAAAGAAATGCCTGCTCGGTATCATGCTGCTCGTATATAAACGGTAGCAGTCAGGAGACCACGTGCGAAACATCGCATCGCGGGATGAGTATGTGCCGCAGCATAGCAGCAGATATGAGACGAAGGGCACGTCTTTGCGTGGCCTTGCCGACGCTCGCATTCGCGGGGCGAAGATTGCCGCCATAGGAATGTTAGCGTTAGCGGTTATTATCCTCGGAATTACCGCTAAAGCCTATGCCTCGGAGCGAACGGTGCGCTCAGATGCGTCAACGGTACAGCTGCAAAACGAAAAGGTTTCAAAGTCCAAAGCGTCGGCAGATCTCAAGACGAGACTTTCGAAGGTGGACTTCAACGATATCCCTTCGAGTGATACCGTTCAGACCTTCTCGTTGGTGGATAACAAGATTCCTACCTTGGAGGATAAGAGCCTTGCTTCGCTCCAGGATGCCCTGAGCCGGGCGCAGGAGCTGGGTGAAGTGGGCGTAGTGTTCTACGACCTATCGAGCGGTAGAGGCGTGACGTATAGCGCCGATGTCGAGGTGTATGGAGCGAGCAGTTACATGCGCTCTATATTTGCGAGACGTTGGTCGAATCGGGTCAGGTGTCGCTCGATTGGCCTTTAGCCACGTATGGTGGTTACAGTATGGGCTGGCAGGCGGTGCGCGACTTGATCGAGGCTGCGGTCGTTTATTCAGACAACGATTCGTTTATTGCGTTACGTGCGGCGTTTGACCGTGTCGGTTACGAGGATTGGATTGTCGGTCTTGGCATCGATTACGATACGGCACTGGATCCGATGAGTGATTTTCCGACCTACTGCCCGCGCACTTCTGCGAGGTTATGGCGCGAGATGAGCGAGTATCTGAGCATGGATACCGAGACTTCACAGTGGTTGTCGGGCCTTCTGGCATCAACATCGCGCTCGTTTATTCGCGATGGCATTGCGGATGAGCAGGTTTTGGTGCGCAACAAGGCAGGCTGGATTAGCGAGGGTGGTTACTATTCGACATGCGATGCAGGCCTCATCGACATCGATGGCCGTACCTATGTCATGAGCGTCATGACATCGATGCCATGGAGTGACCGTTCGAGCGAGGTTACGGCTGCGATTGCAAAGGCTCTGTTTGATACGCGAGCTGCACTGGCTTAGCGTGTTCGTTTGGCGAGGTCAAACAAAATGCTGGTACCATACCTTGGTTGAGAATTTCGTATAGGTTTGGGGAATGGTATGGCTACCATCGCGATTATCGGTGCGCTCGAAAAAGAGATCATGCAGATTAAGGAAGAGCTGAGCGACGTTTGCGAGGCACGGGAGGCAGGCTTGACCGTTGTGAGCGGTGAGCTCGACGGCCTGACAGTTGTCGCCACAACGGCGGGCATGGGCACGGTGAACGCCGCCGCTGCAACACAGCACCTCATTAGCAAGTATGCTCCGCAGGCTGTTGTGTTTTCGGGCATTGCGGGCGGTTTGAACCCCAAGCTCCATATCGACGACGTGGTCATTGGCAAACGCCTACGCTATCTGGATACCGATACCGCGCTTATCGCCGAGTCCGCACCGGGGCTCGAGGAGTTTGGCTCGACGCCCGCGCTGGTCGATATTGCCGCCGACGTGCTTGCTGAGCGTGGGTTTGTTGACGCTTCGAAAAATGCAGTCGCTTCGAACGAGGGCACCAAGCAGTTCCTGGTCGGCACGATTGCCACGGGTAACCGCTTTGTGACGGGCGCCACCATGCGCAACGACGCTATCGAGGCGACGCATGCCGATTGTGTCGGCATGGAGGGCGCGGCAATTGCCCATGTCGCAACCAAAAATGGTGTCGATTGCCTGGTGTTGCGCGCTATCAGCGATAATTGTGACGAGGCGTACGATGCAATTTGCGAGCGCGAGTTCGATCTGTTCGAGTACGCGCGTGTCGCAAGTGACATCACGCTCGATATCGTCCGCCGCATTGCCGCTGCGCAATAGCGCGTCTATTTGTAAGAACCTACGACCAAGGAGTGTCCATGGCCGATTCCATTAACTACCAGCTTGCCAAGTTCGTCGCCAGCTATGGCAAGGTTTCGCAGATTCCCGAGTCCACCTGCCCCGAGGTGAGCTTTGTCGGCCGCTCCAACGTGGGCAAGTCGTCGATTATGAACAAGCTTTTTGGCCGCAAGAACCTGGTCAAGGTTTCGAGTACGCCGGGCAAGACGAGCAACATCAACTTCTTTGAGGCTGACGATGTGCACTTCGTCGACCTGCCGGGCTACGGTTTCGCCCGTCGTTCCAAGGCCGAACGTGACCGCTGGGCCGAGCTCATTGGCGACTTCTTCGACTCCGAGCGCAGCTTCAACCTGGTTGTGTCGCTGGTGGACATTCGCCACGACCCCAGTAAACTCGACCATGACATGATCGACTACCTGCAGGGCAACGAGTTCAACTTTATCGTCTGCCTCACCAAAGCCGACAAGCTCAGCCGCACCCAACAGGCCCGCCAGGCGGCAGCCATCAAGAAGCAGCTCAACGTCCCGGCCGAGAACGTAATCATTACAAGCTCCCAGACTGGCACCGGCATCGACGAACTCAAGCGCCGCATCGCCGAAGCCTGCCTCTAGTCAGGGTTAAACCGTCAAAAGCCCCCGTTCATATCACCCCAGTGATAGTTATTGGTAAACTATCACTGGGGTGATATTTTTTAGGAGGTCGATATGGAGCTTTGGCACGGGTCGGAGGTTGTTGTCGAGCATCCATCGTTGGATAAATGCAGGCAATTCAATGACTATGGGCGCGGGTTTTATTGCACACCGCATGAGGAAATGGCAATGGAGTGGGCATGTCGGACCGAGTCTGATGGCATTGCCAATCGATATGAGCTTGATTTAGATGGCCTTGCGATTTTGGATTTGGAATCAGGTGAGTTCTCGATTCTCAACTGGCTTGCAATTCTGGCGAATAACAGAGAGTTTAATGTTTCAACGCCAGTAGCACGCGAGGGGCTTCGTTATCTGCTGGATAACTGCCTGATTGATATTTCTCCCTATGACGTTGTTAGCGTCGGAATAATTTAGCCAAATATAGTCGGCCGAGATTGACCAATCCCGGCCGACCCATTTTAGCCAACACGCCCGCATCTATGACTT
>NZ_SPFO01000051.1 GCF_005845035.1 Collinsella aerofaciens | reverse complement strand
GCGCCGTTGTCGGTGAGCACGGCGCGGAAGACCCTCCCCATGCCGTCGGCGCCCAGCACCGAGCGCACGCCCTCCAGCGCCGCCTCCACGCTCGCCGAGTCCTTCGCCTCGAGCAGGAGCGCCAGCTGGAGCCTGCTGGGGCGGTGGAGCAGCGTGAGCAGGCAGGCCGAGTCCTCCCGGGCGCCCTCGACGGTGTCCATCTCCCAGGCCGCGGCGCACGCGTCCTCCCCGAGGGCGAGGAACGCGGCATGCGACCTGCGGGCGGAGTGGCGCGTGGCCGCCCGGCCCGCGGCGCGCTTCCTCGGCCTGTAGCCGACCTTTCGCCTGAGCTCCATGTTGGTCATGCCGTCGTAGCCCGCCGAGACCCAGCGGTAGATGGTCGAGGGCGACAGGTCCACCGGGCCGCCGTTGCGCGCCGCCATCTGCTCGGGGGAGAGCCCCCGGCGCAGGCAGTCCCTTATCGTCTCCAGCCTGGCCGCCGCGGCGGGCTCGTCGGCGTCTATCCCGCGCCTGGACGAGACGAGCACCGAGTCCGCGCACAGCTGCGCGGCGCGGGCCTCGTAGAATACGTGCGGGCGGCGCTTGCAGCCGATCGCACGGTACCGGCCGCACCCGTTGCAGCAGCGCGGCCACGCCGCCAGGCGCGGGCAGGCCGCCGACAGGTCGGCCGAGCCGTCGACGCGCTCGCCGCGCCTGGACTTCGGCGCCGTCACGAACCTGTGCGACGCCACCTCGGCGCTCACCGTCGAGGGCGACCTGCCCAGCTCCCTGGCGATCTCCCTGCACGAGGCCCTGCGCTCCAGCATCCTCTGGACCGTGTCCCGCTCGTGCCTGGTGAGCCTGCCGTAGGCCCTCGGGGCCGCCTCCGCGGAACCCTTCTTCCTCTTTCCGGACATGCCGTCCTCCGATCTCCCGGGGCCGGCCGATCCGGCCCTCAGGGTATCGGGTTCCCACATTCATCCGCACATGTGCGGATGAATGTGGGAGGTGTTCGGATAAAGT
>NZ_SPFO01000050.1 GCF_005845035.1 Collinsella aerofaciens | reverse complement strand
GATCCGGAGGCGCCAGCCCCCGGGGAGCCGCCCTTGGAATACTGCCCTCGCGCGACCGGCGTCCTAACCCGAGGCCGTCAACCGGCTCGGGGACCGTGCCAGGCGGGCAGTTTGACTGGGGCGGTCGCCTCCTAAAGGGTAACGGAGGCGCGCGAAGGTCCGCTCGGGACGGTCGGCAACCGTCCTTTTGAATGCAAGAGTACAAGCGGGCTTGACTGCGAGGCCCACAAGCCGAGCAGGTGCGAAAGCAGGCTCTAGTGATCCGGCGGCCCCGAGTGGGTGGGCCGTCGCTCAACGGATAAAAGGTACTCCGGGGATAACAGGCTGATCTTGCCCAAGAGTCCACATCGACGGCAAGGTTTGGCACCTCGATGTCGGCTCATCGCATCCTGGGGCTGGAGCAGGTCCCAAGGGTACGGCTGTTCGCCGTTTAAAGCGGTACGCGAGCTGGGTTCAGAACGTCGTGAGACAGTTCGGTCCCTATCCTCCGTGGGCGCAGGAGAATCGATGGAGGCTGCCCCCAGTACGAGAGGACCGGGGTGGACGCACCTCCGGTGAACCGGTTGTCGACCAACGGCACGGCCGGGTAGCCGCGTGCGGCGCGGATAACCGCTGAAGGCATCTAAGCGGGAAGCCGTTCCAGGGATTAGTTCTCCTTCCGGTAAGGGCCCAGGTAGACTACCTGGTCGATAGACGGCAGGTGCAAGGGCGGCGACGTCCTCAGCCGAGCCGCACTAATCGCCCGAGCTCTTCCGGAACCGCACCTCGCGGCCCGCGGGACCCAGCGCTCACGCGCGGTCCGGGCACGAGGATGCCCCCGAGTCATCTTTCCTATGCGCCATGCGGCCCTCAGGGCACGCCTACAGTGAGACCCAGGACACCGAAACGGTGGGCGCCGCCCACCGGTCAGCGGCCAGAGCATGGGGGGCACGCCCGGTCCCGTTCCGAACCCGGAAGCTAAGCCCCATCGCGCCGAGAGTACTGCGGGGTCAGCCCGTGGGAGGCCAGGGCGCCGCTGACCGGTGGACGGCACCGAGCCGT
>NZ_SPFO01000049.1 GCF_005845035.1 Collinsella aerofaciens | reverse complement strand
ACAGACGATATGAGCAGGACATAAAAACATTGAGAGCCCCTGCTGCATGAAAGACCGCGGATTAGGCCGACAATGGTGAGTGTCTAATTCAGCCGCGGCGGCCACGCCGCATTCATGGAAGGGGCTCCCATGCTCGATACTACCACCTTCGTCGGCCTCGACGTCCACGCCCGCTCGATAAAGGCAGTCTCCCCCGACGTCATGACCGGGGAGGTGCGCTGCGCGACCTTCGGCTACGACGCCGGGGCAGTCGCGGAGCGGGTGCGGTCCGTGGACCCAAAGGCCAAGTGCGTGTACGAGTCCGGGGTCACGGGGTTCGACCTGCAGAAGAGGCTCTCCGGCCTCGGGGTCGACTGCGTGGTCGGCGCCGTCTCGAAGATGATCAAGCCCAGCGCGGACAGGCGCAGGAAGAACGACCGCAACGACGCCGAGTTCCTCGCCCGCATGCTGTCGGTCGGCAACGTGGTCGAGGTGTGGGTCCCCGACGACGAGTGCGAGGCCGCCCGCGACCTGACCAGGGCGCTCGAGGACGCGAGGGACGACCTCTCGCGCTCGAAGCAGCGGCTCTCCAAGTTCCTGCTCAGGCACGGGCTCGTCTTCGACGAGAGGACGCCCACCGGCCGCAGGAAGGGCAACTGGACCCGGGCGCACTGGTCCTGGATCGAGTCGATAAGGTTCGCGGAGGGGGCCGACAACGACGTGCTCGCCTACTACGTCGACGCGGTCAGGCGGGCGGCGGAGGAGAAGGCGAGGCTCGAGGGGCTCGTCGAGGCCGAGGCCCGCAAGCCCAGGTGGAGGAGGAGGGTCGACTCCCTGCGCTGCCTCAAGGGCGTGGACACCGCGTCCGCCGCCGACCTCGTGTTCGAGGCCGGCGAGTTCTCGAGGTTCGGGAACGCCCGCTCGTTCGCGGCGTGGGTCGGCCTGACGCCCTCCGAGCACTCCAGCGGGGAGAGCGACCGCAGGGGCGCGATCACCAAGGCCGGCAACAAGCACCTGAGGAAGGCGCTGGTCGAGGCCGCGTGGCACTACCTGACGTGCTCGGGGCGGCCGAAGGAGCCCGCCAGGGGCCAGGCCCCGGACC
>NZ_SPFO01000048.1 GCF_005845035.1 Collinsella aerofaciens | reverse complement strand
TGGGCTTCGCGAACTTCTCAGAGGAAGGCACCCGCCCGGAGGCGGCCCTCTCGACCGTTTCGATCTGCGGGGCTGAAAATTTTTAATGCAACGGTGACTTTGCTGATGCTGCCCTGGAGGCTGCGCATCTTTCTTTGGTCAGCTAGGATTGCATTGCCGGGGCCGGGGTGCCTGCTTTGTTTTGAGAAGTTCGCGGAGCCCACTTCTCAAAACAAAGCAGGCACCCCGGCCCTCGTGGAATAGCTAAGAGGGGGATGGATGAGCTTTACGAGCGTGGCGTTGCAGATGGTGACGGTTTCTTTGCCGATCCTGTTGGGTTGGTGTATCTCCAAGCTGGGGTTTATGAAGGCAGAGTTTGAGCGCGAGCTTTCGCGTTTGCTGCTGCAGGTGGCGTTGCCGTGCTTGGTGCTTTCGTCGGCGTTGGGTGACGATGTGCAGTTGCCGAGCGTTGCCGATACGTTTTCGCTTATGGGCTTGTCCGTCGCCATGTATGCGGTGGCGATTGTTATTGCGTTTACCGTTACCGCTGCCCTTCGTGTGCCCAAGGGAACAGAGTGCTCGTATCGCTTTGCGGTGATTTTCGGTAATGCCGGGTTTATCGGCTTTCCGGTTATTTCGGCGGTATTGGGAAAACAGGCGCTGTTGTACGCTTCGATTGCGCTCATTCCCCTTAACATATTTATGTTCACCGTCGGCGTCATGCTCTTTAGTGGCGTACAAGGTGGCCTTAAGAAGCAGCTGCGAAATCTTGCCGCTTGTTGCAAAAACCCTGGCCTTATTGCGAGTGTTGTCGTGCTCATTGTCGTTTTGACCGGATGGACCGATTGGGGCGTCGTGGGCGATTCGATTTCCATCGTGGGTACCATGACCACCCCGGCGGCGCTGCTGCTCATGGGGTCGTCCATCGCCAAGTATCGTCCGCTCGACATGCTCACCAACTGGCGTGCCTATGTCGCCGTGGCGTTTCGCCTGGTTATCGTCCCGGTGGCGTGCCTTGCCGTGGCCCGCGTGTGGCCGGGCATGACGCCCATGTTCATTACGACACTCGTGCTCGAGATGGCAATGCCGGTAGGCAGCAACGGCACGCTGTACTGTCTTCAATACGGTAAGGACGCACGCCCCATGATGCAATGCACCTTCCTGTCGATCATCTGCTCCATTTTGACGATCCCGCTAGTAACAATGCTGTGCGGATAGGCATCCGGGACGGTCTCGCGCTGGGCCCTGCTCCGGGCGGGTTGCCTTGCTCCGGGAAGTGGGCTTCGCGAACTTCCCGGAGCA
>NZ_SPFO01000047.1 GCF_005845035.1 Collinsella aerofaciens | reverse complement strand
CCCGGCGCGCCGGCTATCCCGCCAGCGGCCCCTCGTCCCTCGCGGCCCTGGCCCTGTCGATGCAGCCGGGCGTGAGGTCGAGCCCGCCGTGCGCCAGCTCCTCCACCCCGAACGCGTCCATGAGGGCGGAGGCATCCTCCCCGAGGGCCATCCGCAGCACGCGCGCCGGCGTCAGGAACCCGAGCGCCCCCCCTCGGCTCGGAGTTCACCTGCGACATGAGCAGCGCGCAGTCCGCCGCCGTCAGCCGGTCGAACCTGACCCCGGCGCCCTTGGGCAGCAGCTTCCTGATCTCCACGTGGTTCTTCTCGCACGCGCCCTTCTGCTGGCTCTGCCGGGGGTCGCAGTAGAAGAGCCTGGTCTCGCCGTCGCGCTCGCCGAGCAGCGCCGCGATGGCGCCCTCGTCGGCGAACTCGCTCCCGTTGTCGGTGAGCACGGCGCCGAAGGCGCGCCTCGCGCCGTCCTCGCCGAGGACCGCGCGCAGGGACGAGAGCGCCGCGAGGACCGAGGCGCACGCGCCGTCCGGCAGCGGCAGCGCCAGCTGGAAGCGGCTCGGGCGGTGCAGAAGCGTGAGGAGCCTGGCGGAGTCGCACCCGGCGCCCTCGACGGTGTCCATCTCCCAGGCCGCGGCGCAGGCGTCCTCGCCGAGCGCGAGGAACGCCGCGTGCGACCTGCGGGCCGAGTGGGACGTCGCCCTCTTCGGGGCCCGGTGCGACCTCGGCCTGTAGCCGACCTTGCGCCTGAGCTCCATGTTCGTCATGCCGTCGTAGCCGGCGTCCACCCACCTGTATACGGTGGAGGCGCTGAGGCCGGGGGTCGTCGCCGCTATCTGCTGCGGGGAGAGCCCACGCGCGAGGCCGCCCCTGATGGCCGCGAGCTTGGCGGCGGCGCCCTCCTCGGTCTCGTCTATCCCGGATCTGCTCGACGAGAGCTCGGCGTCGGCTGCCTCCTGCGCCCTCCTGGCGCTGTAGAACACCCTGGGCCTCCTCGAGCAGCCGTAGCCCCTCCTGTGCGAGCAGCCGTTGCAGCACCTCGGCCATGCGGCGAGCCTGGGGCAGGCCCCCGAGAGGTCCTCGGGCGCGGGCTCGCCGTAGCGCGAGCGCGGCGCGGTGACGTAGCGGTGCGCCGCCACCTCCCTGGTCACGGTCGAGGGCGACCTGCCGAGCTCCGCGGCGATCTCGCGGGCGCTTCGGTTGCGGTCGAGCATTCTCTCGATCGCGTTCCTCTCGTGCCTCGTGAGCCTCCCGTACGACCTTCCGGACGGTCTCGGTCTGGACATGCCGGCCTCCCTCCATCGAGGGCCGGGGGATTCCGGCCCCTCTGGGGTTGCCTACCCGGATTCGCGCCTCAGGACTCAGCGCAACGCGTTGCGCTGAGTCCTGAGGCTGTTGCAATGAAAATGA